>NZ_VRYE01000034.1 GCF_008041835.1 Ectopseudomonas mendocina
CTTCCTTCAGTTCCTGCTGCGGGGTTTGGAGAAGGTCCAGAACGAATGGACCCTGGTGTGCCTGGCGTGGAACTGGAAACGCCTGGCCACGTTGCGCCCGCATTCCGTTCAAAATGCGTTAACAGAGGCTGAATCCGCTCGAATTCAGGAAATTCAGGGCAACAACCGGTTAAAAACGCTCAAATAGTGGGCAATTCGCTTTGTCTTTGTCGCGCTCTGTCCATTTATGATTTCAAGTCCGACAGGCTGCTAGATACGGAAGCTGTCGACCAGGTGCTTGAGGCGTACGGCCTGTTGTTCCAGGTCGTCGCAGGCGCGCAATGTCGCCTGCAGGTTTTCCACGCCTTCTTGGTTGAGGGTATTGATCTCGATGATGTCCATGTTCAGTGATTCGATCACCGAGGTTTGTTCTTCGGTCGCAGTCGCTACCGACTGGTTCATGCCGTCGATCTCGCCGATGCGGGCCGTCACAGTCTCCAGGCGCTCACCGGCCTGATTGGCAATTTGCACGCTGTCTTCACTGTGGCGCTGGCTTTCGGTCATGGTGGTGACCGATTCGCGTGAACCGACCTGCAGTTCCTCGATCATCTTCTCGATTTCCTGTGCCGACTCCTGGGTGCGGTGCGCCAGGTTGCGCACCTCGTCGGCGACCACGGCGAAACCGCGTCCCGCCTCGCCGGCACGGGCTGCTTCAATGGCGGCGTTGAGTGCCAGCAGGTTGGTCTGCTGGGAGATGCTTTTGATCACTTCGAGAATCTGACCGATATCCACAGTCTTGCTGTTGAGCATCTCGATCTTGGCGCAGGCGTCGCTGATCTTGTCGGAGAGTTCGCTCATCGAGCGGATCGCCTGCTGCACCACCTTGCCGCCGTCCTCGGCCTGATGCCGTGCATCCGAGGCCCGGCTTGAGGCGTCAGCGGCGTTGCGGGCGATTTCCTGCGCGGCGGCGCCGAGTTGGTTGATTGCCGCAGCCACGCTGTTGGTGCGGCTGGACTGTTCGTCGGAGTTGGCCATCGATGAGTTGGAGGCATTGACCACCAGTTTCGCGACTTCGTTGACCTGGACGGTCGCCGAAGACACCTCGCGGATGGAGCTGTGGATACGTTCGACGAACTGGTTGAAAGAGCGCGCCAGCGCGCCAAATTCATCGTTGGACTGGATCGTCAGGCGCTTGGTCAGGTCTCCTTCACCCTGGGCAATGTCCTCCATGGCCTTGCCCATGGCGGTCAGCGGCTGCATCAGCACGCGGATCAGCAAGCCGAGCAGGGCAATGATCAGTACCACGGCAATCACCGTGGCGACGATGGCTGAGGCGCGGAACTCGCTGAGCATCGCGTAGGCCTTGGCCTTGTCGATGGACAGGCCTACGTGCCAGTTGACCGAGGGCAGCCCCTGAACCGGGGTGAAGGTAAGGATACGGGGGGCACCGTTCAGTGTGGATTCGCTGAATGCCTTGCTGATGCTCGGGGTGTCCTGTGGATAGATCTCCTTGAGGTTCTTCATGACCAGGTCTTTGTCCGGGTGCACCAGAACCTTGCCGTCGGCACTGACCAGGAAGGCATGGCCGATGCCGTCGAAATCCAGGGCATTGATGATATCGACCAAGGTTTGCAGGCTCAGATCGCCGCCGACCACGCCAGCGGGCCTGGCCGGGGTGGCAACGGTCATGATCAGCTCGCTGGTTGCTGCATCCATGTAAGGTTCGGTCAGGGTCGTGTTGCCGGCAGCCATGGCGTCCTTGTACCAGGGGCGGCTGCGCGGGTCGTAGTCGGCGGGCATCTGCTCATCCGGGCGCATGGTGAAGCCGCCGCTCTCGGTGCCCAGGTAGGTAAAGGCGAAGGAAGAGGTTAGCGCCTTCTGTTCCAGCAGTTTGATCACGCGCTCCTGCTCGCTGTCATTGCTGATCGACTGGGCGGCGCTTTCCACCAGCAGGATGCGCCCGGACAACCAGTTTTGAATATTGCTGGCCGTTACATTGCCCATTTCATGCAGGTAGTTCTCCAGGTCTTCGCGGATGGCATTGCGTTGCAGGTAATCGTTGTAGAGAGTGAACAGGGAAAAGGCGACGATGACCACAAGGGATGCGGCGAGCAAAATCTTGTGGCTGAACTGCAGGTTTTTGTTCATGTTGTGTTGTATCCGGATGGCTCTGGAACCAGTCTTGTGTTCCACCATGGCGTTCTTGGGGCGCTGTGGTGGGCTGTTGCAGCAGGCAGGGTGACGTTTCGTTCTATTTGTATGTCGGCATACCTGCAGTAAAGCTTTAACCCAGAGGATGGCAAGATGCCTTTGATTTCGCAGTTTGTATTGGGTGCTGGCAGTGATGGGCAGGCGGTGGCGCAACCGTTGCGCCTGGCCAATCGTCACGGGCTGATCGCGGGCGCAACCGGTACCGGTAAAACGGTGACCCTGCAGCGCCTGATCGAGACTTTCAGCGATGCCGGTGTGGCGGTATTCGCGGCTGATGTCAAAGGTGACCTGTGTGGCCTCGGCGCCGCCGGTGCGCCGCAGGGCAAGGTCGCCGAGCGTATCGCCAGCATGCCCTGGCTCAACCACCAACCGCAGGCTTATCCGGTGACCCTGTGGGACGTGCATGGCCGTAGCGGCCACCCTTTGCGCACCACGCTCAGCGAGATGGGGCCCCTGTTGCTTGGTGCGCTGCTGGAGTTGACCGACAGTCAGCAGGCAGCACTCTATGCTGCCTTCAAGGTGGCGGATCGCGAAGGATTGCTGCTGCTCGACCTGAAGGATCTGAAAGCGCTGCTTGGCCATCTCAAGGACAACCCGCAGGTGCTCGGGGAAGACGCTGCGTTGTTTACCAGCACCTCGGCGCAGGCATTGTTACGCCGTTTGGCCAGTCTGGAGCAGCAGGGTGCCGAAGCCCTGTTCGGTGAGCCGGCGTTGCAGCTCGAAGACCTGTTGCACCCGGATCGTGATGGCCGAGGCCGCGTGCATCTGCTCGATGCCTCGCGCCTGGTGCATGAGGCGCCCAAGGTCTACGCAACCTTTCTGTTATGGCTGCTGGCCGAGTTGTTTGAGCAGTTGCCGGAGCGTGGCGATGCCGACAAGCCGCTGCTGGCGCTGTTCTTCGATGAGGCGCATCTGCTCTTTCAGGGTACGCCCAAGGCGCTGCAGGAACGTCTGGAGCAAGTGGTGCGACTGATTCGCTCCAAAGGGGTCGGCGTGTATTTCGTCACCCAGTCGCCGGGTGATTTACCTGATGATGTGCTGGCCCAGCTCGGCCTGCGCATTCAGCATGGTCTGCGCGCCTTCACGGCCAAGGAGCAGAAGGCTCTGCGCGCCGTGGCTGATGGCTTTCGCCCGAACCCGGCGTTCAACACGCTCAGCGTACTCAACGAGTTGGGTATCGGCGAAGCGCTGGTTGGTACGCTGGAGGAGAAGGGCACGCCGGCCATGGTCCAGCGCGTGGCCATCGCGCCGCCGCAGTCACGTATCGGCCCGCTGAGCGATGCCGAACGTGCCGCGCTGGTGCGCCAGTCATCGCTGGCGGGGCGCTATGACAAGCCTGTCGACCGCGAGTCGGCCTACGAGCTGCTCAACGCTCGTGCCGAACAGGCTCGTGATGCCGCGCCAGCCAAGGCAGCAGGAAAACAGCAGGTAGAGCCAGGGCTGGGCGATATGGCCAGCGATCTACTGGGCAGCGCCATGAAAAGTGCCTTGCGTCAGGCGGCCAACCAGCTAGGCCGGCAACTGGTGCGCGGACTGATGGGGTCGTTGATGGGGGGCAAGAAGCGCTAGAAACGGTCGTCACCCTGCGAAGGCGAACATCCAGTGCTGTGTGGTCAGGTTCGCGGGTGTGATGCGAAATGTCGTTATCAGCGCGCCCACTGTGGCCGGGCAGATGAACCCGGCACGGCAGGCTGTTACTGGCCGGCAGCTTCGCCAGCGGCTTCCTGCTTGTCCTGGCGTTCTTTCTCGATCTTCTCGATTTCCTTCTCGAAGGCCTGATCGAGCAGGCTGGGTTTCTTGCGCCAGGGTTTGCGGTCAGGGTCCGGTTGAGCGGCGTAGGTGATGACTTCTCCGCCGTATACATCCTTGTAACGCTGCGCCTGGCGCTCAAGTTCGGCGCGCAGTTCGTCTTTCGTCACGTGTTCTACCTGTATGTTGTGATCGACCCACAGGACACGTGAAACGCCAGGCTTCACTGCAGCGGTCAGGAATCGATCAGGGGCTTTGCCTTGAGTGGCAAGGAGATGATCGTGCAAAGCGTGCGCAATCTTCTCCGTGTTCTTCGCTACTTGACTGTTTGTAACTTTATTACGAGAAAAGTTGCATGCAGTAACTGTCGCGTATTATCACTAACGCCTGGCCAATGTCCAGCAATCAGCCTCTTAGCAGGCTGTTGAAAAACTATCTGCGTTGCCACTGCTGCGTTAAAAACAGGCTCGTGCGCGAGTCCGATCAAAATGCTCATTTACAGCTCGTAAAGTCGAGCGCGACTCCGACCGTTTTTCGCCTATTTTTGCCTTGCATTGGCTGCCTCGCCTACGTTTTTCAACGGCCTGCTAGCGCCTGGTAATGCAAGCGCAAGTGCAGTTGGCAACTTTGTCTGTGAGCCAGTAACTGCAAGCCCGGGCGCGTTGGCAGGTGATGCGCATTGACCGGATGAGTGGCGGGCTAGAAACAGAAGAAGTTCTGCGCCTGCGGACAGAACAACAGAAATACATCGCTGCCTTCGGCCTCGCAGACCAGTTGATAATCGGCATCCGCTTGAATGATGCGCGCCATGCCCGGCCATTGGGTAAAGGCATTGTCGACGAGTTGCTGTGGCAGCAGGGTCGGCTCTTCGAAGTTTCATGCCGGCGGCAACTCGACCCACTGACTGGACAGTTTGTCTTCAGCGCAAAACCACACCCCGGCGGCTAGCGCCTGCTCGTCGCTGTGTCGCAGCAGCGCTCGACCATCGCTCAGGCGAGCCCTGTTGACCAGGCTGGCGCCCAGTTCCGGGGCGAGGGTCAGTTGTTTCAGGCTATCGCGCAGGGTCAGCAGGGTCGTTGGCATGTGGCGCTCCTGGGGCTATAAATGTCGGGAATTCATAGCGTCATCGTACAACTGCTGGGCTATCATGGCGGCAAAGCCACGCGTCTAAATTCGAGAATTCGTCCACCATGGATACGCAAAACGCTCAACCTCGTGCTCGTCGCAAACACCGCAGCCTGGCTCAGGAATTGGTGGCCGAGCTGTCGCAGCGCATTCGTGATGGGCTGATCAAGCGCGGGGAGAAGCTGCCGACCGAATCGGCGATCATGGAGGAACAGGGCGTCAGCCGTACGGTGGTACGCGAGGCCTTGTCGCGTTTGCAGGCTGCCGGCCTGGTGGAGACGCGTCACGGCATTGGCACCTTCGTGCTGGACACGCCCAGTGCCAGTGGTTTTCGCATCGACCCGGCGACCATCGTCACCCTGCACGACGTGCTGGCCATTCTCGAGCTGCGTATCAGCCTCGAGGTCGAGTCTGCGGGCATGGCGGCGGCGCGTCGTACCGATGCACAGCTCAAGGCCATCCGTGAGGCACTGGATGCCATCAACGAAAGTGCCGCGCATGCCAGTGATGCAGTGTCCTCGGACTTCCAGTTTCACCTACGCATTGCCGAGGCCACCGGTAACCGTTATTTCACCGATATCCTCAGCCATCTGGGCACCAGTATCATCCCGCGGACCCGGGTCAATTCCGCCAGCCTGGCGCGTGATGACCAGAGCCATTACATGGCGCGCCTGGAGCGTGAGCACGAGCAGATCTTCGAGGCCATTGCGCGTCAGGATGCCGAAGCGGCGCGTGCGGCCATGCGTCTGCACCTGACCAACAGCCGCGAGCGCTTGCGTCAGGCGCACGAAGCGGCCGAGGCTGAAGCGCTGCACGGCTGAAGCCTGCCGCCGCGTGCGCTTCAGTGCCAGTCAGGAACCAGCGCACATGACGCTTTTTTAGCGGCGATAGGCCAGGGCGACGATGCCGCTGACCACGACCAGGCCGCCGACCACCTGCAGTGCCCCCAATACCTGACCCAGGATCAGCCAGCCGAGGATCATGCCGGCCACCGGCTCCATGTTCATGACCGGTGCATTACGCGCGATGTTCAGGCGTGGCATGCAGATGAACAGGGCGGAGAAGGCGGCACCATAGAGCAGCACCAGGCAGGCCAGTGCGATCCAGCCGACGCTTGCACTGGGCAGGCTCAAGCCGCCCGGAATCAGGCCGCTGGCGCCGAGCAGGGTGGAGGCGCTGAACACCACCGCCAGGGTCAGCATGCTGCGTACCGAGCCGGCCAGGCTGGAGAGACGGTGTTCGGTGATCCACAGGGCGACGGCAAACACCCCGGCAGCGGTCAGGCTGAACAGAATGCCGGCGATCCATTCGCCATCCGGCGCGGCGCTGCTGCTCAGGCGTCCGGGCACGTCGAGCACCAGTACCAAGCCGAACAGGATAACGCCCATGATCCCCAGTGCCTGGCGCGTCGGTGCCGGGCCGCCAAGCACCCAGGTGAGCAAGGCCAGAAGAATCGGCGACAGGTTCACCACCAGCAGCGCCAGTGCCACTGGAATGCGCGCCACGGCCGAGTAGATGCAGAAGCTCTGGATGGCGATCAGCAGGCCGAGAAGAATCTGCCAGCCCCAGGTGGCCCGCCCCAGTTTCAACGACTCGCGTCGCCACAGCACCAGCGCGACCAGTACCAGCAGGGTCACGCCGGCGCGCGCGAGCATCGCCAGGAGCAGGCCTGTGTCATGGTCGAAGGCGATCCGCGCGGCGATATGGTTGCCGGCAAACGAGCAGGCCAGCGACGCGAGGATCAGAACGGCGATGTGACGGGGAAATGGGGTGGAACCTGGCATGACGTCAATCCTGTCTAGTCATGGCCTGCAAGCAGGCCCTAAAGCAAAACGCCGCCCGATTGGGCGGAGTCTCGTGCAATGCCCCGGGTTGGCTGTCAGAGCACCACGCTCGGCAGCCACAGCGAGATAGTGGGGATGTAGGTAACGGCCATCAGCACGGCGAACAGCGCGAGGTAGAACGGCAGCAGGGCCTTCACGGTGTTTTCGATGGTGACCTTGCCGATGGCGGCACCGACGAAGAGCACTGCACCCACTGGCGGAGTGATCAGGCCGATACCCAGGTTGACCAGCATGATCATGCCGAAGTGTACCGGGTCTACACCGAAAGAGGTCACCACCGGCAGCAGAGTCGGGGTCAGGATCAGCGGCGCCATGTCCATCAGCGTGCCCAGCACCAGCAACATGAAGTTCACGCACATCAGGATCACGTAGCGGTTGTCCGAGAAGGTCAGGAACGCGGTGGTGATCTTCGACGGAATCTGCATCAGGGTCATGATGTAGCCGAGGCTCGCCGCGAAGGCGATCAGGATCATCACGATCGATGCCGTGCGCATGCTGTCTGCAGGAAGGTACGGTACAGTTGGCGGTGGTCTTCGAGCGACCGGGAATCGATGAACGCGAGTCCTTTCTCGAGGCGGGCAGCCAACTGCTGGTGGCGGTCGTGGCGCCCGGACATGTGCTGGCCCAGGAGCAGAACCTCGCGGTACCTGAAGAGCTGCTGGCAGAGCAGCGGCAGATCATGGTCGGTTCAGGCAGACCTCAGGGCGCCGATCCCCGTATGGTGCTGTCACGGCGCTTCTGGTTGACCGACAGTTATCAGGCGACCCTGGAACTCGTCCAGGCCGGCCTGGGTTGGCCCTACCTGCCACAGCCTCTGGTGCAGCCGCTGATCGCTTCCGGGGCGGTCACTGAAGTGCGTTTCAACAACATGACCGGCCGCCTGCGCCTGTGGGTAGACCTGATCTGGATGAAGTCGCAGCCACTCGGCCTGGGTGCCCGGCGCTATCTCGAACGGATGCGCCAGGTGTTCAGGGATGATCCACCCCGAGCCTGAGATGGATGGCCTCAGGCCAGACGCAGATGGTTGTCCCACAGGCCGGCCGGCAACTCCAGTGCCTTGGCCAGGATGCGCTCGCCGCTGCAGTCGTAGAGCCTGCAGCGGCCCTGGCCGGAGGTGACGACGAAGCCGTCGGCGACCGCACCCACGCCTGCGCAGTCCGCTAGCGGCACGTCGAGACGCACCTGGGCGCTGTCCAGATCCCAGATGAAGAAACGGTTGCCGCGCGGTGCGGTCATCGCCAGCAGGCGCAGCTCGTCGTGGATGGCCACGCTGGCGGTGTACTGGTTAATCGCCGCACGCTGCACTTCGCCGAGGGCGAAAGGTTGATACGGCTGGCCGGGGCGCTTGATTGCCAGCAGCGGTACGGCATCGTGCATGTCGCCCATGTACTGTTGGCCGCTGACCACGGTGCCGTCGCGCGCGACAGCCAGGTGGCGGATGCTGTTCTGCCGATCGGCCAGGTACTCCTGGCTGACCAGGCTGCCGTCGCGCTGCATCAGCACCAGGCTGGCCTGCATGGCGTCGAGGTTCATCTCCACACGGCTTTCCGCTTCGGTGCGGATGCCGCCGTTGGCCACCACCAGGGTTTCGCCATCGGGCATCCACAGCAGTTGGTGCGGGCCGACGCCATGCGTGCTGTGTTCGCCATTACGCAGCAGTTGCTCGCCCTGCAGGCGATAGACGCCGAGTACGCCGCGACCCGGCTCGCGGGTATCGTTCTCGGTGCTGTACAGCCACTCACCGTCTTTGTGGAACACCGCATGGCCGTTGAAGTGCCGGTCGGCCGGTGTCTGCAGCGTTTGCAGCAGGCGGCCGTCGCGGGTGTCGATCAGGTAGCTCTCGGTGCTCGGGCGGCGGCCAACGAATAGCGCCAGTGGCAAGCTGGGGTGGGGTACCACGTCATGGCAGCGTTCGTTCACCGCAGTGGCAAAGGCGCGCTGGCCATCGAGACGATAGCCGACGGCGTAGTGCCTGCCATCGGCGTCATCGCGGGCCGATAACAACAGCGGTTGTCCCGCCGGGCCGAACCACGTCCAGCCGCCGAAAGCACCGGCGGCCGCCAGGCCGGCAGCGGCTGCGCCAAGGCCGAGGAAGGCTCTGCGGCGCATGTTCAGTCCCCGTCGTGGGCGTTGAAGCCGATCTGTACGTCGAGCGCCTTGGCCAGCTCGCTTTCCTGCAGGCGATGCAGGCGATTGAGGCTGTCGTACAGCTCGTTCAGGGCTGCGCGACCGGCTTCATCGGCCAGCAAGTCGCCCAGTGGCTTGTCGAGTGCGGCCAGGCGCTGGCGGGTGTCCTGGTAAGCGGCGTCGATGCGGTTGGCCAGGTCAGCCTGATCGTCGCCCAGCAGGGTCTGGATGCCGTCACGGTTGCTGCCGTGCCAGAGCAGTTCGGCATTGGCCAGTGCCGCGCCCAGGTTGGCCAGGCTGGCGGCGCTGCGCCAGGCTGCGGCCTGGTAGGGCTGAGGGATGCCTTTGCTCTGCCGGCCCATGGGCGCGCCGAGTTTTTTCTTCAGGCCATCGAGTGCAGTGACTTGTACGCGCAGCAGGTCGGCGATGGCTTCGTTGGCGTCGGCGTAGCGTTCGTTGGGGAATGCCTTGAGCTGTTCGGCCATGCCCGGTTTGCCTTGCCACTCATCCATGATCTGCACTGCCAGGGCCTGCTGGTGTTGGCCGATGGCTTGCAGCAATGGGCAATAGCGCGCTTTCTGCTCGGCTTGAGTGAGATCCAGCGCCGGGTCGAACAGCATGTATTCGTAGGCCGTCAGCCCTTGCACCACCACGCTGGCCTTGGCCAGGTCATCGTTGTTCAGTTGCGGCTTGCTCTTGAGCAGGGCCTCGACCTGACGCTGCACCAGGTTCTTCTTGTCCGGCCAGAACTGGATCTGCCAGGCACGATTGCCTTCGGCCAGCGGCCCCACCAGCAAGGGCTGCAAACCGGCCCAGGCACTCTGCGCACCGAGAAAGGCCTGGCGTGCTGCAGTCACATCAGCATTACCTGTGCAGAACGCCTCGGCATTCACAGCCAACTGACGATCAGCTTCCTGCCAGCTGTTGTAGGCCGGCAGCAATACGCCGTCGGCCAACGCTGCGCTGACCTTGGCGCGAGGATCCTGCTGGCCGCAACCGAGCAGAGCCAGACCTAGCAGTGAGGCGATCAGGGTTCTATGCAACATTGCAGGCTCCTTAGAGGGAATTGAGGAAGGCGAGCAGGGCGGAGCGCTCTTCGCCATCGAAACGCAGCACATGCTGCTTGGCCGCTTCGGCCTCGCCACCGTGCCAGAGAATGGCCTCCAGCAGGTTGCGTGCCCGACCGTCATGGAGGAACTGGGTATGGCCATTGACCGCCTGGGTCAGGCCGATGCCCCACAGCGGCGCCGTGCGCCATTCACGGCCGCTGGCGAGAAATTCCTCGCGGCCATCGGCCAGGCCTTCGCCCATATCGTGCAGCAGCAGATCGGTATAGGGACGGATCAACTGGTTGGCCAGTTCCGGCTCGGCGGCATCGGCCGAGGTGGTGAAACTGGGCGTATGGCACTTCTGGCAGCCGGCCTGATGGAACAGGCTCTTGCCCTTGAGCACTGCGGGGCTGTCGACATCGCGCCGCGCCGGTACGCCGAGGTTGCGGCTGTAGAACAGCACGCTGGCGAGGATGTTGTCGCTGACCTCCGGTTCGCCGCCATGGGGCGCAGCGAGGCACTCGGTCTGCGCGGCGGTGCAGTTGTCATGGGCAATCAATGTGGTGGTCAGGCCCATGTCATTGGCGAAGGCGTCGGCGTTCTGCTGATTGAGGTTGGGCTGACCAGCCTTCCAGCCGAAGCGGCCGAGCACCGTACGCTGCTGTTGGCGATCCCAGACCTGATTGGGGCGGCCGGAAATACCGTCGCCGTTGGCGTCGTCCGGGTCGGCGTTCGCCAGGATGTCCTGTTCGGCGATGGCTTCGAGCAGGCCGAGGCCGATCATCGGCGAGGCGATGCGGGTGGAAAACAGGGTCTCCGGGTGCATGTCGCCATAACCGAGCTGGGTGATTTCCAGCTGCGGTTTGCGCAGTTCCACCAGCGTGCCGTCGGCGAAGCGCACCGGCACGCTGCGGTAGGTCACGCGAACCTTGCCTTCTGGGGCTACGCCGGGGTTGGCCATATCCTGCAGTTGAGTGCCATAGGTCGGTTCAGGCACCACGCCATGGCGTACCAGCCAGTGTGCATGCTCCGCGCCAGCGGGCAGCGACAGGCGCACCAGCATGGAGGCGGCGCTGACGGCATTGGGCTCCGGTGGGTGGCCGCGTCCATCCTTGAGGTGACAGTTCTGGCAGCCGTTGGTGTTGAACAGCGGACCGAGGCCATCACGTGCTGTGGTGGTGGCGGGCGCGGTGACCCAGGGATTGCGGAAGAAACTGTTGCCTACGGCAAAGTCCAGGCGCCGGCTCGGCGCCAGATTGGCCGAGGGCTGGGAGAAGGCGTTGTGATCGAACTTGCGTACCGTGGCGGTGCCTGCCGAGAGTGCCTCTCCCGGCTCTGCCGCCGTGAAGTTCGCTTGCTGCTCGCAGGCGATCAGGGGCAGGGCCAGAAAGGGCAACAGGCAGCGCTGGAGCGGCGACATCGAGGAACTATCCGAACAGGCAAGAAAGCGGGGCGCCAAGCTTAGCAGGCTAACTTAATTTAAATAAGATGGATTAGCGTTATCTGTATGTGGTCATAGGTCGCGGCCGCTTTCCCGATATGCCTGGCAAGGCTCAGGCCGATGCCTAATGTCTGTCAGTTAAGCGTCGAAGCTGCAAATGGGTAGGAGCGGCGCCCCGCCGCGAACCAGGGCGATACGCGATTGAAAAGCTTCGCCCCGGGGCGGGGCTCCTACGAAAGACCGCTTTGGCAAGCTTATCTGATCGGCATTGGGCCGATGCCGGCTTTGCCGCGTCGTAGCGGGCACGGGCCTGGGCGATTGTGCTGTGGCTATCCTCGGCCCAGGCAATCAACCCGGCCAGCGGTACCAGCAGCGACTCGCCCAATACGCTGAGACGGTATTCCACGCTGGGCGGTTTGGTGGGGTAGACCGTCCGTTCTAGCAGGCCGTCGCGTTCCAGTTCACGCAGGGTCTGGGTCAACATGCGCTTGGAGATATCCGGCACGGCTCGCTGTACCTCACTGAAACGCAGCGCCTGCCGGGTGAGAGCCAGTAGGATCAGCATCGTCCATTTGCTGCCTACCTGGTCGAGTACATCGCGCACCGGGCAGCGCTCGGCTACGAGTGGCATCGTACTCCAGGCCTGGAAGCTGGCAGCCAGTCGGGCACGTACAGTCGCAGGGTTATCGCCGGGTAACCTGGTCACGAAAAGCGGCCTCCCCGCTGGCATGTTGTGTCCCTGCTCGACACATCACTGCTGTTGTCAGCCGCCCAGGGTTCGCTGCATCGAGCGAATCACCACCGAGCGACCACGGCGCGATGATCTAGGCTGAATCCATGGAGCAGATGGCGAGGGACTGACGCTGCAGTGGCCATGCCACAGAGAGGCGGTGTTCGAGTGTGCCGAGCCCCGCGGCTGGATCGGTCTTGTGCTCTGCGTACGGCATGCGATGATACCAATGTGCTTTTATGGTGCCCGTGGAGTTCGATCATTTTGAAAACACTGCTTGATGCGCAATGGGCTGCACTGGAGCGGGTCATGGCCATCGCTGAATTTGCTCCCGATGGTCGGCTCGTGCGTGCCAACGACAACTATCTGGCCTTGTTCGGCTATTCCACGGAGCAGGTTGCCGGGCAGCATCATTCGTTCTTCTGTAGTGCCGACAGCGCCGAGCCTGTGGCGCACGAGCGTTTCTGGCAACCCCTGAGTGCCGGCGCAGCATACAGCGGGCAGGTCGAACGCCTGCGCCAGGGTGGCCACAGTTGCTGGCTGCAGACCACCTACATGCCGGTCATGGATGAGGCCGGCCGGGTACGGCAGATCATGCAGGTCGCCATCGATATCACCGAGCGGATGCAGCACGAACAGGAACAGCAGCGCCATCTCAGGCAGTTGTCGCTGGTGGCCGATGCCAGCGACTCGGCTGTGGTGATCAGTGATGCGAATCCGTACATCGTCTACGTCAATGCCGGCTTCTGCCGGATGTTTGGCTGGACGGCGCAAGAGGTCTTGGGGCAGGAGCTCATCGCCCTGCTTGCTCCTGACAAGGATGCCGAGTGCTTGCAGCGATATCGAACCACGCTGACAGCAGGCTTGCCGGTTGAGCGCGAGGAGGTCGTCGAGGGCAAGGACGGACAGCGTTACTGGGTCAAGATCATCAGCAACCCGATCATGGATGGCGCCGGGCAGTGGCAACTGACGGTGACCATCCTGACCAACATCACTCAGGCCAAGATGCATGAGGTATTGCAGCACTCGGTCATGGAGGCCATGGCCCGGGAGCGGCCACTGACCGAGGTGCTGGAGCTGATCTGCATGGAGGTCGAGCGTATTGCCCCCGAAGTGGTCGCCTCGATTCTCGAGGTAGACGAAAGTGGTCTGCTGCACCCGCTGGCGGCACCAGGCCTGGCGCTGGAGTACCAGCAAAAACTCGATGGCGTGGCAATCGGGCCGGCCGTCGGTTCATGCGGGACGGCGGCCTGGCGCAAGGCATATGTCTGGGTCGATGACATTGCCACTGATCCACTGTGGGCCGATTTCCGTGATCTGGTGTTGCCGCTGGGCTTTCGGGGCTGCTGGTCCGCTCCTGTGCTCAACGCACAAGAGCGAGTTGTCGGTACCTTCGCCTTTTACTTCCGCCGCGCGCCGCAGGATTGCTCGATGCAGTTCTACAGGCGCCTGGTCGAGGCCTGTCAGCATTTATGCGGGCTGGCGCTGGAGCGTGAACAGACACGCCGGCGCATACGCCAACTGGCGTTCTACGACGCCCTTACCGGGCTGCCCAACCGCAGTCTGCTGCAGACCCGGGCGGATCAGGCAATTGCCACTGTCACGCGAGAGGCCGAGTGGCTGGCGGTGTTGTTCATCGACCTTGACCGCTTCAAGCACGTCAATGATTCACTCGGGCATTCCGCCGGAGACGATCTGTTGCGTCAGGTTGCCGCGCGTATCCAGAGTGTCTTGCGCGAGTCGGACATCGCCGGGCGCCAGTCGGGTGATGAGTTCGTCGTGGTCCTGCCCGGTTGCGATGCCAATGAGGTGACGCTGGTGGCCGAGCGTCTGCTGCAATTACTGGCGGAACCGTTCAGCCTGGCTGGAACCAGCCTGCAGGTTTCCGGCAGCATCGGCATCGCCATGTATCCCAATGACGGGCGTGACATGGAGACGCTGATGGGGCGCGCCGACATGGCCATGTACCAGGCCAAAAGCAGTGGACGAGGCCGCTTCCATTTCTACAGCAGTGAAATCAACAGGCTGGCGCAGGAGCGTCTGCAGATGGAGGGCGCCTTGCGCCAGGCGATCAGGCAGGGTGGGCTGCACCTGCATTACCAGCCGCAAATCGATCTGGCCGACGGGCGTCTTTATGGCATCGAAGTGTTAGCGCGCTGGACGCACGCAGAGCTGGGCGAGGTTCCGCCCGTGCGTTTCATTGCCCTGGCTGAGGAGTGTGGCCTGATCGTCGAACTGGGGCATTGGGCCGTGCAGGAGGCCTGCCGGCAGTTGGCCGAGTGGCGCGCTGCGGGGCTGCGCGTGCCGCTGATATCGGTAAACCTGTCGCCGACCAGCTTCCATAACCTCGACTTGCCGGGCTTTCTGGCCAAGACCCTGCAGGCCAATGCCCTGCTGCCAGAGGATCTGACGCTGGAGCTGACTGAAAGCATCCTTCTCGACAGCAACCCCAGCACGATGAAAGTCCTCGATGAGCTGCATCGACAGGGCATCCGTTTGTCACTGGACGACTTTGGTACGGGCTACTCCAGCCTCAGTTATCTGCGGCGGCTGCCCATATCGGAACTGAAGCTCGATCGCAGTTTCGTTTTCGACCTGGAGCATGATGAGGCGACGCGCGCCTTGAGCAGCGCCATCCTGGGCATTGGCAAGAGCCTGCAGCTGACGGTGGTAGCCGAAGGCGTGGAAAATGAAGTGCAGCATCGCCTGCTGTGCGAGCAGGGCTATCCGGTGGCGCAGGGCTATCTGTATTCCAGGCCGCTTGCCGCGCAGGAATTTGCGCAATGGCTGAATCGGGCCGCAGGCCGGCAGAGCGAGACATGAACAGCGTCAGCGCATGGTCTTCGCCCCTGGTTCAGGGGTGCCCGGCATGCGCTGGAAACGCTTGCGAAAGGCGCTCGGTGAGACGCCGATCCGCTGGCAGAACAGGCGGCGGAACGAGTTGCTGTCCTCGTAGCCGACGTGACGGGTGATCACCTCAAAATTCAGCCGGGTGGTTTCCAGCAACTCCTTGGCCTTTTCCAGGCGCAAGGTCTGCAGGTAGGCCAGTGGCGCGTAGCCTGCTGCGCACATTCGCTCCGGCTGCCATGCTCGATTCGGGTATCCGCAAGAGCCTGCAGCTCGACCGATAGGCTGCAGGCCAATAAACCATAGGTCATGCCCGTCCCCTGGCATGACCGGTGGCCATTGATGGACAGCGCACCGAAATGCGACCGGGCGTTAGCCCGTGCAGCTGGCATCCGGCTACCGGCCGCGGATGGTGTCAGCCCACCTTGAAGCGACACACCAGTTGCTGCTGATGATCGGCCAGGCTGGCCAGCTCACGGCTGTTGACGGCGGTCTGTTCGGCGGCGGCACTGACCTGGATGACCAGGTCATTGATGTCGTTGACGTTACGGTTGATTTCTTCCGACACCAGGCTTTGCTCCTCGGCGGCCGAAGCCACCTGGATGTTGCGGTCGCTGATGCTGGCGATGCCATCGGCGATCTGTACCAGCAGCTCGCCGGCCTTGACCACGTTGTCGGCGCTGGCCTGCGCCTTGTCCAGGGTTTCCTGCATGGAGCTGGCGGCACGGTCGGAGCCGCTTTGCAGGTTGCTGATCATCTGCTGGATGCTGACGGTTGAATCCTGGGTTTTCTGCGCCAGCTGGCGCACCTCGTCGGCGACCACGGCAAAGCCTCGGCCTTGTTCGCCGGCACGGGCGGCTTCGATGGCGGCGTTCAGGACCAGCAGGTTGGTCTGCTCGGCGACGCCACGGATGACTTCGAGCACCGAGGAGATGGCATCACTCTCTTTCTTCAGCTCGAGAATGATCCGCGCGGTCTGCTCGGCCTGCGTCGACAGCGCCTGCACCAGGCGTACGCTGTCCTCGATCTCTCTCTTGCCCTGCAGGGTATTGTCGTTGACCTGGCGCGACATTTCGGCCGCTTCGGTGGTGCTGCGGGCGACATCCTTGACCGTGGCGCTCATCTCGTTGATGGCGGTGGCGACCTGATCGGTGCCCTGGCGCTGTTGCGCCACGTTCTGGCTGGTCTGCAAGGCGACGGCCGAGGACTCCTCGGCAGCAGTGGCGACCTGCGCCGCCGCATTGCCGATTTCCTGGATCACGTCCTTGATCTGCTGCGTCATGTGGTCGAGATTACGTGCGATCACACCGAACTCGTCACCGCCCTGGTAGCGGGTGTGAGCAGTCAGGTCGCGTCGGGCCAGGGCGACCAGGGTATCGTTGACATCGCTGACCGCTGACTTGATGTTGCGGATGATCAGCAGCGACAGGAGCACCACGGCCGAGAGCACGCCGAGCATGGCCGCGACGATCAGCCACAGGCTTTGGGCCGCTTCGTCCCGAGCCCGGGTAGCAAGGTTCGCGACGTTCTGGCCCAGCGCGCGTTCGACCTGCACCATCAGGTCGATGCGGTTGGTAGATAGCTTGAACCACTCTTCGGGCTGGGTATCGAGGGTTTCGCCCAGTGCCTTCTCCATTGCCGCGCGCTGCAGGTTGCTGGCGGCCTGCGCGGCAGGTTAACGAATCACTGTTTTGTCTGCTGCGTGGTGCCCCATGCTGGCCTGCAGGCCGTGCAGCAGGCAGCAGTTCTGAGTGGCGCATGTGGCTTGGCTGCCCTTGTTGCGTTGCCAGTCCCGGAGCTGGCGTGCTGATGCGTCGCTGTTCAATGCCCTCTTCAACTGACCCTCTTGTGCGCCATTACGGCGCACACTGTTCTATGCCTGTGCGCAGCGTGCTGGGCGAGTCGGCGTAATTCATGTAGGCGGGCCTGAGACAGGCATGCGCGGTGCTGTCTGCGCCGGATTTTGCGCAAGAACGTTCAAGACCTTCAGCGGCCATGCGGTTAAGCTCAGCAGCGCAAGGAGGTTCCATGTCCCGTCAACACGAATTCACCCAGGGCGCCCGCGATATGCTGCCGATGCTGCTCGGCGCCATTCCCTTCGGCATCATCTTCGGTAGCCTGGCCGGCGCTGCAGGGCTCGATGCCTGGCAAACCCTGGGCATGTCCATGCTGGTGTTCGCCGGTTCGGCGCAGTTCATCGCCATCAGCCTGCTGGCCGGTGGTGCCGGTATCGCCGTGGTGTTGTTGACCACTTTCGTGGTCAATCTGCGCCATGCGTTGTACAGCGCCAGCCTGCAGCCCTACGTGCGTCACTTGCGCAAGCGCTGGCGCATGCCGTTGGCCTTCTGGCTCACCGATGAGGCCTATGCGGTGGTGGTGCAGCGTTATGCCCGCGGGGATCAGGGGATCTACCGGCATTGGTACTTCCTTGGCGCGGCCCTGGCCATGTACGGCAACTGGCAGTTGTGCACGTTGGTGGGGGTGCTGTTTGGCCAGGCCGTGCCAGACATCGGCGCATGGGGGCTGGATTTCGCCATGCTGGCGACCTTCATCGGCATCGTCGTACCGATGCTGCGCAACCAGCCGCAGGTAGCGGCGGCCTTGGTCGCGGCTGCCGTGGCGCTGGCATGCCATGCCTTGCCCTACAAGCTCGGCCTGATGGCGGCAGCCGCCAGCGGTATCGTCGTCGGTGTGTGGTTGGAACGGCGCAAACCGGCGCTGCAGGAGGAGTGGGGCTGATGGATATCTGGTTGCTGATCCTGGGCATGCTGGCGATCACCTTCGCTACACGCTACAGCCTGTTCGCCTTTCCCGATCTGCGTTTTCCACCCGTGATCAGGCAGGGGCTGCACTACGTACCGACGGCGGTGCTCACGGCCATCGCGGTGCCTGGCATGTTACTGCCGGATGGGCAGCACTTGGCGCTGAGCTGGAACAACGCCTACCTGCTGGCGGGCGTCGCCGCCATTGCCATTGCCGCCTTCACGCGGCATTTGCTGGCGACCATCGGCGGCGGGCTGCTGGTGTTCTTCGTGTTGCGCTGGGCGTTCGGTCAGTTGCCGATCTGAGTCACCTTGGCCTGCCGGGGGCGCGGTTACACCAGTGTGCAGATCTTCAGCTCGCGCTGGCTCAGGCGCAGGTACTGTTCGTTGGCCATGAGTAGCAGAGCCTGGTCGTCGACGCTCAGCTCCACATGGGCATGGCCTTCGACCTGGCTGCGATAGTGGCTTTCACCGGAATGGCGGCGCAGGCATTGATAGCGCTGCAGGCGTGGCTCGACCCGCAGGCTGAGTACATCCACGTAAGCGACCGTGACTTCATCGCGTTGCCCGGTTTCCAGGGCGCTGCGTTGCAGCAAGGGGGTGTGGGTGAAGGGCGAAGCCGAGAGCATGATGTGCTGGCAATGCTGCAGGTCGTGGCGCGGTTCGCCATTGAGTAGCCAGTGGCCGCGCAGGTCACGTTGCAGGCAGAGCTTGCGCGGCCCCTGGTTGTCGACCTTGAGCCAGAGGCGGCGAAAGCGCCAGCGTGGGTCGCAATCGATCATGTAGCTGGCCGCGATGCTGTTGCCTCTGATCACCTGCATGAGGTGGCTGGTGGCGTGAATGCCATTGGCATCCTGGCTCAGACGTAGCGTCTCCACGCCGGGCGTGTGACGGGTTTCCATGCCAGAGTCTGTTGCATCGGGGCTGCTCCATGCCGCATGCGAAAAGGAGGGAAGGGCGGCATGCGCGCGCAGAACACAATCCCTCGTGTTCCATCGTTGTTGTGGCGCGCAGAATAAAGTGATGGCGATCCGATGTCTGTAAGCTTTTGGCTACAGATGTGTCGCACCTTGGCGTATTTTCAGGCCTTGCGGGTCAGGGGGGAGCGCTCGAACGTCACGCCCTCCAGGCCGTGCTCCAGCAATGCGCGAATGTTGCCGTGATCGTTGCCTTGCGGGGTGGCCAGCACGCTGCGGTAGTGTTCGCCGAAGGCGCGCAGGGCTTCGTCCTGGCTCAGGCCTTCGAGCAGTGCCAGGCCCAGGGTCTTGCAGGAGCCTTCGTTCTGTCCGGCAGCATTCTCCACGTTCCCGTTGCGAAAAGCGCTGGGCTGATAGTCGTAGTGCTCGGCGACAAAGGCCAGGGTTTCACTGAAAGCGTAATCGTCCTGTTGCAGGCGGCTGCGCAGTTCGTTCAGTGCGGTCATTCGTGCTTTCCTTTGGCAAAGGCGGCTTTCTGCTCAGCCGAGGCTTCTTTCTGGTACTTGGCTTTCCAGTCGGCATAGGGCATGCCGTAAATGGTTTCGCGGGCCTGGTCGACACTGACGTCTACGCCAAGATCGTCGGCTGCAGCCTTGTACCATTTCGACAGGCAGTTGCGGCAGAAACCGGCCATGTTCATCAGGTCGATGTTCTGTACGTCAGGCCGGGTGCGCAGGTGTTGAACCAGGGCGCGAAAGGCTGCAGCTTCCAGTTCGAGGCGTTCTTGCTCGGTCATGATGGGCTCTCCGGGAGATGGTGGCGGCGATGATAAGAGCCTCGCCGGAGAGCGGCAAGCCGCTGTCAGCGATGACCCGCCAGGGTAATGGAGACCGACTCGGCGAAGCGCAGGGCATGCGGTTTGTCCACTTCTACTTCGGCGTAGCGCACGGCCTGGTGAGCCATGACCAGATCAAGAATTTCCTGAGTCAGGCGTTCGAGCAGGGCGAAACGGTTACCCTCCACGTGGGCGATGATCGCCTTGGTGATGGTGCGATAGTTCAGCGCATGCTCGATATCGTTGACCTCAACCGCATCGACGGCAGGGTAGAGGATGGTGAGGTTGATCAACACGTCCTGCTTGTTGTTGATCTCCTCTTCCTTGATACCGATATAGGTGCGCAGGCGCAGATCCTTGACGCGGATGCGCGCCATTCCGGGTTCCAGTCGCGGCATCAGTTGCTCCGTCCGATCAGTTGCAGAAATTCATGGCGAGTGTTGCAGGACTCACGGAAGGCGCCCAGCATCACCGAGCTGCTCATCACCGAGTTCTGCTTCTCCACGCCGCGCATCATCATGCACATGTGCTTGGCCTCGATCACCACGGCCACGCCGGCAGCGTTGGTCACGCGCTGGATCGCATCGGCGATCTGCTTGGTGAGGTTTTCCTGGATCTGCAGGCGTCGTGCGTACATGTCGACGATACGCGCGACCTTGGACAGCCCCAGCACCTTGCCAGTGGGGATGTAGGCGACATGCGCCTTGCCGATGAAGGGCAGCAGGTGGTGCTCGCACAGCGAGTACAGCTCGATGTCCTTGACGATCACCATCTCGTCGTTGTCGGACTCGAACAGGGCGCCGTTGACGATTTCGTCCAGTGATTGCTGATAGCCGTGGCAAAGGTATTGCATGGCTTTGGCAGCCCGCTTGGGCGTGTCGAGCAGGCCTTCGCGTTCGGGGTTTTCACCCAGGCCTACAAGGATTTCGCGGTATTGCTGGGAAAGGGGATGGCTCATGGCAGTGTCCTGGGCAGTCGCGTCACTTGAGGTGGCGGCCGCCATTGAGGGTAAGGGTTGTTCCGGTTACGTAGGGGTTGTCCAGCAGGTAACGCAAACTCTGGTAGAAGGCCTGTGGGCCAGGCTCGATGCCCAGCGCCGATTTGGCCAGGGTCTTGCTCCGGTAGGCGGCGTCGTCGCTGTCGTTGAACATCAGCAGCGCCGGGGCAATGCTGTTGACCTTGATACGCGGTGCCAGGCGCGCAGCGAATGACAGGGTCAGGCTCTCCAGACCTGCCTTGCTGGCGCAGTAGGCGGGGCGATTGGCGCTGCCCTTGCGTACCACATCGTCACTGACATGGACGATATCGGCGTGCTCCGACTGCAGCAGCAGGTCGCTGCAATGCAGGTTGATCAGGTAGGGCGCAAGCATGTGCACGTTGAATAGCTGCCGAAACGCTTGTGCTTCTTCGCCAGGTGTTTCGGCGAGCCACTGCGAGGCGTTGTGCACGATAGCGCGCAAGCCTTGGCACTGAGCCTTGAGTTGATCGATGAAGGCCAGAATCCCAGGCTCACTGCTGAAGTCAGCCTGCAAGGCGATGGCGCCACGTTCACGCAGTTGCATGATGCTGTCACGCTCGCGGCGATAGCTGACGATCACCGCCTGGCCTTCGTCGAGCAAGCGCTCGGCACAGTAGAGGCCGACCCTCTGGCCGGCGCCGGTGATCAGGATGGGAAATTGGGCAGCGCTCATCTGCGGCTCGCACGGTAGAAATTGGGGGCCTGGTTAATACCGCCTCGGGATACCTGACCAGTGGCAGGCGGTACTCACCAGACCGTGTACAAAGTTATACCAGAGTGCAGGGTTGTACAACCCTGAGAAGTATGGGGGCTTGTCGTCATGAGCGGCGCGGAAGCCTATTTTGCTGACTTTTAAGGCTTTTTGTTAGGTTGGTTAGCGGAGTATTTTTGTACTTTAGCTGTACGGGATGGTTGTTTTGTACAGGTGTGGGCTGTGCACGCGGCGCAGTCGGCCAGCTGTTGGCTGGCCGATGGAGGGGGATTCAGGGTTTGCCGATGCTGGCCGCGCGTCTGCTCAAGCGGCGCGGGCCGTTGCCCTGCAGCCAGGGTTCCAGCAGGCGAGTCGATAGCGGGATGAACAGGTAAGTCATCAGCGGCGTCAGGGCCAGGGTCGACAGCAGCACGCGGCTGACCAGCGACAGGTCGGAAAGCCAGGTGCCGAACAACAGGTTGAAGGTCAGGGACACCGGAAAGAAGGCCAGCCAGATGGCTACGCTCTGTTTCCAGCGTGGTGGCTGGCGGTGTGCGCTGCCAAACCAGGCATCGAGACCGATCGCACGCTTTTCCAGCGGCTGGGCGAACAGACCGCTACCGCGTTGCAGCCAGGCCTGGCGAGAGGCGGAGTGCTCCCAGGCAGCCATGGTCTGCTCGTCGCTAAAACGAAAGACGATCTGAAATTCGTCGTCACCGGCAGGCGGGGCCAGAACGCCTGAGCCGAGGTAGCCGGGGAAATCGGTGGCCAGGTGCTCACCTTCCCGCAGCCAGGCGATGAAGTCGTGATAACGGCCATTGGCAACGCGGCGCGCCACCATCAGGGTAACGGGGGACATTGTGTATCTCCTCGAGTGTTGCCGTTCGCCGGGTATGGCTCATGGCGTAATCGCGCACGGGGTGGTGTGCTCGATACAAACGCAGCAAGGATTATTCCCGTTTTGCTGAAATTAGCCAGCCCCGCCGGATGGCGGGCGCTGGCTCGGACAGGCCTCGCCCTTGCGGCAACGCGCTGCACCATCCGGGTGCGGCAGGCGGGCCAGATGCGGGCGCAACCGGCAGAACAGCCGGTAACCCCACTCCAGCAGGGGGCGCAGAGGACGCCAGCGCAGTGGCGCGACCCAGCGTCCCAGGCCCGCGGCCTCCCAGCTCCACAGGCTGGCATCGAGGCCATACAGCCACTTACCGTCGGCCCAGCGCGCGTGCAGGCGCGCCTGCATGGCCGCAAGGGGAACGCCCAGCGGGCTCGGGTCGAAGTCCTCGGCAGCAATGTCCACCAGCAACAGACGTTGCGATGATGCATGCTGACGAAGCATGCGAATCTCGCGGGCGCAGAGCGGGCAGTCGCCGTCGAAATACAGGGTCAGTGGCCAGGCAGGATTGTGCATAAAGTAGCCTTGTATAGTTCTTGCACAATGTAAGCCGACCTTGGCTGGGTTACAATGCCTGCATATTCCGTTGCCGTGATGCCTGATGCCATGCCAGAACTCGCCTCCGTCACATCGCTTGCGTCCAGCGCTTTGAAGCAGGAAGAGCTGTTCCCCATCCGTGAGGTTTCTCGTATTACCGGTGTCAACCCGGTGACCCTGCGGGCGTGGGAGCGGCGTTACGGCCTGATTCAGCCCACGCGGACCGACAGCGGTCATCGCCTTTACTCGCATGCCGATATCGAAACGGTGCGCAGTATCCTGGCCTGGATCGAGCGCGGCGTAGCGGTGAGCAAGGTGGGTTCGATTCTGGCCAAGAGCGCCAGCAGCCGCAGTGCAGCCACCCCGGCGTACAACGAAGTCAGCAGTGACGACTGGAGCGAGTGGCAGGATCAGGTGCGCAGCGCGCTGCAGAACTTCGATGAGCCTCGTCTGGAGCGCCTGTACGGGCAGATATTTTCCTGCTACCCGCTGCCTGTGGTGTTTCAGGACATTGTCATGCCGGTGTGGCAGGAATTGCTGCTGCATCAGGATGAGGTCGGTCAGCGCGGTGAATGGCTGATGCTCGATGGTTTCCTGCGTGGGCGCTGCTGGCAGCGTTTGCAACTGGGGCGTGACGATGCCCGTGAGCGTGTCCTGCTGGTGGCGCTGCCGGGGCAATGCCGCGAACTGGAGTTGCTGGTTGCTGCCTTGCTGTTGGGCAATCAGGATATCGATATCACGGTAATGGGGCCTGGTGTACCGCTGGCGGACCTGGCGCTGATCTGTGAGCGTATGCAGCCGCAGGCGCTGGTGCTGTTCAGCAATCAGCCGCCAGGCGAGGAGTTGCCGAGGCAGTTGTCACGTCTGGCGCTGGGCCTGCAATGCCCGGTATTGCTGGCTGGTGACAGTGCCGATCTGGCCGAGGACAGCCTGGCGGGCTCGCCCATCGCATGCCTGGGTAATGAAGCGCGTCTGATGCAGCGACGTCTGCAGCAGTTCCTGGCGGGCCATCTCGATACCTGACGACTCAGGTAACGATCAGCTGACGGCCGCCATCTGCAGCGGTTGCGCGCTGTGCTGTTCGAACAGATAGCGGCGCAGGGTCTGTTCGTCTTCTGCATGCAGCGTTTGCAACCTGTAGGCATAACGGCTCTGGCAGACGCGCCTGACCAGCCTGGCGCGCAGTTGCACGCGGCGATCCTCAGGCAGCATCAACTGCAGTAACTGATCACCGGCGGGCAGGCCAGGCTTGCCGTATTGCACCAACATTCCGTTGTTCGAGAGTTCGAGTGCTTTCAGGCTGCTTGGCTGGTCGCTGCTGTCAAGCAGGGTCAGTGGCACGCTCAGGGCCAGGCGCCAGGGGCGCTCGTTCACGCCGTGTTCAAAGATCAGTGGTGCGCCCAGTTCCAGGCGTGAATGGCTGTGCTCGTCCTGAATAAGAAGAAGGGGGAAGCTCAGGTGGTGATTGTCACTGTGAGCATCCAGACTCAACTGCTGCTGGCCCGGGCGGGCCAGTAACTCTCGTAATTGCTCACCCATGGTCAACTGCGGCGCAGCATTGATTGGGCGCGTTTGCGTAGGCTTGAAGAGGATCTTCTGGAGGTAGTCCAGTTCGTCCTGAGTCAGCAGCGGGTCACTTTGCATGGCATCAGACTGCACGGGGTCAAGCCCTTGTGACTGTGCAGCTGCAAGATAGTTTTGCCCGTTCGTCAGGATTTCAGACGGGCCAGCTCGGCTTTCAGATCGGCCACTTCGGCTTCCAGCTCACGCACGCGCTGCTTGGCTTCGACCTGCTCGGTCACATCCTTCTGGATGCCGATGTAGTAGGTCAGCTGGTCGCTTTCATTGAGTACCGGGGTGATCGACAGCTCGTTCCAGAAGGCACTGCCGTCCTTGCGGTAGTTGCGGATGATCTGCCGGCAGGGCTTGTTGGCCTTGACCGCCTCGCGGATGGCATGCAGCCCGAGTTGGTCACGATCGCCTGCCTGGAGGAAACGGCAATCCTGATAGAGGATGTCATCGCTGGCGTAGCCGGTCAGACGTTCGAACGCGGCATTGGCGTAGATCAGGATGTTGTCCTCGCCCTCCTGCTCGGCCACCACGATTCCGTCGTTGGAGGCGTCGACTAACAGTTGCAGCAGTTTGGCATTGATCATGAGGCTGGTTCCGCGATGGGTGTGGCGGCATTCTAAAACATCGGGTCTGGCTGTCCAGTTGCGGCATAATATGCAGCGTTATTCCTGTATCCGGAGCTGTCATGAAAGTCGCCATTGTCTCGGGCTCGGTCTACGGTACGGCCGAAGAAGTCGCGCGCCATGCCGAGCGCCAGCTCAAGGCTGTCGGGCTCGATGCCTGGCACAAAACCAACATGAACCTCGAGGAGCTGCTGGCCTTTGCGCCAGACGCTTTGCTGACCGTGACGTCCACGACCGGCATGGGTGAGCTGCCGGACAACCTGCTGCCGCTGTACAGCGAACTTCGCGACCGCCTGCCAGCCTTGGGTGGCCGGCCTGCTGCGGTGCTGGCGCTGGGCGATTCCAGCTATGACACCTTCTGTGGTGCCGGTGAGCTGATGCGCGAGCTGTATGCCGAACTGGGGCTGCGTGAAGTGGTGGACATGTTGCGCCTGGACTGCAGCGAAACCGTGACCCCGGAAACGGACGCCGAACCCTGGCTGCAGGCCTTTGCCGCAGCGCTGAAGGCCTGACGGAACGGCTTGCTCGGTAGGTCGCCTGGGGTATCCGAGCCTTGTTCTCGACGTGCCGGGTCGTCCGGGCATGGGTTGAGGGACGATCAGTCCGGCGAATGTGTGCCTATCCCCCGCAGCACTGCTGTGACTGACCTGCAAAGCCATCAGGATGGCTGCCAGGGCAACTGGCCTGAGTCGCGCGTCTGGCTAGACTGCGTTCACACCGACCATAACAAGATCGAGGTGATCGCCGTGACTGCTCAGCTGCAACTCCCTGCCGTGAAGAATCAGGTATCCGAAGCCGAATGGCGTACACGCATCGACCTGGCGGCCTGTTACCGGCTGATCGCGCTTTACGGCTGGGATGACCTGATTTTCACCCACATCTCGGCCAAGGTGCCGGGGACGGAAGATTTCCTGATCAATCCCTATGGCCTGATGTTCCACGAGATCACGGCGTCGAGCCTGGTCAAGGTCGATCTGGCGGGCAACAAGCTGATGGACAGCCCGTTCGAGATCAACCCGGCCGGTTACACCATCCACAGCGCCGTGCATGAAGTGCGCCACGATGTCGGGTGCGTGCTGCACATTCACACGCCTGCCGGTATTGCCGTATCGGCGCAGAAACAGGGGTTGTTGCCGCTGTCGCAGCAGTCGCTGTTCGTCCTCTCCAGCCTGGCCTACCACGGCTACGAAGGGGTGGCGCTGAACCATGACGAGAAGGCGCGGCTGCAGGCCGATCTGGGCGACAAGAACTTCATGATCCTGCCCAACCATGGATTGCTCACGGCCTTTGGCAGTATTGCCGATGCCTTCCTCGGCATGTTCACCCTGCAGCGCGCCTGCGAGATTCAGGTGATGGCGCAGAGTGGTGGCGCCGAGCTGATCCATATTCCGCAGCAGATTCTCGATGGCGCGCAGGCGATGATTGCCGGGGTGATGAAGACGCCGCAGGGCATGGGCGGCTCGTTGCCGTGGCCGGCGCTGCTGCGCAAGCTCGATCAACAGATGCCGGGTTACGACCAGTGAGCGAGCTGCCAGGCATCGCCCTGGACACATGGCGCGCGCAAAGCCAGACCCTGGACTTTCAGGGCCACGCCATCCGCTACTGGGTCGCCGGTAACGCCGAGGCCGAGCCGCTGCTATTGATTCACGGCTTTCCCAGCGCCAGTTGGGACTGGCATCGTCTATGGGTGCCGTTGGCCGAACGTTATCGGGTGATCGCCTGCGACCTGCTCGGTTTCGGCTACTCGGCCAAGCCGCGTGGGCATGCCTACAGCCTGCTGGAACAGGCCGATTTGCAGCAGGCGCTGCTGGCGCATGTCGGTGAATCGCGCCCACTGCATGTGCTGGCCCACGATTACGGTGACAGCGTGGCGCAGGAGTTGATTGCGCGGCATCAGGAAGGGCGGCTGCAACTGGCCAGTTGTGTCTTCCTCAATGGCGGCTTGTTCCCCGAGACGCATCATCCGGTACGCGTACAGAAACTGCTGCTCGGGCCGCTTGGGCCGCTGATCGGGCGGTTGTTCTCACGACGCAAGCTGGCACAGAGTTTCGCCCGCATCTTCGGCCCGCAGACTCAGCCCAGCGAGACCGAACTGGATGCTCTGTGGCAACTGGTGGCGTACAACAACGGCCCCGCGGTGATGCATCGCCTGATTCGCTACATGCCTGAGCGGCGTCAGCAACGGCAGCGCTGGGTCAGCGCGATGCAGGCCACGACGCTGCCGATGCGGGTGATCGACGGCGCCTTCGACCCCATCTCCGGGGCGCATATGGTGGCGCGCTACCGTGAGCTGATCAGTGACCCGGATACGGTGCTGCTCGACGGCATTGGTCACTATCCGCAACTCGAAGCGCCGGCGGCGGTACTCGAACATTATCTGCAGTTTCGCAGCACACGGAGCCCACATGCGTAGACGTACCCTGCTCAAAGGCGCAGCACTGACCGGCGCCGCCGCCCTCGGCGCCGGTTACTGGGCCTTGCCGACGGGGCCGCAGCCCGCGGTCGCCAGTCTGCAGGGTGCGCGCCAGGTGCTGGCTGACTTGCAGGGCAAGACACTACGCAGCGTGCGAGGCTGGAGCCCGAGCCAAGTGTTCAACCACTGTGCGCAGAGCATCGACTACTCCATCGACGGTTACCCCGAGCTGAAGCCCGCCTGGTTCCGCCACAGCCTGGGGCCGGCCGCATTCGCCGTATTCAGCGCGCGCGGTGCCATGCGTCATCCACTGGATGAGGTCATTCCCGGCGCGGCGCCTCTGCTTGAACCGGCCAGCCAGGCCGATGCCTTGCAGCGCCTGCAGATGGCGTTCGAGCGTTTCGCCAGCCATGCCGGTGAATTGCAGCCGCATTTTGCCTATGGCGCCCTGAGCCATGCCGAATACGGCCAGGCGCACGTCATGCACCTGTACAACCACCTCAGCCTGATTCGCCTCGCCTGAGGCGCGTATAAGGTCGCATTATCGCTTGTCATTCAGCGCCTGCGCGCGCCTTGTGCCGCCTGCAGGGCTGCCTGACACTCGGGGTATTCGCAATCTGCCTAGGAGCCTGTCGATGAGCGATGCCATCCGTTTCGAAGATCAAGTAGTCATAGTCACCGGTGCTGGCGGTGGTCTGGGCCGTGCCCATGCGCTGCTGTTCGCCCGCCATGGCGCCAGGGTAGTGGTCAACGATCTGGGGGGAAGCACCCACGGCGAGGGGGCCAACGCCTCGGCCGCAGACAAGGTGGTGGAGGAGATCCGCGCCTTCGGTGGCACTGCAGTGGCCAACCATGATTCGGTGACCGATGGCGACAAGATCGTGCAGACGGCGCTGGATCATTTCGGTCGCATCGATGTACTGGTCAATAACGCCGGCATCCTGCGCGACAAGAGCTTCCACAAGATGGAGGATGCCGACTGGGATCTGGTCTACAAGGTGCACGTCGAGGGCGCCTACAAGACCACTCACGCCGCCTGGCCCCATCTGCGCGAACAGAACTTCGGCCGGGTGATCTTCACCTCGTCCACCTCCGGCATCTACGGCAACTTCGGCCAGAGCAACTACGGCATGGCCAAGCTTGGCCTGTACGGCCTGACCCGCACCCTGGCCATCGAAGGGCGCAAGAACAACATCCTGGTCAACGCCATCGCCCCGACCGGCGCCACGCGCATGACCGAAGGGTTGATCCCGCCGCAGGTGTTCGAGCAGCTCAAGCCCGAGCTGGTCAGCCCGCTGGTGGTGTACCTCGGTAGCGCCGCCTGCCAGGATACCGGCGGCTTGTACGAAGTGGGCGGTGGCTGGGTCGGCAAGGTGCGTTGGGAACGTAGCCTCGGCGCCGGTTTCGACCCCAAGGCCGGTTTCAGCCCCGAGGATGTCGCCGCGCAGTGGCAGCGCATCTGCGATTTCGACGGCGCCGCGCACCCGGCGGACAACGTCGAGGCGCTCAGGGAAATGATGGCGAACCTGCAAAAATACGCGCTCTGAACCCTTCATGAGCAGTGAAAGGCCGGTAGTGATCAGATAGAGCTCAATGCGGCGTTTCGTAGGAGCCCCGCCCCGGGGCGAAGCTTTACCAGTCCATGCCGCCCTGGTTCGCGGCGGGGCGCCGCTCCTACCCAGTCGGTGTATCGACGCTTGACTGTTTGCTGAGTAGTACCCGGTTGTTACCTGTCGGAAGAAGCAGGGGCGAATAATGCTGTTCGTTCCACCTTCCCTCAGGAGACGATCATGGCTGCCAAGAAGATTCTCATGCTGGTCGGCGACTACGCCGAAGACTACGAAACCATGGTGCCGTTCCAGGCGCTGCAGATGGTTGGCCACAGCGTACATGCGGTCTGCCCGGACAAGGTCAGCGGGCAGACGGTGCGCACGGCCATCCACGATTTCGAGGGCGATCAGACCTACAGCGAGAAGCCGGGGCACAATTTTGCGCTCAATTTCGATTTCGCCAAGGTGCGCGCCGAGGATTATGACGCGCTGGTGATTCCCGGTGGCCGTGCGCCGGAGTACCTGCGCCTGAATGCGCATGTCATCGCCCTGGTGAAGGCCTTCGCTGCCGCGGGTAAACCCATCGCCGCCGTTTGTCACGGCGCTCAGTTGCTGGCCGCAGCCGGTGTGCTGGAAGGGCGCGAATGCAGCGCCTATCCTGCCTGTGCGCCGGAAGTGACCTTGGCTGGCGGCCAGTACGTGGACATCGCGGTGGATCAGG
This sequence comes from Ectopseudomonas mendocina, assembly GCF_008041835.1. Lineage (GTDB taxonomy): Bacteria > Pseudomonadota > Gammaproteobacteria > Pseudomonadales > Pseudomonadaceae > Aquipseudomonas. Next base: position 29,634 of record NZ_VRYE01000034.1, read on the forward strand.
CGCATGTGCAGGGCAATCTGGTCACCGCGCCGGCCTGGCCAGCACACCCGGCCTGGCTGGCGGCGTTTCTCAAGGTGCTCGGTACGGAAATTCACCTGTAAACCCGTAGCCCAATGAGATGGACTACTCCCTCCTACGGCGTCATTGCGCCAGACTGAAGGTTACGAAACAAACAATCCCGGAGGGGGAGCCCGCATGAAACTTAAACGCATAGGCGTGGATTTGGCAAAGCAGGTTTTTCAAGTTCATGGTGTCGACAGCCATGAGCAGGTCAACTGCCGCAAGCAACTCAAACGGCAT
>NZ_VRYE01000035.1 GCF_008041835.1 Ectopseudomonas mendocina
GCGAGGCCTAGCCGCATCAGGAACTCTTGGCGGGGCTGGTTGCCCGCCTCAAGCCGACCTGAACAGGCGGGCGCCCCCGGCCCGGCTAAATGGGGGAAAGGGGGCAGTGCGCCCCATACGCGGGAATTGAATAAAAAACGATCAATTTTTAGCGGTGGAAGGCAGGTTGTTGATACACCGAGGCTTCACCGGCCACGCCTGCTGGCCTCATGAGAAATCCGGGCTAAGCGCAATCGACTCTAACCGCGCCAGTAATCAGGCGAGAGCACGCATCATCGACCTGTTTAACCAAGCCGCTGCGCGTGGTCTGGTAGAAAATAACGTGGCTGAAAAAACCCTCAAACGTAATGAGCGCAAAGTACGAAAGCGTCACACCAAAGAAGGTATCAAGGCCATCCGCGAACATGCACCGATGTGGCTGAAGAATGCCATCGACCTGGCTCTGCTGATTTCGCAACGCCGCTGCGATCTACTGAATCTGCGTTTTGATGGCATCAAAGATGGCTACATGTACGTCATCCAGCAAAAAACCAGCGATCAAACTGACGCATCATGGCTGAAGATGGAGATCACGCCTGCCTTTCAAAAGGTTATTGATCAGTGCCGTGATGAGGTGGAGTCCCCTTTCCTAATTCACCGCCAGCCGGATCGAAAGCGTGACTGCGAAAACAAAGAGCATCCCACTCAAATCACAGGCCACTACCTAAGCACCGAGTTTAAAAAAGCCCGAGACGCGGCTCAGTGTTACCCGACCTACACAGCAAAAGAGATGCCCGGCTTGCACGAGATCCGGGGCACCTCTTTGAAGATGTACCAGCTGGCAGGAAAAGACGCTCAGAAGATCGCCGGCCATGCCAGCCCCGACATGACCCTGAATTACCTCAAGGGCCACGAATTTGCCGAATGGGTCGAGGTCTCGCCTGACCTGGACATCAGCGAATTCACCGACGACTAAGCGATCCCCCCAACAAACCGGAGCACGTATGAACAAAGAAACTCGCGACATCATTACTGTCCGAAACAATGGCCCGCTGATCGTACGTACCAACTTTTGGCGCACCGCAACATGCCGCACGGGACTCCCCTTCCTTTGCTGGAATGCAGGCACTGCAAGACTCTTACTGCCAGCAACTCTTGAGCATTGCTTGCTTGACATGGCAGCGGCTAAACACGTGATCATCTCCCTGTGCAGCGCCACTAATAGCAGGAATGAGGTCTTGGAAATTATTTTCGAAGATCTCAGTGGCATGCCACTTACGCTAGTCATTGGCACTGATCAAGCAGGAGGGATTCCAGCGGAGAGCACGCTAGAGAGTTTTCCCCTTACGGTCTGGACAAAAGAGGGACTAGAACAAAGTCATTCTGCGGAGTTTCGACGGGCCAATTAGCAGCCCTGCATCTGCTCATAGGAAGTCTCTTTGCCAACGCAGAACTTCGAGACTGAGTGATTAGCGCGCCACCAACCTCCCGTACGCCCTCACAAGAGTACGGCTACCTGGCGCGCACAACCAGCAACTGGTCAACCTGTGTGGTATACGACTGGCTAATCAACTCGCGCTTCATGCCCCAGCCTGGTGAGGCCGCAGCCGGCACGCTCCCAGGGCGAAGGGTACCTCGCCCCCATCTGTTATTAATCGCATCCAGCACTGCCATGACTTTCTGGGAGTCCGCGGACTGCATGGGCGCAAACAGATCCTCGGTGAACTCCCCTCGCTGGCACAAATCGAGCAGCAGCACTTCGGCTTTTGAGAAGGCAAATCCTGGGCGATAAATCTGCTCCAACCCTTCTAGGGCCAAGCGAGTTATTAAACGCGTGTCGTCACTCGGATACGGCAACTCTAGCAGCGCCCCCCTGACAAACCTCGGCTCATCGGGATTGAACATGCCCGTGCGAATACTGACCCGCACACGCTTACATACCGAGCCTTGGGCCCGAAGCTTTTCGCAGGCCCGGGCTGTGTATGCGGCTACCGCCTCCCGAATTGGCGCCAGCTCGTGTAACCGCACCCCGAACATCCTGCTGCAACAAATTTCCTGTTTCGGCGGCGCAGCATCATCGAGCTCTGCGCAAGGAACGCCTTGGAGCTCTCGCGCAGTCCTTTCGAGCACCACGCTAAAGCGTGCGCGTAATGTCGCAGTGTCTGCATGAGCGAGGTCAGCAGCTGATTTGATATTCATGTCATGCAGCCGCGCAGCCAATCGAGCCCCTACACCCCAGACTTCCTGTACCGGAGTCACCGCCAATAGCTTGATCCTTCGGCTCGAATCGGTGATATCGACTACCCCGCCAGTCTGTTTCTGCCAACGCTTCGCTGCATAGTTCGCGAGCTTTGCCAACGTTTTGGTGGGCCCAATACCCACACCTGTAGGGATACCGGTACAAGCCAATATCTTGGCCCGAATCTCTCGCCCCATGGCATCAAGGTTTTCTCGTACACCAGTCAATTCAGCAAAGGCCTCATCGATGCTGTACACCTCCAGAGCAGGCACCATGCTCTCGATAACAGTCATCACGCGCTCACTCATGTCACCGTTTATGTGTAATAGAAAGTCAATAAGAACCGGGCCATGCTCGCCCTTGGAGCTTCTCATACCCAACCGGTATGGCTGTAGCTTCTGAGGAGATCGCCGTCGCTCACCGGATCATCCGGTCATCCTGTTAGTAACCGGTCAAAGCTGATCTGTTACATCGAAGGCGGACACCTGTCCATCGACAACACCCCTGCCGAGCGGTGAACCGCCCTCCCATGTACATATGACCAAAACGTCGCCGTTATCCTACCGTTCTGTCATGCCTACCCACGACGGAGTATTGACGGTCTCCGTCCTATAACATAGCTTTTCCGAAAGGCGCTCAAGTACATATCGTCATGTGCATACGAGCCTCGTGTCGTTAAAAGAAATGGTTGGTGCCGCATGAAAGTGCTCTTCATGATGCCGTTCGGCGTGTCGAGCTTCTCCGCCCCCATCAAGATCAAGGCTTCGTCTTGGTGTTAGTGCCAGATGCACGTCACCTTGCGGTGCAGGAATGGAGTGTGAACATGAAAGCAGAAACGGAATCGCGGATTTTTTCGGTGGACGAATATGTCCGTCCGTCTAACGGCGAACCGATCCGTTCAGTTGTTCTGGAGACCAACGATTCTGTCGTTGTAGTTTGGCACGCCTACCCTAGGCAGGAAATAGCTGCCCATGTCCATCCTCACGGCCAAGATACTTGGACGGTTATCTCAGGTGAGGCCAAGTATTATCAAGGCAACGGCGTAGAAATTCATCTTAAAGCTGGAGATATTGCCATTGCAAAACCTGGGCAAGTACATGGTGCCGTGAACTCTGGTCCAGGACCTTTCATATTTGTCTCCGTGGTTGCGCCGGGCAGTGCAGGTTTTGCGTTATCTGAGAAATAGGCGAAAGGCCTGAGAGGAACCTGATGAATACACGAGTATTTACGTTCGCTGGTGGAGAAACGGGGGTTTGGCGCGTTGTTGCGATGAATGCCGTGGCAGGAGCCCCTCTCCCTGGAATCCCACGGCTCAACGTAGCCGCTGGCTCTGTTTCGCCGCAGCCTCCGGGCACCAAATGGCTCCTTCGCGGGATAACGAGTAACGAGCGCTATGTCGTGCGTGAAGAGAAGGATCGTCTCGTGGCGAAGCAGCCAAGCTTGGGTCGAGCAGAGGCTACCTGCGCCGCCCTGATCCCTATCCGGAAAAACCCCTCATGGTGGGGACTGTCTCAAGACGAACGCCGGAAGATTTTTGAGGAACAGTCCCGTCACATTCACATCGGGCTCCAATATCTCCCTGCTGTGGCCCGCCGCCTCCACCATTGTCGGGACCTGGGCGAGAACGAACCCTTCGACTTCTTGACTTGGTTCGAATATTCCCCGTCTGATGAGACGGCCTTTAACAGGCTTCTGGCCGAACTCCGAGCCTCGGTGGAGTGGCAGTATGTCGACAGAGAAATCGACATCCGGCTAGTGCATGAGCCGGCCTAGCATCAGGTTTAACTTCGATCTACGTGCGGCACACTCCTGCGACACCCGCAGCCCAGCAAAACCCCGAAAAATCTAGTGTGTCGCATAACTTAGGAGTAACGCGACAGGTATGTCTAGCGAGCCACTAGTCGCTTAAGAACTTTTCTACTTATAGCCTCCTCTTTCTCTCATCGATCTCCTCGGCATCCTGCCGTCTAGAGCCGGCACATTGTCCAGCTTTCGAATGAGGCTCTCCAGCTTTTCCAAGTCGCCCTCGGCAATGGCTCGCTCGTCGGGAGTTAAAGGCACGGCCTCCAAGTACCGTCCGATAGACGATTTGCTTTCCAATGCTTGGGCCCTTGCGCTGGCTTTCGGCAAGTTGAAGTCACACCCCGCACAGGCCATGCGATGTGGGCAGCTGCTCCAGAAGGGATTTGAACAATACGAGTCGCCCAAGTCATAGAAGGTGTAGGGGGCATCTGAATGGCGAACAATTACGTCATGATCGATCAAAACGGAGACCATATGGGCCATTTGATCGGCTTTAACGAAGGATGCTGCCAGCTTGGTAGGCCGAATTCGAATGTAATGCAAAGTCGAATTCGGCGAGCTATGTCCCGACCACTGCATTAGCTCGATCAGCGACATGCCCTGAGGGACGCTGGCGAGCGCCGTCACTGCGGAGGCACGTCCCCGGTGGCTGGTGATTCGCCCGCGACTGTCCTCCAGTGGCACACCCGCCTTGGCGCATAGCATTGGAATGATGGTGCCATTAATGACACTGGAGCCTATGCGCTTGCCTCGAAACTGAAATAGGTAGCTAACTTTTTCCCCGGTTCGCTCATCCAGCAAAGCGGCCTGGTTAGCAGGCCTGTCCTCCAGCCAGGCGTCAATGCGCTCCTTCACGACCACCGCTACAGGTTTGACGAAAGCTTTGAACGTCTTGCTGGCAGGAATATCGAGATAGCATAAAGTTTTTGCTGGAACGATGGTCCCATCCTCGTGTACCACATCATTGGTCTGAGGATGCGCGCATCTTTTATCCAAGCGCATGATTTCATTGCTGCGCAAACCAGCGTGCGTCCACACTACAGCAATGGCTTGAACCATCGACAGCGGATAGTGAATCTCCGAAAGCAGATCACTACGCTCAAGATTTAGACTCGCCCAAATCAGCTTGAGCCAGGTCGAGTCATCAATTACCCGCGGGTTGATACCCGAGTTGAATGTCACGGATCGCGGGGTGGCGAGGTGATGCCGGGGGCTGAACTTCAAACGACCCCATCCCCAGAGTTCAAAGTCTGTAAAAAATCGTCGCAAGGCATGTAGAAAGCCGCGCTTCGAGTTGGCAGCGATAGGCTGACCAAGCCCCTTTAGCTGTGTTCCCTTCGCTGACTCCAAAGCCCACTCACCGACCGTCATCCGGTCGACGGCAGCAATAAATGCAGCGCAAGTGGACATGCTCCAATCGGTAGGCGCCGCCATTCCTGATTGCTCGCGCGCTAGCCAGACACCGGTCCTCAAGATAAAACTGTAATTGCTTTCACGTGTGCGTGGACGCAAGGTGGAAGTGTCTCGCCATCGACGGCACCACATTGCCCAAGTCGGATCGATGCCTTCGATGCTTTTCGCCCGCCAACAGGTATAGCCTCGCATGCGTAAAGGTTTCGCCAAAATCCCCATGGCAGCGAGGCCGTGAGATACCTTTCCGACCGATCTCGCGACACCTTCGCTTCGATGCTGTTGGCCCTTCAGTAGCAGTTCCTCGGTGAATGTCTCCAACCGCGGATCGCCGTTTTCCAGCATCAAGGCACCCAGCACGTTGGAAAGGAACTGCTCAAGATGGCGAGCAGCGTAGCCCAGCGATCTCAACGCTTGGCTCAAGCGAACGTGCTCATGTCTGAACACGGCATGGCCGAAGATAAAAGAAGCATATATCGCCGGCTGCCGGAATTTGGCGATACGCTGCGGGGTTCGAAAATCGCCGAGATGGTAAGCAACGGAAGCGAGATATGGTCGTGATCCTGCTCGATTACTGAGCAAGGTCAACCACTGCGACTCAGACCAACACCAGTAGGGTTTACCGGTTTTGCTGACATTCCAGAGAATGACTGCCACTGATGAAATGGCTAATCGCTGAGAAACGCCGCTGTGCGCCGCTATATCAGCTAGCGGCCTCATGAGCTCAGGTATCTCTGATTGGAGGTAGCCCCAGTCTGAACGGTGAGAGCGATTCGAAAGTATGCTCAGCTCGATTTTCGATAGATCGCTCTGACGTACGTACTTGCTCGCGTCGAACGGAACATAAGGGGTGACTGAGGGGGTGCTCATAGCAATGCCTCAGACCCAAAGAGTTCACAGAACATCCGAGCATCGAGACTGCCGACGGAGTGCGCCATCTTTGCGGTTAAATCCGCGCCAGATAGGTGCAGGTAAATCAAAGTGGTTTTGGGGTCTCGATGTCCAGCATACGTGGTCAGTTCATGGAGCTTCCAGCCCGCACGGGCCAGATGGGTAAGCCGAAGGTGGCGAAAGGTATGAGTGCTCAGGTGCGATAGTTTCGCTTCCTTGGCCCACCCTTCAACCGTTTTACTCCACGCCCAACGGGACAGTGGCGAGCCTCGATTACGATCTGATGCTGATCGAAACAACGAACCTCGCATCCAGCCAGCGCCGCGAAGAGCATGTAGATGCTCTATCAAGACAGGTGCAATGTCTGGGCTGTAGCACACGACGCGGCTGCGTTTGCCTTTGGTCGTTTCCGCTCGCACCGAGATCAGTCGGTGTGCAACGTCTAAATCCTCAATACGCAAGGCCACCAACTCGGCACGGCGAAGAGCCCCGAAATACGCCAACGACAGCATTAGTCGATCACGGATAGACGACCTGGCCGCAATACTGAGAAAGTGTCGCCACTGCTCATCGGTGGGAATGTCTGGCAACTTAATCAGCCGTGGGAGCAAGCCCCTGACAAACCCTCCATGTCCAGGCACTTGGGCCAGCCGACCATGCTGTCCGCGGGGCACGGGGTTGTGCTCGCAAAGACCCTGAAAAACGAGGTGGTCGTACCACAACCGGATAGCAGTAAGCCGCTGGTGCAAGGTTGAATTCGCCACCGCGCTCTTTGCGCCAGGTAGCAGCTCACGGATGTAGAGCGTGACTTGTTCGAATGTCGCGGATTCGGGTTTCAGCCCACTCCCTTCGCAATGCAATAAGTAATGCGCAAGGGCACGGCCATAGGCGTCAAGGGTGGCCGGCGCACGCCCCAGATTACCCAAGAGCTCCAGCCAAGCTTGTACACTGGAATAACGACTTAACACTTGCTTGTGCAATGGGGTGGTGGTCATGGGCGCCCCCTGAGCGTCAACGGATTCAGCCTAGCTCAAAAGCATTCCACCTAACTTAATACAGGGCGTAGTTCGAGCTAAAACCAACACCACCCGCCGCCTCAAAAGCTCGGCGGATTTGGAACCAGGGCGCCCCATCTTGATACCCAGCGCTTTGGCTTCAGCGGTTCGGCTGACTACGCAGCCATCGTTGTTAGACAGCACCACGATGGGTGTCCGCGCCAGCGCTGGGCGAAACACGCGCTCACAGCTGCAATAGAAGGCATTGCAATCAATGAGAGCAAAAACTCGGTCATGCATGGGCCCGCCCTGCCCTGCATAGCCCTACATACACACCCCAAATCTGAAAGTCTTCTGCTTCCAAGACATAGCGTGGTGGGTACTGAGGATTGGCTGACGCCAGGATGATCTGGTGCTGGTCACCACTCAGTATCTTCAGAAGCAACTCCCCATTGAGACAAGCCACCACAACATCGCCACGGCGAGGCGTTAGGCTTTTGTCTACGAGCACCAGATCGCCATCGAGGATGCCGAGCCCTTGCAGGCTATCGCCTGCTACGCGCACCACGTAGAGCTGAGGGCGGTGCAGCTGAAAAAGCTCATCGAAGGAGATACGCTGCTCAAGATGATCCTGGGCAGGACTAGGGAATCCAGCCGGAACTGATGGGAGGTAGAACGGGAGGGAGGCGGTCGTTCGAGAAACTGAGCCCAGGATAGTGATGCTGTCCACGCTAAACGCCAAATACTGTACATATGAACAGTATATCGCACATCTCGAAACTGCATAGCCAGGGGATGAGAACAGGGCCTGTCCTGCCCCACCTCGGCGCCCGCTCTCGCACCTGCTAGGTTATCGCTCAGTGACATCCTTCAGTGCATGAAATCCATGGAGCTCCTTATCCCAGAGGTAGCCGCCAAGCTTCGAGACACTGACAAACCACTCGCGACGCTCACCATCAATGGTCAGAACGATACGGCGATTGCTGACGAAGTCACCATCGAAGCTCATTGAGTAGTCATCAACTTGCAATCTATTGCCCGGCACAATCTCGGCAGAAACTGCAATCCCATCCTTGAACGCAGAGCCTGCTGCCTGGTATTCATCGACACCATCATCTGTGCTCGCATACGCATACAGTGACCGGCAGATGTAGGTGATGGGCTTCGCCGTTCGATTCACCAGCCACACAGGCTGTTTGTCTGAGCACCGCGGAAAAAACGGTATTGCCAAGTACAAGCCAGAGGGCAGCTCCTGCTCGTAGGCGTCGAGGTTAGCCAGCGCGATCAAATCAGCGATCTCTGCGCGACGCTGCGCTAGCACAGCGAAGACATCATCATCCATTCGCGGGCGAGCCCCGAGAAAAGACTCAAGGGCATCACAAGCAGAGGTCACCCGGGCGTAACGAGCCAGCGCATCTACGTGACGCTCAGCTACCTGTGGATGGCAGTCACTGGCCAAGCGTGATGCCCGGCTCATGACCTCATCATGAATCGGTCTCTGATACATCTGATCCTCGTAGTGATACGGCTTAATCGTCTCAGCCGAATGAAAATTTCCCCGTCAGTTCCCTATCGAAGCTACCAGCAGCAAACGAATACTGAGGCCGCCTTCACCACGAGCCATAGGCAGGCTGACTCAGAGAGGAAAATCACAATGAGCGATAAAAGCGACCGCGACAACCATGCAAATCAACTGAATGAAAACAACGATGCGTACTGGCAGTCGCGTGGCTATGACGAGCGCCCGGATGACTGGGATGAGTGCGGATTTCGGTGAACGTG
>NZ_VRYE01000036.1 GCF_008041835.1 Ectopseudomonas mendocina
TCACTTTTACTTTGTTGTGGGAGCGTTAGATGGGTATAAAAGAGATGAGTGGAACTTGAAACGCATGGCCCGGTTCCCCCCCGATTCCCTTCAAAATGCCTGAACATAGTCTTAATCAGCTCTAATTCTGGAAATTCAGGGCAACAACCGGTTAAAATCTCTCAAATAGTGGGCAATTCGCTTTGTCTTTGTCGCGCTCTGTCCATTTATGAATTCAAGTCCGACAGGCTGCTAGGTATGAGCAGCCAACCCCGTGGCTGCCTTATTTCACCTCAGAGTATGTGCTGCACTTTCAGCGTTTCCCTGGGAACAAGGTCATTAGGATCGTTGACTTAGGTGACCACAATCCAATGGTCTTGCCGCAGAAAAGCTACATGATTCGATCCTGAGATGCCCCGCCCTCCAGACTGTGTGAAAACCTAGCAGTCTGAGTGCAAGGTGAAGACAATGCCTCTATCGGTCGATAGGGGCATTGTCGTTTATGGGCTATATCCAAGGTGAAGGTCGGCAACAAAGCAGCCTGTTTCCGCCGACATTGGAAGAGCTGGTTCCTGAGGATCATCTAGTTCGAGTCATCGAGGCCTATGTGGCTCGTCTGGATCTGAAGGTACTGGGGTTCAGCAAGGCTGAGCCGCTCAAGACTGGGCGCCCTGGCTACGATCCAGCTGATTTGCTCAAGCTATACCTATATGGCTACTTCCAGCGCATTCGCTCCTCTCGTCGATTGGAGGCGGAGTGCCAGCGCAATATCGAGGTGATGTGGTTGCTGGGTCGTCTGGCGCCGGACTTCAAGACCATCGCGGATTTTCGCAAAGACAACAGCATGGCCTTTCAGGCGACTTGCAAGGCTTTCGTCCAGTTCTGTCGCCAGGCGAGCTTGATCAGTGGGGAGCTGGTGGCCATCGATGGCAGCAAGTTCCAAGCGGTAGCTTCGCTGCGCAAGCACCTGAGCGTGGAGAAGCTCAAGCGTCAACAAGCGAAGCTGGAAAAACACATTGCCCAGTACCTGGCCCAGCTTGATGAGGGTGATGCACAAGACGCGCAAGAGACGATTGACCGGGCAGCGGTGAAACAGGCGCTACGCCAGCTACAGGATCGCCATGCCGATAACTTGACCGTAAAAGCGCTGATGGAGGCGCAGGGCCTGGAACAGTTCGTCGAAGGCGAAGCGGATGCCAAGAAGATGCGCTGCTCAGGCAAGAGCCCTTGCGTGGCCTACAACGTGCAGAGCGCTGTCGATGCCGAGCATGGCCTGATCGTGCATCACGAAGTGACCAATGACTGCACCGACAACCAGCAGTTGGAGCCGATGGCCAAAGCGACTCAGGCGGTTCTGCAGCAGCCTGAGCTGACCGTCACGGCTGATGCAGGTTATTCCAACGGGGCGCAGTTTCAGGCCTGCGAAGAAGCGGGCATTACGGCTTTCGTCCCCGTGAATCGCGCGCCCAACAACCAGGGCGGCGGCACGCTGTTTGTGCGTCAGGACTTCACTTACGATCCTGCGACCGACAGTTTCCAATGTCCTGCGGGTAAGACCCTGTCGCTCAAACAGCTCAATCGTGGCACTCGCCTTTACGCAGCCCGTGCCGAGGACTGCGGGAACTGCCCATTAAAAGCCAAGTGCACACAGGCCCAACGGCGTCATATCAGCCGCCATCCCAACGAAGAGGCGTTCGCGCGGATGGAGAAACGACTCGAAACTCACCCTGAGATGATGGGACGGCGACGAGCAATCGTCGAGCACCCTTTTGGCAATCTCAAACAATGGATTCTGGGCAACGGTCGTTTTCTAGTGCGCCATTTCAGCGGGGTGAGAGCTGAGATGGCGATGGCCGTGCAAGCCTACAACCTCAAACGTGCTATTTCGGTACTCGGGGCACGCCGCATGATCGAGCTGCTGACCTGAGCGCTGCACTTTGCATCATTGCACCAGTAAAAACACAAACGCCCCGAATCAATCGAGGCGTTTGTATTGAACCGGTTCAGTTCAGAGCGTTTTCACACAGCCTGTTAGGCGGGGCTTTTCATTTCAGGTGCAATCGTTTGCACCCCTGGCATGTCGCCCTGCTTTACCGTCACAACCGTCACAACCAAGCGTTACGCGTTGCTGCCGGCACTTTCCCCAAGCAGATCCCGCTCGGCCCTAAGTCCGTTGCCTGGATTGAAAGCGAGATCATTGCCTGGTGCGAGGAGCGTATTGCCGCCGGCCGTGTGGAGGCCGCCTAAATGACGGACAAGAAAAAGGCCGACCAACAGGCCAGCCCCAAGAAAACGCCCGTGAATGATACCACCGCCGAAGCCCAGCGCGCCCGACTGCTGGAACGTCTGCAGCATGGTGCTATCGACACTATCACCGCACGGCGCGAGCTTAACCTGCTCATGCCGGCAGCCAGGGTCAAAGAACTGCGCGAGGCAGGCCATCCCATCAAGACCCATCGCATCACCGCGAAGGATGAGCAAGGCCGCACCCACCGCGGCGTGGCTCTTTACTACATGGGCACCCTGCCCGTTGAGTACAGCGAGGCGCAGGCATGAACCTCTACAACGGCCACCGAGCTGAAGATCACGCCTCCTTCCTGTTCGACGACGTACTACCTGCTGTTGTCGGCTATGCCGACAGCCAAGGAGTACCGACTGGGGTAGCCGCTTTCGCGGTATTCCTGACCATGGCGGGAATCATGGCGATTGATGGTGTCGGACGCGACGAGATCATCCGCGCGATCAACGAAATGCGCTTTCCCGCCGACAAGCCCCAGGAGACGCTGCAATGAGCCTCCACCAACGTCACGCGACCTGCAGATCCCGCAGTGCCTCGGGGTGTTTCACCGCAATGCGCAGCAGCGTCTTGGCCGCCCCGGACGGTGATCGCCGCCCCTGCTCCCAGTCCTGCAAGGTACGCAGACTCACGCCCAGCAAGTCAGCGAAGGCACTCTGTGAAACGCCCACCTTGGCCCGTGCTTCTGCCACCGGCGAAAGCTCCACCTGCGTCGCACGCACCGCCTTGCCAGCTTTCATATCGTGGACGGATCGCAGCAAATCCGCCTGGAACTGCTCCAGTTCTTTATCCATGATCGATTGCCTCTCTCAATTGGTTCAGGAAGGCCGCCGGCAAATTGTCGAACTTCGCCTTGGTGTAGGCGATCAGCAGCCAGATATGGCCTTCAGTCAGCGCGTTGTAATAGATCACCCGCGCACCGCCACGTTTCCCCATGCCGGCACGCGACCATCGAACCTTGCGCAGACCACCCGTGCCGGGAATCACATCGCCGGCCAGCGGGTTGGCGGCCAACCAGGCGATGAACTCTTCACGCTCACCATCGGCCCAGATGGGGCCGGCGTAGCGTTGGAAAACTTCCGTTTCGAAGACCGTATACATGGGAAGAATAGTACGGCAATGCCGTATAGAGAGCAACCAAATGGCAATGACCCTTTTTGGGACCATCCCACACTTGCACTTCCCCTATCCCGGCGCTATGGTTCGCCTGTCGCGGTAAATCCCGCGGTCGACCTTGGCCGGTCGTTTTCAAGTTGGCGCACAAGCGCCCAAGCCCAAGCAGGCGCTTTTTTGTTGCCTGTGCTTTATGGCGGCTGTGCGCGGGACACCCTCGGGTGTGCCGGGTGCCAACTTGCCCGGTCGGCCAACCTGCGTACAGTCGTCACCATTCCTTGCTTGGCCGCAAGCGGTGATGACTCCAAACCTCAAGTTGGAGCACCGCCCATGAAACATCTGCACGCCCCCAATCCCTTCCGCATCTCACGCAGCAGCGTGGAAAGCACATGCACTTGCTGCGCTCCGCGGTAACTCATCCCTGTCCGTCCGCCTGGCGCGCTACAACGCAGCGATGGCCCGTGCCCGCTCCCTGGAAGCACAGGAGGTGGCTCATGTCTGACTTTCTCCGCATGGCCGACCTGACTGGGAATGAACTGGTCAGTGCTGGCATAGGCCTGGAAACCATCGCCAACCTGCTGGGCGCCGACGGGATCGAGCGGCACCTCAGCGATGACGACGTCAATGGCTTGCAGCATGTCCTGTTGGCGCTTGGTACCTACATCAGGAGCACTGGTTACGACCTGTGCCAGGCCGTCAAAGACGAAGTGGAACATGTTCGGGAAAACCAGGAGGTGGCCAATGCGTAACCAACTGACCATCCGCAGCACCTGCATTCCCGAACTGGTGTATGCCGTAGAGGGCAATCTCGACGGCCACCCGGCCGAACTGCACGCCTGGAGTCAGGGCCGCATCACGCTCGACCTAGGGCTTTGCAGCCTGTCGCTGAGCCCGGCCGCCGCCATCGAACTGGCCAATAACCTATCGGCGGCTCTGGCTGCCGTGCAGGAGGTGCGCCATGCGTAACGAAATCCGCCCTTTCGATGCCATGGCTGGCGAGCTTGTGCAAGACGCAACGCTGAACGCCCTGCGCATGGCTCAAATGAACTTCGCTCGCGAAGAGTATGACCGCCTGGAAAGGCTCATTCTGCAGCAGATCGTCCCTGCTCTCGGTGGTCGGGCGGCTCCCGTCTCGGAGGATCTTTGCCGCCACCTGGAGCAGGTGCGCACCTTCAGCGGCAACTTCTGCTGGCAGCATCGCTCCGTCGGCGCTGCGCACGTTGCTCGGGAGGTTCGGCCATGAAGTACTTTGTCGAGCGTGCGGTGGGTGTGACGTACTACTTCGTGCTGGATGAACACCGGCCGGTGTTTCCCTTCGGTGTCTGCGGCCCCTTCGCCAATCGGCGTGAAGCCAAGAAGGCCGCGGCCAAACTCCGGGTCTGCTTTCCAGGCCATAACCTGGGAGTACATGCCGGGTGGTTCGCTGATCGCGTTCTGAGCGGTTTGCTGATTGAAGCCAGGGCCGATGCCAGGGCCAAGCTGAAAAGTACTCTGCGCCTTCGTGCAGGCAACCAGGGTACCGCTGCGGATCGCAACCAGAAGGAGGTACGGTAATGGCCAGTCCAAATTGGGGAGAGCTGCTGCTCTCGATAGAAGACTTCCCTTCCGTTCACGGCAAGCAACCGCTGTCGGCAGAGCAGGTCGAGCGCCTCGGGTGCATCGTTAACGCATCGAGCAGCTACAGCGGCATCCTGAATAGCGGTATCTCGGCCATCGGCTGGGCTATTGCTGCATCCGCCGACAATGAGGACTTCGGCATCGATGCCAACGAGGTTCGCAACCTGGGATGGCTGATGCAGGCGCTGGGGAAGCTGTCTCAACACCTGAGTGACCTTCACGAAGAAGCGGAGTACAGGCTGCAGCACTGCCCACGTACCGAGAACGAGAAGAGCCAGCCATGAGAAGCCTCTCCGAACTCCTGAGCGAGCTTGGCGAAAGTCATCTCGCTCTGTTTACCGACAGTGCTGAAGATCTCCGCTTGACCAGCAGAGGGCGAGAGATGGCCGGCGATTGGGCTTTCGGATAGTGCTGCAGGCTGTTCAGGATCTGCATGCTCAAGAGCAAATCGTCACGCGCGAAACTCTGGCCGAGTTCACGGGGCTGAAACTCGCCATCGTCGATGATCGACTAAAAGCGCTTATCGAGGACCTGATGGTCATCCGGGTCAACAAGGGCGTCTTTGTACCGGCCGACCAGCATCCGCCAGCGCGCCCCATGACCAAGGTGCTGCTCCCTGACGGGACTGTGAACATCGAAATAGGCGATCACGTGTTGATCCTGACACCGAAAGAGGATCGGATGCTTGCGTCTTTGCAGGCCAGCGCCATGATGCAGGCAGCCTCAATCGAACTGGGTCATCAGGCTGCGCAGGCGAATGGAGAATTGAACGCTCGAATGAATCGGCTGGAGCGCCTGCTCGTGCGAATGGGCGAAGACAAGTAGGCAGGCAAAAAGAAGCCCCGGTAGCATCTCCGCGCGAGGTGACCCGTGAGGGTCAGAGATCGACATCGGCCAATACCGGGGCTCCAAAGCCGGCGTTCCAGTGGGGCGCCTGGTGCGCCGAAACACCCTCTAGGTTGGCCCCCAATCACCAGCATCTCATGCGTTTTACGCTCGACGGTTGCAGTCGTCAATTCAGCCGGCCGCCTTGAGCCGATCACCTCCCGCGACTATCGTGATCAGGAACCCTGGAGGGCAGCATGGCGAATGAAACCACCACTCGGGATCTACTGGACGCGGCAGCCGCCGGCGATTTCGAACAGGTACGTCGGCTGAACGAGGCCGGCGTGGTTCTGAATGTACTGGTCGGCGGCGACACACTGCTTGATCGCGTCACCTTCGATTTCGCCATGGAGGAGCCGGTACCGGCATTCTCCGTCGACATGCTTCGCCTCCTCATCCAGTTGGGCGCCGATCCCAACTTTGCAGGCGATGAGGGCATGACCGCCCTGCATAGTGCCATGCTGAAGCAGAACGTCGAGCTGATGCGGGTGTTGCTGGAGGAAGGTGCAGAGCCGAACAGCATGCCCGGCTTCAGTCTAGGCGAGACGCTGTACGACTGGGCCGAGTTCGAGTACCGCTACAGCACCTGGGATGAGCCCTTCGGGCTTCAGGGGTCGCTGATACCTCCGGACGCGCCGACCGCCGACGACGAAGCCAGCGAAGATGCCTGGCTTCTCTACCTCGATCGCTGCGCGGTCAAGCATGGCGCGCGGCGCCCCGACTATCTGTTCCTGCTGCGGGAGTTCGGCGCCCGAACGGCTGCGGAGCTGGGACGCCGGTAGCGATCGCCGACGCCAGGGGAGCGCCTGCAGCACGCTTTGGGAGTTCGAGTCTAGGCTTCGACCTCGAACTTTTCGCCACGGCGTTGCACCGGGCAGCTGAGCCGAACAAAAGGCGGAGAAATCACCCCGATTCGGAGGGGCACTTCTCGTTTTAGGGGCATTTTTAGGGGCATGGACCGGTCGCCGAATTACCAGAACCCAGCAACTATGCACCACACAGCAAAACCTTCGAGTCTCCCCCGGGCACCACGATACAAGAAGCCCGTAAGACATTGGTCTTACGGGCTTTTTCGTTTGCGTCCGAGCAACCCGGACGCCACTCACGGGCAGCTTACTGCCACACCGGTATTGCGCCCGGACAGCCCCCGCAAAACCTGGCCGGCGACCTTGCCGGCAGGGGTTGGCATTTGCGCAAAACTTAGCGTAGAGTGAAGCCACTGTTTGCATGGGTCGCTGTGAATCGTGACTCTGATGCAGCAGATCATCAAGATCCGCTACATCCCGCTCGACTTCTATTACTCCTTGCAACCAGTCTCAGCCCTCTATTATGTGGAGGCTGTCATCAACTCTAGTTTCAAGGAAAAAGACATGTCGAATCGTCAGAACGGTACCGTCAAGTGGTTTAACGACGAGAAAGGTTTTGGTTTTATCACGCCCGAAAGCGGTCCGGATCTGTTCGTGCACTTCCGCGCGATCGAAGGTAATGGCTTCAAGAGCCTGAAAGAAGGCCAGAAAGTCAGCTTCATCGCTGTGCAAGGTCAAAAAGGCATGCAGGCCGACCAGGTTCAGATCCTGGGCTGATTGCCGCTGCTTTGAAGAACCCCTGATCTCGATCAGGGGTTTTTTTATGCTCGCAGAGAAGTCGCGGTTAGAATGGCGCGCACTTTCGTCTCAGCGAGTCCATCATGCCGAAACACCAGTTACGCCCGCAGGGTGACTTTCCCACTGCAGGGCCGATTCGTCGCCTGGCGGCCCTCTTCTACGATTCTCTGCTCTGCGTGGCATTGATCATGGTGGTCACCCTGATCTATCAGCAGGGCATTTTGCGCCTGATCCACGGCGGCGATAGGCTGATGGCCATGTCCGAAGCCGGCGCACTGGATAATGACCCGCTGCTTGCCAGCCTGGTGCTGCTGTCACTGTTCGCCTTCTTCGCCAAGTTCTGGACGCACAATGGCCAGACGCTGGGCATGCAGGCCTGGGGACTGCGCATTCAGAACGCCGACGGCAGCGCCATCGACCTGTGGCAGGCTCTGCTGCGCTTCGTGGTCGCCATCGGCTCCTGGCTGTTTGCCGGCCTGGGTTTTCTCTGGCTGCTGTGGGACAAGCAGGGGCGCACCTGGCACGATATCTATTCCGACAGTCGTGTGGTGCAACTGCCGAAGAATATTCACAAGAAGTAGCCCAGCGCAGATGCAAAAAAGCCGGTTCATTGAACCGGCTTTTTCATGGCTATGTCTGCGTTAAGTGTTGGGCGTTGGTACAAAAGCCCGTAGGGTGGGCCGGGCGGCGCTCCGCTTCAGCCCACCAACTGCGGTCAGCGTGGGCTAAAGCCCACCCTACAAGGCTCAGAGCCTTCCTAGAACCGCTTGGCAACAGCTAACGCAGACATAGCCTTTTTCATACCCCTGATCGCCTCAGCCAGCCCGACGCAGCAGCCACACACCAGCCAGCGCGCAGATGCCGGCCGGTACCAGCACCGCCAGCAGCGGCGAGAAACCAAATACCAGGCTCGATGGGCCGAGCAGGTCCTGGGCAATACGGAAGATGAAGCCCACCAGCACCCCCGTGAACATACGCTGCCCCAGGGTCACCGAGCGCAGCGGGCCGAAGATGAAGGAAATCGCCATCAATACCAGCGCGCCGGTTACCAGTGGCTGCAGCACCTTGGTCCAGAATGCCAGCCAGTAGCGGGCATTGTTCAGGCCCTGCTCACCCAGGTAATGGATGTACTGCCACAGCCCGGTGACCGACAGCGCCTCGGGCTCCATCACGACAGTGCCGAGCAGTTCCGGATTGAGCTCGATATCCCAGCGCTCCTCAGGCTGGTTGATCACCTCGGAGCGATCCTCATGCAGCACGGTGGTCTGCACATTGAGCAGCATCCAGTGGCTGTCCCGGTACTCGGCATGACGGGCAAAGCTGGCCGAGAGCAGGCGACGCTCGTCATCGAAGCGATAACGCGTCACCCCCAACAGGATGCCATTGGGTTGCACCGCGTTGATGTGCACGTACTCCTGCCCCTGACGATGCCACATACCGCGCTTGGAGCTCTGCGCCGCACCGCCACCTTGTGCCAATGCGCGATCCGCCTGGGCCTGATTCTCGGTCAGCGGCGCGACGTATTCGCCGATCAGAATACCGGCCAGCATCAGCACCAGCATGGGTTTCATCACCGCCCAGACGATACGCCCGATGGAGACACCGGCGGCGCGCATGATGGTCAGCTCACTATTGCTGGCCAGCGTACCGAGGCCGATCAGGCAACCGATCAGCGCCGCCATCGGCAGCATTTCATAGGCGCGACGCGGCGCCGTCAGCAGCACGTACCAGAGCACCTGACCCAGGCCATAGTCGCCCTTGTTGAGGTCGCTAAGCTCGTCGATGAAGGCGAACAGCAATGCCAGCCCGAGAATGATCCCCAGCACCGCCAGAATGGCGAAGAACACCTGTGTGCCGATGTAGCGATCCAACTTAGCCATGAGCCACCTCCGCCACCGACGCACGACGAGTGGCCCACCACAGACTCAGACGCTCCCAGTACAACAACAGCATGCCGACGGCGAAGAAGATGCCATGCACCCACCATAAGCCCAGGGCCGGCGGCAGCCTGCCCTTGTCCAGCGCACCACGGGCGGCGATCAGCAGGCCGAGGTAGGCCATGTAGAGGAAAATTGCCGGCAGCAGCATGAGAAAGCGCCCCTGACGCGGATTGACTTTCGACAGCGGCACCGCCAGCAAGGTGACGATAAAGACCAGCAGCGGCAGCGACAGGCGCCATTGCAGTTCAGCCTGCAGGCGTGGATCGTCGCTACCGAACAACTCGCGAGTCGGTGTGGCCTCACGCTCACTGGCTTCGACGGCGACTTCAGGCTTGGGCAGCAACACGCCATAGGTGTCGTACTGGATGGCGCGGTAATCCGCCTCGCCCGGCTCACCATCATAGCGATAGCCGTTTTGCAGAATCAGATAACGACTGCCATCCGCCTGAATTTCCTGACGACCACTTTCGGCGACCAGCACGGTGATACCGCGCTCGGAACGACCATCGGCGGCGAAGCGCTTCTCCGACATGAACACGCCGCGCAGCTCGCTACGATCCGCTGACAGCCCCTGCGAATAGGTCACCCGCGAGCCATCCTTGAGCGACTGAAAGCGCCCCGGCACCAGGGTATCGAGTTCGGTCAGGGCATCCTGCTCATTGAGGATGCGCGCCACGCTGGCCACGCCTTGCGGCGCCAGGCCCATGCTCAGCCAGGCGACCAACAGGGCGACGACCAGCGCCGGTGCCATGCTGTAAACAGTCAGGCGCTGCTGGCTGACGCCAGTGGCCGACAGCACGGTCATCTCGCTATCCAGATACAGGCGCCCGTAAGCCAGCAGAAAACCGAGGAACAGGCCCAGCGGCAGAATCAGCTGCAGGAAACCGGGAATCCGGTAACCCATGATCAGAAACAGTACACCCGGGTCGAGCACACCCTGCGCAGCCTGAGCCAGGTATTTGATGAAACGACCGCTCATGATGATCACCAGCAGCACGGCACTCACCGCACTGAGGGTCACCAGCACTTCGCGGGACAGATAACGGAAGACGATCAAACCGGACGCTCCAGGGTTGTCAGGCTCAGGCGCGAGCGCTCACACTAGCCGCACCTACTTGCCGGCCCACCGCAGGGTGGACCCTCGAAAAATGGCGGCCATTATCCGTCAAACCCGACTCTTTGTCTTGGGGACAGCTCACTATGGAATTCCTCGTCAAAAGCACTCGTGCGGAAACCCTGAAAACCGCGACCCTGGTCGTTGCCATCGGCAAAGGTCGCAAGCTCGGCATTGCGGCCAAGGCCGTCGACCAGGCCAGCAATGGCGCATTGAGTGCGGTACTCAAGCGCGGTGACATCGCCGGCAAGCCCGGCCAGACCCTGCTGCTGCACAGCCTGCCAGGGCTCAAGGCCGAGCGCGTACTGCTGGTGGGCTGCGGCAAGGGTGATCTATCCGACCGTCAACTGCGTAAATTGGTTGCCAGCGTGCATGGCGTTCTCAAGGGTCTGGGCGGCAGCGATGCCCTGCTCGCCCTCGGTGAACTCAAGGTCAAGGGCCGCGACACCTACGGCAAGACTCGTCTGATCATCGAAACCCTGGCCGACGGCAGCTACCTGTTCGAGCAGTTCAAGAGCCAGAAAGCCGACCCACGCGCCCTGAAGAAAATCACCCTGGTCGTCGACAAGGCCGAACTGGCCGATGCCGAACGCGGCCTGCAGCATGCCCGCGCCATCGCCGCGGGTGTCGCCTTCACCAAGGACCTGGGCAACCTGCCGCCCAACCTCTGCCACCCCAGCTACCTGGCCGAAGAGGCCAAGACCCTGGGCAAGGCCTACAAGAACCTCAAGGTCGAGATCCTCGACGAGAAGAAGCTCAAGGAACTCGGCGCCGGCGCCTTCCTCGCCGTCGCTCAGGGCAGCGAGCAGCCGCCACGCATGATCGTCATGCACTATCAGGGCAGCAAGAAGGACGACAAACCCTTCGCCCTGGTCGGCAAGGGCATCACCTTCGACACCGGCGGCATCAGCATCAAGCCGGCCGCCGGCATGGACGAGATGAAGTACGACATGTGCGGCGCCGCCAGCGTGCTCGGCACCCTCAAGGCCGTGCTCGAGCTGCAACTGCCGATCAACCTGGTATGCCTGCTGGCCTGCGCCGAGAACATGCCCAGCGGCCGCGCCACCCGCCCCGGCGACATCGTCACCACCATGAGTGGGCAGACCGTGGAGATTCTCAACACCGACGCCGAAGGCCGTCTGGTGCTGTGCGACACCCTGACCTACGCCGAGCGCTTCAAACCGCAGGCGGTGATCGACATTGCCACCCTCACCGGCGCCTGCATCGTCGCCCTGGGCAGCAACGTCTCCGGCCTGATGGGCAACAACGACGCGCTGATCAAGCAGATTCTCAAGGCTGGCGAAAGCGCCGACGACCGCGCCTGGCAACTGCCGCTGTACGACGAGTACCAGGAGCAGTTGGACAGCCCCTTCGCCGACATCGCCAACATCGGCGGGCCGAAGGCCGGCACCATCACCGCTGGCTGCTTCCTGTCGCGCTTTGCCAAGAACTTCCACTGGGCGCACCTGGATATCGCCGGCACCGCCTGGATCAGCGGCGGCAAGGACAAAGGCGGCACGGGTCGACCGGTGCCGCTGCTGACCCAGTACCTGCTGGATCGCGCCAAGGCCTGATGCGCCCGTAGCCTGGATGCAATCCGGGGACACCACCTGTCCCGGATTGCATCCGGGCTACACCTGCCCTTTTCACCGTCGAAAGCCCGCCATGCCCAAAATCGAGTTCTACGTTCTCTCCTCCAGCGACGCCGCCGGCCGCCTGCGCGCGGCCTGCCAACTGGCGCTCAAGGCCTGGAGCGCCGGCCTGCCGGTATTCTTGCGCGGCAGTGACGAAGCGCAGTGCGGCGAACTCGATGAGATGCTCTGGCGGTTCAAGGCCGAACGCTTCGTGCCACATGACCTGCACCGCGATGCGCCGCTGTCTCCCGTGGCGCTGGGTATCGACGAAGCACCAAGCCGCGAGCAGGGCGTGCTGATCAACCTCGGCAGCAGCCTGTCGCCGCATGTCGAGCGCTTTTCCCGCATCATCGAGATCGTTAATCAGCAGCCCGAGTTGCTGAGCGCCTGTCGCGAGAATTTCCGCACCTATCGCCAGCGCGGGTATGATCCGCAACGCGTCGAACTTTAGTGGCCGTCGGCGCTCACACTTCAGGCTACTTCTGCCCTTTTCTCGCTGCGCCGATAACCATGGACACCCCCAAGCCGCCACAAAAGCCCACTCAGTTGCTGCACGACCTGGAGTCGATACGCGAGCTGCTGGGTGATGACAGCACTGAGCCGCCACTGCTGATCGACTCGCTCGACCCGGACAGCATCCCCGTGCTGTCCGATATCGTCAGCGCGCCGCCCGGCCCGCCGCCGCCCTTTCATGCCACGCCGACGCCCAAACCAACGCCAGCCCCGCAGCCAGCGCCAAGCACGCTGCGCGAGCGCATCGAACCGCACCTGCCTGACAGCGCCCGCGATCTGCAGCATGTGCATGGCGAGTTGCGCGCCGCTGCCCAGTTGATCCTGCAGGACGTGATCGACGATTTCGTGCCGCAGATCGAGGCTGAACTCAAGCGCCGCCTCGAAGCCCGCCTGCCGCGTCTGCTGCCGCCACGCAAGTAAGCCCCTGCCCTGTAGGCGCCCCGCCCCGGGGCGAATGCCAGACAGCAAAGAGCAAAAGCTTCGCCCCGGGGCGGGGCTCCTACAAAAGGTCTGCTCTGCCGCGCGGGGCTTATGGCTTGGCGCTCAGAAGCGGTATACTTGACGGCTTTTCCGATCAGCCGTCAAAGGGTCCCGCCGCGCATGGACAAGACCTACCAGCCGCACGCCATTGAAACCGCCCTGTACCAGAACTGGGAAGCCAAGGGCTATTTCGCCCCGCAAGGCTCGGGCGAGCCCTACACCATCATGATCCCACCGCCGAACGTCACCGGCAGCCTGCACATGGGCCACGGCTTCAACAACTCGATCATGGACTGCCTGATCCGCTTCCGCCGCATGCAGGGCCGCAATACCCTGTGGCAGCCAGGCACCGACCACGCGGGTATCGCCACGCAGATGGTGGTCGAGCGCCAGTTGGCCGCCGACGGCATCGGTCGTCACGACCTGGGCCGCGAGAAATTCCTCGAGAAAGTCTGGGAGTGGAAGGAACAGTCCGGCGGCACCATCACCCGCCAGATCCGTCGCCTGGGCAGCTCGGTGGACTGGTCGCGCGAGCGCTTCACCATGGACGAAGGTCTGTCCGAAGCCGTGAAAGAAGCCTTCGTCCGCCTGCACGAGGACGGCCTGATCTATCGAGGCAAGCGCCTGGTCAACTGGGACACCAAGTTCCACACCGCCATCTCCGACCTGGAAGTGGAAAACCACGACGAGAAAGGCTCGCTGTGGAACCTGCGCTACCCGCTGGCCGACGGCAAGAAGACCGCCGAGGGCCTGGACTACCTGATCGTCGCCACCACCCGCCCGGAAACCATGCTCGGCGACTCCGCCGTGGCCGTGCACCCGGAAGACGAACGCTACAAGGCGCTGATCGGCAGCTACGTCGAGCTGCCGCTGGTGGGCCGGCGTATCCCGATCATCGCCGATGATTACTGCGACCCCGAGTTCGGCACCGGCTGCGTGAAGATCACCCCGGCGCACGACTTCAACGACTACGAAGTGGGCAAGCGCCACAACCTGCCGCTGATCAACATCTTCGACAAGAACGCTGCCGTGCTGGCCACCGCCCAGGTGTTCAACCTCGATGGCAGCGTCAATGAGCAGATCGAAGCGAATATTCCAGCGCAATTCGCCGGGCTGGATCGCTTCGAGGCGCGCAAGCAGATCGTCGCAGCCTTCGAGGCTGCCGGCCTGCTGGAAAAAATCGAAGATCACGCCCTGAAGGTGCCGAAAGGCGATCGCTCCGGCACCGTCATCGAGCCGTGGCTGACCGACCAGTGGTACGTCTCCACCAAGCTGCTGGCGGAAAAAGCCATCGCCGTGGTCGAGAGCGGTGAAATTCAGTTCGTGCCCAAGCAGTACGAGAACATGTACTTCAGCTGGATGCGTGACATTCAGGACTGGTGCATCAGCCGTCAGCTGTGGTGGGGCCACCGCATTCCGGCCTGGTACGACGATGCCGGCAACGTCTACGTCGGTCGCGACGAAGCGGAAGTACGCGCCAAGCACAACCTCGGCGATGCCAATCTGCGCCAGGACGAAGACGTGCTCGACACCTGGTTCAGCTCCGGCCTGTGGACCTTCTCCACCCTCGGCTGGCCGCAGCAGACCGACTTCCTCAAGACCTTCCACCCCACCGACGTGTTGGTCACCGGCTTCGACATCATCTTCTTCTGGGTCGCGCGGATGATCATGCTGTCGACCCACCTGACCGGGCAGATCCCGTTCAAGACCGTCTACGTGCACGGCCTGGTGCGCGACGCCCAGGGCCAGAAGATGTCCAAGTCCAAGGGCAACGTGCTTGACCCGCTGGACATCGTCGACGGCATCGACCTCGAATCCTTGGTGGCCAAACGCACCAGCGGCATGATGCAGCCCAAGCTGGCCGAGAAGATCGCCAAGCAAACCCGCGCCGAATTCCCCGACGGCATCGCCGCCTACGGCACCGACGCCCTGCGCTTCACCAACCTGGCGCTGGCCTCCACCGGTCGCGACATCAAGTTCGACATGGGCCGCGTCGAGGGTTACCGCAATTTTTGCAACAAGCTGTGGAACGCCGCCAACTTCGTCATCGAGAACACCGATGACAAGGACACTGGCGTAGGTGGCGAAGCCGTCGAGCTGTCGCCGGTGGATCGCTGGATCATCTCCGCCCTGCAGCGCACCGAGGCTGACGTCACCCGCCACCT
The DNA here is from genome assembly GCF_008041835.1 of Ectopseudomonas mendocina. GTDB lineage: Bacteria > Pseudomonadota > Gammaproteobacteria > Pseudomonadales > Pseudomonadaceae > Aquipseudomonas. The sequence goes on from NZ_VRYE01000036.1 coordinate 15,341, forward strand.
CGACGCCTTCCGCTTCGACCTGGCGGCGCAGACCCTGTACGAGTTCATCTGGGACGAGTACTGCGCCTGGTACCTGGAGCTGGTCAAGCCGGTACTGTGGGACGAGAACGCGCCCATCGAGCGCCAGCGCGGCACCCGTCGCACCCTGGTGCGCGTGCTGGAAGTGATTCTGCGCCTGGCCCACCCGTTCATGCCCTTCATCACCGAAGAAATCTGGCAGCGCATCAAGGCCCAGGCCGGCGTGCAGGGCGAAACCCTGATGCTGCAACCCTGGCCGGTGGCCAACGAAAGCCGCATCGACGCCGCCGCCGAAGGCGATATCGAGTGGGTCAAGCAACTGATGCTGGGCGTCCGCCAGATCCGTGGCGAGATGAAAATCTCCATGGCCAAGCGTATCGACATCATCGTCGCCAACGCTTCGGCCGAAGACCTGCGCCGCCTGGCCGACTTCGAGCCGCTGCTGAGCAAGCTGGCCAAGCTGGAGTCGGTGCGCGTGCTGGCTGCCGGTGAAGAAGCGCCGATGTCCGCCACCACCCTGGTCGGCGAGATGGAAGTGCTGGTACCGATGGCCGGGCTGATCGACAAGGACGCCGAACTGGCGCGCCTGGACAAGGAAGTTGCCCGCCTCGAAGGCGAGGTCAAGCGCGTCGGTGGCAAGCTGGCCAACGAAGGCTTCGTCGCCAAAGCCCCGGCCGAAGTGCTGGAGAAGGAGCGCGCCAAGCTGGCCGAGGCCGAGCAGGCCCTGGCCAAGATGGTCGAGCAGCGCAGCAAGATCGCCGCACTCTAAGCACCGCGCGACACCCACAGGCCCGCGCCCTAACCGGCGCGGGTTTGCTTTTTTGTGGGGCCCCGCCCGTAGGGTGGGCTTCAGCCCACCATGGGTACTTCGGCTGAGCGACCTGGCAAGCTTGCACAACCCGCCCGATAACACCCCCGCCCCGTTTATGGAGAGCGCCATCCCGGCCTCTGCCCCTTGTTTGATCGATCCCCCGGAACACCCATGACCGCCCGTGCCCCTTCCCTGTCCGACGCCTTGCTACCCATTGGCGTGCTCGTCGTACTGCTCAGCCTCTCCGTTTACCTGTTCGGTGACGCCTCCTCCAGCGGCCCGAACCAGATCGCCCTGATGAGCGCCGCCTTCATCGCCGGCCTGGTCGGCCTGAAGAATGGCCTGCGCTGGACCGAGATCGAGGAAGGCATCCTCGCCGGCATCCATATGGCGATGAAGGCCAACCTGATCCTGCTGGCGGTGGGTGCGCTGATCGGCACCTGGATTCTCGCCGGCACGGTGCCGACCATGATCTGGCTGGGCCTGAAGCTGATCAGCGCCGAGTACTTCTACCTCACCAGTTGCCTGATCTGCGCGCTCACCGCACTGTCCATCGGCAGCTCGTGGACGGTGGCCGGCACCCTCGGCATCGGCCTGATGGGCGTGGCGGCCGGGTTGGGCCTGGACCCGGCGATCACCGCCGGCGCGATCATTTCCGGCGCCTACTTCGGCGACAAGCTGTCGCCGCTGTCGGACACCACCAACCTGGCCCCGGCCGCTGCCGGCGCCGATCTGTTCGCGCATATCCGCAACATGCTGCGCACCACCGTACCGGCGCTGCTGATCGCCCTGGTGATCTTCTTCGCCCTCGGCCAGCAGGCCAGCGCCGAACATGACACCGGGCGCATCGTCGAGGTGCTGGGCGCGCTGGAGGCACAGTTCAATCTCGGCTGGCACCTGCTGCTACCGGTAGCCTTCCTGCTGCTGCTCGCCGTGCGCCAGTGGGCGGCCTTCCCGGCGGTATTTCTCGCCGCCCTGCTCGGCGCGGTATTCGCCATCGTGTTCCAGCCAGAAGTGATGGCGCGCCTGAGCGACCCGGCCGCTGGCGCACTGGCGCCACTGAAAACGGTATGGACTGCGCTGTTCGCCGGTTATGAATCGGCCAGCGGCAACGCCGAACTCGACGGCCTGCTGTCCAAGGGCGGCATGGCCAGCATGCTCACCACCGTCTGGCTGATCATCTGCGCCATGTGCTTCGGTGGCGTGCTGGAGCGCCTCGGCCTGCTGCAACGCCTGCTGCAAAGCGCCCTGCGCCTGGTGCGCAGCAACAGCGGCCTGGTCGCCAGCACCATCACCACCACCATCGGTACCAACATCATCACCGCCGACCAGTACATCGCCCTGGTGCTGCCGGGGCGCATGTACCGTGCCGAATACGAGAAGCGCGGGCTGGCACCGACCAGCCTGTCACGCGCGCTGGAAGACGGCGGCACCCTGACCTCGGTGCTGGTACCGTGGAATACCTGCGGCGCCTACATGGCCGCGACTCTCGGCGTGGCTACGCTAAGCTACCTGCCGTACTGCTTCTTCAACCTGATCATGCCGGTGCTGGCCATCGCCCTCGCCTACCTGCTGCCGCCCAAGATGCAAACGGCCGTTTGAGTCATATGCAGTGACGCCGCCGAACGCCCGGCGCCTCGGCATTGGCTGACGGCCCGACGTTAGGCTACCTCAACGGTGCCAGCGGCTATATGCTCAGACCATTCGCCGGCTTCGGTGGCGAGGATCAACGCATAAGGACTTCTCATGCAGACGAGCAAGACCCGCACCAGCTTCTACCGTCGCCTCTACGTGGCCTGGCTGATCGACAGCGGCCAGGCCGTCAGCGTGCCGGCGCTGATGGACGCCACCGGTATGCCCCGGCGCACCGCGCAGGACACCCTCACCGCCCTGGCCGAACTGGACATCGACTGCCAATTCGAACAAAACGCAGGCGAGCGTAACAATGCCGGCCACTACCGGATTCGCGACTGGGGGCCAATCGATCCACGCTGGATCGCCGCGAACCTGCAACAGATCAAGACCACACTGGGTTATCCCTGAAATAATCGCTCCCATACTGACTGGGAATTACGATGAATCCTGACCTGCTCTGGGTGCTCGGCCTGCTGGCCGGCGCCGTCACCCTCTTCGTCATCGGCAAACCGCGCATGGACGTGGTCGCCCTGCTGGTGCTGGTCGCCCTGCCGCTGACCGGTGTACTCGACTTGCAGCAGGCTCTGGCCGGTTTCAGCGACGCCAACGTCATCCTGATTGCCGCATTGTTCGTCATCGGCGACGGCCTGGTGCGCACCGGCATCGCCTACCGCCTGGGTGACTGGCTGGTGGCCAAGGCCGGCAGCAGCGAGACGCGCCTGCTGATTCTGCTGATGCTGGCCGTGGCCGGGCTCGGCTCAGTGATGAGTTCCACCGGCGTGGTGGCGATCTTCATCCCGGTGGTACTTGGCGTCGCCGCCCGCCTGCGCATTGCTCCGGCACGCCTGATGATGCCGCTGGCCTTCGCCGGGCTGATCAGCGGCATGCTGACCCTGGTGGCCACCCCGCCCAACCTGGTGGTGCATGCCGAACTGCGCCGTGCCGGGCTGGAGGGTTTCGACTTTTTCGCCTTTACCCCCATCGGCCTCACCGTGCTGCTGCTCGGCATCGGCTACATGCTGCTGGCGCGCCGCTGGCTGGTGCGCAGCGAAGCAGGAGGCAACGCCGAGCCACCACGCCTGACCCTGACCGACCTGGCCGAGCGCTATCGCCTCAGCGAGCGCGAGCGGCGCCTGCAGGTGCGCGCCGACTCGCCTCTGGCCAACCAGGTGCTCAATGAGCTGCAACTGCGCCGCGAACACGGCATCAATGTCATCGCCATCGAACGCCGCCAACGCCTGCGTACCCTGCTGCTGATGGCCAACGGCAATACCCTGCTGGAACCGGGCGACGTACTGCTGGTGGATATCGCCAGCCCGACCATCGGCCTGCTCGGCAGCTACCAGGCGCTGGGCCTGGAGCCCATGCCGCTGGCGCATTCGTATTTCAGCCTGCATGCCCATGAACTGGGCCTGGCCGAAGTGGCGCTGCCGCCGGAGTCGCAGCTACCCGGCAAAACGATTCAGGAACTGGGTTTTCGCTCGCGGCACAAGCTCAACGTGGTCGGCCTGCGCCGTCAGGGCCAAGCGCTGGAAGGCGTGCTGGTGGACGAGAAACTCAAGGCCTCCGACACCCTGCTGGTGGCCGGCGCCTGGCGCGATATACACCGCCTGCAGGGGCTGAGCCGCGACTTTCTGGTGCTCAGCCTGCCGGCGGAAGTGGCCGAAGTGGCGCCCGCCGCGCGCAAGGCGCCCTACGCCCTGCTCAGCCTGGCGGTGATGGTCGTGCTGATGGTTTCCGGCCTGGTGCCCAACGTACAGGCCGCACTGATTGCCTGCCTGCTGATGGGCGCCTTTCGCTGCATCGACCTGGACAGCGCCTACCGCGCCATTCACTGGCCGACGCTGATTCTTATCGTCGGCATGCTGCCCTTCGCCCAGGCGCTGCAGCAGACCGGCGGCGTCGAGCTGGCCGTCAAAGGCCTGGTGGGTGGCCTGGGCGAAGCCGGGCCGCATCTGATACTCGCCAGCCTGTTCGTGCTGACCGCCGTGATTGGCCTGTTCATCTCCAACACCGCCACGGCGGTGCTGATGGCCCCGGTGGCCATCGCCACGGCGCAAGCGCTGGATGTGTCGCCCCTGCCCTTCGCCATGACCGTGGCCCTGGCGGCCTCGGCCGCTTTCATGACGCCAATCTCCTCGCCAGTGAATACGCTGGTGCTTGGCCCCGGCCAGTACCGCTTCGGTGACTTCGTGCGGGTCGGCGTGCCCTTTACTCTGCTGGTGATGATCGTCAGCGTGGTGCTGGTGCCGATAATTTTTCCGCTGTAGGCGCTGGATTGCCAGCGATCATCCGCAACCGCTGATCGCCCGCAAGCGGGCTCCTACAAGAGCAGAAACGTAAGAGGCACCACGCGCACCAGCTTCCCTGGTCCCGAATGCAGTGCGTGCCTGGCCCGACTATGGGAAAATCGCGCGCCCGACTCGCCGATGCCCGTTCATGCCCAAGCCACCGAAACGCCCGCGCAAACCTGCCCCTGCCGCTGTAAAGACTGCACCGAACAAGGGCCAGTTGCACCCGCGTAACCGTCACCAGGGGCGTTACGATTTTCCCGCGCTGATCAATGCCAGCCCCGAGCTGGGCCAGTTCGTGATCACCAACCCCTATGGCAAACCCAGCATCGACTTCGCCAACCCGGCGGCGGTCAAGGTGTTCAATCGCGCGCTGCTGGCGCAGTACTACGGCATCCGTCACTGGGACATACCCGACGGCTACCTGTGCCCGCCGATTCCCGGTCGCGCCGACTATTTGCACAACCTCGCCGATCTGCTGGCGACCGACAATGACCGGCAAATACCTCGCGGCGCCAGGGTACACGCGCTGGATATCGGCGTCGGGGCCAACTGCATCTACCCATTGATCGGCCATTGCGAGTACGCCTGGCACTTTATCGGCGCCGATATCGCCCCGGCCGCGCTGGCCTCGGCGCGGGCCATCGTCACCGCCAACCCGCAACTGGCCAGTGGCATCGAACTGCGCCAGCAGGCCAATGCCGAGCATATCTTCCTCGGCCTGCTGGGCAGCGAGGAGCGTATCGACCTGACCCTGTGCAACCCACCCTTCCACGCCAGCGCCGACGAAGCCAGCAGCGGCAGCACGCGCAAATGGCGCAACCTCGGCAAGCTCGACCCGCAGCGCAAGCTGCCGGTACTCAATTTCGGCGGGCAGGCGGCCGAACTATGGTGCCCCGGTGGCGAAGCCGCCTTTCTCAAGCGCATGGCCAGCGAAAGCGCGCAGGTCGCCGAGCAGGTGCTGTGGTTCAGCAGCCTGGTATCGAAAGGCGGCAACGTCGAACTGCTGCAAGGCTGGCTGGCCAGGGCCGGTGCGGTCGAGGTACGCATCCTCGGCATGTCTCAGGGGCAGAAGCAGAGCCGCCTGGTGGCCTGGACGTTCAAGGACGGACAAGCCCGCAGCGCCTGGCGCGACAGCCGCTGGTGCTGAGACCTACTGGTGCGCACGGCGCACCCTACCCGGAGGCGACGTTGATACCGGGTTGGGCCGCAGGATGTGCCGTGCGCACTGCTCGCCCTACCAGGGCAACCAGCCGCCCAACGCCAGCCAAAGCCCGGCCACGACCATGCTCAGCGACGCCCTGCTCGATGAACGGTTCGTGTTCTTTCACTTGAAAACGCAGCCCTTCGACTGGCAGCGCTTCGATGACCTCAGCGGCATGACCCTCGGCGGCGGCCTGGAATACAGCTATGGGCCGGCGTTCGATGCCTTTCTCGCCGAAGGCAAGGTACGCCTCGAACGGGTCTCCAGCGACCGACAGAACTTCGAAAAGCTGCTCAAGAAGCGCGTGGAGCTCTACCCGCAGGAGATCAATGTCGGTTACGCCGCGCTGCGCAACACGTTCAGCAGCGCGGAGGCCGAGCGCATCACCCATCACCCCAAGCCGCTGCTGGTCAATCGCAGTTACCTGATGCTGCCCAGGCAACTGGCGCAAAGCGACGTGCTACGCGAACGCTTCAACGCCCGCCTGCAGCAGTTTCGCGACGACGGCCTTTACCAGCAGTACTTCGACGCTCTGCAGGCTGGCCACTACCAGCCCGTGCCGGAAAATGCCGCGCCATAGCCGAAAAAACGGGGTGCCTGGATTCCCGCCTGTGCGGGAATGACGAAACTTCCAGACAGCCGTCATCCCCGCGAAGGCGGGGACCCAAAAATGAGCAGTCAATGATCAGCGAATAAAGCCCTTGCTGACCTCGCGAAACAGCTCGGTGCCAGCCTGTTCCAGCCACTCGAAGGCGACCATCTCACGCGACACGATCACCGCCCCGGCACGCTCCATGCGCGCCAGGCCCAGCGCCTTGTCGCGCGGACGGCGCGAGCCGACGGCTTCATCCACCACGAATACTTCACGCCCGGCCGCCAGCAGGCCCATTACCGTCTGCAGCACGCAAACATGGGTTTCCGTACCGCAGACCACGAACTGCTGGCGCTCGCCACCGGGCAAATCGAACAGCCCGGCCCCGGCGGTGGCGGAAAAATGAATCTTCTCGCGCAGGCTATCGCCCGGCAGCAGTTCATGCAGGGCCGGCTCGGTGTAGCCCAGCCCCTTGGGATATTGCTCGGTGGCGATCACCGGCACCTGCAGGCGCTGCGCCACGCGCACCAGCCAGGTGGTCTGCTCGACCACAGCCGCGCCGCCATCGATGGCGGGTAACAGGCGTTCCTGCAGGTCGATCACCAGCAGGGTGGAATCCTTCGCTCGCTTGCAATCCTCCCCGGCCTGCAGGCCGGAGATTCCTACGGCCCTCAGACGCGGCATTGAGCCGGCCCCGGGGCGCATCGGTGGGGTCCTGCTGCTGGCGGCATTACCTCCACGCCCACTTCACAGGCGAA
>NZ_VRYE01000037.1 GCF_008041835.1 Ectopseudomonas mendocina
GCCGGCTCGGCTTTTCCCTATGGCTTCATCGTTTGCGCTGGCAGCACCTGCGCTGTGCTGGTGAGTCTTGGCATAGCTGCCATCAATGAACACCCACTCCATGTCGGGCTCCGCCACCAGCATCTTGAAGACCTTGAACCATTTGCCGGCAGCAGACCATGCGTTGAAGCGTTTGTAGACCTTATTCCAGTTACCAAACGCCTTGGGCAGGTCTCTCCAGGGACATCCCGTGCGCATGCGGTACAGCATGCCCTCCACGGTCATTCGTAGATCACGCTTGTTGTAGATGGCCTTGTGCAGGAGAATTTCCCGCAGCTTCGACCAATGCTCGTCGTTGAGTAGTAATTGGGGCATTGCAAGCTCGTATCGATGTCGGGTTAGAGCTTCAACGATACGAGCTGGCTCTTATAGATCAATTGGTTGGCGCGAAACGGCAACAGACCCTAGCGTCGCGCACACAGGTGCCTTTCATCGCGTTCCAGCCCGTTATTAACCAGGCAGCACCATACGCAGGCACTTTTCTTAAGGAACCTGACGGCCGTACTGAACAACGCCATGCAGCCAGTGCTGCCCGTATTGCCGGTAACCACCCGCAATATGTGCAGCCGCTGCTCAACAGAGCATTGCCAGGGGCATCGCCCTTCTGAAACAGGCTGAAGCAAAACCGGATAGCCATTGCGTGGTTATAAAGTCGCACCCTGGGCTATAAAGCCCGCCCTTTTGACAATAAGGAAGCGCGCCATGGCCGTTACCACCCATGAATCCACGGCTGCTGCCAAAGCCGCCTGGATTGGCCTGATCTTGGGCCCCTTGCTACTGCTCGCCTGCCTGGTTACCGAACCACCAGCGGGGCTTTCCGAGACAGCCTGGGCCACCATTGGCCTGGCCTTGCTGATGGCAACCTGGTGGTCGACCGAGGCCATCCCGATTCCGGCCACCTCGCTGTTGCCAATCCTGTTGATCCCGGCGCTGGGCATCGACAGCCTCAACGCCGCGACCGCGCCCTATGCCAATCCGACCATCTACCTGTTCCTCGGTGGCTTCATCCTGGGCCTGGCCATGGAGCGCTGGAACCTGCACAAGCGCATCGCCTTGATGACGCTGCTGGCCATGGGCAGCAAGCCGAGCAGGCAGATCGCCGGTTTCATGATGGCCACTGCCTTTCTCAGCATGTGGGTGAGCAATACCGCCACCACCATCATGATGCTGCCCATCGGCCTGTCGGTGATCGCCATGCTCACCGGTGAAAATAAAACCAGCGAGACCGACCGCGAGCGCTTCGCCACCGCCCTGCTGCTGGCGATTGCCTATGCAGCAAGCCTGGGGGGGATCGCCACTTTGATCGGCACGCCGCCCAATGCACTACTGGCCGCCTTCCTGGCCGACAACTACGACGTACAGATCGGTTTTGGTCAGTGGATGCTGCTGGGTGTACCGGTATCCGCGATGATGCTGATCTTTACCTGGTGGTGGCTGACCCGTGGCGGCTTCAACCTCAGCGGGCATGACAGCACTCAACTGATCCGCAGCGAGCTGGCCGAGCTGGGCCCGCTGAGCCGGGGTGAGAAGCTGGTGGCACTGGTGTTCGTGGTCACGGCACTGGCCTGGATATTCCAGCCGCTGATCGCCGACTGGGTATCGGGTGTGAACGACACCAGCATCGCCATCGCCGCTGCACTGGCGCTGTTCATCATCCCGGTAGACACCAAGAAACGTGTATTCCTGATGAACTGGGAAAGCGCCGGCAAACTGCCATGGGGTGCATTGCTGCTGTTCGGTGGCGGCTTGTCGCTGGCCGGCGTGATCCGCAGCTCCGGCCTGGCCGAGTGGATTGCACAGAGTCTCGGCGCATTGGGTGCCCTGCCCGTGATCGCGATAATCGGCGTGGTGGTGCTGGTGATCATCTTCCTCACTGAAATCACCTCCAACACGGCGACTGCCGCCGCCTTCCTGCCGCTGCTGGGTGCGCTGGCCGTGGCTCAGGGGATGCCGGCCGAGCTGCTGGCGATTCCGGCCGCCATCGCCGCCAGCTGCGCCTTCATGATGCCGGTGGCGACACCACCGAACGCCATCGTGTTCGGTACCGGGCATATGAAGATTCAGTCGATGATCAAGGCCGGCTTCGCCCTCAACCTGTTCGGCGTGGTGGTCGTCACGCTGGCCTGCTACCTGCTGGTGGGTTTGATCTGGGCGCATTGAGCCCGGAGCGAAGCTATCCGTTAGTCAAGCGTCAATGCGCCGCCCGTACAAGGGCGGCGCTGCACCGCGAATAGAGAGCGCCACAGCGACAAAGCTTCGCCCCGGGGCGCGGCTCCTACACAGAAACCCGGAACCCCCTACCCATAGGAGCGGCGCTGCACCGCGAATAGAGAGCGCCGCAGCGACAAAGCTTCGCCCCGGGGCTGGGCTCCTACACAGAAACCCGGCCCCCCCCTACCCGTAGGAGCGGCGCTGCACCGCGAATCGAGAGAATGCCACAGCGACAAAGCTTCGCCCCGGGGCGGGGCTCCTATACAGAAACCCGGAATACCCCCTACCCGTAGGAGCGGCGCCCCGCCGCGAATCGAGAGCGCGCCACAGCGACAAAGCTTCGCCCCGGGGCGGGGCTCCTACACAGAAACCCGCCCCCCTACCTGTAGGAGCGGCGCCCCGCCGCGAATCGAGAGCGCGCCGCAACGGCAAAGCTTCGCCACGGGGCAGGATTTCGACATGGATGCGGCACAGGAGCCACGCCGCGCGGCGAATCAAGCACGGCGCAAAGCCAAAACCTTCGCGCCGAAGTGCCTACGAAAGACGACCCGAGAAGTCTTATCTGAAATGCGGCGGGTTGCTCCCGCCCTATCCCGCGATCAGCGATTCTGATAGTGGCGGAACAGCCCCGGAGGAATGCCGGAGCTGTCGGTATCCCGCCACGGCCCGCCGGCCTGTGGCGACCAGCTCCAGCCGCCATCCCAACGATAGAAGACGCGCTCGCGATAATAGAGATGGCGCCGACCTTCGATCAGATACACGCCAAGCGCCGGGTTCCAGTGGCTGTTCACCCCTGGCGGCGGCGCGTAGCGCGGATGTGAGGGCTGCTGCACCGGTGGCAGATCACCGACCGGTGCAGCCGGCTGCTGCAATACGCAGCCACTCAGGCCAAGGCCAAGCAGGCAAGTCAGTGCCAGGCGCCTCACTGGGCCTGCCCGTCGCGGCTGTCGATCAGTAGCGTCTGTACGTCAGTGGCCGTGTTGGCTACAGGACCGCTCTGGCCGATCCACTCACCCTGAGTGGCATTGCCGGCGCGCGATATACGCGCCACCAGTTGCACCTGATCGAATTGGGAGATTTTCAGCTGTGGCATCATCGCGTCCACATCCGACAGGCTGACTTGCGCCGGCAGGTCGGAAACCTTCAGGCGCTTGACCGCCAACGGCATCGGCGGGCCACTGAGGGAACGGGCAAAGATGAACACAGCATCGTCCGGCTGCACGTTCTGCTGCACCTCGGGCGCCAGCGATACGCTGACCTGCAGTGCCTGAACCTTGGCGTCCGGCTCGGCTGCAGCGCTAGGCTGCTCGCCCTCAGCCATCTGCTGGCGGGCACGTTCGATACCACCGGCGATGGCCGCGCGGGACGGGTCCTGCTCCGGCAACACGGCGACCAGACGCTCCCAGTAGCGCACGGCATCGGCATAGCGCTGGCTTTCGTAGGCAGCGATACCCAGCAGACCGAGACTGGTGACCTCTTCCGGATCAGCCTGCAACGCTTCGTCGGTAAGCGCCTGCAGTCGCTCGTTCCACTGTTTGCCTTCGGCGAAATACAGCGCCTGCGCCCATTGACCGAGCAGCTCCGGCGCACGTCCGGCGACGTCCACGGCACGCCCGAAGGCCTTGGCAGCATCTGCGGCACGCTCCTGCGCCATGTAGGTACGACCGAGGAAATACCAGGCCTCGGCGGAGTCCGGCTGCTGCTGCACGGTCTGCTCCAGGCGCGCAGTCATCTCCTCGATGCTCTGCGGCTGCGCAGCGGCCAGTTGGCGCGCCTGCACAACGTCATCGGCAGCGCCCCAGTGCAGGTACAGAGCCACGCCAAGTACCGGCACCAGCAGCGCCGAAATCAGCGGAATCTTGCCGCCAAGTACGCTGCTGCGACGCTGCACACCTTCAGTGTCATCCAGTAGTTCGCGCGCAGCCTCGGCGCGGCCGGCCTCCATCTGTGCATCGTCAAGCACGCCAGCCTGGCGCTGGGCTTCGAGCTCCTGCAGACGCTCCTGATAGAGCGTGACATTCAAAGCGGTACGGTCTTCTTCAGCCTGCAGCTTGCGAATGCGCAGCACGGGAATCAGTAGAAACGCCAGGGCAGTCAGCAACAGCAGCCCGGCGGGCAACCAGAAATCGATCATCGGTCTTTGTTGTCCTGAGAGTTTTGCTCGAGCAATGCGGCGAGGCGCGTATGCTCATCAAGGGAGAGGCCTGCGGCTGAACCGTCCTTGTTCTGGCTGCGGCGGCGAATGAGGATCACGCCAAGCACGCCGAAGCCGATTACCAACATGCCGGCCGGGCCGTACCAGAGCAGCAGCGTGCGGCTGGTCAGCGGTGGTTTGTAGAGGACGAAATCACCATAGCGGGAAACCAGGAAATCGATGATCTCGTCGTTGCTCTTGCCCTCTTCGAGCATGCGGAAGATCTCATTGCGCAGGTCCGTGGCGATCGGTGCATCGGAGTCGGCGATGTTCTGATTCTGGCACTTCGGGCAGCGTAACTCTTCGATCAGGCTGCGATAGCGCTGACGCTCGGCCTCGTTGGCGAACTCGAAGGTATCGATGGCGGCATGGGCGCTGGCCAACAGCCCTAGCGCCAAACCGGCAGAAATCAACAAACGCTTCATGGCTGGGCCTCGTCAACCAATTGCTGGTAGATCGGCGCCAGCGTCTCGCGCCAGACCCGCTCATCGATGGTGCCGACGAACTTGTGGCGAATGATGCCCTTGGCATCGACGAAGAAGGTTTCCGGCGCGCCGTATACCCCCAAGTCCAACCCCAGGCTGCCCTTGGCATCCTCGATATTGAGCTGATAGGGATTGTGCAGATCGCGCAGCCATTGCTGCGCCGGCTCGCGCTGATCCTTGTAGTTGACCCCATGGATCACCACGCCGGCCTCGGCCAGCTTGTTCAGCACCGGATGCTCGTGTCGGCAAGCCGGGCACCAGGTCGCCCAGACATTGACCAGCGCCGGCTTACCCTTGATGTCGGCCTCGCTGAGCGTGCGCTCGGGATCGTCCAGCGACGGCAGGCTGAAAGCCGGGAACGGCTTGCCGATCAGCGCCGAAGGCAGTTCGGACGGATCGAGGAACAGGCCGCGATAGAGAAATACGGCAATCGCCAGAAAAGCCAGCAGCGGCAACAGCAGCAGCAAACGTCTCATGCACTGGCCTCCTGCATACCCAGGGCTTCCCGCACGCGGGTACGCACCTTGATCCGGTAGCGCTTGTCAGCGGCAGCCAGGAAGCCGCCCAGCGCCATCAGCAAACCACCCAGCCAGATCCAGCGGACGAAGGGCTTGATGTGGATGCGCACGGCCCAGGCACCCTGCTCCAGCGGCTCACCCAGGGCGACGAACAGATCGCGGGTGAAGCCGGCATCGATACCGGCTTCGGTCATGGTGGTCTGTTGCACGGTGTACAGGCGCTTCTCCGGGTGCAGCACCTTGATCTGCCGCTCACCGGCGAACACGCGCACCGTGCCCTTGTCCGACGTGAAGTTGGGACCTTCGTGGTGCACCGCACCGTCGAACTGGAAACGATAGCCACCCAGCTCAACGGAGTCGCCCGGCGCCATGCGCAGATCGCGCTCGTAGCTGCCCAGGCTGGTCAGCACCACACCGACGGCGCAGACGGCAAAACCCAGGTGGGCGATCTGCATGCCCCAGTAACTGCGGCCCAAGCCCGGCAGCCCCTTGAGCAGGCCCTTGTGCCGGGTCTTGTCGAGAATGTCGCGCGCGCCCGCCAGGATCACCCAGAAGGCCAGCAGGCACACCGCAAGCACAGCCCAGTGGAAATCGCCATGCAGGAAGGTCGCGATCACCGCCAGCACCACGCTGGCCACCAGCACCGGTGCCAGCATGCCGGCCAGCCATTTCACCGGCGTATCCTTCCAGCGCACCAGTACGCCAACGCTGATGACCGCCATCAGCAGTGCCATCAAAGGCAGGAACAGCGCGTTGAAATAAGGCGGGCCAACTGACAGCTTGGCGCCGGTCAGCGCATCGAGCACCAGCGGGTAGAGCGTGCCGAGCAGGATCATCGCGGCCGACACCACCAGCACGATGTTGTTGACCAACAGCAGCGTCTCACGCGACCACAAGCCAAAGCCGACCTGGCTCTTGACCACCGGCGCGCGCACGGCGAACAACGCTAGGGAACCGCCCACCACCACCAGCAGGAAGGCGAGGATGAACACGCCGCGTTCCGGGTCGGTGGCGAAGGCATGCACCGAGGTGAGCACGCCCGAGCGAACCAGGAAGGTGCCGAGCAGGCTGAGGGAGAAGGCGGCGATGGCCAGCAACACCGTCCAGCTCTTGAACACGCCACGCTTCTCGGTGACTGCCAGCGAGTGAATCAGCGCAGTACCCACCAGCCAGGGCATGAAGGAGGCGTTCTCTACCGGATCCCAGAACCACCAGCCGCCCCAGCCCAGCTCGTAGTAAGCCCACCAGGAACCCAGGGCGATACCGATACCGAGGAAAGCCCAGGCAACGGTAGTCCAGGGCCGCGACCAGCGCGCCCAGGCAGCATCGAGCTTGCCGCCGAGCAATGCGGCGATGGCGAAGGCAAAGGCCACCGAGAAACCGACGTAGCCCATATACAGCATCGGCGGATGGACGATCAGACCGAAATCCTGCAGCAGCGGGTTGAGATCGCGGCCGTCAGCTGGCGCATTCGGCAGCAGGCGCTCGAAGGGGTTGGAGGTGATGATCATAAACAGCAAAAAACCAATGCTGATCATGCCCATCACTGCCAGTACGCGGGCCAGCATCTCCTCCGGCAGGTGGCGCGAGAAGATCGCCACGGCGAAGGTCCAGCCAGCCATAATCAGCGCCCACAGCAGCAGAGAGCCTTCGTGCGCGCCCCATACCGCGCTGAACTTGTAGTACCAGGGCAGTGCCGTATTGGAGTTGTTGGCCACGTAGGCGACGGAGAAATCGTCGACCATGAAGGCGTAGGTCAGGCAGATGAAGGAAAACAACAGAAAGGCGAACTGACCCCAGGCAGCCGGCTGCGCCAGGCTCATCCATTGGTGGTCACCGCGCCAGGCACCGATCAGCGGCAGCGTCGCCTGTACCAGGCACAGGCACAGCGCCAGAATCATCGCCAGATGGCCGAGCTCGGGAATCATTGTGCGCTCTCCTGCTGATAGCCTTGTTTGGCGGCCTTGGCCTCGTTGTGCTTCTGCATCATTCCGCTCTTTTCCAGCGCCTGCATGACTTCAGGCGGCATGTAGTTCTCGTCGTGCTTGGCCAGTACCTCGTCAGCCACCAACACGCCCTCAGCATTGACCCGGCCCAGAGCGACGATGCCCTGCCCCTCACGGAACAGATCCGGCAGGATGCCGCTGTAGCGAATGGTCACGCCATGGGCGCCATCGGTGACGACGAAGTCGACTTCCAGTGTATCGGGGGAGCGCTTAACCGAGCCCTCTTCGACCAGACCACCGGCACGAATGCGCGTGCCCTCGGGCGCATCGCCATTGGCGATCTGACTCGGGGTGTAGAACAGGTTGATGTTCTCCTGCAGCGCGGTCAGCGCCAGCGCCACGGCGATGCTGACGCCACAGAGGATGGCCAGAACGATGTACAGGCGTTTCTTGCGAACCGGATTCACTTTGACTTCTCCCGGCGCAAACGACGCGCCTCGTCTTGCAGGTAACGGCGGCGCGCCAGGATTGGCAGCACCACATTCAACGCCAGGATCGCCAGGCTGACGCCGTAGGCACTCCAGACGAATACACCATGAGTGCCCATGGCGAGAAACTCGGAGAACGACGCGAAACTCATGCCTTGCCCTCCACCAATGTCTGCACTTCGGCTTTCACCCAACTGCTGCGCGCTTCACGCTTGAGCACTTCAAGACGCATGCGATAGAGCAGCACGGCGCCGAAGAAGCAGTAGAAACCCAGCACGGCCAGCAGCAGCGGCAGCCACATCTCCATCGGCATGGCCGGTTTTTCGGTGATCTTGAAAGTGGCGGTCTGGTGCAGTGAGTTCCACCATTCCACCGAGTACTTGATGATCGGGATATTGACCACGCCGACGATGGCCAGCACGGCGCAGGCCTTGGCGGCACTGTCGCGATTGCTGATGGCGTTACCCAGGGCAATCACGCCGAAATACAGGAACAGCAGGATCAGCATCGAGGTCAGGCGCGCGTCCCACACCCAGTAGGTACCCCAGGTCGGTTTGCCCCAGATGGCCCCCGTGAGCAATGCGATGGCGGTCATCCAGGCGCCAATGGGCGCAGCCTGCTGCAGGGCGACATCGGCCAGCTTCATCTTCCACACCAGCCCGACCAGGCCGGCGATCGCCAGCGTCACATAGATCGACTGGGCCAGGAAAGCCGCCGGAACATGAATGTAGATGATGCGAAAGCTATTGCCCTGCTGGTAGTCCGGTGGTGCGAAAGCCAGGCCCCAGACCAGACCGGCAACGATCAGCAACACGGCAGCGACACTGAGCCAGGGCAGCCAGCGGCCGCTCATCTCATAGAACCACTTGGGCGAACCCCACTTGTGAAACCACGTCCAGTTCATTCAGATCGCTCATCATCTACAGGTAGCCCGGCGGCAATCCGGGAGGCTATCGACAGCTCCCGGATTGCCTCCGGGCTACATCACGGTTCGTTCTTATTCGCCGACACTGATGGTCAGACCGGCGGCAATCGCAAAAGGTGTCAGGGTCACCGCCAGGGCAGTGAGGCTGGCCAGCCACAACAGGTGGCCGCTCGCCGGCAATCCTTGCAAAGCCGCCTGCAACGCCCCGCTGCCAAGAATCAGCACCGGGATGTACAGCGGCAGGATCAACAGCGCCAGCAGCAGACCGCCGCGCTTCAGACCCACGGTAAGCGCCGCGCCTACCGCACCGAGCAGGCTCAGCACCGGGGTGCCGAGCAGCAGGGAAATCAGCAGTACCGGCAGGCAACGCCCGGGCAGACCGAGCAT
The DNA here is from genome assembly GCF_008041835.1 of Ectopseudomonas mendocina. Taxonomy (GTDB): domain Bacteria; phylum Pseudomonadota; class Gammaproteobacteria; order Pseudomonadales; family Pseudomonadaceae; genus Aquipseudomonas. Next base: position 9,194 of record NZ_VRYE01000037.1, read on the forward strand.
CAGCGCCAGCACGGGCGCCAGCAAAACCAGCGCCAGACCGCTGAAAAGCCAGTGTGCCAGCACCTTGGCCAAGACCAGAAGAGGCAGGGGGTGCGACGAAAGGACCCACTGTTCGAGCGAGCCATCCTCGAAATCACTGCGGAAAAGCCCGTCCAGCGAGAGCAGCACGGCCAAAAGGGCTGCGACCCAGACCAGGCCGGGGGAAAGGGTTTGCAACAATTGCGTCTGCGGCCCTACCGCCAGCGGGAACAGCGCAATGACGATGGCGAAGAACACCAGCGGGTTGGCCAGATCGGACGGGCGGCGAGCGAGCAGACGCATTTCGCGCGACAGCAGCTGAGTGAAGACGTTACTCATGCGGCGTGTTGCCCCAGATCCAGATCGCGGTAGGTAACCGGCTTGTGCTGCAGGCTGTGGTGCGTGGTCAGCACCACGACGCCGCCGCGCTCACAATGAGCGGCCAGGTGCGCTTCGAGTTGTGCCACGCCGCTCTTGTCCAGCGCGGTGAAGGGCTCATCGAGCACCCACAAGGGCGGCGTGTCTTCCAGATACAGGCGCGCCAGGGCTACCCGACGCTGTTGGCCGGCGGACAGAGTGTGACAGGGAACGTCTTCGAAACCACGCAGGCCGACCGCCTCCAGCGCCTGCCAGATCGCCTCGCGGCTCGCCGGACGGTGCAAGGCGCAGAGCCAGGCCAGGTTCTCTTCGGCGCTCAGCAGGCCCTTGATGCCGGCAGCATGGCCGATCCACAACAGGTTACGTGCCAGCTCGCTGCGTTGCTCGTTCAGCGCCTGCCCCTGCAACAGAATATCGCCGGAAGTCGGCTGGCGCAGTCCGGCAATCAGGCGTAACAGACTGGTCTTGCCGCTGCCGTTGGGGCCGCTGATCTGCAGCATGTCACCGGGTTGCAGGGCGAAATGCAGCTGCTCGAAGAGCATGCGCCAGTCCCGCTCACAGCTGAGCGCCACGGCTTCGAGAAGGGGTACGGGACGGGTCATCGATACCTGGCAGGGTTAAAGTCGACGGTGCTCCGGCCGCTATACTGAAGCGGGCCGGAAGTGCGCTACGCAACGGGCCGGCATTATACATGGCGCATCACTGTCCCCGCAGTCAGCATTTTCGACAGGGTGTTAATCTGTGTCAGGTAAAACGACCATAGAGCCTGCTGGCATAGCGGTACGCCACAAGATACCCGAGAGCCCATGAGCGAAATCAGCAGCCCACGCCCGCTTCCCCCCTCTGCACCGGTGCTTCGCAACCCCGCGAACGCAGCGGATCTGGCCGTGCGACTGCTGCAACCGCTGGAGGGCATGCTGGCCGCTGGGGAGAGCGCCAAGGCCGAAGTCGTGGCGATTCGCGAGCAGGCGCAAAGCTTCCAGTTGCTGCTGAAACTGACGCTGGCAGGCGGCAAGCAAACCACGCTGCCGGCCGAAAGCGCCAGGCCGCTGGCTCAGGGCAGCGCGCTGGTGGTCACTGCGCTGTCCGATACACGCCTGGCCCTGCAGGCTAGCGGCGACAAGCCGCTGACCAGCCTCGATCTGCAGCAGTTACCGCCCGGCACCCTGATCCAGGGCAAGGTCATCAGCCGCGACGCCTTGCCGCCGCAAGGCGCGCAGACGCTCTATCGCCTGGTTGTGAACCTGCTCAATACACCACTGGCCGGCAGTAAACTGGCGCTCGACAGCCCCATGGCGTTGCCACTCGGCAGCCTGCTCAGCGCGCAGGTTCAAGGCAGCCAGAGTCTTGCCTTTCTGCCGCTCAGTGGCCGCCTCGATCAACTGGTGTTGGGTCAGCAGCTTGCCGCACAACAGAACCGCCAGGCTTCGCTGGAAGGTTTGTTCAAGGGCCTGCAGAACCTGAGTGGCGGCGATGAGGCGCTACGGGGCAGCATCGACAAACTGCTCGGCGCCCTCCCCGACAGTACCCAGCTGAGCACAGCCAAGGGTCTGGCGCAGGCCCTGGAGAGCAGCGGTGTGCTGCTCGAAGCCAAGCTGCTGCAGGGCCAGACCAGCGCACTGGCGCAGGACCTGAAAGCCAATCTGCTGCGCCTGATCGCGCAGCTACTGCCGCAACTACCTGGCGCAGCCGGCACACTCGCCGGCCTGCAAAACGCCATCAACCAGAACCTGCCCGCGATGGCGCGACAGATGCTCGGCATCAGCAGCAACGGCTCAGCGCGACAACAGGCGCTTAACTTCCCCCTGCCCTCGCGCCTGCTGCAGAACATGGAGGATGGCGAAGCCGATCTGGAGATGTTGCTGAAACTTGCCGCTGCGGCCATTTCACGCCTGCAGACCCACCAACTGTCGAGCCTGGCGCAAACCCAGGTCGATGCCAACGGCAATCTGCTGACCACCTGGCAACTGGAGCTGCCCATGCGCCATCAGCAGGACATCATTCCATTACAGATCAAACTGCAGCGTGAAGACCGCGAGGGCAACGTCGAGAAGAACGAACCCAAGGAGCCCGTCTGGCGTATCGATCTGGCTTTCGATCTCCCCCACCTGGGCCCATTGCAAGTGCGCGCTCAACTGCTACGCGGCAGCCTGTCCAGCGAACTCTGGGCCGAACGTGCAGAAACCACCACCCTGATCAATGCCGAGCTCGGTCACCTGCGTGAACGCCTGCTGGCCGCCGGCCTGGAAGTCGCTGAGCTGACCTGTCGCCAGGGTATGCCGCCGCAGGGCCCGAAGACCTCGCTGGAACAACGCTGGGTGGCTGAAACCGCATGAGCCGCAAGCCACAGCCCGAACCGCGCCAGGCCATTGCCCTGAATTACGATGGACAAAGTGCGCCGGTACTCAGCGCCAAGGGCGACGACGAACTGGCCGAGGCCATTCTCGCCATCGCCCGCGAGTACGAGGTGCCAATCTACGAGAATGCCGAGCTGGTGCGCCTGCTGGCACGCCTGGAGCTGGGCGACGCGATTCCCGAGACGCTGTATCGCTGCATCGCCGAAATCATCGCCTTCGCCTGGTACCTGCAGGGCAAAGCACCACCAGGCTTCGAGACGGACACGGAGCGTGACGTCAGCCCTACACTGCGCCAGCTCGAGGGGCCGTCGAACTGAGTGACGATAAGATTACCTCAGCCGCGCACAGTCGAAAGCCAGTCTGGGTGGGTGCCGGCGCGGGGAAAAGCCTGAGGGAGCGGCGCCATACGGGCTCTATTGCGCCTGGCCGGCCTTGGGCTTGTGCAGGCGACTGATCAGCTCGGCCTCGGCCTTGCTCAACCCACAGGACTGGGTCAGATCTTCGACGCTGGCGCCCATGCCCACCAGGCGTGCGGCCTGCGTGAAGGACAGGCTACTGGGGTCGCGCTGCTCGATCTGACTGACCTTGTCCGGCAGCGGCGCCACCACACGCCGCAACTCGTGCAACTCTTCGCCCATACGAATGCTGCCGGTCAGGTAGGCATCCAGCCGTTTACCCAGCTCCTTGATCCGAGCATCGCGCACGGCATCACGCTTGGCCTGCTCAGCCAGCAGGCGCTGCTGGTTGCGCTGCAGGCCATGGCAGACGATGCCCAATGCCACGCAGAGCAGCGCCACGAAGGCAAGGGCCGCAGCCAGCATGGCAAACTCGGACATGGCTCAGATGCTCTCCAGCTCCGACCACTCTTCTTCGGACATCATTTTGTCCAGTTCGACCAGAATCAGCAGCTCGCCGTTCTTGTTGCAGACGCCCTGGATGAACTTGGCCGACTCATCGTTACCGACGTTCGGTGCCGTCTCGATCTCGGACTGACGCAGGTAAACCACTTCGGCCACGCTATCGACCAGAATGCCGACCACCTGCTTGTCCGCCTCGATGATGACGATACGGGTGTTGTCGGTCACCGGCGCCGAACCCAGACCGAAACGCTGGCGGGTATCGATCACGGTGACCACGTTGCCGCGCAGGTTGATGATACCCAGCACGTAGCTCGGCGCGCCCGGCACAGGGGCAATCTCGGTATAGCGCAGGACTTCCTGAACCTGCATCACGTTGATGCCGTAGGTCTCGTTGTCCAGGCGAAAGGTCACCCACTGCAGAATCGGATCTTCGGCGCCTTGTGCAGAACTTTTCTTCATGTCCCCTAGCCTCATCAAAAACCGCTCAGCGCGGCATGTGCGGGTCGACCCGCTTTTCATCAACTATAGAGCCCGTAGGCACGAACCCACCAATTCTCAATGCACTTTTCCGCCATTCAGGCGTTTCGCCGCGCCGCTGGCGATCAGTTCGGCCAGCGCTGCCACATCGAGCAAGGCACACATATGCTCGATCACCGTACCGGCCAGCCAGGGTCGCTGGCTGCGCTGGCTGCGCCACTTGACCTCGTCCGGATCCAGACGAATCGAGCGGCTGACCTGATGCACCGCCAGCCCCCACTCGTAGCCCTGCACCGAAATCACGTATTGCAGCCCTTCACGGAAGTCATCACGGTAACGATCCGGCATCACCCAACGCGCCGTATCCAGCACCTTCAGGTTACCGGACTGGCTGGGCAGAATACCGAGAAACCACTCCGGCTGACCGAACAGCGGCGTCAACTCCTGGCCTTCGAGCGGGTAGATCGAGCCCAGGCAAATCAGCGGCACGGCCAGCGTCAGTCCCGCTACATCGAACAGCAGACACTCGAAGGGTTCCTCAGCCCAGGCCGGACGACCACCAGCCTGCAAGGCAGCCGGTTGCGGGGCCTGCCCGGCAAGGGTGGCGACCGCTGGCGGCGAGTCTTCGATGGCCGGCGCCAATACGGGCGCAGGCAACTCTACCGGCACGGTGGCGACCTCAACCGGAGGCTCGACCACCGCTGCACGCATAACGGGCGCAACAGCAGGCGCTATCGCCTCGACCAGCCGAGCATCGCGCACCTGCTCCTCGAGCACCGCAGCTTCGAACTCATCGAGGCTGACAGACATCTCCAGTTCGGCAGCAGCCTCCTGCAGCAGGCCATCGAGATAGGACTGCAGAGCCAGCTGTGAACGTGTGGCAGTGGCGAGATCACGACTCATGACGGAAACCCGGGATAAGAGCTTGACAGCATATCGGCCGCAGCATGCCCAGACTTGAGACGAGCCAGTCGACATAGACGCTCATCTCAGGCCACCTGCGCTGCATTCTGTTGGCTGAGCAGATGCTTGAGCAGTGCCCGATAGGCGATCACGCCACGGCTGCCCGCATCGAACTGCGAAGGCGTGCGCCCTGCCCGGCTGGCATCACGCAAGCGCGTATCCACCGGAATGTAGGCCGGCCACAGATGATCGGGATAAGTATTGCGCAGCACCCGCAGGGTGCTCATGGAGGCCTGGGTTCGCCGGTCGAACAGCGTCGGCACGATGGTATAGGGCAAGGCCTGCTTACGCGATCGGTTGATCATCGCCAGTGTCGTGATCATTCGCTCCAGGCCTTTGACCGCAAGAAACTCGGTCTGCACCGGAATCACCAGTTGCTGGCTGGCGGCCAGGGCGTTGACCATCAGCACGCCAAGCAATGGCGGGCTGTCGATGATGGCGTGATCGAAATCCTCCCACAGCTGCGCCAGGCTCTTGGCGATCACCAGACCGAGACCACTCTGCCCCGGCGACTGGCGCTCCAGGGTAGCCAGCGCGGTGCTCGATGGCAGCAGCGAGATATTCTCGTGACTGGTGCTGTGCAACAGCTGCTTGGACAGGCCTTGCGGCACGTTGCCCTGGTGCAGGAACAGGTCGAAGCAACTGTGCTCCAGCGTGTCGGGATCATGGCCGAAATAACTGGTCATCGACCCATGCGGATCGAGATCGACCACGACTACACGCTTGCCGGCATCGGCCAACAGGCCTGCCAGGGCAATGGAGGTGGTGGTCTTGCCGACCCCTCCCTTCTGATTGGCTACTGCCCAGACTTTCATGTTCTCTTATCCTCCCGGCAAGAGGCGCTCAGGCCGAGAATGGCGTCACTGCCACAGAGCAAGCGACTGGAATTTGACGGCTTCACGACTGTGGAACTCCCGACGCAGACGGCGGTGCAGGTTGCGTGCCAGCCCCGTTTTGCTGAGTCGCGGCAGATCCATCACTGCGGCGCGTTTCAAGGTTGCGTGAAATCACCAGCACGACTCGGCGATTCCGCGCCCGGCCCTCGGCCGTGGCGTTGTCGGCTACCGGCTGGAACTCACCATAGCCGACAACGGCAAGACGCGAAGGGTCGACACCCTCCATCGCCAGCATGCGTACGATGCTCGCCGCCCGCGCAGCCGACAACTCCCAGTTGGTTGGATATTGAGCCGTCTGAATCGGCAGGTTGTCAGTGAAGCCCTCGACCTTAACCGGGTTTTGATAAGGCGCCAGAATCTTGGCCACCTTTTCGATGATATCGAACGCCTGGTTGTTCGGAATGGCATCACCGCTGGGAAACAGCAAGCTGGAACTGAGTTCGATCTCGATCCACATCTCGTTGCCGCGCACGGTCAGCTGATCGGCCTGGATCAACTCACCAAAGGCCTCACGCACGCCGGAGGCAATACTCTGCAGGGTCGAGTCCGAACTGGGATCGTCCATGGCGCTATCATCAGGCTGGCTGGTACGCGGCCGCTCCTCACCAACCGGAATTGGCTTGATCGAACGATCCGGCTGGTTGAACACGCCCGTCAGCGAATCGGAAAGAACCTTGTACTTGCCTTCATTGATCGAGGAAATCGAGTACATCACCACGAAGAAGGCGAACAACAGGGTGATGAAGTCAGCGTAGGACACCAGCCAACGCTCGTGATTCTCGTGCTCTTCATGATGCCGCCTGCGTGCCATGCCATCCCTCCATCAGTCCATGAAGCCTTGCAGCTTCAGTTCGATGGAGCGTGGATTCTCTCCCTCGGCAATGGACAGGATGCCTTCGAGCAGCATCTCACGGTAGCGCGACTGACGCATGGCAATGGCCTTGAGCTTGTTGCCCGCAGGCAACAGCAGCAGGTTGGCGAACCCCACACCATAAATGGTGGCAACGAACGCCACGGCAATGCCACTGCCGAGCATGCTCGGGTCGGCCAGATTGCCCATCACATGAATCAACCCCATTACCGCACCAATGATGCCGATGGTCGGCGCGTAGCCGCCCATGCTTTCGAATACCTTGGCAGCCTGGATATCACGCGCTTCCTGGGTATAGAGGTCGACTTCGAGAATGCTGCGAATGGATTCCGGCTCGGCGCCGTCGACCAGCAACTGCAGCCCCTTGCGCGCATAGGGATCAGGCTCGGCATCGGCGACCGCTTCAAGCCCCAGCAGGCCTTCCTTGCGCGCCACCATGCTCCAGCCAACCACACGATTGATACCACCAGGCAGATCGATACGCGGCGGAAAGAAAATCCAGCGCAGGATCCCCATGGCCCGTTTGAATACCTGCACGGGCGCCTGCAGAAACGCTGCACCCAAGGTACCACCGATGACGATCAGCGCGGCCGGGCCATTGAGCAAGGCACCAGCATGCCCACCCTCAAGATAATTGCCGCCCAGAATGGCAACGAACGCCAGGATGACGCCAATAAGGCTCAGTACATCCATGCGCAGGTTTCCGCATCAACACTGTTCACTGGCAGGCCTCGGTCAGATGCCGGCCAATGTCATCGAGGCTGTAGACGGCATCGGTCAGATTGGCCTTGACCACCGCCATGGGCATGCCATAGATCACGCAACTGGCCTCATCCTGCGCCCATACCTGGCTCCCGCCCTGCTTGAGCAGACGCGCACCCTCGCGGCCATCGGCGCCCATACCGGTGAGTACCACGGCCAGTACCTTGTCACCATAGGACTTGGCTGCCGAGCCAAAGGTGATATCGACACTGGGTTTGTAGTTGAGACGCTCGTCACCCGGGAGGATTTTCACCGCACCGCGCGCATCGACCATCATCTGCTTGCCGCCAGGTGCCAGCAGCGCCAGACCAGGGCGCAGAATATCGCCGTCCTCGGCTTCCTTGACCTGAATGCGGCACAGCTTGTCCAGTCGCTCAGCGAAAGCCTTGGTGAACGCGGCCGGCATATGCTGGATGAGTACGATGGGCGCTGGGAAATTCGCCGGTAGCTGGGTCAGCACACGCTGCAGAGCCACCGGGCCACCGGTCGAGGTGCCGATGGCAACCAGCTTGTAAGCCTTGCGCTTGGGCGCGGATGACGTAGGCGCGGCGCCACCGGCCGATGCTGCCGGACGCGCAGGAACAGCGGGAGCCGGTGCAGCAGGTCGTGTCGAGACAGCAGGACGGCTAATCGGCGCCGCATTCGGGCTGGCCGCAGTCGGCGCCGGCGCCACTGCAGCCGAGCTGAAACGACGGTTGCTGCGTGCGATGCTGTGCACCTTCTCGCAGAGCATCTGCTTGACCTTCTCGGGGTTGCGCGAGATGTCTTCGAAGTTCTTCGGCAGGAAATCCACCGCGCCGGCATCTAGGGCATCGAGCGTGACACGAGCCCCTTCATGAGTCAGCGAGGAGAACATCAGTACCGGCGTCGGGCAGCGCTGCATGATGTTTCGCACAGCGGTGATACCGTCCATCATCGGCATCTCGTAATCCATGGTGATCACGTCGGGCTTGAGTGCCAACGCCTGATCGATGGCTTCCCGCCCGTTGGTAGCCGTGCCCACGACCTGAATGCTGGGGTCAGCAGACAGGATTTCCGAGACACGCCGGCGGAAGAAGCCGGAGTCGTCCACCACCAGAACCTTAACAGCCATACACACTCCTAGACGGCGCGAAGCCATGGCCCGCGCCGCGAAACATCAGAAACGTCGAGCGTAGCGCTTGAGCATGCTCGGTACGTCGAGAATCAATGCGATGCGTCCGTCACCAGTGATCGTGGCGCCAGACATCCCGGGCGTGCCTTGCAGCATCTTGCCCAGTGGCTTGATTACCACTTCTTCCTGACCGACCAATTGATCGACGACAAAGCCGATGCGATGGCTGCCCACGGTGAGGATCACCACATGGCCTTCGCGCTGTTCCTCCTGGAAAGCCTGCGGCACCAGCCAACGCTTGAGATAGAACAGGGGCAGCGCTTTGTCGCGCACGATCACCACCTCCTGACCGTCGACCACATTGGTGCGCGACAGATCGAGGTGGAAAATCTCGTTGACGTTGACCAGCGGGAAGGCAAAAGCCTGATTCTCCAACATCACCATCAGGGTCGGCATGATCGCCAGGGTCAGCGGCACCTTGATGATGATCTTCGAGCCCTGGCCCTTCTGCGAGAAAACGTTGACCGTGCCGTTGAGCTGGGAAATCTTGGTCTTCACCACATCCATGCCGACACCACGGCCGGATACGTCGGAGATCTCGGTCTTGGTCGAGAAGCCCGGGGCGAAGATCAGGTTGTAGCATTCGAACTCGTTCAGGCGATCAGCCGCATCCTTGTCCAGCAGGCCCTTCTCCACGGCCTTGGCGCGCAGCACGTCGGCGTCCATCCCCTTACCGTCATCGGTGATCGACAACAGGATGTGGTCGCCTTCCTGCTCGGCAGACAGCACCACACGCCCTGCACGGGACTTGCCAGCCTTCTCGCGCTCTTCCGGGGTTTCCACACCATGGTCGACGGCGTTGCGCACCAAGTGCACCAGCGGATCAGCCAGCGCCTCGACCAGGTTCTTGTCGAGGTCGGTTTCCTCGCCCACCAGCTCGAGGTTGATTTCCTTCTTCAGATTGCGCGCCAGATCGCGTACCAGGCGCGGGAAGCGGCCGAACACCTTCTTGATCGGCTGCATGCGGGTCTTCATCACCGAGGTCTGCAGATCGGCCGTGACTACATCGAGGTTCGACACGGCCTTGGCCATGGCCTCGTCGCCGCTGTTGAGCCCAAGGCGAACCAGGCGGTTACGCACCAGCACCAGCTCACCAACCATGTTCATGATCTCGTCGAGCCGTGCGGTGTCGACCCGTACGGTGGTTTCCGCTTCGCTGGCAGGGGCCTTCTCAGCCGCAGCAGGGGCACGCGGTGCGGCAGGTTCAGCCTTGGCCGCAGCAGGCTTGGCTGCTGGTGCAGCGGCCTTGGGCGCGGCGGTCGGTTTCTGAGCAACTACAGGGGCCGACTCGCTTGGCGGCACGAACTTGCCCTTGCCGTGCAACTGATCGAGCAAGGACTCGAACTCGTCGTCGGTAATATCGTCACTTGCCGGGGCCGGAGCAGCGGCAACTGCAGCGACCGGAGCGGCCGCTTCAGCCGCGCCGGAAAACTGGCCCTTGCCATGCAACTGGTCGAGCAAGGCCTCGAACTCATCGTCGGTGATGTCATCGCCGGACGGTGCGGCAGCCGGTGCCGAGGCAACGGCTGCGCTGGCAGGCGTCTCGACAGTGCCGGAGAACTGGCCCTTGCCATGCAACTGATCGAGCAACGACTCGAACTCGTCATCGGTGATCTCGTCGCTGGCGGCGCTCTCTGCACTCGGAGCGGCGGCTGGCGCGTCACCCAGCGCATCGAGCAGTTGCTCGAATTCACTGTCGGTGATGTCTCCGGAAGCAACGGACGGAGCGACCGCCTGGGGTTCTGGCTCCGGCTTGGGTTCGGGCTCTGCCTGCTGCACTGGCGCAGGGGCCGCCTCGCCACCGCCCGGCTCTGCCAGACGCGACAGGGCTGCCAGAAGCTCAGGCGACGCGGGCGTCGGCTCACGCCGCTCACGCACTTCGCCGAACATACCATTGACTGCATCAAGAGCCTCGAGCACCACATCCATCAGCTCCGAATCGACGCGACGCTCACCCTTGCGCAGGATGTCGAAGACGTTTTCGGCGATATGGCAGCACTCCACCAGCTCGTTGAGCTGGAGGAAGCCCGCTCCGCCCTTGACGGTATGGAAACCGCGAAAGATGGCGTTGAGCAGGCTCATGTCATCCGGTCGGCTTTCCAGCTCGACTAACTGTTCGGACAACTGTTCGAGAATCTCGCCGGCCTCTACCAGGAAATCCTGGAGGATCTCTTCATCGGCGCCGAAGCTCATATTGTGTGCTCCTTAAAAACCCAGGCTGGACAGCAGGTCATCGACATCGTCCTGACTGCAGGCGACGTCATCACGCTTATCGGCATGAATCTGCGGACCTTCACACCGAGATGGCTCTTTTGATTTTTCCCGTTCGGCACGCAGCGCTTCGTGATCATGCTGAATACCGGCAAAACGATCGACCTGGCTGGCCATGAGCATCAGCTTGAGCAGGTTGCTTTCGACTTCGGTCACCAGTTGCGTGACGCGCTTGATCACCTGGCCGGTGAGGTCCTGGTAGTCCTGCGCCAGCAGAATGTCGTTGAGGTGCGCAGAGAGCTTGGCACCGTCGCGCTCGCTACGGGCGAGGAACAGCTCGATGCGTTTGGCCAGCTCACGAAAACCGTCGGCACTGATTTCACGACGCATGAAACGGCCCCACTCGACGCTGAGGCTTTGCGCTTCATCGCTCAGGTCGTTGACCAGCGGGGCGCTCTGCTCGACCAGATCCATGGTGCGGTTGGCAGCCTTTTCGGTCATGGTTACGACGTAGTTCAGGCGTTCGGTAGCGTCGGCGATCTGCGACAGTTCCTGGGCATGCGGCATGCGCGGATCGAGCTGAAAGTTGACGATAGCGTTATGCAACTCACGGGTCAGCTTGCCAACTTCGTGATATAGCCCGCGGTCGCGGACCTTGTTGAGCTCGTTGATCAGTTGCACCGCGGCGCCGAAGTTACCTCGTTCGAGGCTATCGACCAGATCGCGGGCATTGTTTTTCAGAGTCGACTCAAGGTCACCCAGCGTGGAGTCATCGTGTTCCATAGCACCCTCGCGGCTGGCATCAGCCGTTGACCCGCTCGAAGATCTTCTCGATCTTTTCCTTCAGCACCTGGGCGGTGAAGGGTTTGACCACGTAGCCATTAACGCCGGCCTGGGCCGCCTCGATGATCTGATCGCGCTTGGCTTCGGCAGTTACCATCAGCACGGGCAGGTGCTTGAGACGCTCATCGGCGCGCACGGCACGCAGCAGGTCGATGCCAGTCATGCCGGGCATGTTCCAGTCGGTCACCAGAAAGTCGAAGCTGCCGCTTTGCAGCATCGGCAGCGCCGAGGTGCCGTCATCGGCTTCCGCGGTGTTGGTGAAACCCAAGTCCCGCAAGAGGTTCTTGATGATCCGTCGCATCGTCGAAAAATCGTCAACGATGAGGATTTTCATGTTCTTGTCCAAGTCGACCTCCGTACAGTCCCAAACGTATTGCGCGTGCAACTACGTTCTTTAATCGTGAAAACCGCTAATGCCTGAGAGCGTTGCTTTCAGCCTGTACGCCATTCACTCAGTCGCGAGCGCAAACGCGCCGCACACTGACTATGTAGCTGACTGACGCGCGACTCGCTAACCCCCAGCACTTCACCGATTTCCTTCAAGTTCAGTTCTTCATCGTAATACAGCGCCAGCACCAGACGTTCACGCTCAGGCAGACCGGCGATGGCATCGGCCAAGGCCGCCTGGAAGCGTTCGTCTTCGAGGTCCCGCGAAGGTTCGAGGTGGGTATGCCCGGCGTCTTCGTGCAAACCGCCGTGTTCGCCGTCCTGCAGCAGGTCGTCGAAACTGAACAGGCGGCTGCCCAAAGTGTCACCAAGGATGCCGTAGTAATCCTCCAGACTCAATTGGAGTTCGGCCGCAACTTCGTGATCTTTAGCGTCGCGCCCGGTTCTCGCTTCAACGGTGCGAATCGCATCGCTGACCATGCGACTGTTGCGATGCACCGAACGCGGCGCCCAATCGCCCTTGCGCACCTCGTCAAGCATGGAGCCGCGAATACGGATACCGGCGAAGGTCTCGAAACTGGCACCCTTGCTGGAGTCGTATTTGCGTGAGGCTTCGAGCAGGCCGATCATGCCGGCCTGGATGAGATCATCGACCTGCACGCTGGCCGGCAGGCGCGCCAGCAGGTGGTAGGCGATACGCTTGACCAGCGGTGCATAACGCTCGATCAGCTGGTGCTGGGAGTCCTGCGCCTGAGCCTTGTTGTACATGCGAAGTCCAGAAGCTGCTGTCATACGCCCGAGTCTGCAGTCGGTTGCTGCACCAGACGCTCGACGAAAAACTCCAGATGGCCACGGGGATTGGCCGGCAACGGCCAGGTGTCAACCTTCTGAGCGATCGCCTTGAACGCCAGGGCGCACTTGGAGCGAGGGAAGGCTTCATAGACGGCGCGCTGTTTCTGCACGGCTTTACGCACACACTCATCGTAGGGCACGGCACCGACGTACTGCAGGGCGACATCGAGGAAGCGATCCGTCACCTTGGTCAGCTTAGCAAAGAGATTGCGCCCTTCCTGCGGGCTGTGCGCCATGTTGGCCAGAACACGGAAGCGGCTGATGCCGTGATCACGATTGAGCAGCTTGATCAACGCATAGGCATCGGTGATCGAAGTGGGCTCGTCGCAGACCACCACGAGAATTTCCTGCGCGGCACGGACGAAGCTGACCACGGCATCACCGATGCCGGCTGCGGTGTCGATCACCAGCACGTCGAGGTTCTCGCTGATGTCGCTGAAGGCCTGGATCAGCCCGGCATGCTGCATCGGCGTGAGGCTGACCATGCTCTGCGTGCCGGAGGCAGCCGGCACGATACGGATACCGCCCGGTCCCTGCAGGAGGACGTCGCGCAGGTCACACTCACCGGCAATCACATCGGCCAGGGTGCGTTTGGGGGTCAGGCCCAGCAATACATCGACATTGGCCAGGCCCAGGTCGGCGTCCATCAACATCACCCGACGACCAAGATCAGCCAGGGCCATGGACAGATTGACCGATACGTTGGTCTTGCCGACACCGCCCTTGCCGCCGGTCACTGCGATCACCTGTACGGGATGCATACCCATGTTCTCTTTACACCTTGTCTAACTTCGACGTGGCCCTCGGGCCGTTCACTCCCACGCGCCTGCGCGAGAGGGTGCAACACTGTCGCTATTTCAGCCGGCGAGCTGCGCCGGGTTGTGGTAGAGACCGGCGAACATCTGCGCCATGGCCTCTTCACTCGGCTCCTCGGCAGCCTGCAGCCCCACGGCACGGCTGACCAGCTGATGGCTACGCGGCACGTGCAGATCGTCCGGAATCCGCGGCCCGTCCGTCACATAGGCTACCGGCAGTTGCTGGCCTATAGCCAGACCTAAAACCTCACCCAGGCTTGCGGCCTCGTCCAGTTTCGTCAGTATGCAGCCTGCAAGACCGCAGCGCTTGTAACTATGGTAGGCCGCTTTGAGCACTTGACTCTGACTGGTTGCAGCCAGAACCAGATAATTCTTCGCCCTGATGCGCGGCGCGGCCAGGCTTTCCAGCTGCAGGCGCAGCGCCGGATCACTGCCGGGCAGGCCGGCAGTATCGACCAGCACCACACGCTTCTTGCTCAGGGGCGCCATTGCCTGCAGCAAAGACTGACCGGGGTCGATCTGGGTCACCGACACGCCCAGAATGCGCCCCAGGGTCTTGAGCTGCTCATGTGCGCCGATGCGAAAGCTGTCCATGCTCACCAGAGCGACCTGTTGCGCGCCGTACTTAAGCACGTAGCGTGCGGCTAGTTTGGCCAGTGTCGTGGTCTTGCCCATGCCGGCCGGGCCGACCAGTGCAATGACCCCGCCCTCCTCCAGCGGCTCCACCTTGGGTGTCTTGATCGCGTGTGCCAGGTGCGCCAGCAGCATGCGCCAGGCCTGGCGCGGCTCGGCCACACCGGCTACCTTGCTCAGCAGCGCCTGCGATAGCTCGGCAGACAGCCCCATACGCTGCAGGCGACGCCACAGATTGGCTTGTTGCGGGCGGCGGTTCTGCAGTTGCCCCCAGGCGATCGACCCCAGTTGCACCTCAATCAGCTCACGCAGGCCATTGAGCTCGAAGCGCATAGCATCCAGCGCACGTGGATCGACCGCCGGCGTAGCAGGCGCTGCGGCCTCGACCGGGCGCTGCGGCTTGACCGGAGTCGCCGGCAGCTCGGGTGCCAGTAGCGATTCATTGGCGAACAATTGACGATCCTTGCCAGCATCCTGCTCGGCACGCGTGCTCAGCTCCGCCTGGGCGCTGGCGATGCGCGCCTGGGTCTTGCGCAGCTCGGCTTCCAGCGCCGGGTTCGGACGCACGGGTGCCGGCACCTGATAATCCAGCGCAGCAGTCAGCTCGACACCACCGGCGACACGGCGATTGCCGATGATCGCGGCATCAGCGCCCAGTTCGTCACGCACCAGTTTCATGGCGGTCCGCATATCGACAGCGAAGAAGCGTTTGACCTGCATGACCCTTTACCTCAGTTCTGGCCAACCGTAGCGACTATGGTGACCTGCTTGTTGTCCGGAATTTCCTGGTAGGCCAGCACGTGCATGCTGGGTACCGCCAGCCGCGCGAAGCGCGACAACATCGCCCGGATCGGTCCGGCCACCAGTAAAATCACCGGCTTGCCGAGCATTTCCTGGCGCTGCGCCGCTTCCACCAGGGAACGCTGCAGCTTCTCGGCCATGCCCGGTTCGAGGAGGATGCCATCCTCGCTGCCCTGACCGGCCTTCTGCAGGCTGTTTAGCAAGATCTGTTCCAACCTTGGCTCCAGGGTGATCACAGGCAACTCCGGCTCTAGTCCCACGATGCCTTGCACGATGGCGCGGCCCAGCGACACGCGCACCGCGGCGACCATCGCGGCGGGATCTTGACTCTTCGGCGCGACGCTGGCGATGGCCTCGGCGATGGTGCGCATGTCGCGCACCGGCACCTGCTCCTGCAGCAGCGCCTGCAACACCTTGAGCAGCGTCGACAGCGATACCAGGCCCGGCACCAACTCTTCGGCCAGCTTCGGCGAACTCTTGGCCAGCAACTGCATCAGCTGCTGCACTTCCTCGTGCCCCAGCAGCTCGTGGGCATGCTTGTGCAGGATCTGATTGAGGTGAGTGGCGACCACGGTACTGGCATCGACCACGGTATAGCCCAGCGACTGCGCCTGATCGCGCTGAGTGGGGTCGATCCACACGGCCTCCAGACCGAACGCCGGATCCTTGGCGGCAATACCATTGAGCGGACCGAACACCTGACCGGGGTTGATCGCCAACTCGCGATCCGGATATACCTCGGCCTCGGCCACGCTGACACCCATCAGCGTCAGGCGATAAGCGTTGGGCGCCAGGTCGAGGTTGTCGCGGATATGCACCGAGGGCATGAGAAAACCCATTTCCTGCGACAGCTTCTTGCGCACCCCCTTGATCCGCGCAAGCAGCTGCCCCCCCTGGTTGCGGTCTACCAGAGGAATCAGGCGGTAGCCTACCTCCAGGCCGACCATGTCCACCGGAGTGACATCGTCCCAGCCCAGTTCCTTGACCTCCTGAGCCTTCTGCGCCGGCAGCAGCTCCTGCTGGCGCTGCACCTCCTTGACCTCTTCTTCCTTGACCTTGCGATTCTTGTGCGCGATCCAGTAGGCGCCACCGGCCGCCACCAGACCAAGGCTGATGAAGGAAAAGTGCGGCATACCCGGCACCAGCCCCATGGCGATGAGGATCGCCGCCGCCACCGCCAGCGCCCGCGGTGACGCGAACATCTGCCGATTGACCTGCGCGCCCATGTCTTCGGAGCTGGAAACACGGGTCACCATCACCGCCGCGGCAGTGGACAGCAGCAGCGAAGGAATCTGCGCAACCAGGCCATCACCGATGGTCAGCAGGGTGTAGACCTTACCGGCGTCGGCGAAGGCCAGGCTGTGCTGCAACACGCCGATGGCGATACCACCAATGAGGTTGATGAACAGGATCAGCAGGCCAGCGATGGCATCGCCACGGACGAACTTGCTGGCACCGTCCATCGAACCGTAGAAGTCTGCCTCTTGCGCCACCTCGCTGCGGCGTTTCTTGGCCTCGTTCTGATCGATCAGGCCGGCATTGAGGTCGGCATCGATGGCCATCTGCTTGCCAGGCATGGCATCGAGGGTGAAGCGCGCGCTCACTTCGGAAATCCGTCCGGCACCCTTGGTGACCACCACGAAGTTGATGATCATGAGGATGGCGAACACCACGATACCGACCACGTAGTTGCCGCCGATCACCACCTCACCGAATGCCTGGATCACCTGACCAGCCGCGCCATGCCCTTCGTGACCATTGAGCAGCACCACACGGGTCGAAGCCACGTTAAGCGCCAGACGCAGCAGCGTGGCGGCCAGCAGGATGGTGGGGAATACAGCGAAATCCAGCGGCCGCAGCGCGTAGATACTGACCAGCAACACAACGATGGACAGCGCGATACTGAAGGTGAACAGGGTATCGAGCAGAAACGGCGGCACCGGCAACATAACCATGCCGAGCATGACCAGCAGCAGCAGGGGGATACCCAGGTTGCCGTGGCGCAAACCTGCAAGGTTGCTGCGTACGTCACCGATTAGCTGTGCGCGATCTACTGCCACGTCCCTACCCCAAACCATTCAATCTTTTGACGCGAAAGTGCGTCCTGAAGGGGTAATGGCAAGAAGCGTTCCATAAATGACAGGGCAGCGCCCAAGACGCACGTTACGAATCACGACGCAGATCCGGCGGGATGGGCAAATCCGGTAACGGGCCGGGGCGCTTGCCCTTGCCGGCCTGGTACTGACGCAGCTGATAGACGTAGGCCAGCACCTGCGCCACCGCCAGATAGAGACCGGCGGGGATTTCCTGATCGAGCTCGGTAGAGTAGTAAACGGCCCGCGCCAGCCCCGGTGATTCCAACACCATCACCTTGTGCTCCTGGGCGATCTCACGAATCTTCAGCGCCAGGAAGTCGCCGCCCTTGGCCAGCAACAGCGGCGCCCCTCCCTTCTCCGGGTCGTACTTGAGCGCCACGGCAAAGTGTGTCGGGTTGGTAATCACCACATCGGCCTGCGGTACGGCCTGCATCATGCGGCGTTCAGCCATTTCACGCTGCAACTGACGAATGCGTCCCTTGACCTCGGGTTTGCCCTCGGTGTCCTTGTACTCGTCGCGCACCTCCTGCTTGGTCATCTTCAGCTTCTGCTTGTGACTCCACAGCTGGAATGGCGCATCCACGGCGGCGATCAGGATCAGGCCACAGGACAGCCAAAAAGCGCTCCAGCCGACCACCTTCAGACTGTGCAGGATGGCAGGCTCGATGGGCTCATTGGCGATGGCCAGCAGATCGTCCTGATCCACCGAAAGTACCACCAGCGCCACGGCGAGGATGACCAGGAACTTGGCCAACGCTTTGAGCAACTCGACCAGCGCCTGAACCGAAAACATGCGTTTGAGCCCCGCCAGCGGATTCATCCGGCTGGCCTTGGGCTGCAGTGCTTCCGTGGAAAATAGCCAGCCGCCCAAAGCGATAGGGCCGACGATGGAGGCGATCAGCAAGGCGATCAAGAATGGCTGCATCGCCAGCAGGGCTTCCTTGCCGGAAGCCAGCAGGTAAAGCGCCATGCTGCGCTCGCTCATCAACACCTCACGCGGCAGGCTGAAATTGCCGCGCATGATGTCCATCAGCACATTGCCCATGTAGGCGCCGAAGATGATCAGGGCCACGGTGCCGGTGAGGGTGACCGCCAGGGTGTTGAGCTCCTTGGAGCGAGCGATCTGACCTTTCTTGCGCGACTCTTCAAGTCGCTTGCCTGTGGGTTCCTCGCTTTTGTCGGCACCGCTCTCGCTTTCGGCCATGGCTACCTCACCAGAGCGAATTCACCCAGCTGCTGCAAAGCTTCGCTGGCCAGCGCCTGGAACAGGCTGCCGAAATCGGAAAGGCTTATCCAGTAGATCACCAGGCCCAGAGCCAGCGTCAACGGGAAACCGATGGAAAAGATATTGAGCTGTGGCGCTGCACGCGTCATCACGCCAAATGCCAGGTTGATCACCAGCAACGCCGTCACTGCCGGCAAGGTCAACAGCAGGCCCGCGCCGATCACCCAACTCAGCTTGCCCGCCAGCGTCCAGTAATGGTTGACCATGAAGCCCTGGCCGTAAGGCAAGGTGACGAAACTCTCCGCCAGAATCTCCAACGCCACCAGATGACCGTTGATCGCCAGAAACAGCAGGGTCACCAGCATCAGCATGAACTGGCCAAGCACCGGCACCGACACGCCATTGGCCGGGTCCGCCATAGAGGCGAAGCCCAGGCCCATCTGCATGGCGATAATCTGCCCGGCCACGGCAAACAGGTGGAAGAACAACTGCAGGATGAAACCGAACATGGCGCCGATCAGCACCTGTTCAAGTATCAGCAACAGGCTGCGCAAGTTCAGCGCATCGACCTGCGGCATCGGCGGCAATACCGGCACCAGCACGATGGTGATGGCCAGCGCCAGATACAGACGCACACGGGTCGGTACCAGTTGGGTGCCGATGATCGGCATGACCATCAACATCGCGGCGATGCGAAACAACGGCAGCAGAAACTGGCCCACCCAGCTGCTGATCTGCTCGTTGCTCAACTCCAGCATCGCCGCGCCTCAGAGCTCATGAAGAAAACGTCGCGAGCGAAGGCAGGTCGCGTTTCGCCTGCGCGCAGCAAGCGGAGTGTATTGAAATACATGAGCATTGCGAGCACAGCCGAAGCGCGAGATGCCGAGCGCAGTAGATTTATTCATGAGCTCTCAGCCGATCAGGTAGGGAATGTTCTGGATCAGCGTCTGGGTGTACTCCATCAGCTGACTGACCAGCCAGGGGCCGGCCCAGATCAGGGTAACCAGCATCACGATCAGGCGCGGCAGGAAGCTCAAGGTCTGTTCGTTGATTTGCGTGGCCGCCTGGAACATGGCCACGATCAACCCCACCACCAGACTCGGCACCACGGCCAGACCGACGATCAGCACGATCAGCCAGAGCGCTTCACGAAACAGATCAACCGCAACCTCGGGAGTCATCATGAGCCTCGCTATAAGGTGCCGAAACTGGCGGCCAGTGTGCCCATGATCAGCGCCCAACCATCGACCAGGACGAACAGCATGATCTTGAACGGCAAAGAGATGATCAGTGGCGAGAGCATCATCATGCCCATCGCCATGAGGATACTGGCGACCACCATGTCGATGATCAAAAACGGGATGAAGATCATGAAGCCGATCTGGAACGCGGTCTTCAGCTCGGAGGTGACGAAGGCCGGCACCAGAATGGTCAGCGGCACGTCCTCCACGCTGGCCAGGTCGGTGCGTTTGGACAGCCGCACGAACAGGGCCAGGTCGCTCTCACGGGTCTGCGCCAGCATGAAGTCGCGAATCGGCACCTCTGCCCGGCTCAGCGCTTCTTGAGCGATGATTTCCTCGTTCAGGTAGGGCTGCAGGGCATCGGTGTTAATCCGGTCGAAGATCGGCGCCATGATGAACATCGTCAGAAACAGCGCCAAGCCAACGAGAATCTGGTTCGAGGGGGTCTGCTGCAGGCCCAGGGCCTGACGCAGAATGGAAAAGACGATGATGATGCGGGTGAAGCTGGTCATCAGCATGACGAACGCCGGGATGAAACTCAGCGCCGTCATGATCAGCAAAATCTGCAGGCTGACCGAATATTCCTGCTGCCCCTCGGCATCCGTCGACAGGGTAATGGCCGGGATCGACAATGGGTTGCTGCCCTGCTGAATCAGCGAACTGGCACCCGGCGGATCTTCGGCGAACGCCAGTGAAGCAACCAGGCTCAGCAGCACTACCAGCAACAAACGCAACATCAGGATTTGTCCTTCTGATCCTTGCCCAGCAGCTCCATCAGGCGCTGGGCGAACTCCGGCGTAGCGGGCTCGGCATCGGCCAGGTGCACGGGCTCCTTGAGCACATGCAGAGGTGCGATACGCCCGGCAGACAATCCCAGCAGAATCTGCTCGTTGCCCACCTGCACCAGCACCAGGCGATCACGCGGCCCCAGCGGTTGCGTGGCCAACAGCTTGATCACCTGCCCGCTGCGTGGCGCCAGTTGCTGCACGCGGCGCAACAGCCAGGCCAGAACGAAGATCAAGCCGATGACCAGCAGCAATCCCAGCAGCAACTGCCCCAACTGGCCGGCCACATCGCTGCCGGCCATGGGCGTGGCGGCCTTGTCCGCAGGCTCTGCTGCCAGCGCAAACCCGGGCAGCGCAAGCAACAATGCTAAGAGTCGGGCCATGATCAGCGCAGCTTCTTGATACGTTCGCTGGGGCTGATCACGTCCGTCAGACGGATGCCGAACTTCTCGTTGACCACCACCACCTCGCCGTGAGCGATCAGGGTGCCGTTGACCAGCACATCGAGCGGTTCACCAGCCAGGCGATCCAACTCGATCACCGAGCCCTGGTTGAGCTGCAGCAGGTTGCGGATGGTGATATCGGTGTTGCCGACCTCCATGGAAATGGACACCGGAATGTCGAGAATCACATCCAGGTTCGGCCCATCGAGATTGGCCGGCAGGTTGCTTGGCGGCGCACTGCCGAACTCTTCCATCGGCGCACGCGGAGCGGCCGGTGCCGCAGGCGCAGGAGTCTCCTGCGCAGCCAGCATCGCATCGATGTCGTCCTGCCCGGCATCGCCCGCCTCGGCCAGCGCGGCCGCCCACTCATCGGCCAGGGCCTGTTCTTCTGGGGAGGTATTTTCTTCGTCTGCCATCGTTTTTCCTCGCCTGGCTTCAGCTATTCGCTCACATCGGGCCTAGCGGCCCTGAAGCATGACCAGCACTTCAGCGCTGGCGTTCGATTGGTTCCAGCACCTGCAGGGCCAGATTGCCCTTGTGCGCCCCCAGCTTGACCTTGAAGGTCGGCACACCGTTGGCGCGCATGACCACGTTCTCCGGCAGTTCCACCGGAATCACATCGCCCGGCTGCATGTGCAGGATGTCGCGCAACTTCAACTGGCGGCGCGCGACCGTGGCCGCGAGCGGCACGCTGACATCGAGGATGTCCTCACGCAGCGCCTTGATCCAGCGCTCGTCCTGATCGTCGACATCGGACTGAAAGCCGGCATCGAGCATCTCGCGGATCGGTTCGATCATCGAGTACGGCATGGTGATATGCAGGTCGCCGCCACCGCCGTCCAACTCGATATGGAAGGTGGACACCACCACCACTTCACTGGGGCTGACGATATTGGCCAGCGCCGGGTTGACCTCGGAGTTGACGTACTCGAAGTTGATGTCCATCACCGCGTGCCAGGCCTCACGCAGGTCGACGAAGGCCTGATCGAGCACCATGCGCACCACGCGCAGCTCGGTGGGCGTGAACTCACGGCCTTCGATCTTGGCATGACGCCCGTCGCCACCGAAGAAGTTGTCCACCAGCTTGAACACCAGCTTGGCGTCGAGGATGAACAGGCCAGTGCCGCGCAACGGCTTCATCTTCACCAGGTTGAGGCTGGTGGGCACATACAGCGAATGCACGTACTCGCCGAACTTCATCACCTGCACACCACCAACCGCGACATCGGCCGAGCGGCGCAACAGGTTGAACATGCTGACACGGGTATAACGAGCGAAACGCTCGTTGATCATCTCCAGGGTCGGCATGCGTCCGCGGACGATGCGATCCTGACTGGTCAGGTCATACTGCTTGACGCTCCCGGGCTCCTCGGCGTCCTCGGTCTCGACCAGGCCGTCATCGACGCCATGCAACAGCGCATCGATCTCGTCCTGGGAAAGCAGGTCTTGCACGGCCATCTTCGGCTCCCGCTACTGCAACACGAAATTGGTGAACAGCACCTGCTCGACCACGGTGCTGCCGGTTTCCTTCTGCGCCAGCTCCTGCACGCTGGCCAGCGCCTGCTGCAAGAGCATTTCCTTGCCCAGCGGCGTTTGCAGCACGGCGAAGTCCTGCCCTGAGAGCAGCATCACCAGGCGATTACGCAGTACCGGCATGTGTACCTTGAGCTTCTCCATCCCTGCGGCATCGCGACTCATCAGGGCCATGCTCACCTGCAGGTAGCGGGTGCGATTCTGATAATTGAAATTGACCACGAAGGCCGGCATCAAGTCCTGATAAATAGCTGGCTGTCGTACCGAAGCCGCTGGCGCGGCCGCTTCTGCCGGCTTGGCCTCCTCGCTCTTGTCACCCTTGCTGAGGATGAACCAGGTACCGCCCAAGGAAAGACCGACGGCCAGCAGCAACCCCAACACGATGAGGATGATCAGTTTGAGCTTGCTCTTGCCGGCGGGTTGCCCATCGCCAGCCGATGCCGCTTCTTTCTTAGCCATGCCAATAATCCGTCACTATCGGAGTTCATTCCGCATTCAAAGGGTTAGGAGCAAGTGTTATGCCAGCAGATGAGCTGACTTGTCTAACAGGCTGTTGAAAAACTATCTGCGTTGCCACTGCTGCGTTAAAAACAGGCTCAAAATGCTCATTTACAGCTCGTAAACTCCGCTTTTTCGCCTATTTTTGCCTTGCATTGGCTGCCTCGCCTACGTTTTTCAACGGCCTGCTAACTCCGGGCTGCGGATTTAACAGCGCCGCGCCCTTGCTGTCACCCAAAATACATACGCCCGGGCACCTTTCGATGACCCGGGCGAATGCAAGTCTAGCGGAGCAACGCCCATCGTCGGGCCATGCCGTGTAACGCCATCCGGTGCGCGTGCCACTCAGGCGTAATAGTCAACCAGCCCACGACCGGCAACCAGGCGCTCGCCATGCACCTCCTGCTGAACACCCGTGAGCAATTCCTCACTGCCCAGTCGCTCATCGCGTCCAGCCGCACTGCCACGCCCCCCCTCGCCCTGCCCTTGCCAGCCGCGATTGAGCGACTGATCGGAAACATTGGCGTCAGCCAGGTTCATACCCTGCTGGGCGAACAGCTCACGCAGGCGATGCATCTGACCTTCCAGCGCATCACGCACCCCGGCATTGGGGCTGGCAAACGTCACCTGGGCCTGATCCTGAGACAGATTCACCCGCACCTCAAGACGCCCAAGATCGGCAGGATCCAGCTGGATCTCGGCCGACTTGAGGTTCTGACTGGACAGCCACATGACCCGATCCACCATCGCCTCGCCCCAGCCTGCCTGGTGCATGGCCACTGGCTGCCCCGGCACCAGCGGCATGCGCTGAGCTGCGCCGACCTGATGATTGAGCGCCTGAGTCAGGGCATTGAGCTTGCTGACGAACTGATCCGGGCGATTGGGCTGCACGCTGTCCTTGAGGCTTTCCAATGCTTCCTTGGTCAGGCTTTCCAGCGGCAGCTCAAGCATCGACTCCTCGCTGCTCTCAGCAAGCGGCTCGCCCTTGCCCATGGCTGCCATGGCGGCGGCGAAATCCGTACTGGTCGCCACTCGGGTACTTTTGACCGCAGCATCCTGTGGCGCCTGGGCCTTGCCTGCCTCCTCCATCGACTGCTTGAGCAGCGCCAGTGGGTCGAGCGCATCATTTTCCAGCACAGGCTCACCCTGTTCGGCGGCAGCCGGGGCGGCGCCGCTAATGATCAACGCCGGCACATCCGGCGCCACTTCGGCTAACGGAGCCTCCTCCAGCGGAGCCTGAATACCCCCCAGCGCCATCGCCAGAAGTGGATCGAGCTCTTCTCCCCCCCCTTCCTGGGCCGGCAAGGAGTTGCCGGGCGCGGCAACCACAGGCTGCTCGGCGGCAGCCGGGGCAGCCTCGGTTTCTTCCCTGGCGGTATCAGCGCTCTGCTCCGGGCTGGTTTTATCAGTGCTGCCAGCACCCTCGCCAGGCTTGGCCTGACGCTCCCTTGCATAGACTTCGGCAAAGCTGGAAGCACCGTTATTGCTGGGTTCCGGCGCTTTGGCCGGCTGCTTCGCTTTACTCTTCACCTCAGGCGTGGCCTGCAGGCGTAAATCGGGCAACGCGGACATGGACGCTCTCCGTCTGATTGAATCGTGACGGGATCAGAGCAAGGGACGGGCCAACTTCGGCAAAGGCCTCAGACGCGATAGCGCTGACGCTCGGATTTGAACAGGATGCGGACGATGGCGAACTCACGTTCGATCTGCTCGATCAGGGCCGGAGCCAGTTCCAGCGCCTCGCGCCGACCTGCATCCTCCAGCTCCTTGCACAGGCCGGCCAACAATACCGCACCCATGTTGCTGCAACTGCCCTTGAAGCTGTGCGCAGCCAGGCGCAGCTCCTGTGCGTTACCCTCGTCCAGCGCCTGATGCAGCAGGCGCAAACGCTCTTCGGAATCGGCAACGAAGGTATCGAGCAGAATCGGATATTCGTCTTCCATGACATCCTGCAGGGATGCCAGGACAGCATCGTCGAGATGGATATCGGACACCGGGTCACTCCCTGAACATCAAGAGGCCGATTATGCCTCAGTGAGCCAGCAAAACTCCACGCGAACGCCACGGCCGTCGGGGTAAAGCTCGAGGCCATCGCTGAGCTCACGCACCAGTGCCAGCCCTCGCCCACACAGAGCATCGTCGGCCGCACTGGGGAGGCCTGCCGGGTCGAAACCTGGCCCGCTATCCTCCACCTGTACGATCAGGCGGCCGCCCTGCTTCTGCGGCAGCATCTGCAGGTGAAAGCGCACATAACCCTCATCCAGTGAGGCCAGGCGCAGACGCCGCTCCCGGTAGTACTCGGCAAAGCCCCTGGCATCGCGCTTGAGCGAGGAATCCAGGTTCATCACCCCATGCTCCAGGGCATTGGAATAGAGCTCGGCCAGCACGGTATACAGCTCGCCGCCACGCGGGCGCAGCGCCCTGACATCGAGCAGCAGCTGCAACAGAAACGGCAGCGGATTGAAGTGACGCAGACTCAGCGCACGAAACTCAAAGCTGGCTGACCAGTCCATCACACTGACCTGCCCACTGTCGGCAAAGGCCAGCGGGCGGGGACGTTCCTCATCGTCGGCAAGCCCGACCTGAACCATGGTGACGTCGTCTTGCTGCTCGCCTCGAAAGGCCAGTAGTGCCTGCTGGATCTCATCGAACAGTACCTGCGGCTGCCGATTGGCTTGCAGCAACTCGAGCAGGCGCGCCTCACCGAACAACTGACCATGCCGGTCGCTGGCCTCGAGTACGCCGTCGCTGAGCAGAAAGATGCGATCCCCCGGCGCCAGTGGATAGACCTCGCAACGATCACTGAAGGCTGCCTGCTCGAGAATCCCCAATGGCAGATGACGGGACACCAGCGGCTGCTGTGGGCGGCCATCGGCATGCAGCAGGTAGCCATCGGGCAGCCCGCCGTTCCACACCTCGAGCAAACCGCGCTTGCTGCTGATATTGAGCAAGGTGGCGCAGCAGAAAACCCCCACCGGCAGGATACGCTTGAGCTTGGCATTGATCTCGCGGAGGATCTCAGCCAGCGCATGCCCCTTGGCGGTCATGCCATAAAACACCTCGGCCAGCGGCATCGCGCCAATAGCCGCCGGCAAACCATGACCGGTGAAGTCCCCCAGCATCACATGCATACCACCGGACGGCTTGTAGGCCGCCAGTAGCAGGTCGCCATTGAACAGGGCGTAGGGCGACTGCATGTAACTGATGTTCGGTGCATCCAGGCAGCCGGAATGCGCCACCTTGTCGAATACGGCCTTGGCAACGCGCTGCTCACGCAGCAGATGCTCGTTGTGCCGGGCGATCAGGTCGCGCTGTTGCAGTACGGTGTCATGCAGGCGGCGCAAACGATCCATTGCACCGATCTTCGCCTCGAGTATCACCCGGTTGTAGGGCTTGGCGAGAAAGTCGTCGCCACCGGCCTCAAGACAACGCACCAGCGCCTCGCCCTCGGTCAACGACGTGAGGAAGATGATCGGCACCAGCGCTTCACCAGCCTTCTGCTTGATGCGCCGGGCGGCCTCGAAACCATCCATCACCGGCATCAACGCATCCATCAACACCAGTTGTGGACGCGCCTGCTCGAACAGCGCGACGGCTTCCAGGCCATTGCTGGCGGTGAGCACACGATGCCCCTGGCGACTGACGATGGTCGACAGCAGCATGCGATCGGCCGCATTGTCCTCGGCGATCAGCACCGCAAGACGGTCAGCCATCCTCAGCTGATCTGGAACAGCTGCTCGAAGTTGGAGATCGCCAGGATCTTGCGCACGTCACTGCTGCAGTTGAGCAGGCTGATCTGCGCCGAGTCGCCGCCGGCGTGGTCACGCAGCAAGAGCAACATGCCCAACGCCGAACTGTCGAGGTAACTGGTCTCGCTCAAGTCGACCTGATAACGCCTGGGCGTCACGCTGACGCGCTCGTAGGCGTCACGAAAGGCCTGATGCGAGGCGAAGTCGAAGCGCCCGCGAATCACGATGGTCAGCTCTTGTCCGTCCGCCGACGGCTGCGAAGTGATGGCCATGTCTACTCCTTTGTCGAGACGTTGCCAGATGGGCGGCGATTCACATCTGAAGGTGTAGCATCTGGCAGACGGCGAAACAACTGCTATTGCCGCTCAGTTGCGTTCGCTCAGGCGTTGCGCCAGTTCGTCGAGCAGTTTTTGCTCGCGCTTGTCCTCGGCCATACGGGCTTCATCCAGGTAACGCTGCACCAGCTTGCGCAGCCCTTCGAGACGCGCATAACGCTGCTGCCACAGCGCCCGTACCTTCTCCAGGTTGGCGCGGTGCCATTCCAGGCTCTGCTGCTGCTGACCGACCGCCGTTTCCAGTTGCGACAGAAAGCGCTGGTAGTTCATCAACCACTGGCCGGAGACCCCCTTGCTGCCTTCAGTGATCCACTGCTGCTGGTAGTCGCCGCGAAAGCGCTCCAGCTCACCCAGCTTGGCCTCGGCCTGCCCCACCAGCCCCTGGCAATGGCCAAGCTGCCGCGCAGCCTCACGCTCGGCCTTTTCCGCCATGTCGATGACAGGCTGCAGGCGCTTGGCGCGACTCAGGCTCAGGCTCATATGCCTCTCCTAGACCGGGGGCCGCCCGAGCCGTCACCCTGGCAGGTAGAACCTGCCACACGACCTGCACTCACTGCCCCAGCACCCCAGCCAGTTGATCACGGCTTTGCGTCATACCCACGCTTTCGTCCAGCCCCTGGCGCAGATATTGAGCCATGACCGGCTGACGGGCGATGGCCTGATCGGTATCCGCATCACCGCCCGGCACGTAGGCACCCACGCTGATCAGATCGCGGCTCTGCTGATAGCGTGACCACAGCTGCTTGAAGCGCTGTGCCTGCTTGAGCTGCTCCGGCGGCACGACCTGCGGCATGACCCGGCTGATCGAGGCCTCGATGTCGATCGCCGGATAGTGCCCCTCTTCCGCCAAACGGCGGGACAGGACGAAGTGTCCGTCGAGCACACCACGGGCAGCATCGGCGACGGGGTCCTGCTGATCATCACCCTCACTCAGCACCGTGTAGAACGCGGTGATCGAACCACCGCCGGCTTCGGCATTGCCGGCACGCTCGACCAGCTTGGGCAGCTTGGCAAAGACCGAAGGCGGATACCCCTTGGTTGCAGGCGGCTCACCAATGGCCAGGGCGATTTCGCGCTGGGCCTGGGCGTAACGGGTCAGCGAATCCATCAGCAGCAGGACGTTCTTGCCCTTGTCGCGGAAATACTCGGCGATGCGCGTGCAGTACTGCGCCGCGCGCAGGCGCATCAGCGGCGCATCGTCGGCCGGTGATGCCACCACCACCGAACGCTTGATGCCCTCCTCGCCGAGAATCTCGTCGATGAACTCCTTGACCTCGCGACCCCGTTCACCGATCAGGCCGACGACGATGATCTCGGCCTCGGTGAAGCGCGTCATCATGCCCAACAGCACCGATTTGCCCACACCGGTACCGGCGAACAGACCCAGTCGCTGGCCACGCCCGACGGTCAGCAGTCCATTGATGCAGCGGATGCCGACATCCAGCGGCTCACTGATGGGATGGCGCTTGAGCGGATTGATGGTCGGGCCATCCAGCGGCACCCAGTCCTCGGCCTTCATTCCGCCCTTGCCATCCAGCGCCCGCCCGGCGCCATCGAGCACCCGGCCAAGCATGGACATGCCCATCGGCAGACGCCCAGTATCCGGCAGCGGCACCACGCGCGCCCCCGGTGCGATACCGGCGAGACTGCCTACCGGCATCAGGTAGATCTTGCCACCGGAGAAGCCCATTACTTCGGCCTCGACCTGAACCGGGTGGTAACTGTCGTCGTTGATCACCAGGCAACGGCTGCCAACGGCCGCACGCAGGCCTTCGGCCTCCAGGGTGAGGCCAACCATGCGTAACAGACGGCCTTCGAGTATCGGTTGGCCGGGCAGGCTGATTGCGTCGCAGTAGCCCTCCAGACGCCGGGCGAAGCTCACCCGCTCAAGGCGCATCGCCGCTGTCCAGATCCAGGTTGATGTCCGCTTCCGGCAATTGCGTGCTCTGTGTGCGCTGCTGCTCGAACAGTTGCTTGAGCGCCTGCGCCATGCGCGTTTCGACACTGGCGTCGATCTGGCTGTGTTCTGACTCGATACGGCAACCGCCGGGCAGCAGGCTGTCATCCTCGAGGATGCGCCAGCTTTCCTCGTGACGCTCACGCAAGGCCTTGATCGTGTCGAAATCCTGCGGATTGACCTGAATGCGCACGTTCTGCGCGCCCATTGGCAGCAGTTTGAGCGCCTCGCGCAGGACCTGGCGAATCTGGCTGGAATCGCTGTTCAGCTCGCGCTGGATCACCTCGCGCACCATATGGCTGACCAGGCGCACCATGGCCACTTCCATCTGCTGGTCCTGCTCGGCAATCGGATCGAGCAACTGCATCATGAGTTTTTCCAGGCTGCCGACCTTGACTGCCAGAGCGGCATCGGCCTCCTGCCTGGCCTTGATCTGGCCGGCATGAAAGCCGTCCTTCTCGCCCGTGGCGAAGCCTTCGTTATAGGCATCCTGGCGAATGGCTTCGAGTTCATCGAGCGTCAGTGGTTTGACATCTTCGAGTGCGACCTCTTCGACCTGTGCGGCGTCCTGCTGCTCGGATTCAGCTGGAGGCTGCATATGTTCTTCAGCAGCGGCCTCGGCTGCCTCTGGCTCTTCGCCGGGTGCGTCGAAGCTGGGCAGTGCCCAGCGGTCGAAAATGCCCAGATCCTTGGCACGAATCAGCTCGCTCTCGGGCTCCTTGGCTGCCATGGCTTACACCATCTCCTCGCCACCCTTGCCGCCAAGCACGATCTCGCCGGCCTCGGCCATACGGCGGGCAATGGTAAGAATTTCCTTCTGCGCCGCTTCCACATCGCTGACCCGCACCGGCCCCTTGGCCTCCAGGTCGTCGCGCAGCAGCTCGGCAGCGCGCTTGGACATGTTCTTGAACACCTTGTCCTTGATCGCGTCATCGGCCCCTTTGAGTGCCAGCACCAGCACTTCGGAGGAGACCTCGCGCATCAGCGCCTGGATGCCACGGTCGTCGACATCGGCCAGGTTGTCGAAGACGAACATCAGGTCTTCGATCTGTGTCGACAGGTCTTCGTCCACTTCGCGGATGGAGTCCATCAGTTGACCTTCCACCGAGCTGTCGAGGAAGTTCATGATGTCCGCCGCACGCTTGACGCCGCCCATGGCGGCGCGCGTGGCATTGGCGCTGCCGGAGAACTGTTTCTCGAGAATCTGGTTGAGCTCCTTCAGCGCGGCCGGCTGCACGGTGTTCAGCGACGACACCCGCAGAACGATGTCCAAGCGTACCTTGTGATCGAAGTGACTGAGCACCTCGGCCGCCTGGTCCGGGTCGAGGTAGGCGACGACGATGGCCTGAATCTGCGGGTGCTCGTAGCGAATCACATCGGCAACGGCACGCGGCTCCATCCATTTCAGGCTGTCCAGGCCACTGGTGCTGCCGCCCAGCAGGATGCGGTCGATCAGATTACCGGCCTTGTCCTCACCCAACGCAGAGGTGAGCATCTTGCGGATGTAGGCATCGGAGCCGACACCGAGGCTGGTCTGGTCGCCGACGATCTCGACGAACTCACCCATCACCTGCTTGACCTGCTCGCGGTGGATATTGCGCATGCCGGCCATGGCGACGCCGACGCGCTGTACTTCCTTCGGCCCGAGGTGGCGCAGCACCTGCGCGGCATCGGTCTCGCCCAGCGAGAGCAGGAGAACGGCGGCCTTGTCGACCTTGCTAAGCTTGGTAGCGGTACGATTATCACTCATCGGCGTTGATCCACTCTTTGACGACCTGGGCGACGCGGCCAGGATCTTCCGCCACCAGACTCTTGATGGCGTTCAGCTGTGCATCATACCCCTCACTGGGGCTCGGCAACATGATGCTCTGCGGCCCGCCAAGGCTGACGCGATCATCGGACAGCCCGCCATCCAGCCCCGCCATCTCGCCCAGTTCCACATCGCCAGCACCGGCCAGCTCCTTGCCTTTGGCGCCGCCAGTGATGTTGTTGAGCACCGGACGCAGTACACCGAAGACCAGCACCAGGATGAACAGCACGCCGAGCACCTGCTTGACGATGTCCCAGAACCAGGGCTGGGTGTAGAACGGAATATCAGGGATCTCCTCGCCCAGCGAGGTGGTGAAGGCCGTATTGATCACGCTGACGCTATCGCCGCGACTGGCATCGAAGCCCACCGAGTCCTGCACCAGACGGGTAAAGCGCGCCAGGTCATCGGCTGTCCACGGCACCCGGGTGGTTTCACCCGTTGCCGGGTCGATGCGCACCTGATCATCCACCACGACCGCGACCGACAGGCGGCGCAGACGCCCCTGCTGTTGACGGGTGTAGCTGATGGAGCGATCCAGTTCGAAGTTGCGCGTCGATTGCTCGCGCTTGTCCGCCGGGTACGGTGCCAGCATCGGCTGGCCAGTCACCGGGTCGGTGATCTGCTGACCATTGGCATCGACCAGCGGCTGCCCCGGCGCCACCGGACCTGCCGGAGCAGCCGCACCGGCGGCCTGCTGCGGCGCGGCGGCAGGCCCTGGCGGCTGATTGGACAGC
Organism: Ectopseudomonas mendocina; assembly: GCF_008041835.1. Lineage (GTDB taxonomy): Bacteria > Pseudomonadota > Gammaproteobacteria > Pseudomonadales > Pseudomonadaceae > Aquipseudomonas. Next base: position 40,877 of record NZ_VRYE01000037.1, read on the forward strand.
GCGCCAGGCACGCCCTGCGGCGGCAGGCTGCTCTGACGCTGCTCATTGACCTGCTGCTCGCTGCGCAGCGCCGGTTGGTCAGGGTTGAACATCTCCGAAGTGGACTCGACCGAACTGAAATCCACATCAGCCGAGACTTCCGCCTTGTAACGGCCGGTACCCAGCACAGGCTGCAAAATGTTGTGCACACGCTGGGTGAACAAGGTTTCCATGCGGCGGGTGTAGTCGAACTGCTTGCCAGCCATGGTCAGCTCGGACAGCTCCTGCTGATCGGAGAGCAGATTGCCCTTCTGATCCACCACGGTGACCTGGCCTTTGTCCAGCTCGGGCACGCTGGTCGCCACTAGATTGACGATGGCCATCACCTGGCTGGGCTCCAATGCACGCCCCGGATAGAGTTCGACCAGAACCGAGGCAGACGGCTTACGTTCGTCACGCACGAACACCGACGCCTTGGGCATGGCCAGGTGTACACGCGCCGCCTTGACGTTATTGAGGCTGGCAACAGTACGCGCCAGTTCGCCTTCTAAACCACGGCGATAGCGGGTCGCCTCCATGAACTGGCTGGTACCCAGCCCCTGCTCACGGTCGAGAATTTCAAAACCGACACTGTTATCCGTCGGTGCCACGCCGACAGCGGCCAGACGCAGCCGCGCGCGCGCCAGATCATCAGCTTTGACCAGCAGAGCACCGGAGTTGGGTTCGATGGTGTAATCGATACCGGATGCCGTCAGGGTTTCGATCACCTGGGTTGCATCCATGCCGTTGAGGCTGCCATAGAGCGGGCGATAGTCCGGCTGCTGCGACCAGAGCACCACGGCAAAACCGATAGCCACGCTGGCAGCCAGACCGACCAACAGGCCGAGCTGACGCAGCACCGACATCTCGGCGAGGTTTTCCAGGAAGCTAAGGCCCAGCAGGGGCTTCTTCGGCTCGCCTGACTCGGCCTTGGCCGGTACGTTTGCTACTGCTGCTTCAGCCATGAATCAATCCTCAGACCGGCATCTGCATGATGTCTTGATAAGCCTGGACCAGCTTGTTACGCACCTGGGTCATGGCCTGGAAGGATACGCTGGCTTTCTGCGAGGCGATCATCACGTCGGTCAAATCGACGCCGCTCTGGCCCATCTCGAAGGCAGTGGCGAGCTTGTTGGAGGCCTGCTGGGTCTCGTTGACCTTGTTCACCGCCTGGCCGAGCATTTCCGAGAAACTCGGCGCCCCCGGCGCCGGCTCGCTCGCAACAGGCTTCTGACGCGCCATGGCCTCAGCCTGCATGGAACGCATTTCCAGCATCAAGCGATTGAATTCGACACCCTGGCTCATCACATCCTCCACTGCCCGCTTTTTGACACTAGCGGCGCTATGCAGGGGTATTTGCAACAAGGGTGCCAACAAAGCGGCTTATGGGAATCAGATCGGGAACACGCAGATAGATGGGGTAGCCACCGTCATCCCCGCGAAGGCGGGGACCCAGCAGCAAGAGACGAATCACCAACAATCTCCGACCAGAGATCCTGCCATTGCGGATTTCGCTCTTCGATCAGGCGCAGCTTCCAAGCACGATTCCATTTCTTGATCGCCTTCTCCCTGGCTATCGCGCCACTCATACTTTCATGCTGCTCGTACCACACCAGCAACTTCACGCCATAGCGGAGTGTAAAGCCCTCAACGACCCCCTCTCTATGCTGCCAGACACGCTGCAGCAGATCCGCTGTAACTCCGGTATAGAGCGTGCCATTACGCTGACTGGCCATAATGTAAACGGCGGGTTGTTTCATGCTGCAGTCCTTTGCAGATTGGGCCCTCGATAGGTATGAAGGCCTATTCATCGATCGATTTAGGCCCGAACGAAAAAATCGCTCCTACAAGCCAGGACAACCTTAGCACCGCGGCTGGATCCCCGCCTTCGCGGGGATGACCTCGGGTTTTCTATCGCCGTCATCCCCGCGAAGGCGGGGACCCAGGAAACCCTATCAGCCACCCCGCCCCACCGCACAGCTCAGCTCAGCTCAGCTCAGCTCAGCTCAGCAAAACTAACTGGCGTACAGATACGCCTCGACATCCATCCCGGCATCACGCATCTGCGCCAGCTTGTAGCGCAGGGTGCGCGGGCTGATCCCCAGGCGTTCGGCGGCCTCCTTGCGGCGACCGCGCTCGGCACGCAGGGTATCGATGATCACCTGAAACTCACGACGGCGAAGGTCCTCGCCCAGCGCGCCGGCATCGACCGCACTCGGCGACTCGACCGGCTGCGTCATCGGCGGGGCCATACTCGGCACCACAGCCAGGTGCGGCACGGCGCTCTGCACCGTCTGACCTATGGGTGCGTGCAGGCACAGATCCTGCGCCTGAATCACCCCGCCCTGCTGCAGAATCAGTGCACGTTGAATGGCGTTGTCCAGCTCACGCACGTTGCCCGGCCACTGATGCTGCACCAGGCACTGCGCGGCCGATTCTGACAAGCGCACCGGCGCCTGATTCATTTTTTTGACGTGCTTGGCCAGCAGCCGCTCGGCCAGCGGCAGAATGTCGGCAGGCCGCTCACGCAGTGGCCGCCAGGCCAAGGGGAAGACCGACAGTCGATAATAGAGGTCCTCGCGGAAGCGTCCTGCGGCAACCTCGCTAGCCAAGTCACGGTTGCTGGTGGCCAGCACGCGAATATCCAGGTTGATTGGCTTGCGCGCGCCGACCCGTTCCACCTCACGCTCCTGCAACACACGCAACAATTTGGCCTGCAGCCCCAGCGGCATTTCGGAAATCTCGTCGAGCAGAATGGTGCCGCCGTCAGCCAGCTCGAACTTGCCCGGCTGAGCGGTGACCGCACCGGTGAACGCGCCCTTCTCATGCCCGAACAAAGTCGCCTCAAGCATGTTGTCGGGAATCGCCGCACAGTTGATGGCGATGAAAGGCCCGGAGGCGCGCGGCGACTGCTGATGGATATAACGCGCCAGCACCTCCTTACCGGTCCCCGACTCACCCGTGATCATCACCGTCGAATCACTCTGCGCCACGCGTGACGCCAGCTCCAGCAGCTGCACGCTGGCCGGCTCGAGCGCTACCGGACCATCGCAATCCCCCGCCGTCAATTTACCGAGAGCGTGCTTGGCCACCAGCTCCAGCAGCGTACGCGGCTCGAAGGGCTTGACCAGATAATCAGCGGCGCCCTGGCGAATGGCATCTACCGCCCTCTCTACCGCGCCGAAAGCCGTCATCAGCAATACCGGCAGTTGCGGATAACGACTACGGATCTGCGCCAGCAGTTGATGACCATCCATACCCGGCATGTTGACGTCGCTGACCACCAGCCCGAACGGCTCTTCGGTCAACGCGACCAACGCCGCCTCGGCGCAATCGACCGCCCGATAATCATGCCCGCCCAGGCACAGGGTATCGGCCAGGGCTTCGCGCAGCGCGCGGTCGTCTTCAACCAGCAGGACTTTGGCAGCCATGGATTACTCCTGATTCGAGTGAGGCGCTGCATCAAGCAGCGGCAAAGAAACGATGGCGCAGGTGCCACGACCTGCACGTGATTGCAGCAGCAACTGGCCCTGATGAGCACGCGCCACCGCCTTGACCACCGCCAGGCCCAGGCCGGTGCCGGTGGTCTTGGTGGTGAAGAAGGGCTCGCCCAGGCGCGCCAGAGTTTCCTGGCTCATACCCGGTCCGTTATCGCTGACGCATAGCCGTAACTGGCCACCGCGGCGATACAGATGAATCTTCAGACGCGCATCGCGCCCGGCAGCCTGAATGGCGTTGTCGATCAGATTGAGGACGGTGCCGACCAGCGTGTCGCGGTTGCACAGCAGCTCGCCGTCGCGCACATCGCACTGCCAGCGCACAGCCATATCGCCCACATGCGCGTCGGCAGCCGCACGCAGCGCATCGAACAGGGCCGACGGCGCCAGACGATCCGGCAATGGCAGCTCGCCCCGGGCGAAGATCAGCATGTCGCGCACCTGGTTTTCCAACTCGTGCAGCCGCTCCTTCAAGCGCCCGGCGAAGCGCTGCTGCTGTTCGGCCGGCAGTACCTGTTCATTGAGGTGGCTTGCATAGAGCAACGCAGCGGAAAGCGGTGTACGGATCTGATGGGCCAGGGAAGCGACCATGCGCCCCAGCGCCGATAGGCGCTCATGGCGAGAGAGCTGATCCTGCAGGCGACGGGTTTCCGTCAGATCCGTAAGTAGTACCAGCTGTCCCGGCTCGCCATGCAGGGATCGGGTGGCGATAGATAGACGGCGGCCGTCGCGCATGGAAATTTCGTGGCCATCGTCTTCGCGCGGAGCGAAGTTGCGGGCAATTACCTGACGCCAAAGCATGCCCACCAGCGGCTGGCCGAGCAGCGCGCGCGCCACGGGGTTGGCTTCACGTACGACACCCTGACCATCGATGACGATCACGCCACCGGGTAGCAGATCCAGCAGGCTCTGCAGGCGATGGGCCAGACGTTCCTTCTCCGCCAGTTCCTGCATGCGCTGTGCACTGACCAGCGCCAGTTGCCCCTTCAGCTCATTGACCCGCGCCTCAAGCAGGCTGTAGGACTCGCTGAGCTGATTGGACATCTGATTGAACAGGGCAAAGGCCTGCTCCAGTCCTGCACGGCTGGCTTGTTCGAGCGGTGCGGAGCCGTTTGGCTCGGCTGACTCGGTAGGACGAAGGTTGGCTTCCATCTGCTTCTCTCGTACGACGTACCGTCAGAAGACGGTCAGATACAAGAGCTTTAGCAATCCCCGTGCCTACTTTTTTGTTCTTATTTTTCAATAGGTTGAAAAAGAGAAGCCGAAGCTTGCGTCAAAGCTCCGGCTTTCTTTGCGGCGTTAGGGATGTTCTGAAAAAGTTACTTACCGTCACTCCCGCGAAGGCGGGAGCCCAGGAGTTTCGCAGGTTCTGGATTCCCGCCTGCGCGGGAATGACGAGTTTTCCAGAGTTTCCTTAGCCTGAGGCTGAGGAATCAATCCTCTTCCTGACCATCCTCTTCGCGGCGGCTCATACCGTACTTGCGCATCTTCTCCACCAGGGTGGTACGGCGAACCGGCTTTCTTTGCGGCGTTACGGATGTTCTGAAAAAGTTACTTACCGTCACTCCCGCGAAGGCGGGAGCCCAGGAGTTTCGAAGGTTCTGGATTCCCGCCTGCGCGGGAATGACGAGTTTTCCAGAGTTTCCTTAGCCTGAGGCTGAGGAATCAATCCTCGTCCTGACCATCCTCTTCGCGGCGACTCATACCGTACTTGCGCATCTTCTCCACCAGGGTGGTACGGCGAACCGGCTTTCTTTGCGGCGTTAGGGATGTTCTGAAAAAGTTACTTACCGTCACTCCCGCGAAGGCGGGAGCCCAGGAGTTTCGAAGGTTCTGGATTCCCGCCTGCGCGGGAATGACGAGTTTTCCAGAGTTTCCTTAGCCTGAGGCTAAGGAATCAATCCTCTTCCTGACCATCCTCTTCGCGGCGACTCATACCGTGCTTGCGCATCTTCTCCACCAGGGTGGTACGGCAAACCGGCTTTCTTTGCGGCGTTAGGGATGTTCTGAAAAAGTTACTTACCGTCACTCCCACGAAGGCGGGAGCCCAGGAGTTTCGCAGGTTCTGGATTCCCGCCTGCGCGGGAATGACGAGTTTTCCAGAGTTTCCTTAGCCTGAGGCTGAGGAATCAATCCTCTTCCTGACCATCCTCTTCGCGGCGACTCATACCGTACTTGCGCATCTTCTCCACCAGGGTGGTACGGCAAACCGGCTTTCTTTGCGGCGTTACGGATGTTCTGAAAAAGTTACTTACCGTCACTCCCGCGAAGGCGGGAGCCCAGGAGTTTCGCAGATTCTGGATTCCCGCCTGCGCGGGAATGACGAGTTTTCCAGAGTTTCCTTAGCCTGAGGCTGAGGAATCAATCCTCGTCCTGACCATCCTCTTCGCGGCGACTCATGCCGTACTTGCGCATTTTCTCGACCAGGGTGGTGCGGCGAATACGCAGGCGCTCAGCCGCACGCGCCACCACACCGCCCGCATCATCCAGCGCCTGCTGGATAAGGCCCTGCTCCAGGTTGCCGAGGTAGTCCTTCAGATCCAGCCCCTCCGGCGGCAGCATGGCTGGCGTATCGAGGCCCGGAAGGCCGGCCATGATCGCCGCGCGCTCTTCCATCTCGTCACGCAGGCTGGCGGCGAGTTGCTCATCCTCGTCATCGACATGACGGAACTTCTTCGGCAATTCGCCCACCCCGATCACACCATAGGGATGCATGATCGCCATGCGCTCCACCAGGTTGGCCAGCTCGCGCACGTTGCCCGCCCAGTCGTGACGGCACAGCGACATGATGGCGGCCGAGTTGAAGCGAATGGAACCGCGCTTCTCGTGCTCCATGCGCGAAATCAGCTCGTTCATCAGCAGCGGGATGTCTTCGATGCGCTCGCGCAGCGGCGCCATCTCGATGGGGAAGACGTTGAGGCGGTAGTACAGATCCTCGCGGAAGCTGCCGTCCTCGATCATCTTCTCCAGGTTCTTGTGCGTGGCCGCGATGATGCGCACGTCGGCGGTCTGCGTCTTGTTACTGCCGACTCGCTCGAAAGTGCGCTCCTGCAACACACGCAGCAGCTTGACCTGCATCGGCAGCGGCATATCACCGATCTCATCGAGAAACAGCGTACCGCCGTTGGCGAGCTCGAAGCGCCCTGCCCGGCTGGTGATGGCGCCGGTAAAAGCACCCTTCTCATGCCCGAAGAGTTCGCTTTCGAGCAGCTCGGCCGGAATCGCGCCGCAGTTGACCGGCACGAACGGTGCCTCGCGACGCTTGGAGTGATAATGCAGATTGCGCGCTACAACTTCCTTGCCAGTTCCGGACTCGCCGAGGATCAGCACGCTGGCCTCGGTATCGGCCACCTGCTGCATCATCTGTCGCACCTGCTGAATGGCGCGACTGGTACCCACCAGGCTACGGAACAGATTGGGCTCACGCTGCCGACCACGATCACGGGCCTGGTCGTACATTTCACGGTAGACCTGGGCGCGATGCAGCGAGTCGAGCAACTTGTTGTAGCTCAGCGGGATTTCCAGGCTGGCCAGCACGCGCCTGCGCAGATCCTCCGGCCATTCACCGATGGCGACCTCCCCCACCGTGAGCAAGGGCAGGAACTCATCCCAGCCCACGATCTGCCTGGTCAGCTCCAATGCGCCGCCCTGGGACTGCACGTCGCCCAGCAAGACACTGAGCACTTCGCGGCCGGGATCCAACTCGGCAACCGCGCCACGCCAGTCCTGGCTCGTGCAGGCCAGATGCTCCTCCCCGAGAAAGCTCAGAATGATCGCCAGTTCGTGGCGGCGCGCAGCATTGTCGTCGATCAACAGGATTTTGGTTTCACGCCACATCTTGTGCTTGTCTGACCCGAGAAGTGAGGGAAATTGCACGCCAGTTCTTCGGCGCACACCGGCAACGTGCCACTAGTAAAGTCAAAAAATTGGACTCAGTCAAATTTATGGCGTGATTTCCTGTGGCGTTCCCGTACTCGCTGCGGTTGCACCCGCCCTACCGATGCAGCAGGGCAGCTTTTTCTCCCCTCTCCCCAGCCCTCTCCCGCAAGCGGGAGAGGGGGCAGAAACCTGCGCTAGCCATGACAATCAGCCGAACAACTGATAGACCTTGGCCCCCTGGCGAGCCTGGTTGATCTGCACCAGCTCATCGCCAAGGCGTTTGCGCTCGGCCGTGCACAGCGTAACCAGCTCGCGGTAGAGCAGCAGCAGCTCCTGCATGCTGTCGCGCAGGCGCGCCTCATCGCCCCCCTCGTGCATGGCCGCATCGACCGCCTGGCGGCATTGCAGATCCAACTTGCCGATGGCCACCCAGTCCTGCCTGAGCAGGGCATCGCGCAGTGCGCAGCCGGTTTCTTCCAGACGCTGGACAGACGAACTCATGATTTTCTCCCGGATTGTCCGGCACGGCCCTCAAGCAATGCCATCCCAGCCTTCTTTCAATTCACGCAGCAATTGCGCCACCTGACGCAGGATCGCCTCATCGTTTTTCAGGTTGGCCTGGGCCAACTGCCGAATCATGTATTCATAGAGCCCATCGAGGTGCTGCGCCAACTCGCCCCCCTGGCCCTTGTCCAACCCCTCGCGCAGGCCACCGACGATCCCGATCACCTTGCCGATCAGCAGCCCCTTCTCGGCGACCTGGCCACGGGCAAGCGCGCCCTGGGCCTGCGCCAGGCGATCCAGGGCGCCTTCGAACAACATCTGGATCAAGCGATGGGGGCTGGCCTCGGCAAGCTGGGACTGGGTACTGACCTGCTGATACTGCCTGAGCGCGGACGCTGCATACATGACGACTGCTCCTCGATAACCAAGTCACTGCGTGGATTTGACAGGCTATCGGCCGGCAATCGGGAATCTTTAGGCTGGAAGCCGCACAGCGGCGGCTCTCCCTGACACTCATTTTTTGTTGGAATTGTTCAGCGCCTCGAGCGTGCTCAGAAGGCTCGCGCTGCTTGCATTCAACTGCGCCACCAGGATATCCATGTTGTTGTACTTGGTGTACAGCGAGGTGGTCAGCGAATCGATGCGCCGATCCAGCGCCTGCTGCTGCTCGCTCAATTGCGTCATGGTCTTTTGCAGCGACTCGGTGCGACCGGCCAGCAGCCCTCCGGGTGCCGTGTAAGGCTCGGTGACCGATTTCAGGCGCGGAATCAACCCGTCGTCGCCGACGAAGAACGCCTGAACCTCATCGTAGTGGGTCTCCAGCGCGCTGCTCAGCTTGGCATCGTCGATCGACAGCGTACCGTCCTTGTTGGTGGTCACGCCCAGTTGCGCCAGAACGCTCAGCTCACCGCTGCCGGTCGAGGGCTGTACCAGTTCGTTGCGTATCGAACCGAGCAGCGAGCGAACCAGGGCGTCGCCCACCAGCGCGCCGGCATCGGTACTCGTCTCGTCTTCGCTGGTGGTTACCCGGGTCAAGGCATTGGTGACGGTGATCAGGTTGTTGTAGGCACTGACGAAAGCCTCGATGGAGGTTTTCAAGCCCTCGGTATTGGGCGCCACGGTCAGGGTGGTGGTGCCCTCGGCCGTCAGCTTGATGCTCAGGCCGCTCAGCGCCGTGACGGTGTTGGTGGAGCTGCTCAGCTCCAGGCCGTCGATCTTGTAGGAAGCATTGCTGGCCAGGGTGATGGAGCCAGCCCCGGTGCCCGACTGCTGGGTAAGGTCGTGATTGCCGTCCTCATCGACGTTGATGTTCAGCGCCGCCAGATCCCCCGTGCCCTTCACATACAGGTCGGTGCCCTCCCCGGTGACCTCCGAGGACAGTACCAGGCGCGCGCCACTGGCATCGGTGATGATGTTGGCGCTGATGCCCGCAGTGGCGGAAAGCTGGGAGTTGATCGCATCGCGGATTTCCGTCAGCGAAGCCCCCGGCGCGACCTGAACCTCATAGGAGGCGTTGTCGCCGACGTCGATGGTCAGCGTGCCGCCGGAATCGAAGGTCGTGGAAGCACCGCCCTCCAGGCTGGCACTGGCCACTTTCGACGAACTGGCCAGGCTGATCACCTCCACCTTGTAACTGCCGGGAACCGCGCCCGCGCCAGCAGTGGCGCTGGCCACGTCATCGGCGGAGGACTGCACGCCGAGCCCTTCGAAGCTGCTGGAGGAACTCTCCAGGGCGGTCAGCGAGGCTTCGAACGTCTCGACCGCGCTGGTCAGCGTACCCACGGCCGAGAGGCTGGTTTCCGTCTTGGTCGTCAGCCGGTCGATCTGCGCCTGCTTGGGCGCCTTTTCCGCATCGGCGATGGCGGTCACCATGCCGTCGATATCCAGCCCTGTACCCAGACCGGAAATAGTGGTGCCTGACATGTCGACCTCCTCGCAACGAATTATTGACGCCCTGCCACTGCCCAGCAATTAACGAGCCAGTCACTCAACCTGTGTAGCAGCGAATTTATTCGCGAACCCGTTCACCGCAGGCTCACGCCTGTGAAAATCACGCCTCTTCGCGAAACAGCTGGCTGCGCATGTCCTCCAGGCGCGCCGCCAGACTCAAGGCCACCTCGGAGGGAATCTGCCGAACCACTTCGCCGGAACCGCCATCGACGACCTGCACCACCACCCGGCCGGTGCTGTCGTCGACCTGGAAATTGATGTCGCGGCGAATCGACTGCATGGCGCTCTGCATGCTCGCCACCGCCGACTCCTGTTGCTCGCGCGGTACGTTCGCCACGGCCTCGGCCGCCTGGGGATTCTCGCCCGACTGCCGTGGCCGCTCGACGGCCGCCCCGGCTACCTGGCGCGCCGATGGCGTCAGGCTGCCAATTGGCGTAACGCTTGTAATGGTCATGAGAGCACCTCGCAATGGGCAAAGGGGGAAGGCTTGCGCACTCCCCCCTCCACCGCCTCAGAGATTGGCTTATTGCAGCAGGCTCAGCACCGCGGACGGCAACTGGTTGGCCTGCGCCAGGATCGCGGTGGACGCCTGTTGCAGGGTCTGCTGCTTGGCCAGTTCGGCGGTTTCCGCGGCGAAGTCGGCATCCTGGATCCGGCTGCGGGCAGAGGAAGCATTCTCGGCGATATTCTGCAGGTTGGAAACCGTGCTGTCGAAACGATTCTGCACCGCACCCAGCTTGGCCCGCTCGCTGTCGATCTGCTGCATGGCGCCGTCCAGTACCTGAATGGCGGTCTGCGAGCCATCGACAGTGGAAATATCCAGGTTACTCACGGTGGTTTCCTGAGTGACTGCAGTGTGGCTACGGGCAGTCAAGTCCAAACCCAGCGCAGCCAGGCCGGTACCCGAAGCACCATTAGCCACGGTGAAGTCATCCTCAGAAGACAGCGTCAGAGTGCCATCATCGTTCTTGCTAGCCGTTACACCGGTGCTGGCGGTGTTGATGGTAGTAACAATACTATCCATGTCACTGCCTTTACTCAGTTTGATCTCAGTGCCATTGAGGGTCACGGAGGTATCGCTCTGCAGGGTAGCCTCCGTCGTACCGGCGCTCAGCCCCAGAGAGGCCAAGGATCCGCCTGTAGCATCAGCCAATTCAATGGACTCACCGTTTGCCGAAGTCAGAGTAATACGACCGTTGGTATCAACTGCCCCCGTCACATCACCACCAGTGGCGGTACTGATAGCAGCCAGAATGGTGTCAACATCATCAGTGGCGCTGAAGGAAACGCTCTCACCGTTCACAGTGAACGCCCCCGCCGAACCAATTACCGAGGTTCCAGTGATAGCGTCAGTACCCGCGACGTAATCGCTGTTGCTGGTGACAGTACCCAGACCAATGCCACTCAGGTCGTTACCAGTGGTAGTGACATCACCTGCGGTATTGGTCAGTACCAAGCCATCGCCAGCAGTGTTGACTGCTGCCGAGTAGCCCGAAATACCTGCATCATTGATCGCTTGAGCCACCGAGGCCAGGTCGGCACCGGTAGTGGCATCTAGAGTAATGGTCTGGCCACCGACGGTAATATCTTGAGTGCCAGTAGCAGGCACTGCAGCCGAACCGGCGTCATAGGTTGTACCGGCGGCAAAGGTCGTCAAGCCGATATTGGCGAAATCTGCATCACCGGCGACAACATCACCAGCAGTATTGGTAACAGTAAGGCCGCCAGCACCGTCATCAGCAACAGAATAAGTGCTGCCATCAGCACTCAACTGGGCATTGAGAGCAGTGACGACGTCTCCAAGGGTTTCAGTGCCAGCCAGAGTAATGGTCGAGCCAGCGAGAGTTATACCGCCAGCTACGGCACCGAACGTACCGCTAAAGCCAGCCGTACCAGAAGTTGCCGGAACAGCCGCACTACCACCAGAAGCGGCAGTCACAGCAGCAAAGGTGCCGGTTGCATCAGCAGTGCCTGAAACGCCGTTCTCGGTTACTGCATTACCAACAACCTTGGCCGACAGGTCGGTAGCGGCGCCAGTGGTCGAAGCATTGCTGTAGGTTCCTTTGAGGTCCTTGGCCGCAACGCTGCTCAGGCTCAGGTTGATGGTTTCGTTGGAGTTCGCACCGACCTGGAAGCTGGTGGTGCCGAAGGAGCCGTCCAGCAGGTTGCGGCCACCGAAGGTGGTGGTGTTGGCGATACGGGTCAGTTCGCCGGACAGGGCGTTGAATTCCTGCTGCAGGGAGGCGCGGTCTTCATCGCTGTTCGAGCCGTTGGCCGACTGCAGGGCCAGTTCGCGCATACGCTGCAGGATGTTGGTGGATTCCTGCATGGCGCCCTCGGCGGTCTGGGCGATGGAGATGCCGTCGTTGGCGTTCTTCACCGCGACGTTCAGGCCGTTGATCTGGCTGGTCAGGCGGTTGGAGATCTGCAGGCCGGCGGCATCGTCCTTGGCGCTGTTGATCTTCAGGCCGCTGGACAGGCGCTGCATGGTGGTGGACAGGGCGTCGGACGCCTTGTTCAGGTTTTTCTGGGTGTTGAGCGATGCAACGTTGGTATTGACGGTAAGAGCCATGACGAGAACCTCGTGGTGTGGGCTTGTACGACTCCCGGCCTTGGCAACCGCCCGGGATGGCCTAGAGAGCTTTCACTGGGGTTATCGTCTCCTGCGGCCAATCCTTTAGCGTTTTTTTCGATTTTTTTCCGTGTCAATCCACTGACGCCTTGACAAACATGGAAAGCCTTTTAAAACAACAGCCCACGAAAGAACCACGGATGGCCTTCGTAGGGTGCGCCGTGCGCACCGAAACGCCGGCGCGAGTGTCATCGGTGCGCACGGACCCAGGCGGCCCCGCGACACCTACGTAGCCGTATCCTGACGCTTAGGGATATTCTGAAATAGTCGTCATTCCCGCGAAGGCGGGAACCCAGAAGCTGCGCAGCACCTGGACTCCCGCCTTCGCGGGAGTGACGGTGTCAGTCTTTGAGCCGGTCGGCCAGTCGTGCCATCAGGTTCATGCGCTCATGGAAAATAGCTACGATCAAGGCAGGCGCTCCCTCACGCAGCAGACAGAATATGTAGTGATGTTCGCAGCACCCCATCCGTAGAGCCGGAAAAAGCACACTCATGTCTTTGAACGCACCCCGACCATCGGCGAGGCTGGCTATACCCTGTTCCAGCGTAGCGATGTAGCGGCGTGCCTGCGCATCGCCCCATTGCTTGCGCGTGTAGCGGACGATGCCACGCAGGTCGGATTCTGCCGCCGCAGTGAGAACGTAGCCGGTCAAGCCTGGCCCTCGGCCAGTTCTTCATCAAGAATTTCGCTGATGCTCTTGGTAGACAGATTGCCAGCAAGCCCCTCGTGGATGCGGGTACCGAGCAGCGCTTGCAACTCGTTCCATGCCTGATTGGCGTCAAGATCACCTGGAAACAGCCTTTCCAGCGCGTATTGTTTGATGGTCTTGCCCTGCAAGGCAGCCAGCGCTTTCAGGCTTTGGTGCTGTTGGTCTGTCATGTCGATGGTTAGGCGGCTCATGGGATGACCTCCGAAATTACAGGTTCCCACATTTACACGGATGTGCTGATGAAACAAGCATTGGCTCAGTTCAAGCACTGTGCTCGCCGATACACCCTCGGCTCTGGCTCCTGCTTCGCTCTACCTCCTGCATCCATGCAGTCGTCGGCTCTGGCTCCTGCTTCGCTCTACCTCCTGCATCCATGCAGTCGTCGGCTCTGGCTCCTGCTTCGCTCTACCTCCTGCATCCATGCAGTCGTCTCCCATAAATGGGAGAGGGGAGAAAAAGCTTCACCCGATTGCCCTGCGCCAAATCATCTCGGCTTTCTCCACGAGGCCGTTGTATGCCATCGTTAACGCCAGAGAGATGGAGTAATCGCCATGAACATTCGCCCGATCCGTTCAGACAGCGAGTATAGAGAAGCGCTCAAAGAGGTTTCCGCCCTGTTTGACTGCGAACCGGCACCCGGCACCCCGGAAGGCGACGCCTTTGAGGTCATGCTGACCCTGATCGAAGCCTACGAAGCCAAACACTTCCCGGTCGATCTGCCAACCCCGGTTGAAGCGATCAAGTTCCGTATGGAGCAGTCCGTAGCCTAATGCCGGTCAGTTAAGAAAAACGCCGCGATGCCGGTACGGAATCGCGGCGTTTTCTTTACCTGATTGGCAACGAGCTTCAGCCGTACTGACCGCGCGCCGGTAGGGCACTGGCGCAACCCTGTAGCCCGGATGAAATCCGGGGCGGTCTGGCATGCCGCCCGACCTTTCCCGGATTTCATCCGGGCTACCCGCTTGGCTGAGCATCGTTGCTAATCAGGTTTCTTTATGCCTGAACGAATAGAGCCTCCCTGTAGGAGCGAGCGTCGCGAGCGCAGCTTTTTCGCGAGCAGAGCTCGCTCCTACAATCAGGTCGCCACAGCCGCAATACGGAGGCGGGCATGGATCGGCTGATCAACTGGGCTATCGTCCATAGCATCACCAACCGGCACCTCGATGACTTCGACAACTTCGCCAAAAGTATCGCCAGTCTAACCCTGGATCAGTGAAACAATAGTCCGGGGGGATAATGCCGTGCCCCGGATTACGCCTGCGGTTGACCCAAACACCTGCAGGTCGCCCCCGCCCTTCGCTTCCCACGATACGACCGTACGGACATTCACATCTTGTTGAACAGGCTCAACTGCGAAATCCGCACGAACGATGCCTGCGCCGCCTCCAGCTTGGTCATTTGCAGCGCCAGTTTGGAGATGGCCTCGGCCATGTCGGTGTCGCGGATCGTGGACTGGCTGCTGGCATTGGCGATCTGCAGGCTTTCGTTCTCGGTGCTGAGGGTGTCGATGACGTTCAGCCGCGCACCGATGGACGCCTGGGTGGCCAGCACCTGGTTCATGCCGTTGTCCAGGTTGCTGATGGCCGAGGCCACGGCCTCGGTCAGCGCCAGTTGCGCGGCAGGGTCGCCGGATACCGGGGTCTTCAGCGCGGCACTGAGGTTGCCGATGGTCTCGAACACGCTCTGGGTTTCCGCCGACTTGCCCTGCACCACGAAGGTATCGCCCGCCGCCGGTGCCGCGCTGATCTGCAGCTCCACGCCGGCGAAGCCGATGGTCTCGGGATAGGTACCCGACAATGAGCCGCTGGCAATCGGCGTGCTGCCCGTCAGCACCGGCTGGGCATAGACCTCGTAATCACTGGCGCTGGTAAAGCGAAGCTGCACGCCGCTGCTGGGAAACTGGGTGGTGTAGGCGGTCGGGTCGACCACGCTGCCGGAAGTCAGTTGCGCGGTGGAGGTGTTGCTGGCGCTGCGCGTGGTGACGATCTCGGTGTCCGCCACGCCGAAGGTGAAGCTGTAGCCGGTCAGCAGGCTGTCCAGGTCACCCTGGCCATCGGCCTCCTGCAGGGCCACATCCAGCTCGAAACTGGCGCCGCGAAAGTTGATGGTGGTGCCGTCGATGGCGGTCGGATCGAATACGCCGCCCGCCGGCGAGGCTTCGCTGGTCACGTCGTTGCCTGAGGCATCGAAGATGCGGAACTCCGTACTGCTGACCAGCTCCAGGGTGTAGGGCTGGCCGTCGCGGAAGGTCTTGTCGTACTGGGTGGTGTTGCCGACCTGGCCCTGGGAAAGATAGACGCGCTGGCCGTCGGTGTTGGGATCGTTGTCCAGGTTGGACTGGGTGCGGCTGGCATTGGGCACGTTCTCGAAGATGCTCCAGCCACTGTCGTTGATCGCCATCGTACCCGAGCTGGACACCTGCAGCTCCTGGCTGGTCTGATCGCCCTGGTAGGTCACCGAGCCATCGGGGTTGAGCACAAACGGCTGCACGTCGGTTTTGGAGCCGGCGAAAATATAGTTGCCGCTGGCATCCTTGCTGTTCATCACCTCCAAAAGCTGCCCGGTGACCTGATCCAGTTCGCTGGCGATCGAGCTGCGATCCTCGTCGGAGAGCGCGCCATTGCCCGCGTGGACGGCCAGTTCACGCGCGTTCTGCAGTACGTTTATCACGGTGTCGAGCAGGGCCACCTGCTGGGTCAGCGAGTTGGTGGCCGTGGTCATGTTGGCGCTGTACTGTTCGAGCTGGGCCTGCTGCTGTTCCAGTTGCAACAGGCGCGCGGCGCCGACCGGATCGTCCGCGGGGGTCTGGATGCGCACGCCACTGGAGATCTGCTGCTGGGTCTTGACGATCTCGGCGTAACCTTTCTGATAGCCGGAGATGCTGGTCTGAAACATCTGCGAGGTGGAGATGCGCGTGCTCATGGGGTCATGCCTCATACGGGCCGCATCAAGGATGCGGCGTCAAAAACTGTTGATCAGGGTATCGAACGTGGTGCGCGCAACTTGAATGATTTGCGCCGCCGCCGTGTAGTACTGCTCGAACTTGATCAGGTTGGCCGCCTCTTCGTCCAGGTTGACCCCGGACAGCGACGACTGGCTGCTGGTCGCCTGGGCCAGGATGGCTTCCGTGGCGGCGGCGTCGAGCTGGGCTTGACTGGTCTTGGCGCCAATGGTTTCGATCAGCGAACTGTAGGAGGTGGTCAGGCTCATGCCGTTGTTGCCATTGACCGCGACGGTCTTGGCCGTCTGCAGTTCCAGCACCGCCAGGGCGTTGCGGTTGTCACCGGTGCCGTCGCCGTTGAAGGCGATGGTCAGGCTGTCGCCCGCCGCCGGGGAACCGGCCAGGGTCATCTCGAAGGCGTATTCGCTGGGCACGCTGGGCGGGTTGGCGGGAACGCTGACCGTCACGACGTTGCTCTGCCCCGGCACGATGCTGCCGCTGCCGATGCTGTTGCCAGCAACGTCGTACAGGGTGTAGCCCTGGGCGCCGCCGCTGGGCGCGTCGTAGACCAGTTTGATCGGCATGCCGTTTTCCAGGCTGCTCTGCATGTCGGCAACGGCGGCGGCGTCGTAGATGTCGATCAGGGTGATCAGGCTCGGCTGGCTGACGCTGCCGCTGCCGACGTTGCCGGTGGTCAGGGTCGCCGCCAGGGGGGCGGCGAAGGCCAGTTGGTTGGAGTCGGTCATGCTCACTTTGATGTCGCCCGCCGCATGGCGGGTCGGCAGGATGGTGAACCGGTCTCCGGCCGCCACGCTGCCGCTGTCGAGTGCCAGGGTGAAGCCATCGATCACCGGCGGCGGCGAATCGGTCAGGTCGTAGCTGCCCATGTCCTTGCCGTCGGACAGGCGCCTGACGCTGTAGCCGGTAGCGCTGGTGAAGGTCACTTCGTAGTCGCTGGTACTGAGCGCGCTGGTGTCGTCGATGTACACGCGCAGGTTGGCGGAGGTATCGCTGTTGCCGGCTTGCCCCAGGCTTCTCTGCTGCTGCAGGGTCAGCTCATTGATGTCGCTGAACAGCATGGCGCCCAATTGGCCATTGAGGTCGAGCCCCTGGCCGAGCTGGCTGTTGACCTGGTCGGCGAGCACCAGCGCCAGGCGTCCGAGGTCGTTGAGGGTGGTGTCGAGCACTTCTTCGCGGTAGCGCAGCAGGCCACCGATCTGTCCTCCCGTGATCGACGAGGTGACGTCTATCGTGAAATGGCCGTTCTGCGTCAGGTACAGGGCATAGCGCGACGGGTCGTCGGCGCTCGGCACCGCGCTGAGTTGCGCCGCGCTGCCGCCCACCACCAGCGGCTGGCCATTGCCGATGAACAGGTTGTAGCTGCCATCCTGCTCGACCACGGTGACCCCGATCAGCTCGGAAAGCTCTCGCACCGCCTCGTCGCGCTGGTCCAGCAGGTCGTTGGGCGAGGCGCCGGAAGCGGAGGCATTGACGATGGCCTGGTTGTACTGGGCGACACTGGCCGCCAGGCTGTTGACCTGCTGAACCATGCTCGACAACTGCTGGTTGATGTAGCTGTTCTGCTCCGTCAACTGGTTGTAAATCGAGTTGAAGCGCTCACTCAGGGTCTCGGCCTGGGTCAGCAGCAACTGCCGCGACGCCGTATCGGTAGGGCTGGCGGCCGCGGTTTGCAGGGCGGCGAAGAAGTTCTCCATCACCGCGGTGATGCCGGTGGTGCTGTCGGCCAGCAGCGAGTTGACCTGGTTGATCTGGGTCAGGTAGGTCTGCGCATCGCTGTCCAGCGCGGTGGCCGTGCGCACCTGGGTGGTCAGGTAGCCGCTGTAGATACGCCGCACGTCGGTGATCGAGGCGCCACTGCCGAGGTAGGTCGCGCCCAGTTGCTGCGAGTTATTGGAAACCTGCATCGCCTGCTGGCGGGTATAGCCGGGAGTATCGGTATTGGTGATGTTGTTGCCGGTCACGGCCAGCGCGGTCTGGCTCACGCGTAGCCCGGAAACCCCAATGGCAAGAAGGTCAGGCATGCATCACCTCAAAGCGTCCTTGTGCCGGTGCTATCCGACCGGGCAATGGTTTGGTAGGTCGCATCAATTTTGCGAGCGATCTGGTTGATTTTGCGCGCGTACTGCGGGTCGGTGGCATAGCCGGCAGATTGCAGGTTGTTGACGAACTGCTCAGCGTTGCCACTGGATGCCAGGGCTTCCTTGTAACGGGCGTTGCCCTGCAGAAAATCCACCAGATCATGGAAGCTCTGTTTGTACGAGTCGTAGGCCCGGAAGTTGGCCGGCTCACGGACCATTTCGCCCCCGCGGTATTCGCTGGTGATCGCGCGCGCCGAGTCCCCTTGCCACTGCCCGTGGGTCTTGATGCCAAACAGGTTGTGGCTGCTGCCACCATCGCCACGCCGCAGGATCGACTTGCCCCAGCCGGTTTCCAGGGCCGCCTGGGCCACCAGGTAACGCGGCTCGACACCAATGCGCTCGGCGGCCTCGCGGGCCAAGGGCAGCATGGTCTCGACAAACTCCTCCGCGGAGGCGAATGCCGGCGTGCCTTTGGCCAGCGGCGGCTGCTGACGTGCCGGCTGGACCGAGGTGTCCAGCGCTTCAGTGGGCTTGGCGGCCGTGGCCTTGGCCGGCAACCAGTCGCTCCCGCTGGGGGGTTGCGCCCCGGTAGTCGGGACAATGCCCGCCAACAGGCGATCTTCCAGGCGCGGCGGCAGGGACAGCCGGCGCTGGTTGAGCAATGCGGCCTGGGACACCGGAGTGGTAGCGCTGTCGGAGTGACGATCCAGGCGGTTGTGCTCGGCCGCGGCCGGCGCGGCAAGGCTGTTCTCAGGCTGCTCCACGCTATGGCCGAATGGGCTGCGGCGCGGCGCCTCACCGCGCAATCCGCTCATCTGCCGCACCAGCACATCGGACAAACCAATACCGCCGCCCTCACGGGAGAGGTGGATGGCCAATTGCTGGTCGTGCATTTCTTGATAATGGCGCGTGGTATCGCTGTCGAACAGGCTGTCCTTGGCGATCGACTCGTTGGACGAGCGCATGGATTTGAAAATCTGGTTGATGAACAGCGCTTCAAACTCTTGGGCAACCTTACGGATATTGCCTTCGCTGTCGCGCTGCTCTCCGGTTTTCATGCCGGCTAGGCGATTCAGGTCGGTATAGGCGGCAGAATCGCTGGTTTTGCGTGCGCCTGCTGACAATGTATTCATGGCTACCTCAAATCACTATCAGGTCGGCTTGCAAGGCGCCTGCTTGTTTGAGCGCCTCGAGGATGGCCATCAGGTCGGAAGGCGCGGCGCCCACCTGATTAACCGCGCGAACAATCTCATCAAGGGTGGTGCCAGGGCCGAATTTGAACATGGGCTTGGCCTCCTCATCGGCATTCACCCGCGAGCGCGGCACCACCGCGGTATCGCCACCGGCCAGGGCGTTGGGCTGACTGACGATAGGGTCTTCGGTAATGGTCACGGTCAGGCTGCCATGGGTCACCGCAGCCGGCTGCACCTTGACGTTCTGGCCGATAACGATGGTCCCGGTGCGCGAGTTGATGATGACCTTGGCCACGGCCTGGCCGGGATTGACTTCGATGTTTTCCAGAATCGACAGGTAATCGACGCGCTGGTTGGGATCGAGCGGCGCGCTGACGCGGATCGAGCCGCCGTCGATGGCCTGGGCCACGCCCGGGCCGAGCAGGTCGTTGATCTGGTCGACGATGTTCTTCGCCGTGGTGAAGTCCGGACGATTGAGGTTCAGCGTCAGGTAGTTGCCCTGGTCGAAACCGCTCGGCACCGGACGCTCCACCGTGGCGCCACCGGGGATACGCCCGGCGGACGGCACGTTGACGGTGATCCGCGAGCCGTCGGCGCCGCCGGCGTCGAAGCCGCCGACCACCAGGTTGCCCTGGGCGATGGCGTAGACGTTGCCGTCGATGCCCTTGAGCGGCGTCATCAGCAGGCTGCCGCCGCGCAGGCTCTTGGCATTGCCGATGGAGGAGATGGTGATGTCGATGGTCTGCCCCGGCTTGGCGAACGGCGGCAGGTCGGCATGCACCGACACCGCGGCGATGTTCTTCAGTTGCACGTTGCCGCCCGTCGGCACCTTGATGCCGAACTGCGCCAGCATGTTGTTGAAGGTCTGTACGGTGAACGGGGTCTGGGTGGTCTGGTCGCCGCTGCCGTTGAGGCCGACCACCAGGCCGTAGCCGATCAACTGGTTGCTGCGCACCCCTTGAATGGACGCCAGATCCTTGAGCCGTTCGGCCTGGGCCTGCTGGCTGATCAGCAGGCAGGCGAGCATGATCGCCAGCAGCAGCCAGTCGTTGGCACCACGGCGGCGCTGGCCGCGATAGGCGCAGGCGAACTGCTGACGGCAGGAGGCCGACTGCGAATGCACAGGTGTCCGTTGTAGGAGCGAGCTCTGCTCGCGAACCCGCAATTCGGTAAAAGCTTCGCGAGCAGAGCTCGCTCCCACAGGCGATCTGGCGGGTTGCACCCGCCCTACGGCGACAGAGGTCATCCAGGTTTTCATGTTCATGTCCTCAGAACGGCCACAGCGGGCTGAGGAAGAATCGGCTCAGCCAACCTGGCTGGCTGGCGTCGGCGAAGGAACCGGTTCCCGAGTAGGTCAACCTGGCGTCGGCGACCCGAGTGGATGAAACGGTGTTGTCGCTGGCGATGTCGTCGGCCCTGATCAGCCCGGCAATCCGCACCATTTCATTGCCGGTATTGAGCGTCAGCCACTTCTCGCCACGCACCACCAGCACGCCGTTGGGCAGCACTTCGGCCACGGTCACGGTGACCGAGCCGGTGAGGCTGTTGCTCTGCGCCGCGCTGGCATCGCCGGCGCTGTCCCGCGAACCGTTGAACTGGGTTCCCAGATCCATCCGGTTTCGCGTCAGCGGGTTGGTGGCCGACACCCCTCCACCGAACAACGAGGTCAGCCCGATATTGGCGGAACTGTCCTTGCTGATGTCGGAGCGGGCCGCCTTGCTCGCCTGGGTGCGCTCCTCCAGGGTGATGGTGATGATGTCGCCGACGCGAAAAGCCTTTCGATCGTCATACAGATTGCTCTCGAAACCGGCCTGGTAGATCGCGCCACTGGTCGCGTTGGCCGGCAGCGGCGTACGCGGCAACACGGGTGCATAATAGGGATCGTCCGCCTTGGGCGCAGGCGCCACGCACCCCCCCAGCAGCAGACAAACCGACGTCAACACAATCAGACCTTTCATCGCACACCTCACATCCAACACTCTGCCCGCCCTAGCGATCCCGATCAGACTCAAAGCGTCTGCGTGATGAACTGCAACATGGAATCGGCCGTGGAAATGACCTTCGAGTTCATTTCGTAGGCGCGCTGTGTCGTGATCATGTTGACCATTTCCTCGACGACACTGACGTTGGAGTTTTCCAGGGTATTTTGCAAAACGGTGCCCAGGCCATTGAGGCCCGGCGTTCCCACTTGCGGAGCGCCACTGGAAGCGGTCTCCAGAAACAGGTTGTTGCCAATCGCCTGCAGGCCGGCCGGATTGATGAAATCGGCGGTCTGCAGGTTGCCGATGATCTGCACCGCGGCGCTGTTGGCGGTGGTCACGGACACCGTGCCATCCTCCCCGACGGTGAAGGTCTGGGTTTCGGCGGGCACGACGATGGCCGGCTCCAGGGCGAAGCCGTTCGACGTGACGATCTGGCCGTCGGAATCGAGGTGATACGTGCCGTCGCGCGAATAGCCGATGGTGCCATCGGGCAGCAGAATCTGGAAAAAACCGCGCCCGTTGATCGCCATGTCCAGTGGCTGGTCGGTGGTCTGCAGGCTGCCCGTGGTGAAGTTCTTCTGGGTACCGACGATCCGTACCCCCGTACCCAGTTGCAGGCCGGACGGCAGCTCGCTGTCCTGGGTCGATTGAGCGCCTGGCTGACGGCGGATCTGGTACAGCAGATCCTGGAACTCGGCCCGGTCGCGCTTGAAGCCGGTGGTCGAAACGTTGGCCAGGTTGTTGGATATCACCGACAGATTCATGTCCTGGGCGGACAAACCGGTCTTGCTGACCCAAAGCGCTGGAAGCATGTCTATCTCCTCGCCCTGCGCGGGCGCTACTCGTTAGCTGATCTGCATGACACGGGCCATGGACTCGGAGCCCTCCTTGGCCGTGTTCATCATCTTGACGTGCAGTTCGAATTGTCTGGACAGGGCGAGAATGGCCGTCATCTCTCCGACGGCGCTCACGTTGCTGCTCTCCAGGAAGCCAGAATGCAGGCGTACGTTGGCATCCGCTTCGAGCAACTGGCCGTCTCTCATATGGATGAGGCCGTCGCGCCCCTTGCGCATCTGCGCGGTATCGGGGTTGACCAGCTTGATGCGGTCGACCTCGGCCAGGACATTCGGCGCTTCGCCCAGGGCGCGAATGCTGATCGTGCCGTCCTGACCGATCTCGACTTTCTCCTCGGGCGGCACGGCGATGGGCCCGGCATTGCCCATGACCGGCAACCCATTGCCGGTGCGCAGCATGCCTAGGGCATCGATCGACAGGCTGGCGGTGCGTACATAAGCCTCGGAGCCATCCGGGGCCTGCACGGCAATCCAGCCATCACCCTCTATCGAAACATCCATATCCCGCCCGGTTTCCTGCAGTACGCCGGGCGTGAAATCCGTAGCGGGCCGCTCGGACATGGCGTAGACCCGCGCCGGATAGCTGTCACCGAAAACCGGCATGGCCCGCGCCTGTTCCAGATCGGCGCGAAACCCGCTGGTGGAAATGTTCGCCAGATTATTGGCATGCGCCTTTTGCGCATAGGTGTTCTGGCTCGCGCCCGACATGGCGACATAAAGCAATTTGTCCACTTCGACCTCCGCCGTGAAAACGACTCTCGGACAGATCAAAGCAAGGCACGTGCCAGGCTAATAATTTTAAGTAAGTTATTGTTTTTAAAAAACAAAAAAGCCCTCCATCACGGAAGGCCCTTTTGACGGCGGCAAGAATATGCCGCCCGCCGCCGTCAGCGGATGTTGATGATCGTCTGGGCGATCGCATTCTCCGTTTCGATGGTCTTGGCATTCGCCTGGTAGTTGCGCTGCGCGATGATCAGGTCGACCAGTTGCGCGGTCAGGTCGACGTTCGAATCCTCCAGCGCACCGGAGACGATCGAGCCCAGCGTACCGGAGCCCGGCGTACCTATCACCGGCTCGCCCGAGGCCAGCGACTGCTTCCAGGCCGTTCCGCCCACCGGCGTCAACCCCTGCATGTTGGCGAAGGTGGCCAGCGCCACCTGGCCAATCAAATTGGCCTGGCCATTGGTATAGGTGGCGAACAGTTGCCCGGTCTCGTCCACCGACAGCCCGGACAACTGACCGGTGGTATAGCCATCCTGCGACAGGCTGTTGACCGCGAAGCGGGTATTGGTCTGGGTCATGTTGCGTAGATCCAGAGTCACCCCCGATGTGCTCGCCGCGGCACCGTTGTCGCCCCAGGTGACCGGATCGGTGGTGGCGTCGGTGATGGTCGCCGGCACCCAGTCGGCCAGCGTGATGGTGCCATCGGCATTGACCGTGAAGTCGCTGGAGGCCGATGCCTGCAGCCTGCCGGAGGTGTCGAACGACAGCGACGCCTGATACGGATCGGTGCTGGCGGGATCACCGGGATTGCGCCCGTCGATCAGCACGTGCATGCTCCACTCGTTGCTCGCCTCCTTGACGAAGTACTGGGTCATGGTGTGCTCATTGCCCTGGGAGTCGTACAGGCTCACCGAGGTCGACCAGTTGAAGGAACCGGAGACCGTGGGGTCGAAGGCGATGGTGGGCACCGTCTCGGACGAGTTGAGCGCCACCCCCTGGGTAACGGTCGAGGTGGCATTCGGCGCCTGGTTGCTGGTGTCGACGGTCAGATTGGTCAGCACGCCATTGACCAGGTTGCCATCGGCGTCCACCCCGTAGCCCATCAGGTTGTTGCCCGAGTTGTCGATGACGTTGCCCTGATTGTCCACCTTGAACGCGCCGGAGCGGGTGTAGAGCTGGGTGCCGCCATCGTTGACGATGAAATAGCCACTGCCATTGACGGCCAGATCCAGGCTGTTGTCGGTGTAGCTGATGTTGCCCTGGGTGTGCTGCTGGGCGATATCCGCCGTAATCACCCCACTGCCGACCGCGTTGCTGCCGGTGCCGAACATGCTGCTGGCATAGAGGTCCGCGAACTCCGCACGCGAATACTTGAAGCCCGTCGTCCCGGTGTTGGCGATGTTGTTGCCCGTTACATCCAGGTGGGTGCTGGCCGCCTTCAACCCACTGAGCGCCGTATTGAACGTCATGTCTTATCTCCCGATGCCTGTTGATTACTGGCCGACGCTGATGACTTTGGATAGCGCGACATTTCCGGCACCCGCCAGGTTCAGCGTCATGTCGCCGCCCCCGATGCCGAGCGTCACGCTGTTGACCGTTGCCGGCAGATAGGTTTCCAGCGCGGTGGACGTGCCACCCAGCGACGCGGAGGCCGAGAATTTGTAGGTGCCCGCGGGCAGCAGTTGGCCGCTCTCATCGGTGCCGTCCCAGGTGAAGTCCACCAGGCCAGCGCTGCTTTGATTATCCAGCGGTATGCTTTTGACCAGGCTGCCCGCCTCGTCGTAAACCCTCACCGAGACGTTGTCGGCCGCCGTTGGAACCACCAGCGTGCCGGTCAGCCCCGAAACACCATCCACCTGGGTGCTGCTGGCGGAAACCATCACGCTGCGCCCCACCAGGGAAGAGGCTTGCAAAGCCTGCGACGATTGATAGCTGCCCAGCAGCGAGTCCATCGAAGCGGAGATATTGGTCAGACTTTCCAGGCTGCTGAACTGCGCAAGCTGAGCCACGAACTCGCTGTTGTCCTGCGGATCCAGCGGGTTCTGGTTGTTCAACTGGGTCACCAGCAGCATCAGAAAGTCATCCTTGCCCAGGCTGGAGTAGCTGGATTCGTTGGTGTTGCTGGTCGAGGTGCCGGAGTATGTCGACAGCACGCTGCTGGAAACAGTCTCTGTGGTGCTCATGGCTATGTCCTTACTGACCCAGGGTCAGAACCTTCTGCAGCATGGTCTTGGCGGTATTCATCATTTCCGCATTGGTTTGAAAGGCTCTACTGGCCGAAATCATGTCCGCCATTTCCTCGACCACATTGACGTTCGGATAGAACACGTACCCATCCGCATTCGCTGCCGGATGACTGGGCTCGTAGCGCATGTCCAGATTGCTCTGATCCTCGACGATGCCGAGCACCTGCACCCCACTCCCCGCCTCGTCCTGCTCGGCGAACAGCGAACCACTACCACTGTTCTGCGACTGCTGGAACACGGTGGCGAACACCGGATGACGGGCACGGTAGGTCTGCTCGATACTCGAAGAGACAGACTCCGCGTTGGCGATATTGCTGGCCACGGTATTGAGGCGAGTGCTCTGGGCGCTCATGCCGGTTCCGGCGATGTTGAAGACACTGGCAAGGGACATGATCGCGCTCCTTATTCACCGCGCAGGGCTGCGGTGAGGCCTTTGAACTTGCTATTGAGGAAAGTGAAACTGGCCTGGAAATGCACCGCGTTCTCGGCATAGTTGGACTGCTCGATCTGCAGATCCACGGTGTTCTGATCCAGCGAAGGCTGCATCGGAATACGGTAGGGCATCTCGGCCTCACCGCTGATCACACCATTGGCGGGAATATGTCGGCCGTCGGTACGGTTCAGCGATACCGGGCCACGCTGCTGACGCGCGCTTTCGGCGGCCAGCACGCTGGCAAAGTCGAGATCACGCGCCTTGTAGTTCGGCGTATCGGCATTGGCGATATTGTTGGCCAGCACCTCGGCGCGCTGGGCGCGGAAACCGAGAGCCTGTTCATGGATACCGAGTGCTCTACCGAAGTTGATGCTCATGCTCTGAACCTTTGCCGCAGGGGCCGTCTGATCACTGTTGCCAGAGATAAAGCAAAGGCTGTGCCATATAAAAAATCACATATAAATCAATTATTTAGTGATTAATCCAGGCAAATAGAAGAGTAAAGCGGCAAGGCCTTACCGCCCTCAGGCAAACAGGCGGCAAGGCCAGTCCGGCCAATTGCCGCCTGCAGCGCAGCAGCCCACCTGAACAAGGGCCAGCCTGAAGGCTATTTCTGCCGTTGATCACTCGCAGCAGGCGAGACGCGCAGAAGGCGACGTTACCGGGCAGATGGAGCGAGCAGGCGGTCGATACGCTCGCAATCCTGCTCGCGGCGAACCTCGGCGAACAGCGCCACCGCCTCCGGGTAGGTTCGAGTCAGCATGGCCAGCCATTGCTTCAGGCGCCCTGGCGCATAGCGCGGGGCCAGTTTGCGCCGCGCCTGCTGCCAGAAATCGAGCAACAGAGGCTGCAGCTCTGTCCAGCTCATATCCTCAGGCTCCAGGCCCGCCCGGACTGCGGCGACCTGCCGGGCCAAACCGGGACGCGACACCAGCCCACGCCCCAGCATGATGTCATCCACACCACTGATCTCACGGCAGCGACGCCAATCGTCCAGCGTCCACACTTCGCCATTGGCGAACACCGGCACGCTGACGACATCCTGCACCCGCGCCACCCATTCCCAGTGCGCCGGCGGCTTGTAGCCTTCGACCTTGGTGCGCGCGTGCACGACGATCTGGCTCGCCCCACCCTCGGCCAGTGCCCGCGCGCAATCCAGCGCGCCCTCCTTGCCTTCGAAGCCCAGACGCATCTTCGCCGTTACCGGAATCTCGGCCGGCACCGTACGGCGCACTTCACGGACGATGGCATGCAGCAGCTCCGGTTCCTTGAGCAGCACCGCACCACCGCGCGATTTGTTCACCGTCTTGGCTGGGCAGCCGAAGTTGAGATCGATCACCGGCGCGCCGAGCCTGCAGGCAAAAGCAGCGTTGTCGGCCAGGCACTGTGGATCGGAGCCGAGAAACTGCACACGCATGGGCGTACCGGCGCGCGTGCGCGAACCGTTGAACAACTCGGGGGCGAGCTTGTGGTAGGTGGCTGCCGGCAACAATCGTTCGCTGACGCGAATGAATTCGGTGACGCACCAATCGATGCCACCAATACGGGTCAGTACGTCGCGCAGAATCTCGTCAACCAGCCCCTCCATAGGCGCCAGGGCGATTTGCATGAACTTGTCCGGATAAATGGGGGCACACAGTTTAAGGGGTCGCGCGCGCCGTGCAAGATCGGCGACACGGCTACAGACGCCAAATAGAGGCCTGACCATATGCCGGACCATCCTTGCCAGGCTCAGCCCTGGCGTGCACACCCGCCTGGGTCTGATCAGCGGCGAACGAAGCTTCACCACGGCCATGTCGCCCGATGGCTATTGCGCCGGTAGCGGATCGGCTGTCACGCAATCGGTGTTATTGCGCCCCGGTGAAACCTGCCATTTTTGCGGTGACGATCGGAGGGCAGCAGGTCTTTCTCGCGCCACTGACCGATTGAGCCGCCTTACAACTGCGAATAAGGCGGCATCAGCGCCTTGCCATAGCCCTCGACGAACTCCGGCGGCATGCGCTTGGGGCGACCACTGGACAGCTCGATACACACGAAGGTGGTTCTGGCACGCAGCAAGGTTGCACCGTCTTCCGGGCGCACCAGTTGAAAACGCCGATCCATCTTCAAACGCTGGTCCGACTCGACGATCCAGGTAGCCATCTGCAGTTGCTGCCCTTCATAGGCACTGGCCAGATAATCGATCTCATGGCGCACTACGGCCATGGCCCGGTCGAGACGGCGATACTCGACCAGATCCAGCCCCAGAAACTGCGAATGACGCCAGGCGCAGCGCTCCAGCCAACTGACGTATACGGCGTTGTTGGCATGACCAAGGCCATCGATGTCCTCGGCGCTCACCTCAATATCGATGACGAACGGGCTGGGTAATTCCCACTGCATGGCTATCTCTCCAGATTTGCCGATCATGCGTCAGGCCGGGCCGCCCCGGACATGAGGGCCGATAGCATACGCCGCACGGACGATCCCTGCAGCGCCAGGCTGGATCTGGATCACTTCAAGCAGGTCAATGACCACTATGGCCACCTGGCCGGCGATGCCTGCCTGCGTCATGCCAGCCAGCGCATCCAGCAACGCCTGCGTAGCAGTGACCTGCTGGCACGTTTCGGCGGCGAGGAGTTCGTGGTACTGCTTGAAGGCACCGACCTTACCGGCGCACTCGACCTCGCCGAACAACTGCGCGAAGACATCGCCCGTCACCCCTGCCACTACCAGCAACACTCGATACCACTAAGCCTGAGTATCGGCCTGCATGCCGGCATACCGAGCACCCCCAACTGCATCGAACACTGGCTCGAACTGGCTGACCGCGCGCTCTATCGCGCCAAGGCAGAAGGCCGTAATCGCGTTATCGGCTATCAGGACAACGCCTGCGACGACGCTTGAGAGCAAGAGCCCGGTATTGCCTGCCAATCAGGCACACAAACAAAAAGGGGCCGTTTCCTGAGAAGCAGCCCCTGGTTCCGCAATTGCGGCAAGAAAATGGCGTCCCCTAGGGGACTCGAACCCCTGTTACCGCCGTGAAAGGGCGGTGTCCTAGGCCACTAGACGAAGGGGACGAAACCTTCGAACGACAAGCCCAGCACTCGGCTGGCCTTGCGTGTGATTGGTGGCGGATGGTTGACCATGTGCCGACTGGCCTCCCGAGCTTATGAGGACTGGCGAGGGCTGCAGGGGGGTCAAGCGCCTAACAGGCGGCGAGCGAGTACGGATTGCATGTCACGACGTCCGCCCGCAATCAAGTAAATAAGGACCTGGTTGCCTGTGACACGATAGATCACGCGGTAGGGTTTGAAAAATGTCTGGCGGTATTCTTTGATCCCAAGGCCGACTAGTTCCTTCGGATAACTGCCGCGTTCCGGGAATTTCGACAGACTCTCCACAACGTCCATCAACTCATCCAATACATAGTTGGCGTTGGCGACGCAGTCGAATTCGGAGATGTAGTCGTGGATGGCCTCCAGATCCTGCTCCGCTCCCTCGGTGAGCAGGACCTCAAACTTGGCTGATGAGCCTGCCATCAGACTGAGGCTCGCTTGGCGCGGAGGCGGGCAACTACGTCAGCGACAGGCTTGACCTTGCCAGCGGCCATATCCTGATTGCCCAACGCGAGGATCTTTAGCAAGGCGAGTGTTTCTTGCGTCTCCTCGAACGAAGCGACGTCCTGCAGGACAGCCTTGGCTTCGCCGTTTTGGGTTATGACCATCGGTTCACGCTGCTCCGCGAGGTGCGTCAGGACCTCGGCTGCGTTGGCTTTGAGATAGCTGATCGGCTTGACTTGTGATGAGTAGCGCATGGCTGTGCTCCAGTTTTAAAAAGACTGAATATAGTCCTTTTTTAGTCTCATAGCAAAGCGGCTGAATTGGATGTGCCAGTGCCTTGATCAAGGAGATGAAGGCGATGAGCTAGCCAGTGGAAGCCGATGTGCTCCTGCTCTAGCCGCAGTCCAAGGCGAATGCGGTTGTCGCGCAGGTCGTTGTATAGGGCTCTTTCCTCGGGCGTGAGTCGGTGCAAGTCCACACGGAGGGGCTTGCCCTCACTTCCCCAAAAAACAGCGTGCGCATCGAGTGTGGCTCTGTCCATCAAGAACGAAACCACGTGGTCAAAGTGGCCACGAAGCTGATCCAGAATGCCAAAGCCACAGGCCCGCGCTGACCGGGCTTTCGGCCCACTGGCCTGCACCGCCACCGGGGAATACCGTAACTGGCCAACACTGGAATTGATTGGCCCCACCAACGCCGGAGACTTGCTGCCCACGCTGATTGAGGGCATCACGCTCGACGAGATCAAAACCCTAAACCAAGCGTTTTCATCGCTCGATGATGAACTGCTGCGGGAGTTTGACAAGGAGCTTCGCAAAGTGAGCTTCGATAGCAGTGGGATCAATGAAACCGAGGCTACCCTGGTCCGCCGCATCTTCGATGACTTCGTGACAGTGCACTCGGCCACGCTGATGGCCAAGGCCTACGGCGCGCAAGGCGTGGTCACCAAGGGCGGCAAGCCCTTCACCAAGCAGACCATCTACAAGATGCTGCACAACCGGATGTACCTGGGCGAGATCGTCCACAAGGGGCAGAGTTTCCCCGGCCAGCACCAAGCCATCGTCACGCAAGGCCAGTGGGATGCAGCCCACGCATTGATCGCCACCGATGGCATCGAGCGGCGGCGCGAAACCAACGACCGCCAGAGTGCACCGGTGCTGCTGCGCGGCCTGCTGTACACGTCTGATGGCGAACGGCTGGTACCCAGCTACACCAAGAAGAAAGGCAAGACCTACCGCTACTACAGCCCGATCAAACACCGGCGCTTTGGTGCGTGGGCCAGCAGCCACGGTGCGTTGCCGGCAGTGCCAGTCGAAGAACTGGTGACCGAGCAGATCCTGGCGGCGCTGTCGACCCCGCACATCGTGCAATCGGTGTGGGACCGAATGCAGCACATCCGGCCTGACCTCACCGAGCCACAGGTCGTGCTGCCGATGCGCAATCTTGCCAGCCTCTGGCGGGAGTTGTTCCCCGTCGAGCAGTGCCGACTGGCGCAGTTGCTGATCGAACGCGTGGTGATTGCCGACGCCGGGCTGGAAATCATCTGGCGCGATCAGGGTTGGCGGGATCTGGCAGGAGAGTTGCTGCCCGGCACCATCGGTGCGGAATTGCAGGAGATGGAGGAAGCTGTATGAAACCGAAAGTGCAGACCTTGGGCGCAGCCATCGCCCGCGAACGCCGGGATGGCGGGCAGGTGAAACTATCGACCTTCATCCCGCTGAAGATCAGGAAGCGAGGCGGCAGCAAGGTGGTGGTGAGGCCGGACGGCCAGCTCGACGCGCCGGGCAAAGTGGTCACCCAAATCGACCAGCCCCTGCTGGTGGCGCTGACGCGGGCCTTCTACTGGCAGCAATTGCTTGACGATGGAGTGGTGGGCAGTGGCAGCGAGATCGCCCAGCGCGAAGGCCTGCACCACTCGACGGTCAACGAACTTCTGCGCCTGACGCTGCTTGAGCCTGCCATCATCCAGGCCATCTTGGCTGGCCAGCAGCCCCGGTGCATGAGCCTGCTGTGGTTCCAGCGCAATCCGCTGCCAACCAACTGGATGGCGCAGCGGGAGGTGGTGGCGGGGTTTGATGCCTGAAATCAGGCCATCACGATCTGAGTGTGCACCTCGACCTTGAGCGCACGCTTGATGGCCGCAAACACAGCCGAGATGTTGCTCATGGTCGGGTTGCCCGATTGCGACAGCATCCGATGCAGGCTCTTGGCAGGCTTGTGGATTTCCTCGGCCAGCGCCTCGAAGCCGAGCGTGGCGTTCACCAGGTCACGCAGGATCAGCTTGGCCGATTCCGGCTCGCCATTGACAAACAGGGTGATGGCCTCGTCCAGAAGCGCCTGCGCAAAGGCCGGATCGTTCTGCACGCGCGCGGCCACGGTCTCTTTGAAATCACGGGTCAGTGCCATGTTCACTTTCCTTTCTGGGTTGATGCTTTGCGGCGCTTGTAGTCTTCCCACAGCGTCACCGCTTGGTCGATGTCCTGCTGTTGACGCTTCTTGGTGCCGCCGCCGATCAGGATGATGATCTTCAGACCGTCCTTGGCCAGGTAGATGCGCAAGCCCGGCCCCCAGTCGATCTTGTATTCCCCAATGCCGCGAAACCACTCAACGTTGGACAGGTTGCCCTGTTCCATCCGGCTGACGGCTACGCGCACCTTGGCGGCGGCAACGGCATCCAGCGACCCGAACCACTCTGCGAAGGGGTTGTCTCCATCGTCCAGCAGGAGTTCTTTGATCTGGTAGCTCATGAGGTAAATGGTAACGTATAAGTTTCCATTTCACCAGTGTGGCAGGTTCGATGCCTGACTGGCGGCCTTGGTTGACGGTGAACCGGCGCACGTAAGTTGTTGATTTTGCGAGAGCCCCATCTGCGCCTACCCGCAGGCCAAACGGAGAACAGAGACGGCTCTGGCCGAGAAAGTGGCCGATTTCGAGCGTTTCGGCTGATGGCCACCCGCAGCACAGGTGGCCGGAACCCCGCGTGGTGCGGGGATCGCAGACGAAAAAAAGGGCCCGGAGATTATCCGGGCCCTTGTATATGGTGGAGCTAAACGGGATCGAACCGTTGACCTCTTGCATGCCATGCAAGCGCTCTCCCAGCTGAGCTATAGCCCCGAAACCTTGCGGTCGGCTCGCAACACTTGCGTGCAGCGACTGGAAAATGGCGTCCCCTAGGGGACTCGAACCCCTGTTACCGCCGTGAAAGGGCGGTGTCCTAGACCACTAGACGAAGGGGACAAAACCTTCGAAGAACAAGGCCAGCACTCGGCTAGCCTGGTCAGTGTTTGGTGGAGCTAAACGGGATCGAACCGTTGACCTCTTGCATGCCATGCAAGCGCTCTCCCAGCTGAGCTATAGCCCCAAAACCATGAGGTCTGGCTGCAACACCTGAGCGTTACGGCTGGAATAAATGGCGTCCCCTAGGGGACTCGAACCCCTGTTACCGCCGTGAAAGGGCGGTGTCCTAGGCCACTAGACGAAGGGGACGCAAAACCCTTATCGCGAATCGACTCACATCGATTCTGGCACTCCCGAAGGAGTCGAGATTGGTGGAGCTAAACGGGATCGAACCGTTGACCTCTTGCATGCCATGCAAGCGCTCTCCCAGCTGAGCTATAGCCCCATCTCGAGGACGGGGCGCATGTTAAGAGCGCCCCGATTGGCTGTCAACCAAATTTTTCCTGCCAACCAAAAGTTTTTACCACTAGAACAATTACTTAGGGATGTTCTGGAAAAACCATCAAGCGTCGCGCCCACGCATGCGGTAGACAGGCGATTCGCAGCGTCTACGGGCTCACCTGTAAGCGAATCCAGCCAGGCCGCTACCGATACCTGCGCCGCCCCGTGGCCTCGAGTGCCAGCAAACGCATATCCGCTTCAGCCAGCACAGCCAGACGCTCGCCTTTGTCCAGGCGCTTCCAACCCTTGATTTGTGCTCGGCTACGACCACAACCGAGGCAGATATCCTTGTCGAACTCGCAAACCTTGATGCACGGACTCTTGCTCACTGGACCTCCTGAACCACCGGGAATCGAATGCAGGCAGCTTAAGGGCCGAACGGCAAACCGCGAGATTGAAGTATTCGATGAAAGGCTTAAACACGCTCAATGCAACGGCTGATCGCCGTCGAGGTCGGCCATGTCGTCTTCGCGAACCGCCTCTGCCTCGGCGTCTTCGACCAGGCGCAAGTCATCGAAATCGGTCTTGAGCCCCTGCTCCATGTCGTCCAGCTCGGCCAGCAGGCTGCGGAAGCTGGTTTCCTCGCGCGGCTCGGCGGCTTCGCCATCTTCCTGCAAGGCCAGGTCAGCGCGTGCCTGCAAGCCCGCCGGCACCTCGGCGTCGTCATCCAGCGCCAGTTCGGGCTCCGGCTCCAGTTCGCGCAAGGCAGCGAGCGGCGGCAGTTCGTCGAGACTTTTCAGGTTGAAGTGATCGAGAAAGCCCTTGGTGGTGGCGAACATCGCCGGGCGCCCCGGCACATCGCGATAACCCACCACGCGAATCCACTCGCGCTCGAGCAGCGTCTTGGTGATGTTGCTGTTGACCGCCACGCCGCGCACGTCCTCGATCTCGCCACGGGTGATGGGCTGGCGATAGGCGATCAGCGCCAGGGTTTCCAGCAGCGCACGGGAATAGCGCTGCGGGCGCTCCTCCCAGAGCCGGCCCACCCAGGGCGCGAAGCGCTCACGCACCTGCAGGCGATACCCCGAGGCCACCTCCTTCAGCTCGAAGGCGCGCCCTTCACAGGACTGGCGAAGCACCTCCAGCGCCGCCTTGAACTGCTCAGGCTCGGGCCGCTCGCCCTCCTCGAACAGCTCGAAGAGGCGCTCGAGCGACTGCGCCTTGCCGGAAGCCAGCAGAAAGGCTTCGAGCAACTGGGCCAGGTCTTTGGGGTCGTTCAGGTTCATTCGGCACGGGCTCGGACATGGATAACGGCGAAGGGCTCATTCTGCACCAGCTCGACCAGGGATTCCTTGATCAATTCAAGCACTGCCATGAAGGTCACCACCACACCAAGGCGCCCTTCCTCGGCGCTGAACAGCTCGACGAACGGTACAAACGCCCCACCCTTGAGACGCTCCAGCACTTCGCTCATGCGCTCGCGGGTGGACAATGCCTCGCGGGTAACCTGGTGGCTCTCGAACATGTCGGCGCGGCGCAGCACCTCGGCCATGGACAGCAATACCTCTTCCAGGCTGACGTCCGGCAGCAGCTTGCGCGCGCGGGCTTCGGGCGCATCCAGTTTGGGTACGGTGACATCACGGCCGACGCGCGGCAGTTCGTCGATACCTTCGGCAGCGGCCTTGAAGCGCTCGTACTCCTGCAGACGGCGAATCAGCTCGGCGCGCGGATCGTCCTCTTCCTCTTCGGCCTCTGCCGAGCGCGGCAGCAGCATGCGCGACTTGATCTCGGCGAGCATGGCGGCCATCACCAGGTATTCGGCTGCCAGCTCCAGGCGCACCGAATGCATGAGCTCGACATAGCCCATGTACTGTTTGGTGATCTCGGCCACGGGAATGTCGAGGATGTCGATGTTCTGCTTGCGAATCAGATACAGCAGCAGATCCAGCGGCCCCTCGAAGGCTTCAAGGAAGACCTCCAGCGCATCCGGAGGAATGTACAGGTCGAGCGGCAGTTCGGTGACCGCCTCGCCGTAGACCAGGGCGAACGGCAGCTCCTGCTGGGCGCCGGCCTGGCTGTCGGGGGTTGGCGTGACGGGCTCGCTCATCGACTGAGGCTCCTTCAGCGGTAATTCAGGCCCATGGCCATGCGCACATCGGCCAGGGTTTCGCGGGCTTCGTCACGCGCGCGTTCGGCGCCTTCGGCGAGGATGCTGCGCACCAGGTCGGGGCTGTCCTCGTAATCGATGGCGCGCTGCTGCAGCGGCGCCAGCTCGGCTTGCAGGGCTGAGCACAGTGCGTTTTTGCAGTCGAGGCAACCAATCGAGGCGCTGCGACAGCCCTCGATCACCCAGTGCAACTGCTCGTCGCTGGAATACAGCTGGTGCAGCGACCACACCGGACAACGCTGCGGCTCACCTGGATCATCACGGTGTACACGCGCCGGATCGGTGGGCATGCGCCGCAGTTTTTCCTCGAGCTCGGCATCGCTGTCGCGCAGGAATATCGCGTTACCGCTGGATTTGGCCATCTTCTGTCCATCCAGGCCAGGCACCCGCGAAAACTCGGCAAGAATCGGCTGCGGCTCGCTCAAAATCACCTTGCCGCCACCTTCCAGATAGCCGTAAAGGCGTTCCTGGTCGCCGAGGGTGAGGCTGGTCTGCTCCTTGAGCAAAGCCCGCGCCGTCTCCAGCGCCTGGACGTCACCCTGCTCCTGATAGGCCTTGCGCAGGTTGCTGTAGAGCTTGCCGAGCTTCTTGCCCAGCTTGCCGATGGCCGCTTCAGCCTTCAGCTCGAAATCCGGCTCGCTGCCATACAGGTGGTTGAAGCGGCGCGCCACGTCGCGGGCAAATTCGATGTGCGGCAACTGATCCGCACCGACCGGCACCTGGCCGGCGCGATAGAGCAGGATGTCCGCCGCCTGCAGCAGCGGGTAGCCAAGAAACCCGTAGGTGGAAAGATCCTTGCCGCTCTGTCGCTCCTGCTGCTCCTTGTAGGACGGCACGCGCTCGAGCCAGCTGAGCGGACAGATCATCG
Source organism: Ectopseudomonas mendocina (assembly GCF_008041835.1). Classification (GTDB taxonomy): domain Bacteria; phylum Pseudomonadota; class Gammaproteobacteria; order Pseudomonadales; family Pseudomonadaceae; genus Aquipseudomonas. The sequence continues at coordinate 76,733 of NZ_VRYE01000037.1, forward strand.
ACAGCAGCAGGTGCAGCTCGGCATGCTCCGGCACCTGCGACTGCACGAACAGTGTCGCCGAGCTGGGACTGACGCCAGCGGCCAACCAATCCACCGCCATGTCCATGACATGCTGGGAAAGCTGGCCGGCCTCGGCGTAATCGGTGGTCAGCGCATGCCAGTCGACAATGCAGAAGAAGCAGTCGTACTCGTGCTGCAACTTGACCCAGTTCTTCAGCACGCCGTGATAGTGCCCAAGGTGAAGACGACCGCTCGGACGCATCCCTGACAGCACCCGACGCTCAGAGTCGTTAAGGCTCAAACCGTTCCATCCAAAGTCCAGACGAGGGCTGGCAGTATAGGGTAGCTGCGCCCCAGGCGGAAAATCCGCCGTCAGAGATCACTGAACGGCGTCGGATCACCGCAACCGACGCGCAGCACTTGCGGGCTCTCATCAGCCAGACTGACCACGGTGGACGCTTCCAGCCCGCCAAAACCGCCGTCGATGATCAGATCGACCTGATGCTCGAGCACCTGGCGCATTTCGTAAGGGTCGGACATCGGCAGTTCATCGCCCGGCATGATCAGGCTGACGCTCATCAGCGGCTCACCCAACTGCTCCAGCAGCGCCAGCGCGATGGGATGGCTGGGCACGCGAATACCGATGGTACGGCGCTTGGGATGCAGCAGCATGCGCGGCACTTCGCGGGTGGCATTGAGGATGAAGGTGTAAGGGCCGGGCGTGTGATTTTTCAGCAGGCGAAAGGCAGCGGTGTCGACCTTGGCAAACAGCCCGATCTGCGACAGATCGCGGCAAACCAGGGTGAAGTTGTGCTTGTCATCGAGCTGACGCAGACGACGAATGCGCTCTACCGCATTCTTGTCGCCGGTCGCGCAACCCACTGCATAGGAGGAATCGGTCGGATAGACCACCACGCCGCCACCACGAATGATTTCCACGGCCTGTTTTACCAGGCGCGCCTGCGGGCTTTCCGGATGAATCTGGAAGAATTGACTCACGTTTGCTTCCTGCTCATGAAGTGACAGCGGATGGCTGTGCATGCTCGAAACGCTCCCAGAGCGCAGTCAGATCGTCGGGCAGCGGCCGGTACATACCCAGCTCGGACCAGTCGCCCGGCGCATGAAAATCACTGCCGACACTGGCCATCAAGCCGAACTCGCGCGCCAGAATCGCCAGGCCACCGACCTGCTCGGCCGGCTGCATGCCGTTGACCACTTCCAGCGCGTGGCCACCGGCTGCCGCGAAGTCGGCAACCAGACGGCGACGCTTACTGCGCGTGAAATCGTATTGCCACGGGTGCGCCAGGCTGATCCAAGCCCCGGCCGCACGCAAAGTGGCAACGGTTTCTTCCAGCATAGGCCAATGCTGCTTGACGTCACCCAATTTGCCCGAACCCAGCCACTTGCGAAACGCCTCGGCACGGTCGCGCACATGTCCGGCACGCACCAGAAACTCAGCGAAATGTGGACGTGCCGGCGCGTTACCGCTGTCGCCCAGCGCCTGCTGGACAGCGCGCGCGCCCTCCAGAGCACCGGGCATACCCTTGGCGGCGAGGCGTCGGTCGATCTCCTCGGCACGCTGCCAGCGCCCGTGATGCAGGGCCTCGATGGCCGCACAGAGCGCCGGCGCCTCGCGCTCGAAGGCATAGCCCAAGACATGAATGGTCGCCCCACCCCAGGTACAGGACAGCTCGATACCATTGACCAGCTTCACGCCCAATGACGCTGCCGCTAGGCGCGCTTCATCGAGCCCTTCCAGCGTGTCATGATCGGTCAGCGCCAGCAGCCGTACGCCACGCTCGTGGGCTCTGGCCACCAGAACAGCGGGCGCCAGGACGCCATCGGAGGCGGTACTGTGGCAGTGCAGATCGACAATCATGGCGGCGCTTTCGTTGACATTGATGTTTGTTATTATGCCTCACATCTGCGCCAAGGCTGTTACCGCATCGCGCAAATGCTCCCCGCCCTCGCTTCAACCCCATATAAGGATTGAGATGCTCTACGCCATCATCGCCACCGACGTCGAAAACTCCCTGGAAAATCGCCTGGCTACCCGCCCCGCTCACCTCGCCCGCCTGGAACAGTTGAAGCAGGAAGGTCGCCTGCTGCTGGCCGGGCCACACCCGGCCATCGACAGCAACGACCCAGGCCCGGCAGGCTTCAGTGGCAGCCTGGTGGTCGCCGAGTTCGACTCGCTGGACGCGGCACAGAAATGGGCCGACGCAGATCCCTATCGCACTGCCGGCGTGTATGCCAGCGTGCTGGTCAAACCGTTCAAGAAGGTGCTGCCCTGATCTGCTGCCATCCACGCCCCTTTCGTCCTATAAGGAAACGCAATGCGCTCACTCCCGCTGTCCCTGCTGGCCACCGTGATGCTGACTTGCGCGTTGGCCCAGGCCGAAGATGAGATTGCTCAGCCCGCAGCTGCTGCACCTGCAGTCGACAGTCAAAGTCAGGCGCTGCAACAGCGCCTGGAGCAAAGCGAGCAGCTACGCAACGAGCAACAAGCCAGCAGCGCCGTGCAACTGCAACGCCTGCGCCAGGAAAACCAGCGCCTGCGCCTGCAACTCAAGGAAAGCCAGGCACAGGCTCAGCCGCGACTGCTCAGCGAGGAGCAGACCTGGTTTGCCCTGGGGGCGGCCCTGAGCCTGGTTTCCATGGTATTCGGCGCCCTGCTGCGCGGGCGACGCAAGAGCCGTCGCGAATGGATCAACTAGCAGCATGAGCCGCTTACTGCTGATCGACGATGATCAGGAACTCTGCGAGCTGCTAGGCAGTTGGCTGACCCAGGAAGGTTTCCAGGTCACGGCCTGCCATGAAACAGGCAGTGCTCGCCAGGCGCTTGCCGCTCTGCCGCCCGAGGCCGTGGTGCTCGACGTGATGCTGCCGGACGGCAGTGGCCTGGAGTTGCTCAAGCAACTGCGCGGCGAGCACCCGGACCTGCCCGTCCTGATGCTCTCCGCCCGAGGCGAGCCGCTCGACCGCATCCTCGGCCTGGAACTTGGCGCCGATGATTACCTGGCCAAACCCTGTGATCCGCGTGAGCTGACCGCACGCCTGCGTGCCGTACTGCGGCGCAGCACACCTGCACCGGCGAGCAGCCAGCTGCAACTGGGCGACCTGAGCTTCAGCCCCAATCGCGGCGTGGTCAGCATCGGCGAACATGACATTCCCCTGACCCTGTCGGAAAGCCGCCTGCTGGAAGCCCTGCTGCGCCAGCCTGGTGAGCCGGTCGACAAGCAGGCACTGGCGCAGCTGGCTCTGGGGCGCAAACTGACCCTCTACGATCGCAGCCTGGACATGCACGTCAGCAACCTGCGCAAGAAGCTTGGCCCGCATCCTGATGGCCGTCCACGCATCCTTGCCCTGCGCAGCCGTGGCTATTACTACGCGCAGTGAGTGCTACCTGACGCTTACGTAAACAGCCTGCAACATCGCCTTTACCCAAGCTTTACCCACACCTGACCGCCCTTGACCTTGACTGCCGCATAATGAGCCCATCCGGTCGTTACCGGTTTCGAGACAAGGAGAATCACCATGCGCAAGACCCTCACCGCCCTGCTGCTCGCTGCCACCCTGCCGACACTGGCCTTCGCCATGCCCATGAAAGACGGCGGCCCACGTCATCATGACCGTGACCACGGCATGTTCAAGGAACTGAACCTGAGCAAGGAGCAGCGCCAGGCGTTTCGCACGCTGATAGGCGAACAGATGAAGACCCATCGCGACATCACCAAGCGCTACCTGGACAAACTGCCGGAAGCCGAAAAGCAGGCCATGAAGAAGGAACTGGAACAGGCCCGCGCCGACCAGCACAAGGCCCTGCGTGACCTGCTCAACCCCGAACAGCAGAAAGCCTTCGACGAGCACCAGAAGAAAATGGAAGCTCGCCGCGCAGAAATGGCCGAATTCAAGGCCTGGAAGGCCGAGAAGGACAGCAACAGCAACTGATCCACTGCCCCATTGACCCGCCGCCGCGCTCCCGGAGCCCGGCGGCTTTTGCATGAGGAATCACCGTGCGTTCACTGTTCTGGCGCATCCTGGCGACATTCTGGCTGGCCATTGCCCTGGTGGCTGGCCTGTCGCTATTGCTCGGCCGCGCCCTCAACCAGGACGCCTGGATTCTGAACCTGCACCCAGGGCTTGATGGCCTGGATAGCAAATGGGTCAAGCGCTACGAGCAACAGGGGCCGGCAGCCGCTCAAGACTTTCTCGAGCAGCGCAAACGCAAATACCGTATCGACACTCAGGTACTCGGCGAAAGCGGCCAACTGCTGGGCAAAGGCACCTTTCCGTCCCGCGCTGCCGCCTTCGAGGCGCGTCATGGTGATAACCGACGCCTGCCCTGGCGCCGCCTGACCAGCGAATACACCAGCCCGACAAGCGGCGAAAGCTACCTGTTCATCTACCGTATTCCGCACCCGGAGCTGGCTGCCTGGCATCGCGGCAGCCTGTTCTGGCCGCTCAGCGCCCTCGTCATCGCCCTGGTGGTGCTGACCCTGTTCAGCCTGATGCTAACCCTGTCGATCACCCGCCCACTCGACCGCCTGCGCAGCGCCGTGCACGACCTCGGGCAAACCGCCTATCAACAGAACAGCCTGGCTCGTCTGGCCACCAGGCGTGATGAACTGGGCCTGCTGGCCAAGGATTTCAACCGTATGGGCGAGCGTCTGCAAGGGCTGATCGGCAGCCAACGCCAGTTGCTGCGCGATGTCTCACATGAACTGCGCTCGCCCCTGGCGCGTCTGCACATCGCCCTGGCGTTGGCCGAGCGTGCCGACGCCGTCGAGCGGGAAAAACTCTGGCCGCGCCTTAATCAGGAATGCGATCGACTGGAAGCGCTGATCAGCGAAATTCTCGCCCTCGCTCGCCTGGATGCCGATCCCGGCGCCGCACAGCCGGTCGACTTGGCCGCACTGATCGGCAAACTTGAAGAATACGCCCGCCTGACTGCACCGCACCACCAACTACGCATCGAACTGGATCAGGATGCACGACTGCAAGGCTGGCCGGATATGCTCGAGCGCGCACTGGACAATCTGCTTCGCAACGCCCTGCGCTTCAGCCCGCCGGATCAACCCGTGCTGCTCAGCGTACAACGCCGGGGAAACCGGCTGATGCTCAGCGTGCGTGATCACGGCCCGGGCGTGGCCAGCGAATACCTGCAGCAGTTGGGCAAGCCATTTTTCCGCGCACCGGGCCAAAGCGGCTCAGGCCACGGCCTTGGCCTGGCCATCGCGCGACGGGCGGCGCAGCGTCATGGCGGCGACCTGCTGCTGGCCAATCACCCAGAGGGCGGTTTCGTGGCCACGCTAAGCGTGCCGATCACCCCACAGACCGCCTGATCAGCCCTCCCAGGCGCTGACAAACGCCTCGACGCTGACGTCCGGCACCCGGCGCAGCTCGCGCTCCGGCGTACCGAGATAGAGATAGGCGATGACCTGCTCGTGCGCGGCCAATCCCAGCCCTTTTGCCACATGGGCGTTATAGGCCATGTCACCGGTGCGCCAGACCGCGCCGATACCCTGAGCATGCGCAGCCAGCAGCATGCCATGCGCGGCGCAGCCAGCTGCGATCACCTGCTCGGACGCCGGCACCTTGGGATGCTCCTGAACGCGGGCGATCACCACCACCAGCAGCGGCGCACGCAGCGGCATGCCCCGCGCCTTGCTCAGAGCTTCGGCAGGTGCCTGGGCATCGGCCACCTGCAACGCTTCGGCGAACAACTCGCCCATGCGCTCACGCGCAGCGCCTTCGATGGTCAGAAAACGCCATGGCCGCAGCTGCCCATGATCCGGCGCCCGCAAGGCCGCACGAAACAGCAGCTCCCGCTGCGCCGCATTCGGAGCAGGCTCGACCAGGCGCGGAACGGAAACACGATTGAGCAGAGCATCGAGGACATCCATCAGCCATCTCCGGAGGACTTAAAGAGGGCGCATTCTCAATGCTGAAAGCGGCACGCTGCAAGCTCGGCTACATCCAGATTACGTAGCCGCGCCTCGCGGCGAATCGAGAGAACGCCGCAAAGCCAAAGCTTCGCCCCGGGGCGGGGCTCCTACACGCATGCCGCAGGCACCGCACCACCCTGTAGGAGCCGCGCCCCGCGGCGAATCGAGAGAACGCCGCAAAGCCAAAAGCTTCGCCCCGAGGCGGGGCCCCTACACGCATGCCGCAGGCACCGCATCACCCCGTAGGAGCCGCGCCCCGCGGCGAATCGAGAGAACGTCGCAAAGCCAAAAGCTTCGCCCCGAGGCGGGGCTCCTACACGCATGCCGCAGGCACCGCCCCACCCTGTAGGAGCCGCGCCTCGCGGCGAATCGAGAAAACGCCGCAAAACCAAAGCTTCGCCCCGAGGCGGGGCTCCTACACGCATGCCACAGGCACCGCACCACCCCGTAGGAGCCGCGCCCCGCGGCGAATCGAGAGAACGCCGCAAAGCCAAAAGCTTCGCCCCGGGGCGGGGCTCCTACACGCATGCCGCAGGCGCCGCATCACCCTGTAGGAGCCGCGCCCCGCGGCGAATCGAGAGAACGCCGCAAAGCCAAAAGCTTCGCCCCGGGGCGGGGCTCCTACACGCATGCCGCAGGCACCGCCCCCCTTGTAGGAGCCGCGCCTCGCGGCGAATCGCAAGCACACGGCAAAACCAAAAGCTTCGCCCCGAGGCGGGGCTCCTACACGCATGCCGCAGGCACCGCACCACCCCGTAGGAGCCGCGCCCCGCGGCGAATCGAGAAAACGCCGCAAAGCCAAAAGCTTCGCCCCGGGGCGGGGCTCCTACACGCATGCCGCAGGCACCGCACCACCCTGTAGGAGCCGCGCCCCGCGGCGAATCGAGAGAACACCGCAAAACCAAAAGCTTCGCCCCGGGGCGGGGCTCCTACACCGGCGCCCCCGCGCCACGCAGCAACATCACACCTGCAACAATCGATCCCGCAGCTTCTGGATCTCGTCACGCAACTGCGCCGCAGCCTCGAACTCCAGATCGCGCGCCAGGGCGTACATCTTCTCTTCCAACTGACGAATACGTTTGGTGATCTCGCTCGGCGAACGCAGCTCGTTCTCGTAGCGGGCGCTCTCCTCCGCCGCCTTGGCCATGCCCTTGCGCTTGTTGCTGCGCGCCCCCGGCACCACGGCGCCTTCGAGGATGTCCTTGACGTCCTTCTGCACGCCCTTGGGCACGATGCCGTTGGCTTCGTTGAAGGCAATCTGCTTGGCGCGGCGCCGCTCGGTCTCGCCGATGGCGCGCTGCATCGAGCCGGTCATGTTATCGGCGTACAGAATCGCTCGGCCGTTGAGGTTGCGCGCCGCACGGCCGATGGTCTGGATCAGCGAGCGCTCGCTGCGCAGGAAGCCTTCCTTGTCCGCGTCGAGAATCGCCACCAGCGAAACTTCGGGCATATCCAGGCCCTCGCGCAGCAGGTTGATGCCCACCAGCACGTCGAAGGCACCGAGGCGCAGATCACGAATGATCTCCACCCGCTCGACGGTATCAATATCCGAGTGCAGATAACGCACCTTGACGTCATGATCGCCCAGGTAATCGGTCAGGTCTTCCGCCATGCGCTTGGTCAGCGTGGTGACCAGCACGCGATCCCCAGCCGCCACGCGCAGACGAATCTCCGAGAGCAGGTCGTCAACCTGAGTGCGCGCCGGACGCACCTCGATCTGCGGGTCGACCAGGCCAGTGGGACGCACCACCTGCTCGACCACGCGCCCGGCATGCTCGGCCTCGTAAGGTCCCGGCGTGGCGGAAACGAAGATGGTCTGCGGGCTCGCCGCCTCCCACTCCTCGAAACGCATCGGCCGGTTGTCCAGCGCCGAGGGCAGACGGAAGCCGTATTCGACCAGGGTTTCCTTGCGCGAACGGTCGCCCTTGTACATCGCGCCGACCTGCGGCACCGAAACGTGGGACTCATCGATCACCAGCAGCGCTTCGTCCGGCAGGTAGTCATACAGCGTGGGCGGCGGCGCGCCGGCCGGGCGGCCTGACAAGTAGCGCGAGTAGTTTTCGATGCCGTTGCAGTAGCCTAGCTCCAGAATCATCTCCAGGTCGAAGCGCGTGCGCTGCTCCAGGCGCTGCGCCTCCACCAGCTTGTTGGCGCCGCGCAGGTATTCCAAACGCTGCTGCAGCTCGACCTTGATCTGCTCCACCGCCTCCAGCAAGGTTTCGCGCGGCGTGACGTAGTGGCTCTTGGGGTAGAAGGTGAAGCGCGGCAGCTTCTGGATCACCTCGCCAGTCAGCGGGTCGAAGGCGCTGATGCTCTCCACTTCGTCATCGAACAGCTCGACACGGATGGCTTCAAGATCCGATTCCGCCGGGAAAATGTCGATCACATCGCCGCGCACGCGGAAAGTCGCACGGGCGAAATCCATGTCGTTGCGCGTGTACTGCAGCTCGGCCAGGCGCCGCAGCAGCGCGCGCTGGTCCATCTTGTCGCCGCGATCGAGGTGCAGCACCATTTTCAGGTACTCCTCGGGGCTGCCCAGGCCGTAGATCGAGGACACGGTGCAGACCACGATCACGTCCTTGCGCTCGATCAGCGCCTTGGTCGCCGACAGACGCATCTGCTCGATATGGTCGTTGATCGAGGCATCCTTCTCGATGAAGGTGTCCGAAGACGGCACATAGGCTTCCGGCTGGTAGTAGTCGTAGTAGGAGACGAAATACTCCACCGCGTTGTTCGGGAAGAATGACTTGAACTCGCCGTAGAGCTGCGCGGCCAGGGTCTTGTTCGGCGCCAGGACCAGGGTCGGGCGCTGCACCTGGGCAATCACGTTGGCAATGGAAAAAGTCTTGCCCGAGCCGGTTACGCCCAGCAGAGTCTGGTGCGACAGACCGGCCTCCAGCCCCTCGACCATCTGCCGGATAGCCTCGGGCTGATCGCCGGCAGGTTTGAAGCGGGTCACCAACTGAAACTCGGACATGCAGTACCTCGACAAATGGCTGTGACGCATCCGTTCGGACCGCGTCAAAAGCCATGAATTGCGGGGCGACTCGGCAATAGCTCCAGCTAGAGTCGAATTACCTGGCAAAAGGCCTTAATTCAGGGCTTTGCGCTGTCGCCCCCTGGATTCAGGGCCGTTATACTAACGCCCCGTTTACGCGCCCCCTAGCGCTTTTGTCGGGGACGCCTGGCCACCCACCCCTCACTCGAGTTGCCGCATCCATCATGAGTCTCTTCTCTGCCGTCGAAATGGCTCCGCGCGATCCCATCCTGGGCCTCAACGAAGCATTCAGCGCCGACACCCGCGCGACCAAAGTCAACCTTGGCGTGGGCGTCTACTACAACGAGGAGGGGCGAATTCCGCTGCTGCGCGCCGTCGCAGAAGCCGAAAAAGCGCGTATCGAGGCCCACGCACCGCGTGGCTACCTGCCGATCGAAGGCATCGCCGCCTACGACAAGGCCGTACAGGAGCTGCTGTTCGGCAAGGGCGCAGCCCTGATCGAAGCCGGCCGCGTGATCACCACCCAGGCACTCGGCGGTACCGGCGCACTGAAGATCGGTGCCGACTTCCTCAAGCGCCTGCTGCCGGACGCCACCGTGGCCATCAGCGACCCGAGCTGGGAAAACCACCGCGCCCTGTTCGAATCCGCCGGCTTCCCGGTGCAGAACTACCGCTACTACGATCCGTTCAGCAACGGCGTGAACCGCGGTGGCATGCTCGAAGACCTGCGCAACCTGCCAGCTCGCTCCATCGTCGTGCTGCATGCCTGCTGCCACAACCCAACCGGCGTCGACCTGCAACTGGAAGACTGGAAAGCCGTGCTGGACGTCCTGCGCGAGCGCGAGCATGTGCCCTTCCTCGACATCGCCTACCAGGGCTTCGGTGACGGCATCGAACAGGACGCCGAAGCCGTGCGCCTGTTCGCCGAGTCGGGCCTGGAGTTCTTCGTCTCCAGCTCCTTCTCCAAGTCGTTCTCGCTGTACGGCGAGCGCGTTGGCGCCCTGTCGCTGGTCACCAGCAGCCGTGAGGAATCGACCCGCGTCCTGTCGCAGCTCAAACGCGTGATCCGCACCAACTACTCCAACCCGCCGACCCACGGCGCCACCGTAGTCGCCAGCGTGCTCAACAGCCCCGAACTGCGAGCAATGTGGGAAGCCGAGCTGGGTGAAATGCGCGACCGCATCCGCAGCATGCGCCTGGCCATGGTAGAGCAACTGGCCGCACTGGGTGCCAAGCGTGATTTCGGCTTCGTCGCCGAGCAACGCGGCATGTTCTCCTACTCCGGCCTGACCGTAGAGCAGGTTGAGCGCTTGAAGAACGAGTTCGGCATCTACGCTGTCGGCACCGGCCGCATCTGCGTCGCCGCGTTGAACAACGGCAACCTGGACAGCGTCACCCGCGCGATTCATGCCGTGCTGTAAGCCTCTGCAATAAACAAGAACGCCGGCCCATAAGCCGGCGTTTTTGTATGCATCATATAACTGTAGGAGCGGCGCCCCGCCGCGAAGCATCCTCCGGAACACCGCAAACCAACAGCTTCGCCCCGGGGCGGGGCTCCCACAAAAAATCACAGCCCCCCGTAGGAGCGGCGCCCCGCCGCGAATCATTCGGTAGAGCACCGCAAAAGCTAAAGCTTCGCCCCGGGGCGGGGCTCCCACAAAAATCACAGCCCCCGTAGGAGCGGCGCCCCGCCGCGAAGCATCCTCCAGAACACCGCAAACCAACAGCTTCGCCCCGGGGCGGGGCTCCTACGCAAGCACCACAGGCACCACCTCCCCCTGTAGGAGCCGCGCCTCGCGGCGAATCGCAAGAGCACCGCACAACCAAACGCTTCGCCCCGGGGCGGGGCTCCTACGCAAGCACCACAGGCACCGCCTCCCCCTGTAGGAGCCGCGCCTCGCGGCGAATCGCAAGAACACCGCACAACCAAACGCTTCGCCCCGGGGCGGGGCTCCTACGCAAGCACCACAGGCACCACCTCCCCCTGTAGGAGCCGCGCCTCGCGGCGAATCGCAAGAGCACCGCACAACCAAACGCTTCGCCCCGGGGCGGGGCTCCTACGCAAACACCACAGGCACCACCTCCCCCTGTAGGAGCCGCGCCTCGCGGCGAATCGCAAGAACACCGCACAACCAAACGCTTCGCCCCGGGGCGGGGCTCCTACGCAAGCACCACAGGCACCACCTCCCCCTGTAGGAGCGGCGCCCCGCCGCGAAGCATCCTCCGGAACACCGCAAACCATAAGCTTCGCCCCGGGGCGGGGCTCCCACAAAAAATCACAGCCCCCGTAGGAGCGACGCCCCGCCGCGAATCATTCGGTAGAGCACCGCAAAAGCTAAAGCTTCGCCCCGGGGCGGGGCTCCTACGCAAACACCACAGGCACCGCCTCCCCCTGTAGGAGCCGCGCCTCGCGGCGAATCGCAAGAACACTGCACAACCAAACGCTTCGCCCCGGGGCGGGGCTCCCACACCAATACCCAGACAGCGGTATTGCGCATCAGCCGCGCTCTACCACCGCTGTCGCGGCCAAAGCCGCGCCCACCAAACCAAACGCGTCGTGGCCAGATAGAAGCCACCTACAAAGTGTTGACTTCTCTTTTTTAATCAGTAACATACGCGCCGTTGTTCCGCGATAGCTCAGTCGGTAGAGCAAATGACTGTTAATCATTGGGTCCCTGGTTCGAGTCCAGGTCGCGGAGCCAAATTCAAGAACCCAGCCCAGTGCTGGGTTTTTTATTGCATGCGGAATCTCACCAGAAAACGCGTCCCAGGTTATTCGATTCGCTCACCCCTTCGGGGCCGCGCTAAGCGGCGTAACGCTAGCGCGAAAAAGACTAGGGCCCGACCCTGTTGAATCGCGATTGCACCAAACCGGAAAGCAGTAGGGTTGTGAGCGATACGAGGGCGATGACTGGAACGGTCTACAGGTCTTCGCCGTAGATGATGCATTGCTGCGCCCCCCTTACTCACCCGGGCTCACTCGGGTTCTACCGCGTTAACACGGACACTTTCGAACAAGCTCACACCGAGCTGAAGGAGTGAGTGCTTAATCAAACATCCGAGCGTTTCTGCAGATAAAGCCAGTCGACAATCTCCCCCTCCGGGCGATAACCACTTACCACCTCGCGTAATAGCTGGCGAATCCGCTCGTAATCCTCCCTAAGAACCGCCTCATGCAGAGCATGAAGCACTTTCTTGTATTCGCTCCAAGGCAGCATTTCTTCGCTGGCCCGCATAATCATTGGGTGCTCGGTTGGGCTGACGTTGTCGCCGATAAGTAACTCCTCATAGAGCTTCTCACCCGGCCTGAGCCCGCTGAATTCGATAGCGATATCTCCCTGAGGATTATCAGAGGAGCGCACGCTCAAACCACTAAGATGGATCATCTTCTCAGCCAGCTCCGCAATCTTCACCGGCTCCCCCATATCCAGCACGAAGACATCCCCACCCTCTCCCATTGAGCCGGCCTGAATGACCAACTGAGCAGCCTCAGGAATAGTCATGAAGTACCGCGTGATATTGGGGTGCGTAACCGTTACAGGCCCACCGCGTCGGATTTGCGCATGGAACAGAGGAATGACCGAACCGGACGATCCAAGCACATTACCAAAGCGCACCATTGTAAAACGGGTCTTGTTGACCTGGTGAAGAGCCTCGCCCTTACCAAAAAGCACCGGCGCCTGCTCCCGACTTAACGCCTGCAATACCATCTCGGCCAATCGCTTGGTACTTCCCATCACATTCGTGGGCCGCACGGCCTTGTCGGTGGAAATGAGAACGAAATGCTCAACACCCGCTTTCAACGCTGCCTGCGCCGTATGCAAAGTACCGAAAACATTATTGAGCACGCCCTCGGCTACATTGTGCTCGACCATCGGCACATGCTTGTAAGCGGCGGCGTGATAAACCGTGTCAACACTCCAACTGCGCAGGACCTCCTCCAAGCGCTCCGCATTGCGAATTGAACCCAGAATCGGGATCAGTTGCATGCCTAGAGCCTCGCGCTTGATGCGTCGAGAAAGCTCCGCGTGAATGTTGTAAAGATTGAATTCGCTATGCTCAAACAGCAGCAGAGTATGAGGGGCGTTAACCAGAATCTGGCGGCACAGCTCGGAGCCAATCGAGCCGCCCGCACCGGTCACCATGACAACCTGGCCGCGAATACAGCGCTCGAACAGCGTCTTTTGTGGGGGGACTGAATCACGCCCCAGCAAATCAGCGATATCGACTTCCTGAATGTCATCGACCTTCACACGACCACTTGCCAGATCCATAAAGCCCGGAACGCTGCGCACGTGCAGCGGGTATTCCTCCAATAGCTTTAGAATCTCACGGCGCCGCGCACGTGAGGCAGAAGGCACAGCCAACAGGATCTCCTGAACCCCCGTCTCATCGATCATCTGCTGCAAATGCTTCGGCTTGTAGACCCGCAAACCAGCGATAACACGATTAGCGATGCTTGAATCATCGTCGACAAATGCGACCGGGCGCATCGAGCGCCCCATGCGCAACGCAGCCAACAACTGGTTGCCCGCCGCCCCAGCCCCATAGATGGCCACGCGAGGCAAGCCAGAATCCTTCGCCTGAGACTGATAAGGATGATCGACCGAGAACCAATCGCCCATAAAGTAATGACGCATCAACAGGCGCAAGCCGCCAATCAACGTGATGCTCAACCACCAGTAGTTGAGCACCATTGAGCGAGGAATCACCATCGGTGCATCGCGGTACCAGTAAATTGCCAGCGCCAGAATCAGCGCCGAGAGCGAAACGGCCTTGAAGATGCCCTTCAACGCATCATTGCCGAAGTAGCGCATCACTGCACGATACATACCCAGGCGAATAAAAATGGGCACGGCAATAACGGGCGCCAAGGCAAAAAGCCAAGCGTGGCCACCCAAGGGTTCTATTCCACTGAAATCGCCAAGACGAACGACGAAAGCCAACCACAAGGCCAGCCAAACCAAAAGAGTATCGGTTGCAACCTGCAACAGCCGTTTATGACGACGAGGCAAGGCAATCAAACGAGAGCGCAACCAGTTAGCCGACCTTAACATCAAAAAACCTCATATCCCTTGAAAACCGCAGCTGGGCTGCAATCAACGTGGACGCCATGCACACCTGTATCAAACAGCTCTGACAACCCTTATCGTCTATCACGCGAAGGTGGGAAGCCAAGGACGGCTATATTCTCGAACAGAAGAGTGGCACTTAACCGGAAAGCTTCCAACTCAAGATAACACGCGACTTCGCGCCGTCATCCTCCCCCTTACCGGTGTAGTCGGCATAGTCGGCCGATATGGTTACATCTTGCGGATGCACATAATCCACCACGAAACGACCAGCCGACTGCTTCACCCCCTTACGGATGTAACCCAGCCTAGCCAGCACCACAAACAGGTCGCCCTCCAACTGCATCATCCTTGCGCGCGAATGCAAGGTGTAACGCTGCTCAGGTGTCCCTTGGCCCTGCTGCGAAGCCAAACGAGCTTGGAACGGCGCTTCGCCAATGGCCTCTGGCGCCATTTTAGCCCGAATTGCAGCCAAGCCAATGCTTTGCTCATGTATGGGCGGCGCGCGCCAGACCAACGGCCGCTTGGGTTCGTCGGCAGTTGGGCCACAACCGGTTAGCAGAAAAGCCCCAAGGGCGATGACCAAAGCAAATCTATACATACCCATAACCCAATATTTCGGCTTCAACAGCCATCTCCACAGCTCGTAATTACCGCACAGGCAGGACAGCGGCTTTATCGCTGAACAGCGCTTGCGCTGGCCCGAAGGGGAATAATCCAAAACACTCAGCCGCCCAACAAAAGACAACTTCGCCATGACCATTGCAGGATCTCCATCACCGTGCAGGATTCCCGCCCCTGGGAGAAGCCCTTGCTTTTGCGGTCGCCATCGAGGCGATCACAGCACATCAAGCAAAAATTCAGCCTGCTGGCGAAACACACCGTAGGCTTCGTCAAAACCAGGCCTGACCGAACCAAACACCAACGGCAGCAAACGCGCCTCGTAATCCTCTCGAATAGCGGGATCCCTTTCAGCTTGCTCCAGCGCAGCGAGCAGAACCGCCTTGGGATCGACCGCGAACGGCGGAAACTGCTGACCAAACTCCTGAATGTCGAACACCACCAGAGCCTGAAACCCCGCGACCGCTCGCTCGGTAGTCGTTGAATCCGCCCTACAAATGCAGAAGACATCGTAGATGTGTCTGACCAGCGTCCGATCCCAGTCCTGATGCATCACACCCGCACGGTGTTGAGCATATCGGCGCAAAAAAGAGATCACCTTCTCCGCCAAGGTTTCCTCAACCGCCACACACTCAATTTGCCCCAAAAACCGGGAGCGGGACGCCAAGCGCTCAACCAGATAGTCCAAGGGCCGGCGAGTAGTCGCAAACTGCGGAGTACGGACCGTAAGCTCAAGGCTCAGGTAGGGTCTCAGACTGGCGTCATGCTGATAACGGGATTGGTACTGCCATCGCGTAGCGAAATAGCGGTTCTGGTTACGAGCAATACGCAGCTGCGAGTCCTCGACGAACCCTATACCCTCCAGCGCCCGCGCCACCTCCGCCTTCAAATGGCTTAGGTGCTTTTTGATCGCGGAAGCGCCACCAATGTCCGGCTCGTCCAGCACGACCTTGAGATCCACATCCTCGGACATGCGCTCAATCAGACCGTATGCCTTGGACAAGCTGGTACCGCCGCAGAACACCATATGGGTAGCGGGATACTCCATGCCCAGCAAAGCGCACAAAGCATCCGTAACGTGGACATCCTTTTCCATGATACTGGTAGTCAGCAGGCCGACATCGAACTCAGCCAATACCGCCTCGATCAGCTCGGCCTGATCAGGCGTGATGGCTTTCATAGGCTACCGTCTGCTTGCCGAAACCCAGCTTGCGAGTAATTCTACGGCGCCCAGTATCCAGCACAATACCCGCAGCCAGTTGCTGAGAAGCGCCCGAATTGTAATCGCGCACCGCCTGAGAAGGTTTCACCTTGACCCCGAGCTTCTGCAAAGCCAGAGGAGCCAAAACCTCAAGGGGCTGAACGGGTATAGGCTTGCCAGTCAGTGCACTGGGCTTAGCCTTGGCGAACACACCAAGCCCCAACCTGACCAACACACCCTCGATGATGAGCTGCTTAAAGGCACGGGAGAGCTGAGCGGGACTGCCTAAATGGGCAAATTCAGAACGCAGGAACACGTCGTCCTTGCGCAAAGCGACGGCCCTCTTTAAGCGCTCCTCGGTAACCACATTCGCTCCTTACCTACTAGTGAGAACTACTCAAATTACTGTTTTAAAAAAGATTTTTATAAAAAAGACTTGCTCATGTCATATACGAAGTATAAGCCACTTGCTGAGGAGGCTCCACGTGCCCGCAAAAAACTTGCGATCTCTCACCGCCACCTTCTGCCATTCACCGCGAGGCGCGGTTCCTACAGGGTAGGACGGTGCTGCGACGTGTTTGTGTAGGAGCCCCGCCTCGGGGCGAAGCTTCTGATTTTGCACTGCTCCTACGATTCACCGTGGTGCGCGTTTCCTGGCAGCTCAGAGTATCCCGAGCAATCAGCTCTTCACCCGATACCCCGCCCCCAATATCATTAACCTCAGCTGAAGACCTGCCCAAGACACGCCCCCCGAAGCAGCCAGCCGCCATGGCCGACGGGCGATGAACCGGCCCCTGCCGCTCAATCAGGCGGTCTAGCTGGGCTGGCGTTGGTCTCCTCGTTCTCTGTTCCGGCTCTCTAGGCAGGATTCCCGTTTCTACGGCCAAGCCAATGCCGCCCGCCAGTGTACCACTT
>NZ_VRYE01000038.1 GCF_008041835.1 Ectopseudomonas mendocina
TACGGATGCAATCCGGGGCCACTGCCACCGTTTCCCCGGATTGCATCCGGGCTACCACTGCGCAAGAGCGGCTTCAGCCGCGAAATTCCTCTGGCGTACCACTCACCAATGAAGCCTGGGGCTTCGTGGGAGGGGCTTTAGCCGCGATAAGAGCTCGCGGCTGAAGCGCAATGCCGCCCAGCCGCTCCGACAGGGACGAGGCCAGCTCAGCAAGCGCTGGCCAGTAGCGCACGCACCTTGGCGGCGGAGAGGTTCTGCAATTGGCAGAGAAAGGCATGGTCGGCCTGCTGCCGGCCATGGCGCTCGCGCAGCAGGCTAAACAGGTGCAACGTCAGATTCGCGGCCATCTCGGCATCGGCCAGGGCGCGGTGAGCGCGGCCGGTATCCGGCAGGCCGGCCCAGGCGTTGAGGTTGCCCAGCTTGTGGCTCGGCGCCTCGGGCAGCAGACGGCGCGACAGCAGCAGCGAACAGGCAAACGGCTGCAAGCGGCGGCGACGCACCCGCGCCAGTTCGGCATCCCAGAACTTCTGGTCGAAAGACGCGTTGTGCGCCAACAGCGGCCGCTCGCCAATGAAATCGGCCACCTCATTCATCACCTGATCCGACGGCGGCGCCTTGCGCAGCATGGCGTTGCTGATGCCGGTGAGCTGCTCGATGAACGGCGGCACCCAGGCGCCGCTGTTCATCAGGCTCTGATAACGGTCGACGATGCGTCCGTCCTCGATGATCGCTACGCCGATTTCGGTGGCGCGCGCCTGGGTCGGCGATACGCCAGTGGTTTCGAAGTCGATGACGGCGATGGATTCCACGTAAAACCTCAGAACGGGTGAAGTCGTCGCGAGCGATGGCAGGTTGCATTTCGCCGACGCGCCGCAAGCGGAGTGTATTGAAAGACCAGAGCATGGCGAGCACAGCGGTGAACCTGCTGACAGCGTCTCAGTGATTGCGCAGCAACAATTCACCCTCGATGGGCACATACAGGCTGGCCGCGCGGATCAGCGACTGCGCCGTCAGCCCCGGCACGCCGAAGGCAATTGCCGCCACACCCTGGCTGCGCACGCGCTCGAGCAAGAGGTCGAAGTCACCATCACCGGAGGCCAGGACGATCTCGTCGACCCGCGCGGCGGCATCCAGTACGTCGATGGTGATGCCTACGTCCCAATCACCCTTGGCCGAGCCGTCGGCACGCTGAATATAGGGCTTGAGTTTCACGGTGAAGCCCAGCTTGCGCAGGATCTGCTGGAATTGCTGCTGCTTGGCGTCGCCACGGTCGATGGCGTAGGCGTAGGCCTCGACGATCACGCCACGGCGGCTGACCTCGGCCCACAGCACGCTGTAGTCAAAATGGCAGCCATGCTCCTGACGCACCGTGTAGTAGAGGTTCTGCACATCGGCGAATACGGCGATCTTCTTCACCGGGAATCCTCGGGGGCAACGAAGGCGCCAGTATGCCAGAGCCTGGCCGATGATGCGTCGGGCTGGCCCGGGCACGCGCCAGCCCCTATCCTTGCGGCAATGCTCCCAGCCTGAGCGCCTGTGCACGCTGACCCCGTTGCGGCACCTGACAGGCAGCGCCAGTGGGAGCCCCTGAACCTGGCCCGGCCACTCGCCCCGTGGCTGCTGCCCCGACACTTGGTAACCTGCCGATGAGTCCGTTTTCCATCCTGCGTGATGCCTGGTTCTTCTCCAGCCACAACCTGGCGGCCATCGCCCGCCTGACCCTGCCTCTGCTGCTGCTCGAAGCCATCGCCCAGGCATTACTGGCTGCGCAGCTTGGCGAGGATGCCAATCCGGCCTATGCCGTGCTGCTTGGCATTCTGGTCTACCCGCTGTATGCCGCGCCGCTGATCCTCTTCCTGCATGCCCGCAGCCTCGGGCAGGCGCCCGGCAACGCGCAGTTGTTCGCCGCCGGCCTGCAACTGTGGCCCACCTTCGCCCTGATGGCGGGTTTGAGCACCCTGGCGATCATGCTCGGGCTGTCGCTGTTCATCGTGCCGGGTATCTGGATCATGATGCGCCTGGCCTTCGCCGAAATACTCCTGGTGCTGCGTCAGGAGCCGCCCCTGCGTGCGCTGCAGGGCAGCTTCGCACTGACCGAGGGGCGTTTCTGGCCGGTATTCGCCTGCCTGGCCAACGTGCTGGTGCCGCTGTGGCTGCTCGACTGGTGGACGCAACCCAACCAGGGCGACACCCTGCTGTGGGTGGTGCATCAGGCCGGCAATGGCTTCCTGCAGTTGTTCGCCATCGTCGTGCTGTTCCGCCTGTTCATGCTGCTGGAGCCACAGCAGGCGGCCAGTGACGAAAGCAGCGGGCAGTAACCGCATCAGCCGCCAGGCGCGTATCAGATGTGTCCCTGATTGCGCGGTTTCAGGCCGGACAGACGCGGTAACAGCACACGCTCAAACAGCCTCGGGAAGAAGCGTGCCAACACCCGCGCACGCCAGTCGACATTCGACAATACCAATAAGCGCCGGCGCTTGAGCGCCCCCTGGTAGATGGCCTCGGCGACGTCCTGTGGTGACGCGACCTTGCCCATCGCCAACGGCGCCTGCGCGGCCACCGAGCCGTCACCGACCAGGGCGTTCTTGCGCAAGTCGGTGGCGGTGAAGCCGGGGCACACCAACATCACGTTCACCCCCGAGCCCTTGAGTTCAAAGCGCAGGGTCTCGAACAAGCCATGCAGCGCATGCTTGCTGGCGTTGTAAGCGCTGCGATAAAGCAGGGGCGCAATGCCCGACAGCGAACTGAGCACGATGATCTGCCCGCGCCGGGCGATCAGGCTCGGCAGCGCCGCCTGGGTGCAGTGCAAGGCACCGAAATAGTTGACCGCCATGACCCGCTGAAAGACGTCCAGGCTGGTCTCGGCAAAGGTGCTGCGGTGGGTGATGCCGGCATTGTTGACCAGCACGTCGATCCCGCCGAAATGCTCCAGCGCAAGGGCCATGGCACGTTGCACGGCCTCGGCATCGGCAACGTCGCACAGCAGGCCCAGTGCCTCGGCATTGTGGTGATCGGCCAGGTGCTGCACCAGGCTGTCCAGCGCCGCCTGGTTGAGATCGAAAATCACCAGGCGCGCGCCTGCCTGCGCCAGACGCATGGCCAGGGCCCGGCCAATACCCGCACAACCGCCGGTGATCAGCACCACCTTGCGGTCGAATACCTTGCTGGCGAACACCTTGCGATACATACATGACTCCTGCTGCCCTGGCCGTGCCGACACTACAACCTGTTATCGCGTCTGTCGCAACAGATGACGTGCGGTCGCCCGCTCAGGTGTCTGGGCCGACGCACCGGTCTCGGTTATCCTCGGTTGTTTTCAGCATAGTCGCCCGCGTCGTCATGTCCCTGTCCCGTCCGCTTCGTCTGCTTCTGTTGCTCGTGCTGGCGTTGCTCGCGTTGCTCGTCGTGCTGGTCTACAGCCTGACCTGGCGACCGCAGCCGCGCGAAGACGCGCCCGTGGCCTGCACGGGCCAGGCGGCGCAGCTGCAACCGGGCCAGGCGCTCAAGGTGATGACCTGGAACGTGCAGTACCTGGCCGGTAAGCGCTATGTGTTCTGGTACGACCTGCCCGGCGGCGATGGCCCGGACGAGCGCCCGAGCAGTGAAGCGCTGGCGCTGACACTCGATGAAGTGGTGCGTGTGCTGCGTGCCGAGCAACCGGATGTGGTGCTGTTGCAGGAGCTGCACGATAACGCCAGGGCCAGCGACCACCAGGATCAACTGGCCCTGCTGCAGGCGCGCCTGGGCGACCTCTACCCCTGCAGCAGCCAGGCGTTCTACTGGAAGGCCGCGTTCGTCCCGCACCCACGCATTCTCGGCAGCGTCGGCATGAAGCTGGGCACCCTCAGTCGCTTCCAGATCGCCCGCGCCGAACGCCTGCAACTGCCCATGCTCGAAACGGATCTGCTGAGCCGCCAGTTCCAGCTCAAGCGCGCGCTGCTGGTCAGCTACCTGCCTATCCGTGGCGGCGAGGAACTGGTGGCGATCAACACCCATTTCGATGCCTTTGCTCAGGGCCAGAGCACCATGCAACGCCAGGTGCAGATGACCGATGCCCTGCTCCAGCAGCTACAGGACGCGGGCAAGACCTGGGTGCTGGGTGGCGACCTCAACCTGCTGCCACCGGGTCAGTTCCAGCGTCTGCCGGCAGATCAGCGCAGCTGGTACGCCGTCGACAGCGAACTGCTGGACCTGGCCCGTCGCTACCCGATGATCCCCAGCCTGCAGCAGGCCAGCGGCACAGAGCAGGCGCAGTGGTACACCCACTATCCCAACGACCCGGCCGCCAGTGGCCCGGATCGCACCCTCGACTACCTGTTCTACAGCCCACGCCTGACACCACTGGCCAGCCAGGTGCGACAGCACGACACCCTGAGCATTTCCGACCACCTGCCGGTGATCGGGCGTTTCTTCCTGCCCAGTCAGGAATGAACCGGGCTGGACAAGCCAACCCGGTTTTGTCCATGCTCGCCGGGTATTACAAAAAAAAGACAAGACAGCCAATCGCCGCGATCCAAATGCCTAAACGCTTCTGCCTGCTACTCATCGCTCTGCTCTGGCTGCCGGCTCTCTGCACTGCCGAGGCCAGGCCACGCATTCATGTGGGGTACTACGAGTTTCCGCCCTTTTCCTATACCGACGCCCAGGGTCAACCCAGCGGCTCGGGGCTTGATCTGACTGCGCGCCTGCTCGAGGCGGCAGGCTATGAGGCCGACTTTCGCTCCTACCCCGGCGCACGACTCTACAGCGGCCTGCTCGATGGCAGCATCCAGCTCTGGCCTGGCGCATCCGGCAAACCGCAGTTGGCCAGGCACACCCTCGAGAGTTGGCACCTGCTGGGCGAAATCACCCTCAACCTGTACTTCCGACAGGACACACCCGCGCCCACCATTCCAGACGATCTGACAGGTCGCGGGGTAATTCTGATCACGGGCTACAGCTACTGGCAGGACGTCAACCAGTGGCTGGAGGATCCGGCACGCAATATCTCCCTTCACCGCACCCGCAGCCACATCTCGGCACTGGAGATGCTCCAGCGCCGACGTAGCGACTACCTGCTGGACTACCAGGCGCCCGTCGAACAGGCCATGCGCACACTGGGCATGGCTGAACTGCCCTTCGTTGAGGTGCAACGTCTGCCACTGCGGCTGATCTATTCGCGCCACGCCCCGAATGCCGAGCGCCTGCGCGATGATCTGGACAAGGTTTACCAGCGCTTGCAGGAGTCAGGCGAGAACCTGTGGCTGTACTGACCCTTCAATCACCTCGCAGCCTGGCCAGCGCTCGCTCGAGACTCGCGTGCGACAGCTCGCCGAGATGGCTGCCAATCTGCCGCCCCTCGGCGTCGTAGAACAGCGTGGTGGGCAGTGCACGCGAGCCCACCAGTTGCCCCAGCTTGACCTGTTCGTCGAGCAGCAGATGATCCAGGCTCAAGTGCTGCGCGGCGAGAAAATCAGCCACCAACGCAGCACTTTCGCCCTGATTGACGAAGAGAATGGTGATGGCCGACTCACGCTGCTGCGCCTGCATCAGCACCGGCATCTCACGCCGACACGGCGGGCACCAGGTCGCCCACAGATTGACCACCAGCGGCTGGCCGGCGTAATCACGCAGGTTCACCGGGCGGCCCTGCATGTCGCGCACCTGCAGATCAGGCAAGCGCGTGCCCTGCTCCAGCGCGTGCAGCATCAGGTTGCCAGCGAGCCACAGCGTCAGGCCAACGGCCATCGCCACACCCAACGGCCGGCGCACCCGCGCCTGGCGCCAGCAATACCAGACACCCATTGCCAGCCCGGCAAGTACACCCGGCCAGGCGATGAAACCACCGTCGCGGATATCCAGGGCGCGCCAGGGCGCATCGCGGTAGAACTCGGCATACACCAGCACGAAGGCCAGGCGTGCCACCAGCAGCCCGACCAGCAGTGCGCGGAACAGCTGGCGTTCGGGGTTGCAACCGTGCCGACGCCCGATCAACCAGCCGACCAGGGTTGCCAGCAGCAAGCTGGCGAACAGCAGCACATGGGTGACACCCAGGGCCAGCGGCCCGACGTTCAGAGTCAACATTCACCCCTCACTTTCTTGGTTTGGCGCGCGCCGTGGGTTCGGCAATCAAGGGATCCTCCGGCCAGTAATGCTTCGGATAGCGGCCTTTCAAATCCTTCTTCACCTCGGCGTAGGTATTGGCCCAGAAACTGGCCAGATCCTGGGTCACCTGCACCGGGCGGCGCGCCGGTGACAGCAAATGCAGCTTGAGGCCGAGGCGTCCGCCGGCGATGCGCGGCGTCGCGGCCAGGCCGAACAGCTCCTGCAGGCGCACGGCGAGCACCGGCGGGTTTTCCGTGTAGTCGATGGCGATGCGCGAGCCGGACGGCACGCTCAGTGCGCGCGGTGCCAGCTCGTCGAGGCGTTGCGGCAGCGGCCAGGGCAGCAGCGTCTGCAGGATTGCCGGCAAGTCGAGATTGGCGAAATGACTGAGCCGGTTGACCTTGCTCAGGAAGGGCGTCAGCCAGTGTTCGAGGCTGGCCAGCAGCGCGGCATCCGACAAGTCCGGCCAGTCGCTGTGTCCCTGCTGTTGCAAATCCAGCTCGCGCAGCAACGCCACGCGCGCCTGCCACTGACGCAGTTCGGGCGTCCAGGGCAGCAATTGCAACCCCTTGCGCCGCACCAGACCGACCAGCGCCCGACAGCGGCTGTCTTCATCCAGGGTTGCCAGCGCCTGGCGCTCGAGTAGCAACTCACCAACCTTGCGCTGACGCTCGGCACGCAGCACGCCTTCGCGCTCGTCCCAGTCGAGCACCTCCACGGCCCGAACCTGCTCGGCCAGTTCGTGCTCGAACAGTGCCGGGTCAAGATCGGCGGCGAGATAGATGAGTTCCTCGCGCTGGCCCTGACGGCTGCCCAGGTCGGCTACCACCAGCCATTCGTGCTTCATCAGCGCATCACTTTCAGCAAACTGCGCGGCGCGGCCATTGGCCAGGCGGTAGTCGGCACCACCAGCGCGGCGCTGCTGGGCGATGCGATCCGGGTAGGCGAAAGCCAGCAGACAGCCGAGCCAGCGCGGATGTTCGGGGTCGCTCACCGCCTGAGTGACCGGCCGATGCCTGATCAGCCCGTGAAACTGTTTCGCCAGTTGCCGCGCACGCTGCACGCCGCCTTGGGCCGAGCGAGTGGCGCGGCTTTCGCCACTGAGCAGGGCCAGGCGACCCTGCAGATCAGCGCCACCGCCGCGCAGAATATCGCGTTCCGACAGCAGCGCCGCCAGGTCGCAGGCCAGCGTACCGAGGCCAAGCGCCTGGCCGCGCAGCAGCAAATGGGCGATGCGCGGATGGCTGGGCAGTTCGGCCATGGCCTGGCCGTGGGCATTGAGTGCGCCACGCTCGGCCAGCGCGCCGAGGCGGTCGAGCAGATCCAACGCCTGGGCATAAGCGGCCGGCGGTGGCACATCGAGCCAGCTCAGCTCCTGCGGCGTCACGCCCCAGCGCAGCAGTTGCAGGGCCAGGCTGGCCAGATCGGCCTGCAGGATTTCCGCACTGGAATAGGCGCTGAGCTGTTCGTGCTGCGCCTGCGACCACAAGCGGTAGCAGACGCCCGGCTCCAGGCGTCCGGCACGACCAGCACGTTGAGTGGCCGAAGCGCGGGAGATACGTTGGGTGTCGAGGCGGGTCATGCCGCTGGCCGGGTCGAAGCGCGGCACCCGCGCCAGGCCGGCATCGATGACCACGCGCACACCGTCGATGGTCAGGCTGGTCTCGGCGATATTGGTCGCCAGCACCACCTTGCGTTTGCCTGCCGGAGCCGGCTCGATGGCCGCACGCTGGGCAGCCAGGTCGAGTTCACCATGCAGCGGGCAGAGCAGAATGTCGTCGCGCCCCGCCAGCGCCTCGCCCAGTTGCTCGGCTACGCGGCGAATCTCGGCCTGCCCGGGCAGGAACACCAGCAGGCTGCCGGGCTCGTCGGCCAGGGCCTGCTGCACCGTCTGCAGCACCCGTGGCTCGATCCACTCGCCTGCCTGGAACGGCGCCCCCCAGCGGATATCCACCGGGAACATGCGCCCTTCGCTGCGCAGCACCGGCGCCTCATCCAGCAACGCGGCCAGGCGCTCGCCTTCCAGCGTGGCGGACATCAGCAGCACCTTGAGCGGCGCCTCGCCACTGTCTGCGCCGCGGAACATGGCGCGGCCATTGAGGGTCAAGGCCAGGGCCAGGTCGGCATCCAGGCTGCGCTCATGAAATTCATCGAAGATCACCAGGCCGACGCCATCCAGCGCCGGATCGTGCTGCAAGCGGCGGGCGAGAATACCCTCGGTGACCACCTCGATGCGCGTGTTCGGCCCGGCCTTGCTGTCCAGGCGAATGCGGTAGCCGACCGTCTCGCCAACTCGCTCACCCAGTTCGCTGGCCAGGCGCTCGGCGGCAGCACGAGCGGCCAGCCGGCGTGGTTCGAGCATGAGGATCTTCTGCCCGGCCAGCCAAGGCGCATCCAGCAGTGCCAGCGGTACGCGGGTGGTCTTGCCAGCGCCGGGCGGCGCCTCCAGCACGGCTTCGTGACGGACGGACAAGGCATCGCGCAGGGCGGGCAGCAGCGAATCGATCGGCAGGGTATTCATCATTTCTCCACAGCAGGCCGGCGATTATAACGGCGAACCGCCTGCCAACTTGCGGGTCTGAAACAGCGCGCTGCAGTTTTGCAATCATCGCCTTGCTATAGTTGCGCCACGTTTTTATGGAGGTGCTCATGCGCACGAAATCCCGAGTTATCGCCGGCGTTGTCGCCGCAACCCTGCTCACTCAACTGACGGCCTGCGGCTCGATTTTCTACCCGGATCGTCGTGGCCAGATCGAAGGCAAGATCGACCCGGTAATCGCCGGCGCCAACGCCATCGGCATCCTGTTCTACGTGATTCCGGGCCTGATCGCCTTTGCCGTGGACTTAGCCACCGGTGCCATCTACCTGCCGCAGGGCCAGACCGCTCAGGTCGATCCGCAACAGCTCAGGCAACTGATCGGCGCCGACGGCAAGGTCGACCAGTACGCGCTGAAAACACTGATCGAGAACAGCACCGGCCATCAACTGCCGCTCGACGATCCGCGTCTGATCCAGCACAGCGGCAGCGCCGAGCAACTGGCCGCCTACGGCCTGCGCCCGGCTGCCTGACCCATGCACACACCCCAGCACGCCAGGCTGATGCGCCTGGCCACCCGGGCAGCGCTGACCGTAGCGCTGACCCTGGTACTGGCCAAGGCCATTGCCTGGTGGCTGAGCGGTTCGGTCAGCCTGCTGGCGGGTCTCACCGATTCGCTGCTCGACAGCGCCGCTTCACTGATCAACCTGATCGCCGTGCACTTCGCCCTGCGCCCGGCCGATGAGGATCACCGCTACGGTCATGGCAAGGCCGAAGCGCTGGCCGGGCTCGGCCAGGCGCTGTTCATCGGCATCAGTGCCGTGCTCATCGGCCTGCAAGGCGTCGAGCGCCTGCAGTCGCCGCAGCCGCTGGCAGCCGAGGGTATCGGCATCGCGGTGATGCTGCTGTCGCTGGCGCTGACCGTGGCCCTGCTGGCGTTCCAGCGCAAGGTGGTGCGGGAAACCGGCTCCACGGCCATCCATGCCGATTCGCTGCACTATCGCTCCGATATTCTCCTCAACAGCAGCATCCTGCTTGCCCTGCTGCTGACCCGCTTCGGCTGGCTGCAGATGGATGCACTCTTCGCCATCGGCATTGCCGCCTATATCTTCTGGAGCGCCCTGAGCATCGTGCGCGGCGCGATTGCCGTGCTGATGGATGAGGAACTGCCCGGCGAAACCACCCAGCACATGTACGCGCTGGCCACAGCCGTACCGGGCGTGCTCGGCGCCCACGACCTGCGCACGCGCATCTCTGGCACGCGCTGGTTCGTCCAGCTGCACCTGGAACTGCCGGGCGAGATGAGCCTGTCGCAAGCCCACGCCCATTGCGTCGCCGTGGAAAAGGCCATTCATGATCACTATCCGCGTGCCGAGGTACTGGTACACGCCGACCCGCAGGAAGTGATCCAGCACTGACCTGAGCACCCCGGCTTGCGGCCGTCGCAAATGCCAGGCAAGAAAAAGGGGCCTTGCGGCCCCCTCGGGAAATCTGTCCGGTGCTGGCGATGCTGTCGCCGCTTTCTTCGCCCGCCTGGTTGGGCAGTGCGGACCCGGGTGCCGAGGCGATCCGGTAAGGATCGTCGGCGCCGGCTCACCTGGTTGGGCGAGGCCGGAAGGACTTGTCGTCCGGGCCGTGAAACTGAGATAAAGCTTACGCCTGGCACGCCGAAATAAGATTGCTAATATTGCTTACAAATTTATCAATTGCGCAATTAACACCCAATTAAGCACCATTTAGCGCAATTCATTCTTTAGCCGGTTAGAAAATGGACAAACTCGACCGTTACGACCTGAATATTCTTGCCGAATTGCAGCGCAACGCTGCCCTGTCCAATCAGGAGCTGGCCGAACGCATCGGCCTGTCACCCTCGCCCTGCTCGCGGCGGGTCAAGCAACTGGAAGACGACGGCTATATCACCGGCCAGGTGGCCCTGCTGGACCGCAAGAAGCTTGGCCTGAGCCTGACCGCCTACGTGCTGATCGGTATGGATCGGCACACCCCCGAGCGTTTCGAGCACTTTCAGGACGAGATCCGCAAGTGCCCCGAAGTGCTGGAGTGCTGCCTGGTAACCGGGATGGATGCCGACTACCAGCTCAAGGTGGTGGTGCCGGATATGGATCATTACCAGAAGCTGCTACTCGGCACCCTGACGCGCATCGACGGGGTTTCCAGCGTGCGTTCGAGCTTCGTGCTGCAGCAGATTCTGTCCAGCACGCAGTTGCCCTTACAGCATCTGCGCGACTGAAAGTCGCAGGGTGAACCCGATCATGCCGCGCACCAGGCCGGGGCGCGTATAATTTGCGCCCTGCGTTTTCCCTGCGAATCACGAGGCACCATGGAAACCGAACAATTCGAAGCCCTGATGATGTACGTCCTGGTGGGCGGCCTGATACTGTTCATGTTCTTCATCATCTGGGACCTGGCGAAGAAGTCCAAGGCCGGTCGCCTCGGCACCGCCATCCTGTTCCTTGGCCTGGGGCTGTGCCTGTTCGCCTTCCTGGCCAAGCCGATCATTACCTATATCATCGAGACCGCGCGCGGCATTCACGGCTGACCCAGCCAGCGCAATCGATACCTGACCGCTGTATTCGCGGCCTGCTGCCCTTCCAAGGAGTGACACATGAGCGCCGTCAATACGGTGATGCAGAGCTACGGCCGCTGCTGCGCCAGCCCGGATTTCTTTGACAGTTTCTACCGCCACTTCCTCGCCAGCTCGCCGCTGATTCGCGAGAAGTTCGTCGACACCGACATGAGTGCGCAGAAACAGCTGTTACGCCAGGGCATTCTCAACCTGGTCATGCACGCCCGGGGCATGCCCGATACCAAGCTGCGCGCCCTGGGTGAATCGCACTCGCGCCAGCGTCTGGACATCCGCCCCGAGCTCTACGACCTGTGGCTCGACGCGCTGCTGCTGACCATCAGCGAACACGACAAGGAGTGCGACGCGGATGTGCGTCAGGCCTGGCGTGAAGTGCTGAACAAAGGTATCGCCGTGATCAAGGCCGGTTATTGACTCAGGTCATGTTCGCCAGGGCCACCCCTGCGACAAAACGCCTGATCTCAATCCAGCCTGGCCGGCACCTCGCGCCACTGCCCCGGCGGCAAGTCATCGAGCCGCCAGGGACCGATGGCCACACGCACCAGACGCAGCGTGGGCAAACCGACCGCAGCGGTCATGCGCCGCACCTGACGGTTGCGTCCTTCGCGGATCACTAACTCCAGCCAGCGCGTGGGCACGCTCTTGCGAAAGCGCACCGGCGGATTTCTATCCCACAGTTGCGGCTCGTCGAGCAGACGCGCTTCGGCCGGCAGGGTCGGGCCGTCATTTAGCGTCACGCCCGCGCGTAACTGCTGCAATTGCTCCTCGCTCGGCTCGCCCTCGACCTGCACCCAATAGGTCTTCGCCAGCTTGTGCTTCGGATCGGCGATACGCGCCTGCAGACGGCCATCATTGGTCAACAGCAACAAACCCTCGCTGTCGCGATCCAGGCGCCCGGCCGGATAGACACCGGGCACATCGACGAAATCCTTGAGCGTGGCGCGGCCCTGCTCGTCATTGAACTGGGTGAGCACGTCGAACGGTTTGTTCAGCAGCAGCAGGCGCGGCTGCGCAGGCGGCGCCTTGGCCACACGACGCGGGGCTGCGGGACGGCGACTGGCAGGAGGACGGGGGCGTGACATGCAACGATCTTCGCTCAGACAGGGCTGCGCAGTGTAACGCACGATAAACGCCACTGATGGTGCTTCCACGCCTGGCCAGAGAGACTAAGCTGCTGGTCTACCCCTGCACTCAGGAGCCACCGATGAGCAACAACGCCGAACACGCCACCTTCACCGGCTGGGCCGCCACCACGCCCGGGGCGCCATTGGAGCGTATGAGCTACGACCCCGGCCCGCTGGGCGCCGAAGACGTCGAGATCGCCGTGGAATACTGCGGTATCTGCCACTCCGACCAGTCGATGATCGACAACGAATGGGGCAACGCCCGCTATCCCTTCATCCCCGGCCATGAAGTGGTCGGCACCATCGTCCGCCTCGGCGAGCAGGCGCGTGGGCTCAAGCTCGGCCAGCGGGTTGGCATCGGCTGGTACAAGGGCAGCTGCATGCATTGCGGCTCCTGCATGGAAGGCTCGCACCAGCTGTGTCGCTCGGTGAAACCGACCATCGTCGGCAGCCACGGTGGTTTCGCCGACCGCCTGCGCTCGCACTGGGCCTGGGCCGTACCGCTGCCCGACGGCCTCGACCCAGCCCTGGTCGGCCCGCTGTTCTGCGCCGGCTCGACGGTGTTCAGCCCACTGCTGGAATATGACATCAAGCCCACCGATCGCGTCGGCGTAGTCGGCATCGGCGGCCTCGGTCACCTGGCGCTGCGTTTTCTCAATGCCTGGGGCTGCGAGGTGACCGCCTTCACCTCGTCGCTGAACAAGCAGGACGAAGCCAAACGCCTGGGCGCGCACAATGTCGTGGCCTCCACCGACAGCGCGGCACTGAAGGCAATAGCCGGCACCCTGGATTTTCTGCTGGTGACGGCCAGCGCCGATCTGGACTGGCAGGGGCTGATCGCCACCCTGCGCGGCAAGGGCCGCCTGCATTTCGTCGGCATCGTCCCCAGCGCCATCCCGGTGCACGTGTTCAACCTGATCCCGCAGCAGAAGAGCCTGTCCGGCTCGCCGGTAGGCTCGCCGAAAACCATGGCGACCATGCTCGAGTTCTGCGCGCGGCACCAGATTTTGCCGCAGGTCGAGCACTTCCCCATGAGCCAGGTGAACGCGGCCATCGACCACCTGCGCAGCGGCAAGGCGCGCTACCGCGTGGTGCTCGACGCCAGCCAATGACAGCACGGGCGACAGCTATCGGCGTCACTTGAGTGTAGGAGCCGGCTTGCCGGCGATCATAGGCCTGGAAGGATCGCCCGCAAGCGGGCTCCTACCCGTCGCGGGTGTTGCGCTCCAGGGATAAATCCGCAGGGTTGAGAAGCCTTGAGACACGCAGCCGACGGGTATACTCCGCCCCCGTTTGCCTGCCTCGCCTACGTTTTTCAACGGCCTGTTAGCATGCTGATTCTCGACACACCCGCCGACACCGAACTGCCTGTGCTGGAAGAAATCTGGGAGGCTGCCGTGCGCGCCACCCATCACTTCCTGCCAGCAAACGATCTGCAGGTGATCAAGCCACTGCTGCGCACACAGTATTATCCGGCCGTGCAATTGACCTGCGCGCGCGATGAGTCAGGGCGAATACTGGGCTTTCTCGGCACCCGCGAAGGCATGGTGGAGATGCTCTTCGTCGATCCGGTCTGCCATGGTCAGGGCGTAGGCACGCGACTGATGCGCCATGCCATCGACGAGCTGGGCGCCACCCGCGTCGACGTCAACGAGCAGAACCCACAGGCCGTGGGTTTCTACCAGCATCTGGGTTTCCTGGTGACCGGCCGCTCGCGCCTGGATGGCGGCGGGCGGCCGTTTCCGATTCTGCATCTATCGCTGGGCTAGACAGGCCAGGCCGCCACAATGCCTTCCAACGCCCGCTTGAGTTCGACCCGGCTAACCGCCGCCGCAAGGCTGATACGCACGGCATGCCCCGGATTGGCCTCGACCGCGAACACCTCGGCTGGCACCACCTCCACACCGCTGTGCCGACACGCCTCGACCAGCCCCACAGGCGGCGCGCCATCGAGCCACAGATGCGGCGCCACTGTCCTGCCCTGCGGCATGCGCGGGCCGAGCACGCGCGCGGCCAGGCGCCAGCGCTGTTGCAATTCCTCGATCTGCCAGGCCAGGCGCTGTTCGGCGATACCGTTTTCGATCCACTCACAGGCCAGCGCCAGACTCAGCGGCGTCACCGCCCAGCGCGTGGCCTGCGCTTCAGGGTCGATGCGTTCGAGCAGCTCCGGCGCACCCGCGATAAAGCCCAGGCGCAGGCCGGGCGCGACACTCTTGGACAGGCTGCTGATCAGCAGGCAACGCTCCGGCGCCTGTACTGCCAGCGGCGCCTCGCTGCCGAGCACGCCGTAGACATCGTCCTCGACGATCCACAAGCCACGACGCCGTGCCACCTCGGCAATGGCCGCGCGGCGCTCAGCATCAAGGCTGGCGCCGGTGGGGTTCTGCAAACAAGGCGTCAGCACCGCCACGCGCGCCCCGGTAGCACGGGCCTGGCGGTCGAGGTCATCGGGCAGGATGCCGTGTGCGTCCATCGCCACGCCATGCAGCGGCAAACGCAACTGGCGTGCAGCGGCCTTGATCCCCGGCGCGGTATAGCACTCCACCAGAATCGGCTCGCCCGCTTCGCACAGCGCCAGCAACGCCGCAGACACGCCCTGCTGGGCACCCGCGCTGAGTAGCAGACCGCCCGGCGCCAGCTCCAGGCCGCGCCGACGCAGCCAGGTGGCGCCAGCCAGATGCGCACGCTCGACCAAGGCTGCAGATGGGTAGGCCTGCAACACATCCAGCTCACCGCGCGAAATCAGCTCGGCAAGACTGGCCGACAGGTCGCGATTGTCCGGGTCATGCACCGGCACATTGGTCGACAGGTCGATCAGCTCGCCCTGCGCGGCCGGTTGCTTGAGGCGGAACAGGCTCGCTTCGCGGCTGCCGGCCAGCACGTAGGTGCCACGTCCGACCTCGCCGGACACCAGATGCCGGCGCGCCGCCTCGCGGTAAGCGAGCATCACCGTGCTCGGGTTGATCCCCAGCGCCCAGGCCAGACGGCGCTGCGGCGGTAGGCGCTCGCCGGGCTTGAGTTCGCCACGGCCGATGGCCGCCGCGATGGCCTCGACCAGCGCCAGGTACGTTGGCAGGGCGCTGCCTTGCAGATCAGGAAGCCACATTGTTTGCCATGCAATATAAAGATTTACCCATACAATGCGCCGCACTAGCATCCGGGTCAACGCCTCCCGGAGCCTTCGCCATGTTCGACCTCGCCCAACTGCGCCAGAGCGCTGCACTGGTTCACCGCCACATGGCACCGACGCCGCAACTGAGCTGGCCGCTGCTGGCGCAGCGCACCGCCTGCGAGGTCTGGGTCAAGCACGAGAACCACGCCCCGACTGCTGCCTTCAAGGTACGCGGCGGACTGGTCTATATCGATGCCCTGCTGCGCCGCGAGCCGCAGGTGCGCGGGCTGGTCACCGCCACCCGTGGCAATCACGGCCAGAGCCTGGCGCTGGCCGCGCGCCAGGCCGGCCTAGCGATCCGTATTGTGGTGCCGCACGGCAATGCCCGCGAGAAGAACGCCGCGATGCGCGCCCTCGGCGCCGAGGTGATCGAACATGGCCGCGACTTCGACGAGGCCCGTGCCGAGGCCGCGCGCATCGCAGAACGCGATGGCCTGCATTGGGTGCCTTCACTGCACGAGGATCTGGTGCGCGGCGTGGCCACCTATGCGCTGGAACTGCTGGAAGCGGTACCGAATCTGCGCCGGGTGTACGTGCCCATCGGCCTCGGCTCGGGCATCTGCGGCATGATCCGCACCCGTGACCTGCTCGGTCTCGACACCGAGATCATTGGCGTGGTCGCCAGCGGCGCCGACGCCTACGCGCAGAGTTTCGAGCAGGGTCGCCTGGTGCAGACCGAACGCGCCGACACCCTGGCCGACGGCATGGCCTGCCGCCAGCCGCAGCAGTTGGCACTGGACATGCTGCGTGCCGGCGCTGCACGCATCGTGCGGGTGAGCGATGACGAGATCCGCGCGGCCATCCGCGCCTATCACGAAGACACCCACAACCTTGCCGAAGGCGCCGGTGCAGCGGCGCTGGCCGCCCTGATGCAGGAGCGCCAGCTCAATGCCGGCCAGCGCGTGGCGGTGGTGCTTAGCGGCGCCAACATCGACCGCGCAGCGCTGGCCGAGCTGCTGCGTGACGAAACCCCGGCAGCAGCCTGAGCTACGCCTACCAGCGGTGGCTGAAGGTGTAGGGTGCGCTGTGCGCACCACTGGCAAACAGCAACCTGCTGACCCCGTTCAAGCCTTCACCACTGGATTGCCCATCAGCGGAACGGCGGCTCGTCGAAGCTGCGCAGCTTGCGCGAGTGCAGCGAGTTGAGCTGGCTGCGCATCAGCTCCAGCGCGGCGATGCCGATGTGCAGATGCTGGGTCACCGCACGTTCGTAGAAGGCGCCGGCCGCGCCGGGCAGCTTGATCTCGCTGTGCAGGGGTTTGTCCGATACGCACAGCAGCGTGCCGTAGGGCACCCGCAGACGATAGCCTTGCGCAGCGATTGTGCCGCTTTCCATGTCCACCGCCACCGCACGCGACAGGTTGATCAGCGGCCGCTCCTGCGCCCAGCGCAGCTCCCAGTTGCGGTCGTCGTAAGTCAGCACGGTGCCGGTACGCAGGCGCTTCTTCAGCTCATCGCCTTGCTCGCCCGTCACTTGCTTGGCCGCCTCCTGCAGCGCCTGCTGCACTTCGGCCAGCGCCGGCAGCGGAATGTGCGGCGGCAGTACGCGGTCGAGAATGCCGTCGCGGCGCATGTAGGCGTGGGCTAAC
The DNA here is from genome assembly GCF_008041835.1 of Ectopseudomonas mendocina. GTDB lineage: Bacteria > Pseudomonadota > Gammaproteobacteria > Pseudomonadales > Pseudomonadaceae > Aquipseudomonas. Next base: position 17,108 of record NZ_VRYE01000038.1, read on the forward strand.
ACGTAGTCGCCGATGGTCTGCGACTGACGCAAGCCACCACAGTGGCCGATCATCAGCCAGCAGTGCGGGCGCAGCACGGCGAGGTGGTCGGTGATGTTCTTGGCGTTGGACGGGCCGACGCCGATGTTGACCAGGGTGATACCGTGGCCATCGTTGGCCTGCAGGTGGTAGGCCGGCATCTGGTAACGGTGCCAGACCACATTCTCGATGATCGCCTGCATTTCGCCTTCAGCCATGCCGCGCTCGACCACCACGTTGCCCGGCAGCACCATGCGGGTGAAGCGTGAGTCGTTCACCAGCATGTCCAGGCCATGGCGGATGAACTGGTCGACGTAGCGGTGGTAGTTGGTCAGCAGGATCCACGGCTGCACATGGCGCCAGTCGCTGCCGGTGTAGTGCTGGATGCGCTTGAGCGAAAAGTCGGTGCGCGCCGCGTCGAACAGCGCCAGCGGCAGCGGGTCGATATTCTCCCAGTCGTACAGGCCATCGGCGGTACCGTCGGTGGCGGCGGACAGGTCGGTGCTGGGGAACACGCGCGCCAGCTCGGCGGCAGTCACGCCACTGCCGGCCAGTTCGTCACCACCCTCGACCACGTACGGGTAAGGAATGTTCTGCTGACTGCGACCGACCTCGACGCGCAAGGTGAAATCGTTCATCAGCGGGCGCAGCTGCTCCAGCAGGTATTTACGGAAGGCCGCCGGCTGGGTCACGGTGATGGCGTAGGTGCCTGGCACCTGTACCTTGGCGTAGGCGCGCACGGTGGTCGGCACCTCGCCCTGGCACAGGTAGGTCAGGCGCAGTTCGGGGTAGCGGAACAGGCAGTGTTCGCTGGCATCCGGGCGGATGCGTTCCCTGAGGTAGCGCTTGAGTGCGTGGCTCAGGGCGCCGGTGGCTTCCTGATGCAGCGCGGCAAGGCGGTCGACCGCCTCTTCGGGGGTGTTGGCAATGATGAAATCATCGGAGCAGGCTTTCACAGGCATCTTCCTGGCAGAACGAACGCCCCTATCTTGCCTGCATCCTCATGGCAAAACCTAGCGCGGCGACCGAATCAGCGGCCACCGCGCATTGCATCAGACCGCCGCCTGGTGCAGACGCACGTTGAACAGCGACCCCTGACTGAAACGCGCCAGCGCCTTGGCAGCGGCCAGCACGCCCAGGTCGATCAGCGGTTCGATCAGGATCACGCTCATGTAAGCCAGGCCGAAGCTGCCCACAGCGGCCAGGTTATCGCTGGTGAAGCCATGGCCGTAAAAGGCCCAGAAGCCGACCCAGGCAACAATGCCGCCCTGGTAGGCGGTCGACAGCGCCAACGCCTGCTTGTAGGACAGATCGACGTAGGCGGTGCCCGGCGCAACGATACGCTTGGCCAGCACACTGATGGCCCACAACGGCGCCAGCAGGGTGGTGACGTTCATGCCGTACTGGGGCAGATCGAACGGCGCGAACAACAAGCCCTGCAACAGCAAGCCAGCCGCCAGACCGACGGCCGTTGCCCCAGCGCCGAACAGCAGCAGCAAGGTCGAGCCGAGGATCAGATGCACCTCGGAAACCCCCACCGCATGGTGCGGCAACACCTCGAAGAAGCAGAACACCAGCGCGGTGGTCAGCAGGCTGCGCAGCGCCAGGGCGGTCGCCCCGCCGTTGTCGCGAATGGCATCACGCGCCAGTTTGGCAGTCAGGCCAAAGGCGCCGACAGCGGTTGCGTAGCTGAGGAAGATCTTGGCGCCTTCGACGACACCGGGTTCGATATGCATAGAGGTTCCTTGATCGCGCCCACCGCGCGACGAGTTGGAGGATCGATGGATTCGATGGCAGGTCTCCTGGCTCACGGCTTGACACTTCGCCCGCCTTCCCGACCGAAGTCAGTGGCATCCGGGCATCGTTCGCCGCTTACAGTTGCGGGGGCAGCCAGGGCATTGGCGAGACTCGCCGCACCCTGTTCCCTTTTCATCCGCACGCACGTGCGGGCGGAACCATCGCACGCCAGACTATCCGCCTACGCAACTAAAGAACAGCCTGCCAAACCGTTCGCCGGCTGCACGGGGAACACGACCTGACCCGCAACGAGCTTACCGGGGCGTACGGTTCATCCCCGCTGGCGCGGGGAACACTTCACGCTCTCAGCTCTGGCCGCATTCCCATACGGTTCATCCCCGCTGGCGCGGGGAACACTGCACACTCTGCACCGCGTCCGTGTTGTCGACCGGTTCATCCCCGCTGGCGCGGGGAACACCCAGATGTATCTGTGTGCTGCTGGTGATGCAGCGGTTCATCCCCGCTGGCGCGGGGAACACCGTTTCAGCAGTTCGTTGACCTGGGCGTTGACCGGTTCATCCCCGCTGGCGCGGGGAACACGGTGACGGTCGCGCCGTCCGCGCCGCGCGGCCCGGTTCATCCCCGCTGGCGCGGGGAACACCTGCGCCTTCCAGCCAGGGGGTGGCTGTCTGTGCGGTTCATCCCCGCTGGCGCGGGGAACACGATCATGTCGCGACCGATCTGCCGGCGGGCGGCGGTTCATCCCCGCTGGCGCGGGGAACACAGCCTCGATCACCGCGTAGTCAGTGACGTTGCCGGTTCATCCCCGCTGGCGCGGGGAACACTGCATCGCCAGTTGATTGGCCAGCCGATCCGGCGGTTCATCCCCGCTGGCGCGGGGAACACTTAGTTGAGCCAATGGCCGTTAGTTTGGTCATCGGTTCATCCCCGCTGGCGCGGGGAACACTGTGATTTTGCCAGAAAAGCGGAGCGGATTTCCGGTTCATCCCCGCTGGCGCGGGGAACACGGCGAGCTGCCCAAGGCCATGCCGATCAGTTGCGGTTCATCCCCGCTGGCGCGGGGAACACCCCGGCCCAGCCGGTACAGCGCGAGTAACAAACGGTTCATCCCCGCTGGCGCGGGGAATACGATTTCAAGATTGAGTTGGGCGAGTTCGTTCGCGGTTCATCCCCGCTGGCGCGGGGAACACTCCGGGTCGCATGCAGAACACAGCATCCACGGCGGTTCATCCCCGCTGGCGCGGGGAACACAGCCTGAGCAGCAGCCGGCCAAGGTCACCAGCCGGTTCATCCCCGCTGGCGCGGGGAACACCTCTCCTGATTCGAGGAACCCGATATGAAAAACGGTTCATCCCCGCTGGCGCGGGGAACACCAAGAGATAGCGAAGCATGGCGGCGCCCTCCCCGGTTCATCCCCGCTGGCGCGGGGAACACACTGATCCGGCCATGAACACCGAACACATCACCGGTTCATCCCCGCTGGCGCGGGGAACACGTTGTCGTAGTCCTTCAGGTTCTGGAGCATCGCGGTTCATCCCCGCTGGCGCGGGGAACACGCCTGGCGTGACGAGTGGAGCATGGCAGACGCCGGTTCATCCCCGCTGGCGCGGGGAACACGGCGAAGAGGTCGAGATCAAGACCACCGGCGTCGGTTCATCCCCGCTGGCGCGGGGAACACTTGCTTATGGTGCGTGCGTGGTGCAACAGGTGCGGTTCATCCCCGCTGGCGCGGGGAACACGTTCAACCCCTGTACCGTACCAGTGGACAGGACGGTTCATCCCCGCTGGCGCGGGGAACACGCCGCTTCCTTGTCGGTGCCCAGGCCGTAAACCGGTTCATCCCCGCTGGCGCGGGGAACACTTCACCAACCTGAGCCAAGCCGAACTGGAGGGCGGTTCATCCCCGCTGGCGCGGGGAACACGAGATAACCAAAACCAGTAGGAGAATCAATGCCGGTTCATCCCCGCTGGCGCGGGGAACACTCATTGACCTGCGCCAGGTGGTCGAGCAGCTGCGGTTCATCCCCGCTGGCGCGGGGAACACGGCCAGCTTGTCTTTCAGTGCAGTGGTGAAGTCGGTTCATCCCCGCTGGCGCGGGGAACACTTCTGGATGGGGTCCAGCGCGCCGAGGCTGAACGGTTCATCCCCGCTGGCGCGGGGAACACTCCAGGGCGGCAGTGATCTGGCTGTCGAGATCCGGTTCATCCCCGCTGGCGCGGGGAACACGGCGCCGGCCGCGTTGCGCTCGGCCTTGACCACGGTTCATCCCCGCTGGCGCGGGGAACACGCGATCTGCAGGTTGAAGGCCTCCAGCTCGCCCGGTTCATCCCCGCTGGCGCGGGGAACACGCGAGTGCAACGGCGAGAGGGAGGCGTTTTGTCGGTTCATCCCCGCTGGCGCGGGGAACACGATTTGGTCTGCAGGTAGCGCGGGCTGAGCGACGGTTCATCCCCGCTGGCGCGGGGAACACGAAACCTACGGCTGGCTGGGCGCTACCACCCGCGGTTCATCCCCGCTGGCGCGGGGAACACGGCACGCCCACGGTGTTCTCGAAGCTCTTGTTCGGTTCATCCCCGCTGGCGCGGGGAACACTCGGTCTGGATGGCATGCACGGCCTCCAGCAGCGGTTCATCCCCGCTGGCGCGGGGAACACTTTGGTGTTGCGGTCTTTGCTGAGTGCCATGACGGTTCATCCCCGCTGGCGCGGGGAACACGGCGCTGCATGACTACAGCATCAAGAACAAGACCGGTTCATCCCCGCTGGCGCGGGGAACACCGGAAACGAAAAAGCCCAGCGCGGTGGCTGGGCGGTTCATCCCCGCTGGCGCGGGGAACACCTGTGCTCGTACATCCAGTAGGGCCGCGTGGCCGGTTCATCCCCGCTGGCGCGGGGAACACCGCTTGTCCATCTCGGCGAATACGTGGCCGTCCGGTTCATCCCCGCTGGCGCGGGGAACACACTTAGCGTAACCAATTGTCCCCAAAGGGGAAAATTAGCCGCTAAAAGTCTACCAACTTTTCCTTGTTAAAGATCAGGGTTTTCCAAGGGCTGAAAGGCAACCAGATTCAAGCCATCAAAGTCCACCGGCAAACGACGGTTCGGGCCTAACGTCTGGAACTCGTAACCCGACTCGTGGTTGCTCGCCCAGGCCATAACAACGTTGCCATCTTCATGCCCCCGGTTCAGTTGTTCCCAGATCATTTCGCGGGTGCGCTTGGAGACATCACCGATATAGACGCCGGCACGCACCTCCAGCAGCCAGATAGCCATGCGTCCGCGCAAGCGCGGCGGTACGTTCTCGGTGACTACGACCAGAAAGCTCATTACTGCGCCCTGTGCCCGGCATCGCCGATACTTTCCGGGTTGGGGATAGCTGGTGGTACGGACTCCGGCGGTGCCTCGGGTGGCGAGATACCACCTGCGGACAGCACCTCTTCGATGGTGGGGATGATCTTCGCCAGGATCCTGCTGGAGCGAAACAGGTCACGACAGCCCAGACGCACTTCGCGCTCGGGCTGATGAGGCGCTTTGGCGGCGATGCGGAAGGCCAGCGGCACCACGGTCTCGAACTTGAACAGGTCGGCGATATCGTAGACGAAGGACAACGGTTTACCGGTGTGGATGAAGCCCACCGCCGGCGCATAGCCTGCCGCCAGCACAGCGGCTTCGGTGATGCCATACAGGCAGGAGGTGGCCGCCGACAGGCAACGGTTGGGTATGTCCGCGGCATCCCATTCGTTACGGTCATAATTGCGCGAGCGCCAGTCGACACCGTACTGCTTGGCCAACAGCTTGTAGGTTTCACGCACGCGCGCGCCCTCGATGCCACGCAACTGCTCGACACTGCGCCGAGCCGGGGCAGGCTCCTGAAAACGCAACTCATACATCTTGCGCACCACTTTCAGCCGCAGTTCGGCATCCAGCGCCAGCTTGGCCTGGTAGAGCAAGCGATCCGCCCGCGCCCCGCCCGGTTGACCGCTGGCATACAGGCGCACGCCGGACTCACCCACCCATACCAGCAAGGTGCCGACCGTCGAGGCCAGATGCACGGCGGCATGCGACACCCGCGTGCCCGGTTCGAGCATGATGCAGGCCACCGAGCCGACCGGGATGTGCATGCGCACGCCAGTCTTGTCGATCACCACGAAGGCGCCGTCCTGCACATCGATCTGCCCGTACTGGACGAAAATCATCGACACCCGATCCTTCATCGGCAGGGGTTTGAGCGGAGGGAGCAGGTTACCGGCCATGTTCAGACGCCCTCATCAAGCAAGGGCTGCCGAGTAGCTTCGACCAGTACGCGCATTTGCCGAATAGCCAGTTCGTTCAATTTCTGCAGGCGCTCGGACTGTGGCAGCCCGTTACTGATGAAGTGGGCGTTCATCGACTCCAGATTAGCCAGACAGACCAATTGATGGACGTCGGCATGATCGCGCAGATTGCCTTTCAGCCCTGGGTTGGCATCACGCCATTGTCGAGCGGTGACGCCGAACAATGCCACGTTCAACAGGTCGGCCTCACTGGCATAAACGAAGCTGATCTGCTGTGCGCTCAAGGTTTCGGGAATCAGATTCTCGCGAATGGCATCGGTATGGATCAGGTAATTGACCTTGGCCAGGTTGCGGCGAATATCCCAACCCAACTGCTGAAATTCTTGCTCCTTGAGCCGCTGAAACTCCTTGATCAGATAGAGCTTGAACTCCACCGAAATCCAACTGGCAAACTCAAAGGCAATATCCTTCTGGGCAAAGGTGCCGCCGTAACGCCCAGCCTTGGAGACCAAGCCGATGGCGCCGGTTCGCTCGATCCACTGTTTTGGGTTCAGGGTGAAGCTATTAAGCCCTGCCTGCTTTTTAAACCCATCGAATTCGATGGGTTTAAAATCTGGGTTATTAAGTTGCTCCCAGATCCCCAGAAACTCTACGGTATTACGGTTTCGCAACCAGTTACCGATCAGAATGTCCGTACGATCAGGGCTCTTGTATCGCGCGATATCCGTTATGGAGATGTACTCAACCCCATCCTTGATATGCGTATTGATGTCCTGCTCCAGCACCTGCAGCTTGGCCTTCATGCAGCCCTCCATTTCTGCTCGCGATTCAGCTGCGCCCCACACTGAGCAGCCCACAACCGAATGCCTTGCCAGGGCCGATGCCTTGCTCAAGCGCACGACTGAAGGCCGCCAGTTCGCGCACCTGCAAGCGCCCCTCGAAGCACACCCGCTGCAAGCTGATGCGGCTGTCGCCCTTGCGACTTGCCAGCACATCACTGGCCGTGACCAGGGCCGCCTCGACCGCGAAACCGTGACGCTCGCCCTGACGACTCAACCAGGCAAGCTGCTCCTGCTCGCCCACCAGACCATAGCGTTTGCCCTGGCGCGTCACGGTTGGATTGGCCAGCAGACGAAAGCGATAGCGCGCCCCACTCTCGGTCCAGGTTTGGAGGTCGAGTGGTTTGCTTTCGATCTCACGTTGCAGGTAGTTCGGCAGCACCTGCAAGGCCGACCAGTCGCCGGCCTGCACCGACTGCACCAGCACCACAGGGCTGGCCCAGGCATTACTGCCCGCTTCCAGGCGCCAGAGAAAACGCGCCGGAGCACTCTGCTCATCGGTGACGAAGGCACGGGCCAGGGTGCGGTGCATCTCATAGGCATCGGCCAAATCACGCCGCGCCTGAGCGCTGCGCGGGTCAAGCGTCAGTCTGGTCAGGTACATGCAGCACTCCCGATTTCACGAAACGTGGGCCGAAACGACGCTCGGCAAAAGGTGCGACCGGCTGATCCAGACGGACTGCGCCTTCCTGATCATCCTCCAGCAGGCAGCGCAGGGTCGGCTGCAGGTCACCTCGGCGCGCACTGACCAGCCGTGGGTACTGCGCCAGCGCCGCCTCCAGCGGCAGGGGCGATAGACCATCGGGCAGCCAGACCGGCATGCCCGGCGCGAAGCTCTTGCGCCCCAGCGCCAGCGGCCAGTGCGGCGCACGCAAGGCAGTGTGAATGCGTGCGAGCAAAGCCTCATCCTTGCCCTCCAGGCCCACCAGAAAGGCAGCATCAGAGAGGTAATAGCGCGGGCTGACCACGGTGCGGCGTAAGTCCGACTTGCCGGTGGCGATCAACACGTCGGTAGCGGTCTGGTAGTCGCGCATCGGCATGCCTTCATGGTCGACACGCACGCCCATACGCAGGGCAGCCAGATCCTCGACTGGCTCATGCCGATCCCGCCCCAGGGCCGCACAGATCAAGCCAAGCACGCCCGACTTGGAAGGTTCCAACTGGGTATCGCGCTCATCGAACCGACTGGTGGTGCCCCAGGATTGCATCGGCCCCTGCAAACGCAGCAACAGGGTGGCCATGCTCAGCCCTCCAGTTGCGCGGCAATCTGCGTGCGTACCCAAGCCGCCAACTCGCCCAGGTTTTGCACTTGAGTTCCCTTCTGCGGCCAGGCTTCACTCAGATCGAGATAAGCCCACTGATCGCGGGTGTCGGCATAGACCGCCGCCAGCTTGCTCTCGTGTTTGGCCAGCTCACCGACCGACAGCCCGGTCAACGATGCATCCTGACGGGCCGCGATGGGTTTCTCGAAGGCATTGGCCAGGTTCAGCGGGCCGGCATGGCGCAGGCAAACGCCGACGAAGCTCGGCAGGTTGTGCGCGGCGAAGGTGTTCTGCTTGCCGGTCGGGATGGCACGCACCACAGCCTGTGTGAAAGCCTCCAGGGCGGACAGGGTCAGCTCGCGATCCTGCTGCAGGTTACCGAGCAGCTTGCCGGCATCGACCACCGCATAGCGGTACAAGGTGGCGGAGTTGAACTCCACCTGGCCGATCATGCCGGCGCCGGTTTCGTCCGGCCCGCCCTTGTCGTCGACGGCAGTGAAGTAGTCGAACTCACGTTCCACACGATGCGTGCTGATGGCATGGGCTACCTGGCAGGCAGCGTCCTGGTTGACCTCCGGCATATCGGCGAGCATGCGCCCGAACAGCGCAACGTCCACGGCCTTGCCACCGTCGAGCAGGGCCTTGGCTTTTTTCACCACATCCGCCGGGGCGCTGGCCTTTGCTTCCTTCTTGCCCTTCTTCTCGCCACCAGCCGGAGCACCGGCGAGTTCGTCCCAGTGTTGCTCAATGAGGTTGGCGAAACCGGCGATTTCGGCCTCGCCGAGAAACAGCAGGTACTCGGTCTTGCCGTCGTCCTTGAGCTTGAGGCCGGCAGCGGCCAGGGCGACTTCGATCTTGCCCTCGGCTTCCAACGGATCGCGCCCGGCCAGGCGTTCCAGCAACATCGCCTTGAGCTTCTTGGTACGCACGCCGCGAAACTCCTGGGCAACCAACTCATGCTCCTGCGCCGCCAGACGAATGGCGCGCTTGAAGCACTGGCTGCTGACCCGCGCGCGGCGATGACCACCGAACAGGGCATCCTTGGGCGCGCCGGTGTCGTCGCGGTTGAGGTTGGATGGGGCGAAGTTCTGGATCAGGTGAAACTCGACAAACAGACTCATGATGTCCCTCTCAGTCGTTGGCAGCGTGTTCGGTGGGTTCTGCGGCAGGCGCCGCCAAGGCGCGATAGAAGTCCCGTGCCCAGCGCTGGCGCACGTTGTCGCGGCGCTCGGCATCGATATAGGGGTTGAGCCAGACGCTCAGGTCGCGCAGCAGCACGGCGTAGTCCAGCGCCCGGTCATCGGCGGCCAGCAGGCTGATGATCTGGCGCAGGTACACCGCCAGGTTTTCCGCATCGGCGCCAAGCAAGGCGATGAAACGCTGCTCGATGCTGGCGCTTTCACGCTTGCGCATCAGCTCGCCAAGGCTGGCAGCCAGGCTTCGCGCAGCGTGATGAGGATGAACGGCGTATAGGCCCGCTGTCAGGTACAGCGCCAGGCGCGAAGCGTCCTGAGCATGCCGCTCGACCGCGACGAAACGCTCCACATAGGGATAAGCCGGCGGATAGCTACCTGGCTCGAAGCTCAGGCTGCGGCGCAGCACGGCCATGGCGCCTCGGTCACGCTCCTGCAGGCGCTGCAAATGGGCGATAAAGCTCTGCGCGAACTCACTCATACGCGAACCTCCTTGTCGGGTGTGGGAGTCGCCCGCAACGGGGCGAGCAGCCCCAGCAGACGTGAATGATGACGTGCTTCGGCACGCAGAGCTTTGGCGCCTCGGCCCAAACCGGCCAACACGGCCTGCCAGGCATCACGGGCGGCGTCATGCAGGCTCTGGCGCCAAAGCGCTTCGGCCTCGTCCAACTCGTCGTTGCCCAGCAGCACCATGACGCGCCCGAGGTGACGCTCGGCGCTGGCGAAGTACAAAGCACCTGCCGGGCCGGCATCGATCAGGCTACGCGCACGCGCCCAGGTGTCCTTGCTGCCGGGGTCAGGCAGGGTTTCGGCGAGCATGCCGGTGGCCAGCTTGCGCAAGGCGGTGAACAACTCTTCGGCATCACGCACATAGCGGCGCAGCTCGTTGGCGTGATCGACTGAGGCAAGCAGTTTGGCCGGTAGCGCGATGCGCTCAGAGCGCCAGCGCAGCAGTTTGGCCTGATCACTGGCCAGACCGGCAATCAGTAGCGGCTGCACGCCACCGCCCAGGTAGAACTGCAGATTGGCCGCCCACTCCAGCACGGCGGCAGGCTGCGAGGCTTTGCCCTCTGCGTCCGGCAACAGAGCAGGAAGATCACGCCACAGGGCACGGCCTTCGCTGAAACTCAGGCGCACCATGCTATTGCTGCCGGCCCGATAGCTGGCCATGGGGTCGGGGGCCTGCACGTCATCGCCCAGTGCCAAACCAGCGGCGAAGCGAATCCACTGCACACGCTGCTCATCGTCCGCCAATAGCAGCACGGCACGGCTCTGCCGGGTGTAGCGATCATTGGGGCCGCTCGCCATCTCAGGGTCGCCGCGTAGCTGAGTAATGCTGAGCGTATTGCGCTCCCAGGCGGGCAGGTCGTCATGCCCCGTCTGAGTCGGTGGATGCAGGGCCAGACACAAGCTTTGCGCCAGCGAATCGCCCACTGGCATTACCGCTGCCGTATTGGCCAACGCGCCAGCTTTGTCGGAATCGCGCAACGTCTTGACCAGACCGCCAGGGGTGAACTGCAAAAAGCCCAGCAAGGTGCGCAACGCATCGGCAGCACTGATGCTGCGCGGCACCAGATCACAGGAGTGATCGAACACCACCGGCGCATTGCCGTTGGCGCTGGCCAGGGAAATTTGCGTCCAGGGCTTGAGCTTGTCGCGGGTTTCTTCGGCGTCGCCCAGCGCCGCCACTTGCATGAAGGGGTACTGCGGATGGAATAGCCAAAAGCGCTCGCGCCAACGCTGCAGATACTCGCGAATGGCGGCCAGCGGCAGCCCGCTCTGATACCAGCGCACACGCTCGGCATCCGTCCAGCGCCCTTGCGCCTGGCTGATGGCGCGGTGGGTAATGGCCAGCAACAGCCGGTATTGAGCGATCAGACTCGGCGGCGAAGTCTCCGCCAAGGCGCTGATCTCGCCGGCCTGCTCGAAAAGCGCCAGCAAGCCCAGTTCACGCACCTGCCCATCGTGCATCCGTACCGCCAGCCATGGCTCGTCGAGCAGATTGAAAGCTTCATCCATGCCCCACCCCCATTCCCTGTTGTCTGCGTGACTCCATATCCCTCTCCCTGAATCCGACAGATCTGCAGTAAAGCAGACAAATTGCCACTACGAAAATGAGTCAGATCAACTCAGCCAAGGAACTCCCAGGGGTTGATCAGTGCCACGCCTGTGGGCAGAAAGTCCGCCACGTTGCGCGTAGCGACTGTCATGCCATGCACCAGCGCCGTGGCCGCGATCAGGGCGTCGCGTTCGCCGCGTGGGTCGGGGACGTGCAGTTGCGCGCAACGCTGCGCCACGGCAGCGTCGACCGGCAGGATGCGTCCGGCGAAGCCAGGCAACACATGGCCATCGAGCCAGGAGCGCAGCAGGCTGCCCTGCTCCGGGTCGCGTCTTTCCACCAGCAGCACGCCGGTTTCCAGCTCCAGCACGGTGATCGCGGAAATGAACAACTGCCCCGGCAGCAGGCGCTGAGCCCAGGCCACCAGGCGCGGGTCGGCCTTGCCACTCTTGGCCTTGCGCAGTTCGGACACGGCACTGGTGTCGAGGACGAACATCAGCTCAAATCCGCCGGGCGCGACAAGCCTTGCGCACGCGGCGCCTCGAACTCGATGTCCTCGACTGTCGGCATGGCCAGCAGATCGATGATGCTGCCGGGGCCGCCGGTCAGACGCTGGTATTCCTCGATGCTCAGCAGCACATGGGCCGGTTTGCCACGATCCGTGATAAAGACCGGCCCCTGGTTGGCAGCGCGCTTGGCGCCACTGGCGTCCTGATTGAATTCGCGACTGGTAAGAATGGTTTGCATGGCACACTCCATACATGTAGAAACGTAGCTACATCATACCCCTGATGATCATTTGGGCAAGCTACCGACTGTGCCCCGCAGATACACCCAGCCAGCTCATCATCCAAGAGCACCGTAAAACGTACGGCTGCTGGCAGCCAGTGCTACCACGAAATTAATCAGGTCAGGCAAAAGACCTACTTAATGCCACTCATCCATGCCCACGTCCGAGTCAATAAGCGCGTGCTACGATGCACCAATCCTGTAACACATTGAGGTGCTCAGCATGAGTGAAGCCACCTTTACCTTTCGCGTAGACGACGCACTGAAAAGCGAATTTGCCCAGGCTGCCAAAGCCCGTGATCGCACTGGCGCCCAACTGCTGCGCGACTTCATGCGTGACTTCGTCCGACAGCAGCAGGAGGCCGCCGAGCACGATGTCTGGCTGCGCCGCCAGGTACAGATGGGGCTGGATTCGGCCAATGCTGGTGAGTTGCTCAGTGGCGAAGAGGTCGAAGCCGAAGCCGCCGCATGGCGTGCTGAAATGCGCCGCAAGCTGGACAACGCCGCGTCGTGAAGCTGGCCTGGACGCGCCTTGCGTTGAACGACCGCCAAGCCATCCGCAGTTATATCGCTCAGGACAATCCCATTGCCGCCTTGGCGCTGGATGAGTTGTTCACGGAGAAGGCCAGCCGCCTGGCCGATCATCCCGGCTTGGGGCGACCGGGCCGGGTAAGCAGCACTCGCGAACTGGTTGTGCATCAGCACTATCTGATGATCTACGACCTGGTCAATGACCAAGTACGGATACTCCGCGTGTTGCATACGGCCCGCCAGTGGCCAAGTGCAGACTGAACTTAGCTCGTGCGCTGATAGACCAGCCCCTGCTCATCATCCAGACGCACCGCCAAACGCCCGATCTGCAGGCAACCATCGGTCAGTACCAGTGGCTTGAGATGACGCAGAGACGGATGCTCGCTGAACGACCGCCGCGGCTCCAGCGCTTGCGCATGCTTGGCCAGTGCAGCGCGTGAGGTTTTCAACTGACGGGCATGGAGCTGTTTGGCCAGCGCGTTGGACAGCGGCTGATCGGGGTCGAAGGCCTCTCCATCCGATTTCAGGCTCCAGCCGCCGGGCACCTGATGCACGGGAATCAAGGTCACGGAGTCGTCGCCCAGGCGGGTGTAGTTGGGCAGCCCCAAGCCTTCTTCGCCCTCTTCATAACCGCGATTCTTCTGGGTGTAGGCGTTCTGCGGTTCGGCCTCGGGATCGATGGCGACATTGAGTGCCATCATGCGCTCGGTTTGTCGCTTGCCCAAATGGCTACCGTAGGCTTCATCTTCGATAAAGGCACGATCTGCCTCGGCAATATCAGCCGGCAAATCCTCGCTGTCATACACCGCCTGAACCAGTCGGTCGATATCCTGCGGCAAGTGCAGCTCCTGCTCACGCGACAACAGTGCCCAGGTGCGCCCTAGGATGTAGGGCTCGTAGACGTATTCCCAGGCCGTGCTTTTGAGATCGGGCAAGGCTTCCGGTGCCAGCCCCGCCACAAACAAGGTCGCCTGCCGATGCACCTCGGGGCGCTCACGTTGGTGGCGATGCAGACGACCGGCGCGCTGCAGGATGAGATCCACCGGCGCCAGGTCGGTGAGCATGAAGTCGAAGTCGATATCCAGGCTCTGCTCGGCTACCTGGGTGGCGATCAGCAAGGCCTTGGCGGGCCGCTCGCCACTCTGACCGAAACGCGCCAGCACCGCCTGCTCCTGCTGGCTACGCTGATCTGCCGGGAAGCGCGCATGAAACAGCAGCAGCGGCACCGCATCAGCCAGCTCGGCCTTGAGTTTCAGGTAAAGGCTTTGCGCGCGATCCACGGTATTGACGATCAGCGCTCCGCAACCGCCCTGCGCTACCAACTCAGAGGCCTTGGCGACCAGGCTGTCGATGTCTTCCGCCACGGCCTGCAGGTGAATCGGCGGAAGTGGCCGCGAGTCGCACGTACCGCCAGCCACGCCACGCGCGTCGGCCAGCAGGAGGCGCGGGTAACTCAGCTCGGGGGCGGTTTCCGGGGCCACGCCCCAGGCGCGCAACAAGGCATAACGGCGCGGAGCGGGCAAAGTCGCGCTCATCAGCACCACCGAACTGCCCATCGCCCTGAGCCAGCGCAGCAGTGCTTCGATCAGGCCGCTGGTGTAGGTGTCGTAGGCATGCACTTCGTCGAGCACCACCACGCGGTTGCTCAGCCCCCACAAGCGCACGAAATGGTGTTTGACGTTGAGCGTGGCGAACAGCGCCTGATCCACGGTGCCGACGCCATAAGGCGACAGCAACGGACGGCGGCGCTGGGAGAACCAGGCCGACGAGGACACGCTCTCGCCCTCGGCACCATAAATGCCCCGTAGCGCCAGCACCTGTTCGTTGAGCCCGGCGCCGCCATGCACAAGCTGTACATCCAACGCCATATCGCCCGAGAAGCCGTGGAGAAAGGTCAGCGCACGGCTGAACAGCGCATTGCCCGTGGCCTGGGTCGGCAGCGCAACATAGAGGCCGCGATGCTGGTTGGCCGCCTGCAAGCGCAGGTGAGCGAGAAAGGCCAGCTCGGTCTTGCCCTCGCCCATCGGCGCCTCGACCAGCAGCAGTGCCGGGCCTTGCACACCGTCGAGCAGGCGATCAGCTTCCGCTTGCAGCGGGCGCGCTGTCAGTTCCGGGCGCTGGACGATCTGGGCGATCAGTTGATCGGCCGTGGCCGGGGCGGCCAGCAGAGACTGAAAGGGACGCCAACCGATCTCCCGCAAGGCCTGATCGGCGCGCGCGCAGGCATCGGCATGATGCTCGGCCAATAGCGCATGGCGCTCGCCCAGGGGAAACCATTCGGGATTGGAGCCAATCCAGTCAGCCACGCTAGTCAACCCCGCCAGCCACTGCACTGCCGGCTGCGACAACGCCTCGTTCTGCGGCGCGCCCTGTGGCGCCAATACGGCCCAGTAGGCCGCGAAGATTTGCTGACGCGCCTCGCTCCAGAGCGGCGGTTCGAACGCCGGTTTGGCCCGATTAAATTCGCTTTGGTTGAAGTTGTACCCATGGTGGGCGCTGATGGCCTGCAAGACATGGCGGATCCACAGCAGATGGCCGATGCCCTGACCAGGCAGATGCTCCCAGAGCAGCGCCGCACTGGCGCAGGCATGGTCGGTCACAGCCAATGAGCGAGCGGGAAAGGTCAGCCCCAGCGCCTCGTCGGTCTGCCGCCCTTCGGGCCATTTGTCCTGAAAGCCGGGAATGGCCTTGCCGAAATCATGCAACCCCACCAGGCAGGCAACCCAGCGCGCCACCTGCTCGCGTTCCAGCCCCAACGCCTGAGCGGCCCAAACCAGCGTGCTCGGCGGTTCATGCGCCAGCATCCGCTCGGCCACCGCCGCCACGTCCAGCAAATGCGCCAGCACACCATGGCCGAAGCCATCACCACTCTTGGCCCAGAGGCGGCGAGCCTGGTCGCTGAGATCGGTGAATCCTTTCATCTGTCACTCCCTGCATGGCTGATCGAGCTGCATGACAAGGTGCCAGTGCGCACGACAACAGACAACACCTCAGGCTTGGCGGACAAGCGCATCGTCGGCCTGAGACGGGGCACAATCGGCACCCCATACCGGCGAACAGCACCGGGAAATCAGCAGCGCCCTCTGCAACAGCGTCTTAATCCAAGTTTCTGGACAATTTTCCACCTGTAATTCCATAACCATGGAATAAGTCCAGAAAAATGGACAACTGCTCAACACTGCAACAGCCACGCCGAACCCGTCATAAACCGCTGCGACCTTTTATCCACAGGCCTTAGCGCGTTTTCCAAGAAGGCCCAACCGTGCCCTGGCACGACTCTCGCTCTGTAAACCTCAGAGGCGCGCTGGTGTATCCGCGCGCTCACGATAGAACGGCCCTGAGCCGCTAGCAGCCTGTTGAAATTCGCCGCGATGATTACATCCACTGCTTCTGGCAGCAGCGGTCGCGCTCGTTTACTTCCCGTTTAGGGCGCCAATCGATGGAAATAGCCCGATTTGGCGTGCTCCAGGCGCACCTTCCCCATCAACGCGCTCATGCCATTGAGCCTGTAGCCAGCAGCTTCGGCAGGCGCACCAGGTTGCTTGCCGCCATGGCCAGCTGGAACAGCGCGTCGACACGCTCAAGTCCGCGTTGCTTCACCTGGCGCAGCCCGGCCGCCGCCTTGAGCCAGCCGAAGTGGGTTTCGATCCAGGCGCGAATCTTCAGGCTCAGACCATATCCGGCGTGGCGCGTGGTACGGCCATCGATGGCGCTGCGCCGACCATTGGTGTTCTGCGCAACATGGGGTGTCACGCCGAGGGCACGACAGGCGGCCACGAAGTCTGCCGTGTCCTAAGCCTTGTCCGCAGCCAAGGTGCGTCGACGGCGACCACCCAGCTTGCTCAGCATCGCCAGCGCGGCTTCGCGTTCGCCATGGCCACCGGCCAGAGTCACATGAGCACTGCGCACCAGGCCACTGCGGTGTTCCATCAGTACATGTCCCATGTAACTCAGCTGCGCGCCGGTGTTGTGGCTCTTTCGGTACAGCCGGGCATCCGGATCGCTGGTCGAGGCGTGGGTGTCGTTGCTGCGCTTGTGCCCCTTGAAGTCCGGCGGGGCATTGCGCGGGCCGGGGCCCGGGTCGTCTGGCGTATCGTCCTTGGGACGGAAACTCTTCTGAGAGGCCCAGGCTTGCAGCAATGTGCCGTCGACCGAGAAGTGCTCATCCGAGATCAGCCCCTGCTTCTCCGCCAGGCGTACCACCTCGCTCAGAAACTCGGCGGCCACTGCCTGGGCATTGAGACGGTCACGGTTCTTCGAGAAGACCGAGTGATCCCACACCGGATCATCAATGGCCAGGCCGACGAACCAGCGGAACAGCAGGTTGTAGCCCAGCTGCTCCATCAGCATCCGCTCGCTGCGCAGCGAGTAGAACAACTGCAGCAACTGCGCCCGCATCAGCTTCTCGGGGGCGATCGAGGCGCGGCCGGTGTCGGCATACAAGGTGTCGAACAGGGCGCTCATCCGCTGCAGAGCGGTGTCTGCCAGCTTGCGGATGGCGCGCAGGGGATGAGTCGCTGGCACGAAGTCATCGAGCTTGGCGACAGTGAACAAGGATTCCTGAGTGATATCGGCGCCACGCATGGAAATCGGGGTTCCCGGCAGATTGGAGCCGGTATCGTAAACCTTACACGGCAAAGTCAGACAGGCCGTAGGCGAATCTCAACAGGCTGCTACCGCGGCATCGGCCAGTCCAAGCCGGACAGCCTGCGTGGTTTCGAGATGGAGTATCTGGACTGGGCCCATCTCGACCTGGCCGCAGCGGTGGATCAACACCGGCACGCCGAGCGCCCACTGTTCATGATCGGTCATTCCTTCGGCGGTCACGCCTTTGGCCTGCTGCTCAACCATGATCAGGTCGCCGGCTTCTACACCTTCGGTACCGGCGCCGGTTGGCACGGTTGGATGCCCAGGGCCGAGCAGGTGCGGGTGCTGGCCATGTGGCGCCTGATCGGCCCGCTGATGACGCGCTACAAGGGCTACCTGGCCTGGAGCAAACTGGGCATGGGCGAGGATCTGCCGCTGGGCGTGTACCGTCAGTGGAAACGCTGGTGCCGCTTCCCGCGCTATTTCTTCGACGATCCGCAGATGCCGGGGCTGGCCGAGCGCTTCGCCCAGGTGAAGACACCGATGGTGGCGCTCAACAGCCTGGACGATCTTTGGGCACCGCCGGCCTCGCGCGATGCATTCATGGCCGCCTATGTGAATGCGCCCTATCAGGCGCGCACGCTCGATTCGCAGGCAGAGGGCCTGGGCGCTATCGGTCACATGGGGTATTTCCGCCCTGCGGCGCAGCGTCTGTGGGACGAGACGCTGGATTGGTTCGAGCAATTGCGCACCGAACAACGAGCAGCTTGAGCAGGCCGCTGAAAATCTCTAGGCCAGAAAATCGGGATAGGGGACGGCTACCGCCGTTCCCCTCCCACACCACCCGGCATGCGGGTCCGCACCGGGCGGTTCGAGATGTTGAGGTCAGGAGAGTCTTGGCATGCCCAGACGATCGAAATAGCTGATCGTCAATACTTGGTGTCCGGCAGTCAGGCTGTTATGCCACCAGCGGCGACTCAGCGCCGCAACCGATTGCGCCACGCTCTGCGTACCCCCTATGCTCGCTGAAAGTGGGATCAATCAGCGGTTGCAGCACTTGCAGCAGCGCTTGCTGGATCAGACGGTCGGCCACACTGGGGATGCCCAGCTCTCGTTCACTTCCGTCTGGTTTCGGTATGCATACGCGCCGTACTGGTAATGGCTGGTAGGTTCCCGCCAGCAGTTGCCGTCGGATACTCGACCATACCTGCCTGAGGTGGGCTTCGGTCTGCACTATGTCCAGGCGATCCACCCCAGCACCTCCCTTGTTCGCCTTCACGCGCTTCCAGGCGCGCTGCATATTCTCCTGTGCGACAACCTGTTCCAACAGGCATCGCCCTGCATCCCCCAAGCCTTGGCGCGGGAGGCGTGCTTCATCGCTGGACGGTAGCATCGAGGCTTCACCTCGATCCTGGACGCCCCGCCCCGTTCTCACAGGCATCTGATGCAATGCACGGCTCATCGACAAGACGCTTGATGCTCCTTCTCGTTCGGCCCTTCGTCTGGTGTTTCGAGCCTACAGTGGCTCAGCTATTCGACTACTACGGCCTCTGCTGACTTCTCGCTCCGATCAAGCACCGTCGCCCTTTCAGGCGTAAAGCGAGATCTCCCCAGGTAAGAACGCACTCCTTCTCTGCACAACCGCCGGATTTACGCCGCTTCGCCTTGGCCACGAGAGCTTCGCGGTTCCTTGCCCGCTCGCCCTGCTCGGCAGCGCCTCATATCCGATTCTTGTCCATCGGCTCGCAGATTACGCTCCACGCTTCCTCCCCACGCTCGGTCACCCTTACGCAGTTGCGCTTCGCTTCGTTCACTGTGGCCAGCTCACGGGAGGACTTGCACCTCCAAGAGTGCGCCCATGCTGGGCGCACAAAGAAAACCCCGCGATTGCGGGGCCTTGCAGACTGTTGTCCTGACATCCTTGATCTGCTCACCATCCTGGCGGCTGTCCAGCTTGTCCCTGTTCGTCTAGGCGCTTCCTGCGCTGAATCCATGTGCAGCAGAGTACGCCCGTACCTGATCGATCGACAGTGGCGAAAATCGTGACATCTTGTAAGCCATGGCTTACACGAGCTATCCCTCTATCAGCCGTCTGACTTTGCCCGGGCCATTCCAGGTTGGGAGAAAGCATTTGGCCATGTTTTTTGTGACGTACGTCTTGCTAGACTGCATCTTGTCCTACAAAAACAACAGACTCCGACAACGGCAGTCACTGGGGCTAGAGTATGCGCGCAGTCACCTTGCTTCTTGGTTGCCTGGCAACCTGCATCAGCAGCTTCTCCCTGGCCAATGGCCAGACCCAACTGGGCGACGCCAAACAGGCCATCGATCAGGCGTTCTGGCAGGATCTTTACGGTAATGGCGGCACCACGCTCTATTGCGGCCAGACCTTCGCCCGCGAAAGCGGCACCCTCACTGCCAGCCCGATCTACAGCAGCAAGCAGCTCAAGAGCGCGATGCGCTGCGTCACCGACCGCCAATGCACCATCATGAACCCGCGCTATCCGTACATCGTCGCCGACCTGCACAACTACTACCCGGCGCTGAGCCGCGTGGAGCTGGCACGGCGCAATGCCCAGTTCGCCGACCTGGCCGATGACGTACCGAGCAAGTTCGCCGATATCGGCTGCGACATGAAGACCAGCTACCAGTTGGTGGAGCCACGTGACGAAGCCAAGGGCAATATCGCCCGGGCGATCTTCTACATGCATATCGAGTACGGCCTGCCTATCGTTGGCCTGGTGCCGATGTACAAGGCCTGGCACCGCATGGACCCGCCGGATGCCGAAGAAAAGGCACGCAACGACAAGATCGAGGTGCTGCAGGGCACGCGCAATCGCTTTATCGACGACCCTTCGTTGGTGGATCAGCTGATCAGCGACTGACCCCGAACGCAGTGGCAGGGGCTTTAGCCGCGACAGGAACGCTGCGAATCGCCGGCAAGCCGGCTCCTACGGGTGGTGAACAGCCTACGCTCTGCGTTTGTGCAGTGAGCGCAGTTTGTAGCGATCACCGGGATGGATCAGCCGTGCATAGCTGATCAGGTGATCGTCCGACCAGGTACGGCGGATCACGCTCAGGCAGGGCATGGCCGGATCGATCTGCAGCAGCTCGGCCGTGCGTGCATCCACCAGCACCGCTTCGACCACGTGCTCGACATCCGAGATCGGGCAACTGGCGACCAGCACCTCGTTAGGGGTGACCTGGGTGAAGTCGCTCTGCAGGTAATGCGGCACCCAGCGCGGGTTGACGAAGCGATCCTCGAGCTGGATCGGCAGGCCATCCTGCAGGTGCACGAGGATGCTGTGAAACACCTCGGCGCCCAGGCGCAGCCCCAGGCGCAGGGCCACTTCGTCATCGGCGGCGATGGCCTCGCAGCGCACCACTTCGTTGCTGTAGGCATGGCCGCGGCCGCGTACTTCGCTGGCGATGTTCATCACCTCGTGCAGCGGCGACTCGGCCTTGCGGTCGGTGACGAAGGTGCCGAGCCCGGCCTGACGCACCAGATAACCCTTCTGCACCAGATTCTGGATCGCCTTGTTGGCGGTCATGCGGCTGACGCCGAAGTCGCGCGCCAGCTGTTCCTCGGGTGGAATCTGGTGGTTGACCGGGTAGGCGCCGCCGTGAATGCGCTCGAGGAGAAAATCCTCGATGGCCTTGTAGCGCGGGGTGGGACTGGTCACGGCTGCTCCTTGGATATGCCCGGTGCGCGGATGATACCGCGCGATTCGCCCTGTAGGAGCCCCGCCTCGGGGCGAAGCGGTTGTGGCCACTCAGCACATTTTGCGGCGTGCCCACCATTCGCCGCGAGGCGCGGCTCCTACAACACAGCCAGCATGCCCACTCCACCGTAGGAGCCCCGCCCCGGGGCGAAGCGGTTGTGGCCACTCAGCACATTCTGCGGCGTGCCCACCATTCGCCGCGGGGCGCGGCTCCTACAAAGATGTAGCGCGCATCAGCCCAGCGACGGCAACATGCCGGCCGGCAACAGCGGCGTCAGCACGCGCTCGGCCAGCAGGGCGTTGGCAGCGGCGATGTCCGGGGCGAAGAAGCGGTCCTCGACGTAATACGGCACCTTGGCCCGCAGCGCCTGACGCGCCTGTTCCAACGCTGGGGTGCTCTTCAGCCCTTCACGGAAGTCCAGGCCCTGGCAGGCGCCGAGCCATTCCACGGCCAGCACGCCACGGGTGTTGGCGGCCATGTCCCACAGGCGCTTGCCGGCAGCCGGGGCCATGGAAACGTGGTCTTCCTGGTTGGCCGAGGTCGGCAGACTGTCGACGCTGTGCGGGTGGGACAGTGCCTTGTTCTCGCTGGCCAGGGCCGCGGCAGTGACCTGGGCGATCATGAAGCCGGAGTTGACCCCGCCATTGGCCACTAGGAACGGCGGCAGCTGCGACATGTGCTTGTCCATCATCAGCGAGACGCGCCGCTCGGACAGCGAGCCGATCTCGGCGATGGCCAGGGCGATGTTGTCGGCGGCCATGGCCACCGGCTCGGCGTGGAAGTTGCCACCGGAAATCACCTCGCCCTCGGCGGCGAACACCAGCGGGTTGTCGGATACCGCGTTGGCCTCGACGCCGAGCACGTCGGCGGCCTGGCGCAGTTGGGTCAGGCAGGCGCCCATGACCTGCGGCTGGCAGCGCAGCGAGTACGGATCCTGCACCTTGTCGCAGGCGGCGTGGGAGCGGCCGATCTCGCTGCTGTCGCCGAGCAGATGGCGGAAGGCTGCCGCCGCGTCGATCTGCCCGCGCTGGCCACGAGCGGCATGGATGCGCGCATCGAAGGGCGAGCGCGAACCCAGCAGCGCTTCGACGCTGAGCGCGCCGCAAACGCTGGCGGCAGCGTACAGGTCTTCGGCCTCGAACAGACCGCGCAGGGCGTAGGCGGTGGATACCTGGGTGCCGTTGAGTAACGCCAGGCCCTCCTTGGCGGCCAGGGTCATCGGCTCCAGGCCGGCGATGGCCAGCGCCTCGGTGGCCGGCAGCCATTCACCCTTGTAGCGCGCCTGGCTTTCGCCGAGCAGCACCAGCGACATATGCGCCAGCGGCGCCAGGTCGCCGGAGGCGCCGACCGAGCCTTTCAGCGGGATATGCGGGTAGACCTCGGCGTTGACCAGGGCGATCAGCGCCTCGATCACCTTGCGGCGAATGCCGGAGAACCCGCGCGCCAGGCTGTTGATCTTCAGCAGCATGATCAGGCGCACCATGGCGTCATCCAGCGGCTCGCCGATACCGGCAGCATGCGACAGCACCAGCGAGCGCTGCAGCTTTTCCAGGTCGGCGTTGGCGATGCGGGTCGAGGCCAGCAGGCCGAAACCGGTGTTGATGCCGTAGGCAGTGCGGCCCTCGGCGATGATCTGGTTGACGCAGGCGACGCTGGCGTCGATGGCCTCGTAAGCACCGGCGTCCAGGGTCAGGTGCACGGGGACCTGGTAGGCGGCGCGCAGGTCGGCCAGGGTCAGGTGGCCGGGTTTCAGGTTCAGGGTGGTCATGTTCTGTTCTTCCACGGGGTGAGTTCGCGCCTGGCGAATCAGAGCCGAATAATGGCTGAAGTCGCGATGCTTGCAGTGATTGATGCGCCGGCCCATCGGGCCGGCGTCGAACTTGTCTTAGCCGATCATCGGCAGGTTCAACCCCTGCTCCTTGGCGCAATCGATGGCGATCTGGTAACCGGCATCGGCATGACGCATCACGCCGGTGCCCGGGTCGTTGGTCAGCACGCGGGCGATACGCGCGGCGGCTTCGTCGGTGCCATCGCAAACGATGACCATACCCGAATGCTGGGAGAAACCCATGCCCACACCACCGCCGTGGTGCAACGACACCCAGGTCGCACCGCTGGCGGTGTTGAGCAGGGCGTTGAGCAGCGGCCAATCGGACACGGCATCGGAGCCGTCCTGCATCGCCTCGGTCTCGCGGTTGGGGCTGGACACCGAGCCGCTGTCCAGGTGGTCGCGGCCGATGACGATGGGCGCGCTCAGCTCACCCGAACGCACCATCTCGTTAAAGGCCAGGCCGAGCTTGGCGCGCTGGCCCAGGCCGACCCAGCAGATGCGCGCCGGCAGGCCCTGGAAGGCGATGCGCTCGCGGGCCATGTCCAGCCAGCGGTGCAGGTGGGCGTCGTCCGGGATCAGTTCCTTGACCTTGGCGTCGGTCTTGTAGATGTCCTCGGGGTTGCCGGACAGCGCCGCCCAGCGGAACGGGCCAATGCCACGGCAGAACAATGGGCGGATGTAGGCCGGGACGAAGCCGGGGAAGTCGAAGGCATTGCTCACGCCCTCTTCCTTGGCCATCTGGCGGATGTTGTTGCCGTAGTCGAAGGTCGGCACACCCATCTTCTGGAAGTCGAGCATGGCCTGCACGTGCACAGCCATGGACTGCTTGGCAGCCTTGACCACGCCAGCCGGGTCGGTGGCTGCACGATCCTTGTATTCGGCCCAGGTCCAGCCGATCGGCAGGTAGCCGTTGAGCGGGTCGTGGGCGCTGGTCTGGTCGGTGACCATATCCGGGCGCACGCCACGGCGTACCAGCTCCGGCAGGATCTCGGCAGCGTTGCCCAGCAGGGCGACGGAGATGGCCTTGCCTTCGGCGGTGTACTTGGCGATGCGCGCCAGGGCGTCGTCCAGGTCGGTGGCCTGCTCGTCGACGTAGCGACTGCGCAGGCGGAAGTCGATGCTGCTCTGCTGGCATTCGATGTTCAGCGAGCAGGCGCCAGCCAGGGTGGCGGCCAGCGGCTGGGCGCCGCCCATGCCACCGAGGCCTGCGGTCAGCACCCAGTGGCCCTTGAGGTCACCGCCGTAGTGCTGGCGGCCGGCTTCGACGAAGGTCTCGTAGGTGCCCTGGACGATGCCCTGGCTGCCGATGTAGATCCAGCTGCCGGCGGTCATCTGGCCGAACATGGCCAGGCCCTTGGCATCCAGCTCGTTGAAGTGTTCCCAGCTCGCCCAGTGCGGGACCAGGTTGGAGTTGGCGATCAGCACGCGCGGGGCGTTGCTGTGGGTCTTGAACACGCCGACCGGCTTGCCGGACTGCACCAGCAGAGTTTCGTCGTCGTTCAGGTTGGTCAGGCTCTCGACGATCTTGTCATAGCACTCCCAGTTGCGCGCGGCGCGGCCGATGCCGCCATACACCACCAGCTCCTTGGGGTTCTCGGCCACGTCCGGGTCGAGGTTGTTCATCAGCATGCGCAGCGGCGCTTCGGTCAGCCAGCTCTTGGCGGTGAGCGTGGTGCCACGCGGGGCGCGGATTTCGGTATCGCGGTATTTGCTGGTCACAGCGTTTTCCTCTTGTTGTTCGGAGCTCAGAGGCTGAGCAGATGAATCAGCCGCGCCGCCACCTTGGCGGTGCGGTTGTCGATGTCGTATTGCGGATTGATCTCGGCCAGGTCAGCCAGGCGCAGCTTGCCGCTGGCCTTGAGCCGTTCGAGCAGCGGCTCCAGCAGTTCCAGGCGTACGCCCCGCGCCGCTGGGGCGCTGACGCCCGGCGCCTCGCAGGCCGGCAGCACATCAATGTCGATGGTCAGGTAGAGCGCGTCGCACTCGGCGGCAAAGGCGTCCAGCTCAGCGCCGATGGCATCGAGGGTCGACTCACGAATTTCATGATCCTCGCGCACCAGCACATTCAGCTCAGCGGCGCGGGCGAACAGCGCGCGGGTGTTGCTGGCGCGGCTGACGCCGAGGCAGGCGTAGCGGAACGGCCAGCCGCGTGCGGCACACTGCTCGGCGATCTGCGCGAAGGGTGTGCCGGAGGAATGCACATGGGTCGGGTCGCGCAGGTCGAAATGGGCGTCGAAGTTGACGATGCCGATTTTGGGGGCCGGGTTGCCGGATAGATGCTCGGCCAGGCCCGACCAGCTACCGAAGGCCACTTCATGGCCACCACCGATCACCAACGGCAGATGGCCGGCGTCCAGCAGCGCGCAGACGTTGCGACCGAGGCGCGCCTGCGCCGCTTCCAGGTCGCCGTCCTCGCAGGTCACGTCACCCGCATCGTAGGCCGGTGCCTGGCGGTGCCAGGCCAGGTTGGCCAGCGCCTTGCGCACGCCCTGCGGCGCAGCGGCAGCACCGACGCGGCCATGGTTGCGGCGCACACCCTCGTCGCAGGCGAAGCCGAGCAGAGCCAGGCCCGGCTGGCTGTCTTCAGTGAGTGCGCGGATGCGCTGGTGCCAGCGCGCGCTGTCGCTTTCCGGGTCGGTACGACCGCTCCAGGCGGCCATGGAGTGATGATCAGCGAGCATGAGTGATGACCCCTTTGTCATAGCTGATGGCTCCCTGAAACACACGCTGACGCAGGCGCCCGGCCTGCACCGCGTAGGCCAGTTCGGCCGGTTGCTGGATATCCCACAGGCA
Organism: Ectopseudomonas mendocina; assembly: GCF_008041835.1. Lineage (GTDB taxonomy): Bacteria > Pseudomonadota > Gammaproteobacteria > Pseudomonadales > Pseudomonadaceae > Aquipseudomonas. The sequence goes on from NZ_VRYE01000038.1 coordinate 42,764, forward strand.
CAGATCCGCCGGCGCGCCGACCGCGATGCGGCCCAACTCGGGCAGGCCGAGGGCGCGGGCGCCATGGGCGGTCATGCCGGCCAGGGCTTCGCGCGGGGTGAGGCGAAACAGGGTGCAGGCCAGGTTGGCCATCAGCGTGGGCATGCAGATCGGCGAGGTGCCGGGGTTGGCGTCGCTGGCCACGGCCATCGGCACGCCGTACTGGCGCAGCAGCTCGATGGGCGGCAGCTGGGTTTCGCGCAGCACATGGAAGGCGCCGGGCAGCAGCACGGCAACGGTGCCGGCCTCGGCCATGGCGCGCACGCCGGCCTCGTCGAGGTATTCGATATGGTCGGCTGACAGCGCGCCGTAACGTGCGGCCAGGGCACTGCAGCCCAGGTTGGAGAGCTGCTCGGCATGAGCCTTGATCGCCAGGCCATGGGCCTGGGCAGCCTGGTAGATGCGCTCGCACTGCGCCGGGGAGAAGCCGATGCCTTCGCAGAACACGTCCACCGCATCGGCCAGGCCTTCACGGGCAGCGACCGGGATCATCTCGTCGCAGACCAGGCTGACGTAGTCGTCGGCGCGGCCGGCGTATTCCGGCGGCAGCGCGTGGGCGCCGAGCAGCGTGGTGAGCACGCGCACCGGACGCAGCTGGCCGAGACGGCGGGCCACGCGCAGCATCTTCAGTTCGTCGGCGACGGTCAGGCCGTAACCGGACTTGATCTCCAGCGTGGTCACGCCATCGGCCAGCAGCGCATCGAGACGCGGCAGGCTGGCAGCGATCAGTTCGTCTTAGCTGGCCGTACGGGTTGCGCGCACACTGCTGAGAATGCCGCCGCCGGAGCGGGCGATCTCTTCGTAGCTCACCCCTTCCAGGCGCTGCTCGAACTCAGCGGCGCGATCGCCTGCGTAGACCAGGTGAGTGTGGCAATCGACCAGGCCTGGGGTCAGCACCCCTCCGCGACCGGCGCAGGCCGCGCCCTGAGCCTGCGTCTCGTCGAAACTGCGCGACGGCCACAGGCCGGCAATGCGGCCGTTCTCGACCAGCACGGTCATCGCCTCGTCCTGTTGTACCAGGCCATCAAAAAGCTGCACGTCACGCCACATTAGCGGTGAATGGGAATGCACCGACATGGAAGCCTCCACCTGCTATTTGTATATGCAATATGAAGCAAAGCAAACGCCGTCAAGCCCCTTCACTTCCCATGGCCGGAATCAGAAAAACCAGGGAACGAAAGTCTATTGAGCCTTAAGGGCGGGATGAGGATTATTCATATTGTATATACATATCGTCTTGTCGAATCGTCCAGGCGGAGGCCGAACAAGGCGACGGCGCCAGGACGGCGCCGCGAAACGAAGGAGGAAGGAGGGGAGCAGGTCCGCATTCAAAAGCGTCGACCCACTCCGATCAATGCACTCAGAAGGTCAGGCGCATGCCCAGCGTCAGGTTGCGACCGGGTAGCAGCACCTCATCCTTGATGAACGAAGTGTGTTCACGGGCCTTGCTGTCGAGCAGGTTGTCACCGCGCAGATAAACCCTGTAGTCGGTTCGTCCGAGGTTACCGCGATAGCTGACGCCGGCACCGAGCATGTTGTAGCCGCCGGTATCAGTCTCGTAGTCCGCGCTGTCACTCTGGCGCTGCACCCGATAGAACTCCAACTGACCGTCGATGGCCGAGGTGAACGCCTGATCCAGACGCACACCAAGGCGGTCTGCCGGAATACGCGGCAGGTCACCGCCACCGTGACGCAACTTGCCGCGCACGTGATCACCGAACAGGGTCATGGCAAAGGCATCAGTGGCCTGGAAACGCACCTCACCTTCGGCACCGGTCAGCACTGCGTCGTGTTGCCGGTACTCGATCTCGCGATAGCCGGCACCGGGTGAATGACCGCTGTCTGCCGCGTAGATGTAGTCGCTGACCTGGTTGCGATAGACACTCAGGCTAAAGGTGGTGCGCCCAGCGAACTTGCGCAGGGTCAGCTCGGCGTTGTGTGCAGTTTCTTCATCCAGGTCAGGATTACCCAGCTCGATGGTGCGCGTCGCCGCGTGCGGCCCGTTGGCATACAGTTCCTCGGCGGTTGGCAGGCGCTGCGAGCGCGACAGCGAGAAGCCCAGCGAGTAGTGCGGCGCGAAGGTCCAGACCGCGCCAGCGGAAACAGAGGTGCCACGGTGACGGGCATTGGACTGGTCGCTGTCGACGTCTATGCGCTGCCACTCGTGACGCAGCCCCAGCTCATATCGCCAGTCATTCAGGCTGTATTCCTCGAGCAGGAAAAGCGCGTGATTGCGGGTCAGCGTCGGCGGCACATAGGCCTCTTCGCCAAGCGCCTCGAAGTCACGGCGCAGGGTCTGCACACCCATCACCCCACGCCAGCCGAACACCGGCGCGTGGGTCAGCTCGACACGTGCGTCGGTGGCCTTGTTGTTGAAGGTCGTCGACGCCGCGCCCCCCTCAATTTCGCGGTGCTCGTAATCGCTATGGCCGACACGCAGACGAGCGCTTTCGAAGCCGGCAAACGGGTCACTGAGTTCGCCGCGCAGGTCCCAGCGTTTCTGATCCATGTCGATATAGGGAACGCCTTCACCGTGATCATCGTGGTCGTCATCGTGGCCGCCGTGCCCGTGCCCGTGATCATGGCCATCCACGCAATGCCAGTTTCCGGGGCCATGGGTGTGACAGTCAGCATGCGCGTGCGCCAGCAGACCATAACGATTCTTCTGCCATGTGTGCGCCAGCCCCAAGTAACCACGCTCACCGATCCAGCTGGCGCCGAGCGTGCCCGTTTCGGTATCGTTGTAGGAGCCGACCTGTTTGTTCGAACGCGGATCACCCTCGGCGCCGGGAATCTCGTATTCATCGGCATTGCGCTTGAGACCCTCGACACGCGCCGCGAAGTTGCCGCTGCCGACCGTCAAGCCGAACACGCCAGCACTTTCGTTGGCCACCGTATTGCCGCGCCACTCCAGCTCGCCTTCATAGCCATTTGCCGGAACCTGCGTCGGGATTTTCTTGTCGATGACATTGACCACACCACCGATGGCACCGCCGCCATACAGCAGGGTGGCCGGTCCTTTGAGTACCTCGATACGCTCGATCAGCATGGGTTCGACAGTGACCGCATGGTCCGGGCTGATGGTCGAAGCATCGAGTACATCGACGCCATCAGAGAGCACCTTGACTCGCGCGCCATCCTGCCCCCGGATCACCGGACGATTGGCGCCTGCGCCGAATGAACTGCCGCGTACACCGGGCAGCAGATCCAGCGTACCGCCCAACGTCGCCTGACGTCGCTCGATCAGCTCGTCGCCTTCAAGCACGGCAGCCGGCGTGGTCATACGAGCGGCGGAACCCGCCAATGGGTTGGCGCTGATTACGGTGGACTCCAACTCGACCGGCTGATTAGCGGCAAGAGCAGGAATAGCAGGCCATAGACCGACAGCAACGGCCCAAGCCAGTGGATGGTGGGACACCTTCATGAAAACCTCTTGGCAGATCAAATAATGCACGCGTTGACGCAATGGCAGAGCGAACGGTCAACGTCGAATGATTACGTTATAATATAACCATCAAGGATCATTATCGATAATGCAACCGAGCCTGCCAATGGCTCCTTTCGTATTTTTCTGCTGAAACAAAAACCCCGGCACGCTGGCCGGGGCTTTCCTTGAACGCGACTGAACGTCAGAACTGCGCAGCATCCAGCAGGTACAGCGACTCGCTACCGGCCTTGACCGACGCACTCAGCGAGTGAATGCGCGGCAGCAGGCGGGCGAAGTAGAAGCGCGCGGTGCCCAGCTTGCTGGCGTAGAACTCGTCCTGTGCTTCCTTGCCCAGCGCGGCACGCGCCATGAGCGCCCACATGTAGGCATAGGCGGTGTAGCCGAAGGCCTGCAGGTACTCGACCGAAGCCGCGCCGATTTCATTGGGATTGCGCTTGGCGTTATCCAGCACCCAGGCCGTCAGCGCGTCGAGGTTCTCCACGGCAGCCGCCAGCGGTTGGGTGAATTCGGCCAGCGAGGCATCGGCCGAAGCGACGAAGGCTTTGATCTCGTCAGCGAAGTGCTTGTAGTAGCTGCCACCACTGCCGACGATCTTGCGCCCGACCAGATCCAGCGACTGGATGCCGTTGGTGCCTTCGTAGATCTGAGTGATGCGGCAGTCGCGCACCAACTGCTCCTGACCCCACTCGCGGATGAAGCCGTGGCCGCCGAAGATCTGCTGGCCATGCACCGTGGTTTCCAGGGCCATGTCGGTGAGGAAGGCCTTGGCCACCGGGGTCAGCAGCGCCACCAGCTCGTCGGCGCGCTGGGCGGTGGCCTTGTCCTCGCTGTACTTAGCGGTATCGAGCTGCATGGCGACATAGCTGGAGAAGGCACGACCACCCTCGTTCAGCGCCTTCATGGTCAGCAGCATGCGGCGCACGTCCGGATGCACGATGATCGGGTCGGCGGCCTTGTCCTTGGCCACCGGGCCGGTCGGTGCGCGGCTCTGGATACGCTCGCGGGCGTATTCGATGGCGCTCTGGTAACTGCGCTCGCCCAGGGCCAGGCCCTGGATGCCAACGCCCAGGCGCTCGTAGTTCATCATGGTGAACATCGCCGCCAGGCCCTTGTTCACTTCGCCGATCAGATAGCCGGTGGCGCCGTCGAAATTCATCACGCAGGTGGCCGAAGCCTTGATGCCCATCTTGTGCTCGATGGAGCCGCAACCCAGAGCGTTCTTCTCGCCCAGCGAGCCGTCGGCGTTGACCATGATCTTCGGCACCAGGAACAGCGAAATGCCCTTAGGTCCGGCCGGTGCATCGGGCAGCTTGGCCAGCACCAGATGGATGATGTTCTCGGTCAGGTCGTGCTCGCCGCCGGTGATGAAGATCTTGGTGCCACTGATCTTGTAGCTGCCATCGGCCTGCGGTTCGGCCTTGGTGCGAATGATGCCCAGATCGGTGCCGGCGTGCGGCTCGGTCAGGCACATGGAGCCTGCCCACACGCCCGCATACATGTTCGGCAGGTAATGCTGCTTCAGCTCTTCGCTGGCGTGATTGAGGATGGACAGGCAGGCGCCGGAGGTGAGCATCGGGTACAGGCCGAAGGACAGGCTGGCCGAGTTGACCATCTCCTCGACCTGGGCGCCGATCACCTTGGGCATGCCCATGCCGCCGAACTCCGGCGCGCCACCGACACCGACCCAGCCGCCTTCGGCGTAGGTACGGTAGGCCTCGGGGAAGCCGGCAGGGGTCTTCACCACGCCGTTGTCCCAGGAGCAGCCCTCCTCGTCACCACTGCGATTCAGCGGGGCGATGCTGCCAGCCGTGACCTTGCCGGCTTCTTCGAGAATGGCATTGGCGGTTTCTTCATCCACCACCTCGGCCAGGGCCGGCAGCTCGGCCCACAACTTGGAGACTTCGAATACTTCATTGAGCACGAAGCGCATGTCGCGCAGGGGGGCTTTGTAATCGGCCATGACACATCCTCGGAAACGGACTTACTTGAGAGCCACGAGCTTAATACAACAACAAGATAGACACATAGGGTCGTGTTGTGACCAATAATTCATGAAAAGTCTGCACTCACCACCAGGAAAAAGGCCCGCAAAAATGCGGGCCTGGGATTCGCGGCGGAGTGCCGCGCCTATGCATGCCAAACACCTGGGCACTTAGAAGGCAAAGTGCTCCGCCGCCAGCTCCATGGTACTGGCGCTGCCGGCGCCCATCGCCAGACGATGTGCCTCGGTGCGCGGCAGGATGCGCTGGAAATAGAAGGCGCATGTCGTCAGCTTGGCCTGATGGAAACCATCATCAGCGCCAGCCGCCAGCTTCTCCTGCGCAACCACCGCCATGCGCAGCCAGAAATAGGCCAGGGTGACGTAACCGGAGAACATCAGGTAGTCGACGGAGGCCGCGCCCACTTCGTCCGGGTTCTTCATTGCCGCCATGCCGATCTGCTGAGTCAGCTCGCCCCATTGCTTGTTCAGTGCAGCCAACTGAGCCACCTGGGCAGCCAGTTGCGGATGCGCCGCCTGCGCCTGGCAGAACTTGTGTACCAGACGAGTGAAGCCCAGCAGCAGCTTGCCCTGGCTGCCCAGCACCTTGCGCCCGAGCAGGTCGAGCGCCTGGATGCCGTTGGTGCCTTCGTAGATCAGGGCGATACGGCAATCGCGCACCAGTTGCTCCATGCCCCACTCGCGAATGTAGCCATGCCCGCCGAATACCTGCATGCCATGGTTGGTGGCCTCCAGGCCGGTCTCGGTCATGAACGCCTTGCAGATCGGCGTGAGGAAGGCCAGCAGATTCTCGGCCTCCTGGCGTGCCTCGGCGCTCTCGGCACGGTGCGCGGTGTCGATCAGTTGCGCGGTGAAATAGGCCAGCGCACGGTTCCCCTCGTTGAAGGCCTTCATAGTCAACAGCATGCGCCGCACGTCCGGGTGCACGATGATCGGATCGGCCGCCTTGTCCGGCGCCTTGGCGCCGGTCAGCGCGCGCATCTGCAGGCGCTCACGGGCATAGCGCAAGGCGCCCTGGTAGCTGGTTTCACCCAGGCAAAGCCCCTGCATGCCGGTGCCCAGACGCGCGTGGTTCATCATGGTGAACATGCAGGCCAGGCCTTTGTTGGCCTCACCGATCAGGTAACCGGTGGCGCCGTCGAAGTTGATCACGCAGGTCGCCGAGGCCTTGATACCCATCTTGTGCTCGATGGAGCCACAGCTCACCGCATTGCGCGCACCGATGCCATCCCCTTCGGGCATGAACTTGGGCACGATGAATAGGGAAATGCCCTTGGTGCTGGCCGGCGCATCCGGCAACTTGGCCAGCACCAGATGCACGATGTTCTCGCTCATGTCGTGCTCGCCGGCGGAAATGAAGATCTTCGTCCCGCTGATCGCGTAGCTGCCATCGGCCTGTGGCACGGCGCGGGTCTTGATGATGCCCAGGTCGGTGCCGCAATGCGGCTCGGTCAGGCACATGGTGCCGGTCCAGCGACCTTCGGTGAGGCGGGTCAGGTAGGTCTGTTTCTGCTCCTCGCTGCCGTGCGCATGAATGGCCGACATCGCCCCCTGAGTCAGCCCCGGATACATGCCCCAGGAAAGGTTGGCCGAGCCGACCATCTCGCTGAAGATAAGCCCAAGCGACTCCGGTAACCCCTGACCGCCGTAGACAGGGTCGGCCGCCAGCCCCATCCAGCCGCCCTCGGAGTATTGGGCGAAGGCTTCCTTGAAACCCTTGGGCGTGGTCACCACGCCATTGTCGAAGTGACAACCTTCTTCGTCACCACTGTGGTTGAGCGGCGCCAGCACCTGCTCGCAGAACTTCGCGCCCTCCTCGAGAATCGCCGCCACCATATCCGGACTGGCTTCATGGGCGCCCAGCGATTGGTAATGAGCAGAAAAGTCGAAGACATCGTCGATCAGAAAGCGCATGTCGCGCTGGGGGGCCTTGTACTCAGGCATGTTGATTCTCCGTTCGGGTTGGCGGTCAGGTATCACCACGCTACTGCCATGCGCGAACCGGCAACAATCATCGTTGGCGGCCTGAATGCGGCGCCATAAACCGGCTCAGTCGGCAGCGCTGGCAACCTTAACCGCGCCACGCCGTTGCGCGGCACTGCGTATGCAGTTACGCCCGGCAGCCTTGGCGCTGTAGAGCGCCTTGTCCGCCTCCTTGATCACCTCCTGCGGCGTGCGCTGCTCGGCCTGGCGCTCGGCCACCCCCATGCTGACGGTCACCGACACCTCGCTGGCAGCCTTGCCGGCGCGGCGCTGCCTGCCTTGCTGGTCATCGCGCGGACGGCTCTGCGAGTCACGCAGCTGCATGCGGTACTGCTCGATGGCCAGACGTACCCTGTCCAGATGCGGCATGCACTGCTCCAGACGCTTGCCGGGAAACAGCAGGGTGAATTCCTCACCGCCGTAACGGTAGGCCTTGCCGCCACCACCGACCTTGCGCAACTGGCTGGCGACCAGGCGCAGCACCTGATCGCCGACGTCATGACCATGGGTGTCGTTGAATTTCTTGAAATGATCGACGTCGACCATGGCAATTACATAGTCGCGCCCCAGACGCTGCGGGCGCTCGTTGAGCGCGCGCCGCCCCGGCAGCCCGGTGAGCTCGTCGCGAAAAGCCATCTGGTAGGCCTCGTGCGCCACAGCGGCGACCAGCATGAGCATGACCATGCTGATCATCACCTGCAGCGCATTGGCCAGGATGAACACTTGCGGCAGCATCCACAGCAGCCCGAACAAGCCCACCACTTGCGCTGCATGCAACGGCCTGGGCCGACGCAGGTATTGCACGGACAGGGCGATGCAGGCCAAGGCAAACAGCAGATAACCCAGCTGCGCCAGGCTCATCCAGGCGCCGTGCAGCGCCGGCCAGTGAATCTGCGCCAGCCACTCGGCGATCCCCTGCGGATAGCGCCGTGCCAGACCGAACGCCACAGCACTGACGGCCAGCAGCACCAGGCCACGGGCGAGCATGTCCTGAGCCAGGTGCGAGCGTTCCTCCCAGCAACCGTAGAGGGCATAGAGCAGCGGCAACAGCAGGCAAAGCAAATGAAAGACCAGCGCCGCATCGGCACGTACCTAGCCATGACCACGATAGTGGTCGACCTGGATATCCAGCAGGAAGTAGCCGACATACAGCGCCAGCAGCAGAAACACCTCGCGTTGACGGCCATAGACCAGACAGAACGCACCGCCGAGCAGCAACAGCAGCGTCGGCAATACGTTGAACAGAGAGATGAAGAACTCGCTGAGCACCGGCAGCCGTGCAGCCACGACCCCACCGACCAGCAAGGGCAGCGAGGAAAAGAAGTGACTGAAACGCAGAGCGGCCGGACGAATCACGTGGGCATCCTGAGGAGTGATGAAGGCATTCTGCCTGCTTGACCCTCTTAAAACAGCGACAGGATGCGCCATTCTCTGCAGTGCCCGGCGCAAAAACGACAACGCCGCCCCGAGGGCGGCGTTGTGATTCAAGCGAAAGAGATGGCTCAGAGCCAGTCTTAGAAGCCCAGAGCGAAGTGCTCTTCTTCCATCTCCATCAGGTTGCTGGCGCCCGACAGCATGGCTTCGACATGCATGCGGGTACGCGGCAGGATACGCGCGAAGTAGAAGCGCGCGGTCTGCAGCTTGGCCTTGTAGAAGGCCTCGTCTTCAGTACCGGCGGCCAGCTTCTCGGCAGCCAGGCGCGCCATGTCGGCCCAGAAGTAGGCCAGGCAGGCGTAGCCGGAGTACATCAGGTAGTCCACCGAAGCGGCACCGACTTCCTCGCGATCTTTCATCGCCGCCATGCCGATCTTCATGGTGACGTCGCCCCACTCCTTGTTCAGCTTGGCCAGCGGCTCGACGAATTCCTTGACGGCATCGTTGCCTTCGTTGGCCTGGCAGAACTTGTGCACGATCTTGGTGAAGTTCTTCAGCGCGCCGCCCTGAGTCATCAGCACCTTGCGGCCCAGCAGGTCGAGTGCCTGAATGCCGGTGGTGCCTTCGTACATCATGGAGATACGGCAGTCGCGAACGTTCTGCTCCATGCCCCACTCGGCGATGAAACCGTGGCCACCGTAGATCTGCATGCCGTGGGAAGCGGATTCGAAGCCCACCTCGGTCATGAAGGCCTTGGCGATCGGCGTGAGGAAGGCCAGCAGTTCGTCAGCGGCTTTCTTCTCTTCGGCGTCCTGGCTGTACTTGACGATGTCCACCTGCTTGGCGGTGAAGTAGACCATGGCGCGGTTGCCTTCGGCGAACGCCTTCATGGTCAGCAGCATGCGGCGCACGTCCGGGTGCACGATGATCGGGTCAGCGGCTTTTTCCGGCGCTTTCGGGCCAGTCAGCGAACGCATCTGCAGACGCTCGCGAGCGTACTTGATGCCACCCTGGAAACCGACTTCAGCGTGGGCCAGGCCTTGCAGCGCAGTGCCCAGACGAGCGGTGTTCATGAAGGTGAACATGCAGTTCAGGCCTTTGTTGGCCGGGCCAATCAGGAAGCCGGTGGCACCGTCGAAGTTCATCACGCAGGTGGCGTTGCCGTGGATGCCCATCTTGTGCTCGATGGAGCCACAGTAAACGGCGTTACGCTGACCTACGCCGCCTTCGGCATTGGGCAGGAACTTCGGCACGATGAACAGCGAGATACCCTTGGTACCGGCCGGTGCATCGGGCAGGCGGGCCAGGACGATATGGACGATATTGTCGGCCATGTCGTGCTCACCGGCGGAGATGAAGATCTTGGTGCCGGAAACCTTGTAGGTGCCGTCGGCCTGCGGTTCGGCCTTGGTACGCAGCATGCCCAGGTCGGTGCCGCAGTGCGGCTCGGTCAGGCACATGGTGCCGGTCCACTCGCCGGACACCAGCTTGGTCAGGTAGGTGTGCTTCTGCTCGTCGGTGCCATGTTCGCTCAGGGTGTTCATCGCACCATGGGACAGGCCCGGGTACATGCCCCAGGACCAGTTGGCCGAGCCGACCATCTCGCTGATGGCCAGGCCGAGCGATTCCGGCAGGCCTTGGCCGCCGTGCTCGACGTCATGCGCCAGGCTCGGCCAGCCGCCTTCGACGAACTGCTGATACGCCTCTTTGAAGCCGGTCGGGGTCTTCACGCCGGATTCACTCCAGGTGCAGCCCTCGATGTCACCCACACGATTCAGCGGAGCCAGAACCTGCTCGCAGAACTTGGCGCCTTCTTCGAGGATGGCGTTGACCATGTCCGGCGTGGCGTCCTGACAGCCTGGCAGGCTCTGGTAGTGAGCTTCATAGCCCAGCAGCTCGTCACGAACGAAACGAATGTCACGCAAGGGGGCCTTGTAGTCAGGCATAACGGTAAACCTCTGCGGTGGATTCCTAGTAGTTGGGGTGACCGGCTCGGCGGTCGCTCTCGGGATCACTCCCGGCTGCCTGGCCACGAGGCTGCGGCCGAAGCAATCAAACAGGCGTTTGAAACATACGTTTACGCCAACCCCTTGTCAAGCGCTGCCAATCGGCCGACTAAGCGACCAGATCGATGCGGGGCTCCGGCGCAGGCAATTCACCCAGTCGCCGATACAGATCAAGATTAGGCGCTGGCGGCGAAGCCTGCTGCGACTGCTCGGCCGACGGCTCATCGGCGGGTCGAGCCGTGTCATCCGCCTTGTCCTCCGCGTCGGTACCGCTGGCCTCATCACGCCGCAACTCGGCCAGTTCGACGCGCGCCTGCGCCGCTTGCGCCTGGGCCAGAGCGGCTACACGCAAGTCCTGCGGGGAAGGTTCGATGGGCGCGAGCGCTGCGCGCAGAACGATTTCCATCTTGCGCAGCGTCGCTTCGGGGTCATTGGGGACGGGAGCGGTATCGATGCTGACTTCACCGGAAACGGCATAACTCTGCCCATCGGGGCCACGCTTGAAACTGTAGGTCGGTGCTCCTGCGTATTGCCCGCCAACGGCAGCATGAGCCTGTTCGTGGGTACGGACCTCACGATCACGCTGCACGAGGTCGGCGATTTCCAGCTGTTGCTGGCGCTGCTCCTGAGGGCTTGGCTCGGATTTTTCTGCGCGGTTCGATGGGTTGGCCTCGCGATCCGCTTCCTCTCGACCGGATGCCGCGGAGTCGGCCTGCTGCTCCTGTGGCGCGGCGACAGGCGCCTGGTCGGCACGGGCAATATCAGGGGAAACATCGGACGACAGCGGTCTCGCCGAACTGACGGACGGCGCGGGGAGGAAAGGTGGCAGGCTGCTGCCAATCTGCATGAGCGCCCTCCTGCCCCCTTGCCGGCAGCGAGGGCGGCCGGGGTAGAACTGCTTACGCGCGGGTATCGATCAGCGTACCCAACACCTCATCGGCGGTGTCAACGACGCGCGCATTGGCACGCACTTCGTTTTCAGCGGCACGCAATGTCACCAGGCTTTCGGTCATATCGGGACGGCTACGCTCGGCAACCTGTGAGCTCGGGTTGACCTGATTCTGCGGCGGAGTCTGCGTGGTCTGCTGAGAAGGGTTGATGGTGTTGCTGGCGATATCAGCGGCTGCCTGCTCGACACGGCGTTGCCCGGCCTGAATACCGTTCAAACCCGAATTGAATGCGTTGGCGGAGATTTCCATCGGCAGCCCCCTGAGGGATATAGAACCTAATGGCGTGTATTGAAGCAGAAAACGGCTAAAAAACGTACAGGCAAAAGGCTATGGTCACTTTACTGTTTATTACCAGTCTGCCAACAACTCGAGATTGAGGTGCTGCGCCACCGCCGCGGCCGTCGCTTTGCCCAGGTGCGGCACACGCCCCAGACAGGGCGCCGGTAGGCGCTCGCAGAGCGTGGCGAGATTGTCTTCCAGGCGTGAGGTCTTCGGCTCGACGATATTGGCCACCCAGCCGGCCAGCCTGAGCCCGTCCCGCTCGATGGCTTCGGCACTGAGCAATGCATGGTTGATGCAACCCAGGCGTACACCCACCACCAGAATCACCGGGATGCCCAGCGCCATCGCCAGGTCCGACAGGTTTTCCTCACCGGCCAGCGGTACGCGCCAGCCGCCTGCGCCCTCCACCAGCGAGAAATCCGCGCCCCTGGCCAGTATCGCCTGCACCGGAGGCAGCAGGCTGGCGACATCCAGTTTGATACCCACTTCGCGGGCCGCCAGGTGCGGAGCAATGGCGGGTTCGAAGGCCAGCGGGTTGACCTCTTCATAGTGCAGCGGCAATGAACACTGGGCGAGCAAGGCCAGCGCGTCGTCGTTGCGCAGGCCATCGGCGGTCCGCATGCAACCGGAAGCGACCGGCTTGGCCGCTGCGGTGCTCAGACCCTGCTGGCGCGCCGCATGGAGCAGACCAGCGGCAATAGTGGTCTTGCCGATTTCGGTATCCGTTCCGGTGACGAAGTAGGCTTGGCTCATGGCTGATATTCCACTCAATACAGGCTCGACGGTTTGTGCAGCACGCCATACACCACCTGATAGGTGGCTGGCAGCCCGTGCGGCTGGCGAAAACCTTCGTAGGCCTCGATCAACGCGTGAATGCGCGAGCGCCCGGTCAATCCGCCGGGTCGCCCCGGGTTGAGGTTGTGTGCGCCGAGTTCCTTCAGCGACGTGGTCAGGCTGCGCAGATCGGGAAAATGCAGCACCTCAGCCTCGCGCTGCAGCGTCAATGCCTGCAAGCCACTGGCCGCGCACAGCTGCTGATAATCCTCGAAATGGCGAAAACGATTGACGTGCACCAGGCCATCGACCGCCTGCCAGCTGTCCCGCAGCTCCTGCAGCGTGCCCACGCACAGGCTGGTGAACGCCAGCACCCCGCCGGGACGCAACACCCGCTGCGCTTCACTCAGCACCCGCGGGAAATCGCCGCACCATTGCAGCGCCAAACTGGAGAACAACAGGTCGACGCTGGCGTCGTGCAACGGCAGGGCTTCGGCATCGCCGGCGATAAAGTGCGCAGCGCCGCCCTGCGGCCTGGCATGGCGCAGCATGCCCTCGGCGATATCCAGCGCCAGCCCTTCGCCCTGCGCATAGCGCCCGGCCAGGACACGGGTGAAGTGGCCCGTGCCGCAGCCCAGGTCCAGCCAGCGCTGCACCGGCAATTCGGCCGGCACGCGCGCCAGCAACTGCGTACCAACACTGCGCTGCAGCTCGGCCACCGCGTCATAGCTGGCTGCCGCGCGGGAAAAGGAAGCGGCGACCTGACGCTTGTCCGGCAGCGCATAGGGTGCGCCGTGCACAGCAGAAGACGGACACGCACACATCTCAGGCATCACAGGCCTCGCGGATAAAATCGAGCATCAGGGCCGCCAACACATCGGCCTGTTCAAGCACGAAGGCATGACCGCAGTCCTCCAGCACATCCACCTCACCTGCTGGCAGCAGCGCCAGCAGCTCAGAGGCAACGGCGGCCGGCACCAGCGCATCCTGCTCGGCCAGCAGGTGCAATTGCGGCCCGGTGAACGCTGCCAGCGCCGCGCGATTGTCCAGACTCGCCAACAGACGCAACCCGGCCAGCAAGGATGGCTCGTCGCTGGACGCCAGATGGTTCTGCAGCTGTCGTGACAGACCGCGCGTGTCGGCGCAACCTTGGGCACAGAGCATGGCGAAACGCTTGAGCGTGGCGCTGCCGTTGTGCTGGCAGCCTTCATGGAAGGCGGCATGGGTCTGAGCCGGCATCGCCGTTGGCCAGGCATCACTGGCAACGAAGCAGGCATTGCTTGCCAGACTGATCAGGCCACGACAACGCGCGCCGCGCCGCGCCGCCAGGGCAGCAGCCAACATGCCACCCAGCGACCAGCCGGCCAGCCAGCAATCCAGCGGCAGGCGTGTATCCAGCTCGTCGAGCCAGTCAGCAACGGCGGCACTGTTCAGACGTGGCAGGGGCGGCACCTGTACGTTCAGCTCAGCCCCCAGGGCCTCGGCCAATGGCTGCAACACGGCGCCATCCAGGCCCCAGCCTGGCAGCAGTATCAACGTCTCACGCATCGGCGCGTACCTGCGGCCAGCACTCGGCCAATGCCTCGAGCAAACGCTCAAGCTGTGCATCGCTGTGCGCGGCAGACAGCGTCACACGTAACCGCGCGCTGCCAGCCGGCACAGTGGGCGGACGGATGGCACCGACCAGCAAGCCGCGCGCCTTGAGCAACGCCGACAACTTGAGCGCACGCGCGCTGTCACCGACCAGAATCGGCTGAATCGGGGTGGGGCTGTCCATCAGGCTCAGGCCGATTTCAGCGGCGCCCTGCCGAAAGCGGGCGATCAACCGCTGCAGGTGTTCACGCCGCCAGTGTTCACTGCGCAGCAGTTCCAGGCTCTGCAGCGTGGCGCAGGCCACCGCTGGTGGCTGACTGGTGGTGTAGATGTAGGGGCGGGCGAACTGGATCAGGGTCTCGATCAGTTCCTCGCTGCCGGCGACGAAGGCGCCGGCGGTACCAAAAGCCTTGCCCAGCGTACCGACCAGCACCTGCACGTCATCCAGGCCCAGACCGAAGTGCTCGACGATACCGCCGCCGGTGGCGCCCAGCGGGCCGAAGCCATGGGCGTCGTCGACCATCACCCAGGCCTGCGCGGCACGCGCCTCGGCGCACAGGGCCGGTAGATCGGCCAGGTCGCCGTCCATGCTGAACACACCATCAGTGACCACCAGGCAGTTGCCAGTGACCTTGCGCAGGCGATTGACCAGGCTCACCGCATCGTTGTGC
Organism: Ectopseudomonas mendocina; assembly: GCF_008041835.1. GTDB lineage: Bacteria > Pseudomonadota > Gammaproteobacteria > Pseudomonadales > Pseudomonadaceae > Aquipseudomonas. The sequence goes on from NZ_VRYE01000038.1 coordinate 57,883, forward strand.
AGGTAGCGAGAGAAACGCGCTCCCGAGAGCAGCCCGGCATCGAGCAGCGAAGCATGGTTGAGGCGATCCTGCAGCACACTGTCGCCCTGCCCGACCAGCGCAGTGACCACCGCCAGGTTGGCCATGTAACCGGTAGAGAACAGCAACGCACGCGGCCTGCCGGTGAACTCGGCCAGTGCTTCTTCAAGTTCATGGTGCGGCGTGCTGTGGCCGATGACCAGATGCGAAGCGCCACCACCGACGCCCCATTGTTCCGCCCCACGCTGCAGCGCATGGATCACCTCGGGGTGATTGGCCAGGCCGAGATAATCATTGGAGCAAAAGGCCAACAGGTGCTGACCGTCCACCTGCACCAGCGGCCCCTGCGGGCTCTGCAGCAACGGCCGCTGGCGGAACAGGTCGGCGGCCTGGCGCTCGGCCAGGCGGGCGGATAAATCGAAAGGCATATGCATACCTTGTAGGAGCCGGCTGTGCCGGCGATTAGCGGCAGTCGCAATCGCCAGCAAGCTGGCTCCTACATAAACAGCGGTTTAGGCCGAAGCGGCGTTGTAGAACAGCTGGGAATCGCGCTGCTCGATCAGCGCCTGCTCGATGGCCGCCTGGTGCACCTCGTCGGCATGCTCCTCACGCTCTTGCGGCTTGATGCCGAGGCGTTTGAACAGGGCCATGTCCTTGTCCGCCTGCGGGTTGGCGGTGGTCAGCAACTTCTCGCCGTAGAAGATCGAGTTGGCGCCGGCCATAAAGGCCAGGGCCTGCATCTGCTCGTTCATCTGCTCGCGACCGGCAGACAGACGCACGTGGGATTTCGGCATCATGATCCGCGCCACGGCCAGGGTGCGGATGAAGTCGAAGGGGTCGACGTCCTTCTCCTCGGCCAGCGGCGTGCCCTTGACCTTGACCAGCATGTTGATCGGCACCGATTCCGGGTGTTCCGGCAGGTTGGCCAGTTGGATCAGCAGCCCGGCGCGATCATCCACCGATTCGCCCATGCCGAGGATGCCGCCGGAGCAGATTTTCATCCCCGCCTCGCGCACGTAGGCCAGGGTTTGCAGGCGCTCGCCGTAGGTGCGGGTGGTGATGATGTTGCCGTAGAACTCCGGCGAGGTATCGAGGTTGTGGTTGTAGTAATCCAACCCTGCTTCGGCCAGCGCCTGGGTCTGCTCCTGATCGAGGCGACCGAGGGTCATGCAGGTCTCCAGGCCGAGCTTCTTCACGCCTTTGACCATTTCCAGCACGTAGGGCATGTCCTTGGCCGATGGGTGCTTCCACGCCGCGCCCATGCAGAAACGGGTGGAGCCGATGGCCTTGGCCTCGGCGGCCGCCTCCAGCACCTTCTGCACTTCCATCAGTTTTTCCTTGTCCAGGCCGGTGTTGTAGTGGCCGGACTGCGGGCAGTACTTGCAGTCTTCCGGGCAGGCGCCGGTCTTGATCGACAGCAGCGTCGAGACCTGCACGCGGTTCGGGTCGAAGTGCTGGCGATGGACGCTCTGCGCCTGGAACAGCAGGTCGTTGAACGGCTGCTCGAACAGCGCGCGAACCTCGGCGAGGCTCCAGTCGTGGCGGGTGGTGATTGCAGCGGTTGCGCTCATCTGAGAAGTCCTTCGACGCTTGGTGGCATCTGTTGTCAAGCCCACACGGGGCATTCAGGCTTTGGCCATCATAAGTGGCGATTGGATGCTGTCAACCACAACAAAGACACAGGTTTACATATGATCAATTATTGAACAATAGAACTTATGTCATGGCACAAGGCCCAATGCTTACCTCTTCAACAGGATGTTCTGCATGCAGGTAGAAGGCTTTTTCGAAGAGCTCGGCGAAGCGCTGGGGCGCTTCATTCGCTTTATCGTCGACATGCTCTCCGGCGTGCTGGGCGCCATGGCCGATGCCATCGACGGCTTCCTCCAGGGGCTGGCCAGGGCCATCGGCATGGACGTGTCGATCTTCAGCATCATCCTGCTGATCATCGGCCTGCTGTTTCTGTTCAACGGCGTGCGCGCGCTGCTGCGGCGCTCGATCATCGGTGGGGTGATCTGGCTGCTGCTGGGGTTGATGGTCATGGGCTGGCTGATTCGCTGACGCCGGCTAGACTTCAGGCACCACTGCTCATGGATGAGCCGCCATGCCTCCGTTTGACCTCACCGTTCTGCAACGCTTTGCCTGGTTACGCCAACGGCGCCATTGCCAGCTCTGCGACGAAACCACCGATCACCCCACGCACAGCATCTGCACGGCTTGCGAATCCGAACTGCCCTGGCTCGGGGCTCATTGCCAGATCTGTGCGGTGCCATTGCCGGCACACGGCATGATCTGCGGCGCCTGCCAATCGAAACCACCGAGTTTCAGCCGCGTGGAAGCGCCCTGGCGCTATGCCTTCCCGGTCGACAACCTGATCACCCGCTTCAAGCACCAGGCGCAATGGCCGCACGGGCGTCTGCTTGCCGAGCTCTTGAGCGAGCATCTGCACCACGCCTTCGATGAAGGTCTGCCGCGCCCCCAGGCATTGCTGCCCGTGCCGCTGGCGCGCAGGCGACAACGGCAACGCGGCTTCAACCAGGCACAGATGCTCGCCGACTGGCTGGGCTGCAGCCTCGATCTGCCCGTCAGGCATGACTGGCTCCTGCGCCACCTCGACACGCCCGCGCAGCAAGGCCTGGACGCCGCGACGCGCAAGCGCAACCTGCGCCAGGCCTTCAGCCTTAAACAGCCAGCACAGGTAGCCGGTGCACACCTGGCACTGGTCGACGACGTGCTCACCACTGGCGCCACCGCCGCCATGCTCGCGCAATTGCTGCGTCGGGCCGGCGCCCTGCGCGTCGATGTCTACTGCCTGGCACGTACGCCGCGACCGGGCGATACCTGACTTGACGCGCCTGGTGCAGTCACGCACCGTGCCCGGCATTCTCCCTGACCAGGCCTGAATCATGTCGCAGCTCGATGCCCTTGCCCAACTGCTCAGCCGCCGCCCGAAACGCTTGGCCCTGCTCGAACAGATCGCCGAGCAGGGCTTCATCACCCGCGCCGCCAAGGCTGCCGGGCTGAGCTACAAGGCCGCCTGGGACGCCATCGACGAGCTGAACAACCTCTCGGAGCAGCCCCTGGTCAGCCGCAGCGTCGGCGGCAAAGGGGGCGGCGGCGCGCGCCTGACGCCGGCGGGCGAGCGCCTGCTGGCGTTGCAACAACGCCTGCAGGCGCTGCAGGTGCAACTGCTGCAGGCGGCCGGTGACGACGCCGACCTGGAACTGCTCGGTCGCCTGATGCTGCGCACCAGTGCGCGCAACCAGCTCACCGGCCGTGTGCGCGCGATTCACGCCCACGGACACAACGACCTGATCGACATCGAACTGCCCGGCGGCAGCCGCCTGCAGGCGCAGATTACCCATGACAGCACGGAAAACCTGCAATTGAGCGAAGGCAGCAGCGTGGTCGCGCTGATCAAAGCAGGCTGGCTGGAATTGCAACCGCTAAAGGCTCCCCGCGCAGCACAGCACAACGCACTCGAAGGCCATATCGAACAGATTCTGCCGGCCAACGATGGCCCCAGCGAAGTACGCGTGAGCCTGAGCAACGGCCAGACCCTGTGCGCATCAATCGAACCCGAGCGCCTGGCAGCCCTGAGGCTGACGGTGGGCGATCCGGTGCGTGCGCAGTTCACTGCCAGTCAGGTGCTGCTCGGTACTCAGCTATAAGGGTGGGATAAACCGCCAATACGCTGACGGCGGGTTACACCCGCCCCAGGTGTGGCGCAAGCCGGTAGACTGAGCGCCCAATCATGCGGAGCCGTTCATGAGCCATCCTTTTGCCACCCTCACTCCGGATCTGGTGCTCGATGCCGTGGAGAGCCTTGGCTACCTCAGCGACGCGCGCGTATTGGCACTCAACAGTTACGAGAACCGCGTCTATCAGGTGGGCATCGAAGGCGAAACGCCGTTGATCGCCAAGTTTTATCGTCCGGATCGCTGGAGCGATGCGGCGATCCGCGAGGAGCACAGTTTCAGCGCCGAGCTGGCCGAGCACGAAGTCCCGGTGGTGGCGCCGCTGGCGCGCGATGGCGAGACGTTGTTCGAGCATGGCGGCTTTCGCTTCGCCCTGTTCCCGCGTCGCGGTGGCCGGGCACCGGAGCCGGGCAATCTCGACCAGCTGTATCGCCTGGGGCAGTTGCTCGGGCGTATGCATGCGATTGGCGCCAGCCGTCCGTTCGCACACCGCGAAAGCCTGACTGTGGACAACTTCGGCCACGCCGCCCTGGCCTCGCTGCTCGACGGCGGCTTCGTGCCGCGCAGCCTGCTGCCTGCCTACGAGTCGGTCGCACGCGATCTGCTCGCGCGCCTGGATGAATTGTTCAGCCGCGTGCGCTACACGCCGATTCGCCTGCACGGCGACTGCCACCCGGGCAACCTGCTGCACCGCGATGATGCCTTCCATATGGTCGACCTCGACGACTGCCGCATGGGCCCGGCAGTACAGGATCTGTGGATGATGCTGGCCGGCGAGCGTCACGAGCGCCTGGGTCAGTTGGCCGAACTGGTCGACGGTTACCAGGAATTCCATGACTTCGCCGCCCGCGAGCTGCCGCTGATCGAAGGCCTGCGCGCCCTACGCCTGATGCATCACAGCGCCTGGATCGCGCGGCGCTGGGACGACCCGGCCTTCCCCCTGGCCTTCCCCTGGTTTGCCGGCGAGCGCTATTGGGGCGAGCAGATTCTCGCCCTGCGCGAACAGCTGGCGGCGCTGGATGAAGAGCCACTGCGGCTGTTCTGAGCCGATGGCATCCGGGACCGCAGTTCTCGGATTACCTCCGGGGCGCCAGCTCCGCGCACCCATACAGTTGCGCGCACCGCGTAAAGTTTGCCTTACGACTTTGCCGGCGTTTCGGTATGCATAAAAAGCTGAACGAACAGACAAGACAGAGGCCAGAGCGCTAGAATTTCGCGACAACCGTTAGCTGCCTAACCAAGGATTTCCGATGGCCACCGCCAACCCGCAACGCGGGTACGTTCTGGGCCTTACCGCCTACATAATCTGGGGCCTGTTCCCGCTCTACTTCAAAGCCCTGCAAAGCATCCCGGCGATGGAGATCATCGTCCATCGCGTGCTTTGGTCGGCGCTGTTCGGCGGCCTGCTGCTGCTCGTCTGGAAGCACCCTGGCTGGTGGCGCGAGCTGCGCGACAATCCCAAACGCCTGGCAGTGCTGGCCGGCTGCGGCCTGCTGATCGCAACCAACTGGCTGGTGTACGTGTGGGCAGTGAACAACGACCGCATGCTCGAGGCCAGCCTGGGCTACTACATCAACCCGTTGATCAACGTATTGCTCGGCCTGCTGATTCTCGGCGAGCGCCTGCGTCGCCTGCAGTGGCTGGCTGTCGGCCTGGCCGTGGTTGGCGTGGCGCAGCAGGTCTGGCAGGTGGGCAGCCTGCCCTGGGTGTCGCTGGTGCTGGCGCTGACCTTCGGTTTCTATGGACTGATCCGCAAACAGGCTCCCGTGGCGGCGCTGCCCGGCCTGGTGGTGGAAACCTGGCTGCTACTACCGGTGGCGCTGGCCTGGCTGGCGCTGCACCCCGCCGCCATGAGCAGCCAGGCCAGTTTCTGGAGCAGCAGCGAAGCACTGTGGCTGGTGGCCGCCGGGCCGATCACCCTGGTGCCACTGGTGTGCTTCAATGCCGCAGCGCGGCATCTGCCCTACACCACGCTGGGCTTCCTGCAATACCTGGCACCGACCCTGGTGCTGCTGCAGGCCATCTTGCTGTTCGATGAGCACTTCTCGCCGAGCACCCTGCTGGCCTTCGCCTGCATCTGGGCCGGGCTGTTTGTGTACAGCCTGGATATCTGGCTGAACCTGCGCAAGCGCTCGACGCAGTAAAAGGCAGGTGCGCACAGCGCACCCTACGCGGGTCGCGGACACCTCAGGGTGTCGCGGGACCGCCCAGCTTGTGCGCACCGGTGTCGATAAAGCACTGAGCAGAAAACGCTCAACTTTCCCCAGGCCGCGTCAGCCTTGAGGCTGAGCGTGTCATCCCCGGCTTACCCACAGACCCATCCCCGGCATTTGTGCACAAGCCTTTGATCCTGTTGAATTTTTAGCCAGACAATGAAAAGCCCCGCAGCACTAGCTGGCCGTTGAAAACGTAGGCGAGGCAGGCAAGACAAGGCAAAAACGGCCGAAAAAGCGCAGTTTACGAGTTGTAAATGAGCATTTTGAGGCCGTTTTTAACGCAGTATTGCCAACGCAGGTAGTTTTCAACGGCCAGCTGGGCGGTGCGCCGGGGCTCCCCAGTGTACCCACAGGCTGATCCACGCATACCGTGGATATCACTCCTCGGCGCGTAGATTCAGCTCCACCATCAGGTCATCGGCCAGGGTTTCCAGGCGTGCCTGCAATTGCTCCAGCGCCAGCGCCTCCGGCACGGCCAGCAGTGCTTCGGCGGTGAACAGCAACTCGCCGCTCATCGGCGCTGGCGCCACCTCGGTCAGCAGGCTCTCCAGGTTGACGCCCTGCTCGGCCAGCACTCGGGTGATGTCACGGACGATACCGGGCCGGTCGTTGCCGACCAGCTCCAGACGAATCGCGGTGAAGCGCCCGCCCGGTTCGCTACCGCTGGCGGCCAGCTGCACGCGAATGCCCTGCGCGCTCAAGGCTTCGAGTTCCTTGATCAGGCCGGCATGGGCCTCGGCCGGCACATCCACCCGCACGATCCCGGCGAACTGCCCGGCCATGCGCGCCATGCGACTCTCCAGCCAGTTGCCACCATGTTTCGCCACGCAGCCGGCGAGGCGCTCGACCAGGCCCGGTTGGTCTTCGGCAATCACCGTCAGTACCAGATGATCCATGTACTACCTCACTCGTTCACAGGATGGGAAATAGTCAGCCACGCAGCGACAGCCAGTAGGTGAAGAACTGTTCGTCACGCACGTAGCCAAGACGCTCGTAAAGACGCTGAGCAGCCAGGTTGGTATTCGCCGTTTCCAGTTGCAGACCGCAGGCCCCGCTCGCCTCGGCATGGGCGCGAGCAGCCTTCATCAGCGCCTCGCCAACGCCGCAGCGGCGCGCGCTTTCGTCGACATACAGATCACTGAGCAGCCAGGCCGGTTCCAGCGCCAGCGAAGCATGAAAGAGATACAACTGCACGAAACCCTGCGCAGTGCCCTGCCCGTCACGGGCGATGAACAGTTGCGCATCAACGTGCTGTAGACGCGCACCGAGAAAGGCGGCGATATCCGCGTCAGCCCGCGGCACCTGATAGAAACGCAGATAGCCGGCGAACAGGCGGGTGAGGTCGGCAAGGTCGGCCGTGGTCGCAGCGGAAACCGTCATGGCAGCTCCGAAATGTTGTGTCAGGCAGTATAGGCGAGCTGGCGCCTAGCAGCCTGTCGGACTTTTCCCCTCGCCGGTAGAATTGCGCATCGCTCCTGGAACCTGACTGTATGAGCCGCTTTCGACCGATAAACCGCGAAATCGACTACTTGCTCCCGCCGTCGGTGCAGGACTGGCTGCCCGAGTCACATTTGGCGCGCTACGTGGTGGAGGTCGTAGAGGGCCTGGATCTGTCGAAGCTGGAGAGCGTCTATGCGGGCCGTGGCAGCGCTGCCTACCATCCGGCTATGTTGCTGTCGTTGCTGATCTACGGCTAT
>NZ_VRYE01000039.1 GCF_008041835.1 Ectopseudomonas mendocina
GAACTCGTTTAACCCGATAACCCAACGCCAAAAGACGTCGGCACCAATAATTGCTGCTGGCGCAGGCTTCCATCACCACAAGGCAATCACTATTGGACGCTTCACAAAATAGCCTGTCGAACTGGCTGCGACTCAGCGTCAGGCATTGTTGGCGATGGCCGTCGGCCGAATAACCATGAACCTGAAATTTATGCTTGGCCAGATCCACGCAATACAACGGACAGTGGGTAGGTGCGCTACGATTCATGGCGGACTCCTCCTCTCTACAGCGTTTGTCGGTGACCCTTCTCAGGTATAGACAATCTGGCACATTGCGATGCCGTCCGTGGGAGGAGGAGTCCATCCCATCAGATGAAATCCGGGAAGAGCACGACAGGCATCCCCGGATTTCATCTGGGCTACGCTTAGTCACGCACCAGTTCCAGAGAACCTCGTATGCCGGCCAGGTAATCGTCCACGCAGCGCAGCACCAGCTCGCTGCGCCAACGCTCCGGCTGGGCGGCCAGCTCGTCACGGGTCAGCCAGGTGATGCCGCTGATGTCGCTGTCCAGTTCACGTTCAGGGTCATGGCGCGCGGGGCGGGCGCTGAAGCACACGCGTTGGTAGGTGACGCCGTTGCTTGGTGCGGTGTAGAGATAGATGCCGAGCAGGGCAGTCAGCTCCACGTCCCAGCCGGTTTCCTCGAAGGTTTCGCGCAGTGCGGCTTCGCGCAGCGATTCCTTGGCTTCAAGGTGTCCGGCCGGCTGGTTGAGCACCATACGGCCAGCCTTGAATTCTTCGACGAACAGAAAACGGCCATTCTCTTCGATCACCGTGGCCACGGTTATATGCGGTTGCCAGTCCATTTCGGTGCTCCAGAAAAAGGTCGATGAGCAGGATTTTGCGGCGGCGAGTGCTGCTCGCGAAAGTTCTGCTTAAAAAAGAACCCCGGCGCAGGGCCGGGGTTCTTTTGACACTCAAGCCTTATCAGGCATTCAGTGCAGCCAGCGCAGCGTTGAAGGTGGCGCTGGGGCGCATCACCTTGCTGGTCAGCTCGGGGTTGGAGCGGTAGTAGCCGCCGATGTCAGCCGGCTTGCCCTGTACGGCGGCCAGTTCGCTGACGATGGTCGCTTCCTGCTCGGTCAGTTGCTTGGCCAGCGGGGCGAAGTGCGCTTTCAGCTCGGCATCGTCATTCTGCTCGGCCAGAGCTTGTGCCCAGTACAGCGCCAGGTAGAAGTGGCTGCCACGGTTGTCGATCTCGCCGACCTTGCGCGCCGGGGACTTGTTGTTGTCCAGCAGCTTGCCGGTGGCCTGATCCAGGGTCTTGCCCAGTACCTTGGCCTTGGCGTTGTTGGTCTTGATGCCGGTTTCTTCCAGCGACACGGCCAGGGCCAGGAACTCGCCCAGGGAATCCCAGCGCAGGTAGTTCTCTTCGACCAGCTGTTGTACATGTTTCGGAGCCGAGCCGCCGGCACCGGTTTCGTACATGCCGCCACCGGCCATCAGCGGAACGATGGACAGCATCTTGGCCGAAGTGCCCAGCTCCATGATCGGGAACAGGTCGGTCAGGTAGTCACGCAGTACGTTGCCGGTTACCGAGATGGTGTCCTGGCCGCGGATCATGCGTTCCATGGACATGCGGATGGCTTCGTTGTAGCCCATCATGCGGATGTCCAGACCGGTCAGGTCGTGGTCCTTGAGGTACAGCTCGACCTTCTTCTGCAGTTCGCGGTCGTGGGCGCGCTCCGGGTCTAGCCAGAAGATGGCCGGGGTGTTGGACTGACGGGCGCGGGTAACGGCCAGCTTGACCCAGTCGCGAATCGGCGCGTCCTTGGTCTGGCAGGCGCGCCAGATGTCACCGGCTTCGACTTCGTGCTGCATCAGCACGGTGCCATCGGCTGCGACGACGCGCATGGTGCCGTCTGCGGTCATTTCGAAGGTCTTGTCGTGGGAGCCGTATTCCTCGGCCTTCTGCGCCATCAGACCGACGTTCGGTACGCTGCCCATGGTGGTCGGATCGAACGCGCCGTTGGTTTTGCAGAAGTTGATCATTTCCTGATAGATGCGCGCGTAGGTGCTCTCAGGCATGACGGCCTTGGTGTCTTTCTGCTTGCCGTCCTTGCCCCACATCTGACCGGAGTTGCGGATCATCGCCGGCATCGAGGCGTCGACGATCACGTCGCTCGGGATGTGTAGGTTGGTGATGCCCTTGACCGAATCGACCATGGCCATTTCCGGGCGATGGGCGTAAACCTCGTGGATGTCATGCAGGATTTCTTCCTGCTGCGAGGCCGGCAGGGCCTTGATCTTGTCGTAGACGCTGCTGATGCCGTTGTTCGGGTTGACGCCCAGTTCCTTGAACAGCTCGCCGTACTTGTCGAACACGTCCTTGTAGTAAACGCTGACGGCGTGACCGAAGACGATCGGGTGGGAGACCTTCATCATGGTTGCCTTGACGTGCAGGGACCACATCACGCCGGTTTCCTTGCAGTCCTGCAGGGTCTTCTCGAAGAACTCGCGCAGCTTGCGGCAGCTCATGAACATGCTGTCGAACACCTCGCCTTCCTGTAGGGCGAGTTGTTTCTTGACTTCGACCTTGCCGTCCCTGCCGACGAACTCGATGCGCACGTCACCGGCCTTGGCCATGGTGATCGACTGCTCGCTGGAGAAGAAGTCGCCGCCACGCATGTAGTCGGCGTGGGACTGCGAGGCCATGCTCCACTTGCCCATGCTGTGCGGGTGCTTGCGGGCGTAGGCCTTGACCGCGGCCGGGGCGCGGCGGTCGGAGTTGCCTTCACGCAGTACCGGGTTCACGGCGCTGCCCAATACCTTGCTGTAACGGGCGCGTACTTCCTTGTCTTCGTCGCTTTGCGGGTCTTCCGGGAAGTCCGGGATGTTGTAGCCCTGGGCCTGCAGCTCGGCGATGGCGGCCTTGAGCTGAGGGACGGAGGCGCTGATGTTTGGCAGTTTGATGATGTTGGCGTCAGGCTGCAGGGTCAGCTCAGCCAGCTTGGCCAGGTCGTCATCGATGCGCTTGTCGGCGTCCAGACGGTCGGCAAAGCTCGCCAGGATTCGCCCAGCAAGAGAGATGTCGCGGGTTTCAACGGAGATGTCAGCCGAGGCGGCAAAGGCTTCCACGATGGGCAGAAGCGAATAGGTGGCAAGGGCCGGGGCTTCGTCGGTGAAGGTGTAGATGATCTTCGAAGGGGTGGACATTTAGCGTTAACTCTCTTCTTTGCTGAGCGCGCATAGAAACTCGACCTGCACTGGTAGGTGCCTGGGCCCCATGGTGGCGGGGCCGGGTCGAGGACTCGCCGCGGTGATGTTGGATGCACCCGTAGAGTGTCGAGCATTTCGAGCCGGCAGACAGTGGTGGCCGTTTACCGGTTGCAAGAGGTTGCTGCCTGGTTCAGGCAGGCTGCCCCTTATGACTCGTTAGTCACCTAAGCAGTATACCACTGCGACGCCTCGTCGCAGAATGCCCTGTTGAATAAGACCTTTGCACATGTGTCTGTGGTTCGTGGTTTGCGCTACTCTCTGGAGTGCACTGTCTAACCACAAGATGGAGTCCAGCATGGGATACCAAAAGATCCAGGTGCCAGCCAGCGGTGACAAAATCACCGTCAACGCCGATATGTCGTTGAACGTTCCCGATAATCCGATCATCCCGTTCATCGAGGGTGATGGTATCGGCGTCGATATTTCTCCGGTGATGATCAAGGTGGTCGACGCTGCCGTCGAAAAAGCCTATGGCGGCGCTCGCAAGATCTCCTGGATGGAAGTTTATGCCGGTGAGAAGGCGACCCAGGTTTACGATCAGGACACCTGGCTGCCGAAAGAAACCCTCGAGGCCGTGCGTGATTACGTGGTCTCGATCAAAGGCCCGCTGACCACGCCCGTAGGCGGCGGCATCCGTTCATTGAACGTAGCCCTGCGCCAGGAGCTCGACCTTTATGTCTGCCTGCGCCCGGTGCGCTGGTTCGAGGGCGTACCCAGCCCGGTGAAGAAACCGGGTGACGTGGACATGGTGATCTTCCGCGAGAACTCCGAAGACATCTATGCCGGCGTTGAGTGGAAGGCCGGCAGCCCTGAAGCCGAGAAAGTCATCAAGTTCCTCACCGAGGAAATGGGCGTCAAGAAGATCCGCTTCACTGATATGTGCGGTATCGGCATCAAACCGGTCTCCGAAGCGGGTACCAAGCGCCTGGTGCGCAAGGCGCTGCAGTACGCAGTCGATAACGACCGCAGCTCGGTGACCCTGGTGCACAAGGGCAACATCATGAAGTTCACCGAGGGTGCCTTCAAGGAGTGGGGTTACGAGATTGCCCGTGAGGAATTCGGTGCCGAGTTGCTCGATGGCGGCCCGTGGATGCAGTTCAAGAATCCGCGCACCGGCAAGAATATCGTGGTCAAGGACGTGATCGCCGACGCCATGCTGCAACAGATTCTGCTGCGTCCGGCTGAATATGACGTGATCGCTACCCTAAACCTCAATGGCGACTATCTGTCCGATGCGCTGGCGGCCGAGGTGGGGGGTATCGGCATCGCGCCGGGTGCCAACCTGTCCGACTCGGTGGCCATGTTCGAAGCGACGCACGGTACGGCGCCCAAGTACGCTGGCCAGGACAAGGTCAACCCGGGCTCGATCATCCTTTCTGCTGAAATGATGCTGCGTCATATGGGTTGGGCCGAGGCTGCCGATCTGATCATCAAGGGCACCAATGGCGCCATCGCTGCGAAGACGGTCACCTACGACTTCGAGCGATTGATGGAAGGGGCGAAGCTGATGTCCTGCTCCGAGTTCGGCGATGCGATGATCAGCCATATGTAACCACTTCTCTGATCGAAGCGTGAAAAAAAGGCCGGTCAAATGACCGGCCTTTTCATGGCGATTTGCCAGAGTGCTCAGGCTTCGACAGTGCTCGCAATATTTTGCGCCTGGGGTGCGGCCGCAGGGGCGTCCTGGGTCGCGCTAACTGCACTGATGTTGACTGCATGCAGTCCTTTGGGGCCTTGCACGATCTCGAAGCGAACCGGCTGGCCGGCCTTGAGCGTTTTATAACCGTCCATCTGGATGGCCGAGTAGTGGGCGAACAGGTCCTCATCTCGGCCATCGGCCAGGATGAATCCATAGCCCTTGGCGTTGTTGAACCACTTGACCTTACCACTGAGCATGCTGATATCCCTCTGCAAAGGACTCCATCTCTGGAGTATCATCCACTTCGATTCCGCACGATAACCAACCAGGCTGGGCGAGGGTGCGGAATCCCTGATACCCGCTAATGGGTATTCTTTTGTTGTAACACCCTTTTGCCGTTAGTCAAGGCTATACGGCGGATGGCTGAGAAGTCAGTCAAAATCCCTCTAGCATCCCTGTTCGCCCGGCCTCGAACCTCTGATTTCAGCATGCATGCAAGTAGCCAGATTCGACTAACATTCAATCAGGATCATCCGGCAGAGCATGAGGACGACTCCTCTGGTATTGCTGTTCAGGAATCCAAGCCAGCATTGCAGGCACCACCGATGTACAAGGTGGTCTTATTTAATGACGACTACACCCCGATGGATTTCGTCGTCGAAGTGCTTGAAACATTTTTCGGCATGAACCGTGAGCTAGCGACCAAGATCATGCTGGCCGTCCATACGGAAGGGCGTGCGGTGTGTGGTGTGTACACCCGTGATATTGCGGAAACCAAGGCGATGCAGGTCAATCAGTACGCGCGGGAATGTCAGCATCCGCTACTCTGTGAAATAGAGAAGGACGGTTAACGCCGGCCACTTGGGTATGAGGTGAAGCTATGTTGAATCGAGAGCTCGAAGTCACCCTCAATCTGGCTTTCAAGGAGGCCCGTGCCAAGCGTCATGAGTTCATGACGGTCGAGCATCTGCTGCTCGCCCTGCTGGACAACGAAGCGGCTGCTAGTGTCCTGCGGGCCTGTGGGGCCAACCTCGACAAGCTGCGCCATGATCTGCAGGAGTTCATCGACTCCACCACGCCATTGATTCCTCAGCACGATGAAGACCGCGAAACCCAACCGACCCTGGGCTTCCAGCGCGTTCTGCAGCGTGCTGTCTTCCATGTGCAGAGCTCCGGCAAGCGTGAAGTGACCGGCGCCAATGTCCTGGTCGCGATCTTCAGCGAGCAGGAAAGTCAGGCCGTGTTCCTGCTCAAGCAGCAGAGCGTGGCCCGCATCGATGTGGTCAACTACATCGCCCATGGCATCTCCAAGGTGCCGGGGCATGGCGATCAGCACGAGAATGATCAGGACATGCAGGATGAGGAGGGCGGCGAGTCCTCAGCTTCCGGCAATCCGCTGGATGCCTACGCCAGCAACCTCAACGAACTGGCTCGTCAGGGACGTATTGATCCACTGGTCGGTCGCGAGCATGAAGTTGAGCGTGTTGCGCAGATTCTCGCGCGTCGGCGCAAGAACAATCCGCTGCTGGTAGGCGAGGCTGGCGTCGGCAAGACCGCCATTGCCGAAGGTCTGGCCAAGCGTATCGTCGACGAGCAGGTGCCTGATCTGCTGGCCGACAGTGTGGTCTATTCCCTGGATCTCGGTGCACTGCTGGCCGGCACCAAGTACCGCGGCGACTTCGAGAAGCGTTTCAAGGCGCTGCTCAATGAGTTGCGCAAGCGTCCACATGCCATCCTGTTCATCGACGAGATTCACACCATCATCGGTGCCGGTGCGGCCTCGGGCGGGGTCATGGATGCCTCCAACCTGCTCAAGCCGATGTTGTCCTCGGGTGAGATTCGCTGCATCGGTTCCACCACCTTCCAGGAATTCCGCGGCATCTTCGAGAAGGACCGTGCGTTGGCGCGGCGCTTCCAGAAGGTCGATGTGGTCGAGCCGTCGGTAGAGGATACCGTCGGCATTCTCAAGGGGCTCAAGGCGCGCTTCGAGCAGCATCACCATATCGAGTACAGCGACGAGGCACTGCGTGCAGCGGCCGAGCTGGCTGCGCGCTACATCAATGATCGGCACATGCCGGACAAGGCCATCGACGTGATCGACGAGGCCGGCGCCTATCAGCGCCTGCAGCCGGAAGACAAGCGCGTGGCGCGTATCGATGTCGCTCAGGTCGAGGATATCGTCGCCAAGATCGCGCGGATTCCGCCGAAGCACGTCTCCAGCTCCGACAAGGAGCTGCTGCGCAATCTGGAGCGCGACCTCAAGCTCACCGTGTTCGGTCAGGACGCCGCCATCGACTCGCTGGCGACCGCGATCAAGCTGTCGCGTGCCGGCCTCAAGGCGCCGGACAAGCCGGTTGGCTCCTTCCTCTTCGCCGGGCCTACCGGCGTGGGCAAGACCGAGGCGGCTCGTCAGTTGGCCAAGGCCATGGGTATCGAGCTGGTGCGCTTCGACATGTCCGAGTACATGGAGCGCCATACCGTGTCGCGTCTGATCGGTGCGCCGCCCGGTTACGTCGGTTTCGATCAGGGCGGTCTGCTCACCGAGGCGATCACCAAGCAGCCGCATTGCGTGCTGCTGCTCGATGAGATCGAGAAGGCGCATCCGGAAGTCTTCAACCTGCTGCTGCAGGTGATGGACCACGGTACGCTGACCGACAACAACGGGCGCAAGGCGGATTTCCGCAACGTGATCCTGATCATGACCACCAATGCCGGCGCTGAAACTGCGTCGCGTGCCTCGATCGGCTTCACTCAGCAGGATCACTCCACCGATGCCATGGAAGTGATCAAGAAGAGCTTCACTCCGGAGTTCCGTAACCGCCTGGATACCATTATCCAGTTTGGTCGTCTCAGTCACGAAACCATCAAGAGCATCGTCGACAAGTTCCTCACCGAACTGCAGGCGCAGCTGGAGGACAAGCGTGTCACGCTGGAAGTCAGCGATGCGGCGCGTAGCTGGCTGGCCGAGCGCGGTTACGATGTGATGATGGGGGCGCGGCCGATGGCGCGTTTGATCCAGGACAAGATCAAGCGTCCACTGGCGGAGGAAATCCTCTTTGGCGAGCTGGCCGAGCATGGCGGTGTGGTGCACGTCGACATCAAGGATGGCGAGCCTAGCTTCGAGTTCGAGACGGCGGCAGAGGTCGCCTGATCGAATGGCCTCAGGTGTGCTGAAAGCCCTGGTGGCTTTCAGTGCGCCAACGAAAACGCCCGGCAGATGCCGGGCGTTTTCGTTTGGTGCTTGGCTTAACGGGCGCGGTAGGTGATGCGGCCCTTGCTCAAGTCATAAGGCGTCAGCTCAACGCGCACCTTGTCACCAGTGAGAATGCGGATGTAGTTCTTGCGCATCTTGCCGGAGATGTGCGCGGTAACGACGTGCCCGTTTTCCAACTCCACGCGGAACATGGTGTTGGGCAGGGTGTCGACGACAGTGCCTTCCATTTCGAAGCTGTCTTCTTTCGACATGCAGTAAAGCCCTCGGTATCCAGGAAATGGCCCGGTGCAACTGGCGCCAGGCAAAAGCGGCGTGCATTGTGCCCGAAAACAGTGGGCTGCGCCAAGTGGCTTGGAGGGCGGAGCGTGTTGGATATCACGCAGGCGTCAGGTCAGCAGCGTCCAGCGCTGGTTTACGAGGAGTTCGATGGGGCGGTACTGGGTCTTGTAGTTCATCTTGCGGCAATTCTTGATCCAGTAGCCGAGATAGACAGCCTGCAGACCCTGGCGTGCAGTCTCGCCAATTTGCCAGAGAATGGCGAAGCGGCCCAGGCTGCGGCGCTCTTCGGTCGGGTCATAAAAGGTATACACCGCCGATAGGCCGTTCGGCAGAAGGTCAGTGACGGCAATCGCCAGCAGTCGGCTATGCAGGCGGAACTCGTAGAAGCGTGAAAAGGGCAGGTCGCGCACCAGGAAGGTGGAAAACTGATCGCGGCTGGGTGGGTACATGTCGCCATCGGCATGGCGCTGCTCGATGTAGCGTACGTAGAGATCGTAATATTCTTCGGTGAATGCCGGGCGTACGCAGCGCACGCTGATGTCTTCGTTGCGCTTGAGAATGCGTCGTTGCTGCCGGTTGGGGCTGAAGTGCGCGGCTGGAATGCGTGCCGGAATGCAGGCAGTGCACTGTTGGCAATGCGGGCGGTAGAGGTGATCGCCACTGCGGCGAAAACCCATTTCCGACAGTTCGGCATAGACCAGCGCATCCATGGGCTGGCTGGGGTCGAGAAACAGGGTGGTGGCCTGTTCTTCCGGCAGATAGCTGCATGGATGAGGTTGAGTGGCATAGAACTTCAGGCGGGCCAGCTCGGTCATGGCGCAATCTCGAAAAAGCCTTGTTGAGAGTGTATGCCAGGCTTGGCCGCTCGACTAGGCAGGCCAGTCTGCTTTGCTGGGCAGGTCGAGATGCTGCTGCAGGTATTCGGCGAAACGGGCGCGGGGTATGGCCCTGGCGCCGAAGTTGTGCAGGTGCTGCGTCGGCATCTGGCAGTCGATGAGTACAAAGCCCCAGTCTCGAAGTTTGCCGACCAGTGTGGCGAAACCGACTTTCGAGGCATTGTCGGCGCGGCTGAACATGGATTCGCCGAAGAACAGCTGCCCCATCGCCAGGCCGTAAAGCCCGCCGACCAGTTGATCCTCCTGCCAGACTTCCACCGAATGAGCGATGCCGCGCTCATGCAGCTGCAGGTAAGCCTCCTGCATGCTACGGGTAATCCAGGTGCCATCGGCGTAGGTGCGCGGCTCGGCGCAGGCCTGTATGACGGCGGCGAAGTCCTGATCGAAGGTGACGCGGTAGCGCTGCTGGCGCAGCAGCTTGGCCAGGCTGCGGGAGACATGCAGCTCCTCGGGGAACAGAACGGTACGCGGATCGGGTGACCACCAGAGAATCGGCTGGCCATCCTGAAACCAGGGAAAGCAGCCGTGCCGATAGGCGCTGATCAGGCGGTCGGCGCTCAGGTCGCCACCAGCAGCGAGCAGGCCGTTGGGTTCGCGCATAGCTTTCGCCAATGGCGGGAACTGCAGGGAGTCACGTTGCAGCCAGGTCAGCATGCGCGCTTGTCCATTGGGGCGGGGGAGGGCGAGCGGGGCGGCTCGCCCTTGTCCATCAGTTGCTGTCGAGGAACTTCTCGACGTCCAGTGCGGCCATGCAGCCGGCGCCGGCCGAGGTAATGGCCTGGCGGTAGACGTGGTCGGCCACGTCGCCGGCGGCGAATACGCCCTCGATGCTGGTAGCAGTGGCATTGCCTTCGCTGCCGCCTTTGATCTTCAGGTAGCCGTCATGCATGTCCAACTGGCCGACGAACAGTTCGGTATTGGGTTTGTGGCCGATGGCGATGAACACGCCGGCCAGGGCCAGCTCCTTGGTGCTGCCGTCGAGGGTGCTTTTCAGGCGTACGCCAGTTACGCCGCTCTGGTCGCCCAGCACCTCATCCAGGGTGTGGTTCCAGTGCAGGCGCATGTTGCCGTTCTCGACCTTATCGAACAGTTTGTCCTGCAGGATCTTCTCCGAGCGAAGCTTGTCGCGGCGGTGCACCAGGTGCACTTCCTTGGCGATGTTCGACAGGTACAGCGCCTCTTCGACGGCGGTATTGCCGCCGCCGATCACGGCGACCACCTGATTGCGGTAGAAGAAGCCGTCGCAGGTGGCGCATGCCGAGACGCCCTTGCCGGAGAAGGCTTCTTCCGAGGGCAGACCCAGGTACTGGGCGCTGGCGCCTGTGGCGATGATCAGTGCGTCGCAGCTGTAGGTGCCGCTGTCGCCCTTGAGTACGAAGGGGCGGCTCTGCAACTCGGCAGTATGAATGTGGTCGTAGATGATCTCGGTGTCGAAGCGCTCGGCGTGCTTCTGCATGCGCTCCATCAGTGCCGGGCCGGTTAGACCTTCGACGTCACCCGGCCAGTTGTCCACTTCGGTGGTGGTGGTGAGCTGGCCGCCAGGCTGGATGCCGGTGATCACGACGGGTTTGAGATTGGCGCGCGCGGCGTAAACTGCTGCGCTGTAACCGGCAGGACCGGAACCCAGGATGATCAGGCGGGAATGCTTGACTTCGCTCATAAAAAAACCCCATAAGCCTTTGTCACAAAAGAGAATGCGTGCTCCAATTGAGCCGCATGGAAGCTGCTGGCGGCTATGCTACACCGAAGCAGGGTGGGTGCGGGAGCTTGGCAATTGGCCTCGGCGTCAGGCTGGCCCTACAATAAGCCGCTTGTGATCAACCACCAGATGGACGCGCCAAGGGCGCAGGAAATGGCTGTTTTGAAGAATTCCACCACCCAGATTACCGACTGGCGCCACAAGCTTCAGTATCGACTGAAGGAAGGCGCGTTGATCGCCCTGGGCGCGATGTGCCTGTACCTGCTGATGGCACTGTTGACCTATAACGTGGCCGATCCGGCGTGGGACAACAGCGTGCAGGTCGAACGCATCATGAATGCCGGTGGCAGCATCGGCGCCTGGCTCTCCAGCGCACTGTTCGGCGCGCTGGGTTACTTCGCCTACATCTTCCCGCTCCTGCTGGCCGCCAAGACCTGGCAGGTGTTTCGCACCCGCAATCAACCCTGGCACTGGAACGGCTGGCTGTTTTCCTGGCACAGCATCGGTCTGGTCTTTCTGATTCTTTCCGGCGCAGCGTTGGGTGACATTCATTTTGCCGCCGCGGCCGGCATGCAGGGTTCCGGCGGCGGCATGCTGGGTGCCAGCCTGGGCGATTTGGCCGTGCATGCGCTGAACGTACAGGGCAGTACGCTGATTTTTCTGGCGCTGTTCCTGTTCGGTTTGACCGTATTCACCGACCTGTCCTGGTTCCGCGTGATGGATCTGACTGGCAAGATCACCCTCGATCTGCTCGAGCTGATTCACGGTGCCATCACCAGCTGGTGGAACGCCCGCAGCGAACGCAAGCAGATGAAGATTCAGCTGCGCGAGCTGGACGAACGCGTTATCGAGGTGGCCGCGCCGGTGGTGTCCGATCGTCGTGAGCAGGCCAGGGTCAAGGAGCGTCTGCTCGAGCGCGAAGAGGCGCTGAGCAAGCACATGAGCGAGCGCGAGAAGCGCCCTGCACCGGTCATCGCCACGCCGCCAGTGGTCAAGGCGCCAGAGCCGAGCAAGCGCGTGCAGAAGGAAAAACAGGCGCCACTGTTCGTCGACAGCGCGGTGGAAGGCACCTTGCCGCCGATTTCCCTGCTCGACCCGGCGGAAGCCAAGAAGGTCGAGTATTCGCCGGAGTCGCTCAAGGGCGTCGGCCATCTGCTGGAAATCAAGCTCAAGGAGTTCGGCGTCGAGGTTGCGGTGGATTCGATCCACCCGGGCCCGGTGATCACCCGCTACGAAATTCAGCCGGCTGCCGGGGTCAAGGTCAGTCGCATCGCCAACCTGGCCAAGGATCTGGCGCGTTCGCTGGCCGTGACCAGCGTGCGTGTGGTCGAGGTCATTCCGGGTAAGACCACCGTTGGTATCGAGATTCCCAACGAGAACCGCCAGATCGTGCGTTTCTCCGAAGTGCTGTCGACCCCCGAGTATGACGAGGCCAAGTCGCCGGTCACCCTTGCACTGGGGCACGACATCGGCGGCAAACCGGTGATCACCGATCTGGCCAAGATGCCGCATCTGCTGGTGGCCGGCACCACCGGTTCCGGTAAGTCGGTGGGTGTGAACGCGATGATTCTGTCGATTCTGTTCAAGTCCAGCCCGGAAGACGCCAAACTGATCATGATCGACCCGAAAATGCTCGAGTTGTCGATCTACGAGGGCATTCCGCACCTGCTGTGCCCGGTGGTCACCGACATGAAGGAGGCGGCCAACGCCCTGCGCTGGAGCGTCGCCGAGATGGAGCGTCGCTACAAGCTGATGTCGAAGATGGGCGTGCGCAACCTGGCGGGCTTCAACCGCAAGGTCAAGGATGCCATCGAGGCGGGCGAGCCGCTGGCTGACCCGCTGTTCCGCCGGGAAAACCTGGACGACGAAGCACCGCTGCTCAAGCCGCTGCCGACCATCGTGGTGGTGGTCGACGAATTTGCCGACATGATGATGATCGTTGGCAAGAAGGTCGAAGAGCTGATCGCGCGTATTGCGCAGAAGGCGCGTGCGGCCGGTATTCACCTGATTCTCGCCACCCAGCGCCCGTCGGTGGACGTGATCACCGGTCTGATCAAGGCCAATATCCCGACCCGCATGGCGTTCCAGGTATCGAGCAAGATCGACTCGCGCACCATTATCGACCAGGGCGGTGCTGAGCAATTGCTTGGCCACGGTGACATGCTCTACATGCCGCCCGGCACCAGCTTGCCTATTCGTGTTCACGGCGCATTTGTCTCCGACGATGAAGTGCATCGCGTGGTCGAGGCCCTGAAGCTGCGTGGCGCGCCGGATTACAACGAAGATATCCTCGCCGGCGCCGAAGAAGGTGGTAGCGGCTTCGAGGGTGGCGGCAGTGGTGAGGGTGGTGAGGGCAGCGAGGAAGATCCGCTGTACGACGAAGCCGTCAACTTCGTGCTGGAAAGTCGCCGTGCTTCCATTTCCGCCGTGCAGCGCAAGCTGAAGATCGGTTACAACCGCGCCGCGCGGATGATCGAGGCAATGGAAATGGCCGGCGTGGTCAGCTCGATGAACACCAACGGCTCACGCGAAGTGCTGGCGCCCGGTTCATCTCGTGACTGAGTGTTGCCGTCACGGATAAACCGCTGATTTCGCGGTCTACAGGATTCACGGCAGCCCGGGCTGCCGAGCAGTGCGAGGTGTGCAGTTGCTTCGCCGTTCTCATTCGACTCAAGGGGTTTATATGCGTGTTATTCGCCTGCTGATGCTGGCTGCTCTGAGTTTTACCCTGCTGAACGCACAGGCCGATGAAGAGGTGGCGAGCAAGCGGCTGAGCGAGCTGCTCGGCCAGGCCCAGACCATCAGTGCGCGCTTCTCGCAGCTGACCCTCGACGCCAGCGGCACGCAACTGCAGGAAACTGCTGGGCAACTGGCGCTCAAGCGTCCGGGCATGTTCCGCTGGCACACCGATCAACCCATGGAGCAGTTGCTGGTCTCCAATGGCGAGAAGGTCTGGCTGTACGACCCGGATCTGGAGCAGGTGACCATCCAGACCCTCGACCAGCGCCTGACCCACACTCCGGCATTGCTGCTGTCCGGTGATGTCTCGCAGATTCGCGAGAATTTCGAGATCGACCACAAGGAAGGCGGCAGCGTGGTCGACTTCATTCTCAAGCCCAAGGCCAAGGACAGCCTGTTCGACAGCCTGCGTCTGTCGTTCCGCAACCGCATGCTCAACGACATGCAACTGATCGACAGCATCGGCCAGCGCACCAACATCCTGTTCCTCAATGTGAAGATGAACGAGCCGGTCGATGATGGGCAGTTCACCTTCGACATTCCGGAAGGTGCGGACGTCATCCAGGAGTAAGGCGTGGATCTGTTCAGTCGCCAACCCGTCGCGCAGCCGCTGGCTGCGCGTTTGCGTGCCACCAGCCTGGACGAGTACGTCGGCCAGGAGCATGTGCTGGCGCCGGGTAAGCCGCTGCGTGAGGCGCTGGAGCAGGGCGCCTTGCACTCGATGATCTTCTGGGGGCCGCCTGGCGTAGGCAAGACCACCCTGGCGCGCCTGCTGGCAAAGGTCACCGATGCTCATTTCGAGACCATCTCGGCCGTGCTGTCCGGGGTCAAGGAGATTCGCCAGGCCGTCGAAGTGGCTCAGCAGCACGCGGCGCAGTATGGCCGGCGTACCATCCTCTTCGTCGATGAAGTGCACCGCTTCAACAAGAGCCAGCAGGACGCCTTTCTGCCCTACGTGGAAGATGGCACGCTGATCTTCATTGGTGCCACTACCGAGAATCCTTCGTTCGAGCTGAACAATGCGCTGCTCTCGCGGGCCCGCGTCTACGTGCTCAAGAGCCTCGATGAGGCGGCGATGCGCAAGCTGGTCAATCGCGCTCTGACCGACCCGAAAGGCCTGGGCGAACGCCATCTACGCCTGCCGGACGAGGCTTTTCAGATTCTGCTGGCTGCCGCCGATGGCGATGGCCGTCGCTTGCTCAACTTCCTCGAGAACGCTGCAGACCTGGCCGAGGACGGTGGCGAAATTGGGGTGGAGCTGCTGCAGAACCTGCTGGGCGACAGCCGCCGCCGTTTCGACAAGGGCGGCGAAGCCTTCTACGATCAGATTTCCGCCCTGCACAAATCGGTACGCGGCTCCAGCCCGGATGGTGCGTTGTACTGGTACGCACGCATGCTCGACGGCGGCTGCGACCCGCTGTACATCGCCCGCCGTGTGGTGCGCATGGCCAGCGAGGATATCGGCAACGCCGACCCGCGCGCCCTGACCCTGTGCCTGAATGCCTGGGACGTGCAGGAGCGCCTGGGCAGCCCGGAAGGCGAGCTGGCCGTGGCACAGGCCATCGTTTATCTGGCCTGTGCGCCGAAGAGCAACGCGGTGTACACAGCTTTCAAGGCAGCCATGCGTGATGCGGCCGAGCAGGGTTCGCAGGAGGTGCCGCTGCACCTGCGCAACGCACCGACCAAGCTGATGAAGCAGCTCGGCTACGGTGACGAATATCGTTACGCGCACGATGAGCCGGATGCCTATGCGGCGGGCGAGGATTACTTCCCCGAGAGCTTGCAGCCGCGTCAGTACTACGACCCTGTGCCGCGCGGCCTGGAGCTGAAGATTCGCGACAAGCTGCTGCATTTGCGCAGCCTGGACGCCGCGAGCCCAAGGCGGAGGAGAGCACCATGATCCGCGTCGCGCTTGCCGTAGCTGCTGGGGGCGCGGTTGGCTCGGTGCTGCGGTTTCTGGCTTCCAGCTGGGTCGCGGGCAATTGGCCCAGGCACTTTTATCTGGGCACCTTTGCCGTCAACCTCGTTGGCTGCCTGTTGATCGGCTTGCTTTCGGGGCTGTTCCTCACGCGTACCGATCTTCCACTGGAGCTGCGCACGGGGTTGATTACCGGCGTTTTGGGCGGTTTCACCACTTTTTCATCCTTCAGCCTGGAAATCATGAAACTGATCGAGGGTGGTCGCGCAGTCGAGGCGCTCGGCTACCTGGCGTTCAGCATCATCGGCGGTCTGCTGGCGGCCTGGGCAGGTTTGAGCCTGGCTCGTTTGGCGGCCTGACCTGGCAGCAGGCTGTTGAAAAGAGCGCAGGTGGTTTTTCAACAGCCTGCTAAGGCTTTACACTCCACAACCCGCGCCACAGTGCCGGCCATCATCATTTCGCTGTTGTATTGAGACCCGAACATGCTCGATTCCAAACTTGTCCGCACGCAACTCACCGAAATCGCCGAGCGCCTCGCCACCCGTGGCTTTGCCCTCGACGTCGCCCGCTTCGAGGCCCTGGAGAGTCAGCGCAAGTCGGTGCAGGTGCGCACCGAGCAACTGCAGGCCGAGCGCAACAGCCGCTCCAAGTCCATCGGTCAGGCCAAGGCACGTGGCGAAGATATCGCGCCGCTGCTGGCGGAAGTCGATCAGATGGGCAGCGACCTTGAAGCCGGCAAGCGTGAGCTGGACGCCATCCAGAGCGAGCTGGACAACCTGCTGCTGAACATTCCCAACCTGCCACATGAGTCCGTACCGGTCGGCGCCGATGAAGACGGCAACGTCGAGGTGGCGCGCTGGGGCACGCCGCGCAGCTTCGATTTCGAAATCAAGGATCACGTCGCCCTCGGCGAGCAGCACGGCTGGCTGGACTTCGAGACCGCTGCCAAGCTGTCTGGCGCGCGCTTTGCCCTGTTGCGCGGCCCTATCGCCCGCCTGCATCGTGCCCTGGCGCAGTTCATGATCAACCTGCACACCGGCGAGCACGGTTACGAAGAGGCCTACACCCCGTATCTGGTGCAAGCCCCGGCCCTGCAGGGCACCGGCCAACTGCCGAAATTCGAGGAAGACCTGTTCAAGATCGCCCGTGAAGACCAGGCCGATCTGTACCTGATCCCGACCGCCGAGGTGTCGCTGACCAATATCGTCGCTGGCGAAATTCTCGATGCCAAGCAGCTGCCACTGAAGTTCGTCGCCCATACCCCGTGCTTCCGTAGCGAGGCGGGCGCCTCTGGCCGCGACACCCGCGGCATGATCCGTCAGCACCAGTTCGACAAGGTCGAGATGGTGCAGATCGTCGAGCCGTCCAAGTCCTTCGAGGCGCTGGAGGGCATGACCGCCAACGCCGAGCGCGTGCTGCAACTGCTGGAGCTGCCGTATCGCAAGCTGGCCCTGTGCACCGGCGACATGGGCTTCTCCGCGGTGAAGACCTACGACCTGGAAGTCTGGGTACCGAGCCAGGACAAGTACCGCGAGATTTCTTCCTGCTCCAACTGCGGCGACTTCCAGGCGCGTCGCATGCAGGCGCGCTACCGCAATCCGGAAACCGGCAAGCCGGAGCTGGTGCACACCCTCAATGGCTCCGGCCTGGCAGTTGGTCGCACCCTGGTGGCGGTACTGGAGAATTATCAGCAGGCTGACGGCAGTATTCGTGTGCCCGAGGTTCTCAAACCCTATATGGGCGGCATTGAAGTGATCGGCTGATAGGCCATCACGACGCAAAAAAACGGGGTGTTAGCAGCTGCCCCGTTTCAATGGAGGTAGGGTGCGCCATGCGCACCAGGGCCTTACACCGTAGTTTGGTGCGCGCAGCGCACCCTACGACCGAGCTCTGATGAGGCTGATCTGATGCAATTCCTTCCGCTGTTCCACAAGCTGCAGGATCGCCCGGTACTGGTGATTGGCGGTGGTGAGGTCGCGCTGCGCAAAGCGCGCCTGCTAAGCGACGCTGGTGCTGTTTTGCGTGTGGTCGCCCCGGAGATTCGCAGCGAGTTGCAGGAGCTGGCCGGTCCTGGCGGCATCTTCCTGCGTGGCTACGCGAGCAGCGACTTGCAGGGCGTTGCCCTGGTTATCGCCGCCACCGATGACGT
This sequence comes from Ectopseudomonas mendocina, assembly GCF_008041835.1. Classification (GTDB taxonomy): domain Bacteria; phylum Pseudomonadota; class Gammaproteobacteria; order Pseudomonadales; family Pseudomonadaceae; genus Aquipseudomonas. Next base: position 17,792 of record NZ_VRYE01000039.1, read on the forward strand.
GCCGCTCAATGCGCAGATTTCTGCCGAGGCCCAGGCGTTGGGCATTCCCGTCAACGTGGTGGATGCGCCGGCTCTGTGCAGTGTGATTTTCCCAGCCATCGTCGACCGTTCGCCGCTAATCGTCGCGGTCAGCAGTGGCGGCGATGCGCCGGTGCTGGCGCGGCTGATCCGCGCCAAGATCGAAACCTGGATTCCGGCCACCTACGGCCAGCTTGCCAACTTGGGCAAGCGCTTTCGTGAGCGGGTCAAGCAACTGTTTCCCGATGTGCAGCAGCGCCGGGTGTTCTGGGAGGATGTCTTCCAGGGGCAGATCGCCGAGAGCGTGTTTGCCGGCAAGCCGGAGGAAGGTGAGCGCCTGCTGGAGGAGCGTCTGGCCGGTGCAGCGCCACGTGCGCTGGGCGAGGTCTATCTGGTCGGTGCCGGGCCGGGCGATCCCGATCTGCTGACCTTTCGCGCCCTGCGTCTGATGCAACAAGCCGATGTGGTGCTCTACGACCGCCTGGTGGCTCCGGCCATCATCGAGCTGTGCCGGCGCGATGCCGAGCGCATCTACGTCGGCAAGCGCCGCGCCGATCATGCGGTGCCGCAGGAGCAGATCAACCAGTTGCTGATTGATCTGGCCCGTCAGGGCAAGCGTGTGCTGCGCCTGAAAGGCGGTGATCCGTTCATCTTCGGTCGTGGTGGTGAGGAGATCGAGCAACTGGCGGCGGAAGATATTCCCTTCCAGGTCGTGCCGGGTATCACCGCTGCGTCCGGTTGCGCGGCCTATGCTGGCATTCCGTTGACCCACCGCGATCATGCTCAGTCGGTGCGTTTCGTCACCGGGCATCTCAAGGACGGCAGTAGAAACCTGCCGTGGAAGGATCTGGTGGCGCCTGGGCAGACGCTGGTGTTCTACATGGGCCTGGTCGGGTTATCCGATATCTGCGAGCAACTGATCGCGCACGGCCGGTCGGGTGCAACGCCCGCGGCGCTGGTTCAACAGGGCACCACGCAGAATCAGCGGGTCTTCACCGGTACTCTGGAAACCCTGCCGCAGTTGGTGGCGCAGCACGAAGTGCATGCGCCCACCCTGGTGATAGTCGGAGAAGTGGTCACCCTGCGGGACAAGCTGGCCTGGTTCGAGGGCGCTCAGGGCAGCCTCTGACGCATCACGACGGAAGCCTCCGTACGAGGCTTCCGTCATCGCTATCAACGCTTGAACACGCCCTTGCCCGGCAGGCGCTGGCGATCATGTGCGCGGGTGAAATCCTGCTGTGGCCCCTTGGGAATCACGCCAGTCGGGTTGATGGTGGCATGGCTGGCGTAGTAGTGCGATTTGATGTGGGTGAAGTCCACCGTCTCGGCGATGCCTGGCCACTGATAGAGCTCGCGTAGCCAGTTGGACAGGTTCGGGTAGTCCTCGATGCGCCGCAGGTTGCACTTGAAGTGCCCGTGATAGACGGCATCGAAGCGGATCAGCGTGGTGAACAAGCGGATGTCGGCCTCGGTCAGGTATTCACCGGCCAGATAGCGATTCTTGTCCAGGAGTGCTTCCAGTTCATCGAGCATGGCGAACAGCTCGTCGAAGGCCTCTTCATAGGCTTCCTGGGTGGTGGCGAAGCCGGCGCGATAGACGCCGTTGTTCACCGCGGGGTAGATGCGCTCGTTGAGCTGGTCGATGCGCTCGCGTAGCGGCTCGGGGTAGAAGTCCAGGTCGTTGCCGGTCAGGCCATCGAAGGCGCTGTTGAGCATGCGGATGATTTCAGCCGATTCATTGCTAACGATGCCGCCCGTTTGTTTGTCCCACAATACAGGCACGGTTACACGCCCGGTGTAATGCTGGTCATCGGCGGTGTAGCGCTGGTGCATGTAGCTCAGGTTGTCAAGGTGATCGCCGCTGGAGCCTGTGCTGCGGTCGAAGGTCCAGCCTTGCCCGCTCATCAGCCAACTGACCACCGAGACTTCGATCAGCGATTCCAGGCCTTTGAGCTTGCGCAGGATCAGGGTGCGGTGAGCCCAGGGGCAGGCCAGTGAAACATACAGGTGATAGCGCCCGGCCTCCGCCTTGAAACCGCTGCTGCCACTCGGGCCGGCACTGCCATCGGCGGTCACCCAGTTGCGCCGTTGTGCGCTTTCGCGTTGGAAGCGGCCGCTGTCGCCGGTGTCATACCACTGATCATGCCAGCGGCCATCGATCAACAAGCCCATAACACGTGCCTCCGTCTTGAGTGAACCTGGAGTCTAGCGTTGTGGGGTCGATGGAAAGGTGGAAAAAGCTGGCTTAACTGATCGATCAGTTGGATTGAAAGCGTGCATCCCAGCGTTGTCGAGCCTGTTGCATGGCCTCATCGCGGCTCAGGCCCAATCCTCGTAGCGCGGTTGCCATGGTCGCGATCACGGCCAGGCGACCGTAGGCATCATCATGTTCACCGCGCCAGAACGCGACCAGCACGGCCGGGTCGAGCCGCTCGGGTTTGACGTGACGCTGTGCCGACAGCGCGGGCCATTCTTCGTCCCAATCCTCGCCATTGCGGGTGCCATACAGATGGCAGGCGACATCGGGGTTGACCTCGATCTCGCCACCTTCGCCCTTGATCACGATGGCATGATCGCCCAGTAGCCGGCTGGCTTCACGATGCACGGCCTGGTAGCCGGGGTGAAAAATGCTCTGCAGGCCGCAATGGGCGTTCAGTGGGTTGATCACCCGTGCCAGGGAATGAATCGGCGAACGCAGGCCAAGGGTGTTGCGCAGGTCGATCATGCGCTGCAGCGCCGGCATCCAGTTGCCCAGGTAGCTGTAAGCCAGGCCGTGCGTGTCGAGCGCTTCTTCCACGGCCTGCCAGTCATCGCACCAGGCTATATCCAGCTGCTTTAGCAGTTGTTCGGTATACAGCCGCCCTGCGGTATGAGCGCCGCCACCGTGCATGAAAATGCGCGTACCGCTGGCGGCCAGCGCCTTGGCCGCCAGCAGATACCAGGGCAGATGACGTTTCTTGCCGGCGTAACTGGGCCAATCCAGGTCCACTGCAACGCTGGGCGTGGGCAGGCGCTGACGGATTGCCTCGGTGAAGCCGGCCAGTTCTTCGGCGCTTTCTTCCTTGTGCCGCAGCAGCATCAGAAAAGCACCGAGCTGAGTGTCCTCCACCTTGCCGTCGAGCAGCAGGCCCATGGCCTCGCGGGCTTCCTCGCGGGTGAGACCACGTGCGCCGCGCTTGCCCTTGCCGAGAATACGCACGAACTGGGCGAAGGGGTGTTCGGCGGGGGTGATCAGGTTCATAGGCAATTGGTCGGTTTTGGCAGGCCGGCAAGCTTGGCGGCGAGTTTGGCGGGCGTGCCCTTGAACAGGCGGTTTAGGTGCAGGCTGTTGCCTTTCTCCGGGCCGAGTTTCAATGCCACGTACTTGATCAGTGAGCGGTTGGCCGGTGATAGCTGAAATTCGGCGTAGAAAGCGCGCAGCAGGTCGAGAATTTCCCAGTGTTCATCGCTTAGCTGCAACTCGTCTGCAGCGGCTAGCGCCTCGGCAACGGGGCGCGACCAATCCTGCAGGTCGACCAGATAGCCGTCCTTGTCAAGGGCGATTTCACGTCCGGCGACGTTGAGCGTACTCATAGCCAGCTGTTGACCTTGGCGTAGCGGGTGCACAGCTCGACGAAGCCTGGATAGTCCACCACCTGCACACGCTCGGGGGGCTGCATGCCGCGTGCGGCAAGGTCTTCCTCCAGGGCGTGGAGTGCGACGCTGGCAGGCATCAGTTGCAGCGCCTGCAGGCCAGTGGTGTCGGGCAGCAGAGCGTAGACGGCATCGCCTGTGAGCAGCAGGCCATCTTCAGCGCCGAGCAGGCGCAGGCAACTGGCCAGGCGGCTATCAGCGAACGGCGAGTGGGAAAGGATGTGCAGGGTGGCCATCAGAGGGTGATCACCTGGTCGTAATGATCGAGGAGGCTGGTCAGCGCATTATCGTCGAGGCGCTGTACAGGCAGATTCAGTTCGCTGTCACTCAGGCCGCGTTCGGCAAGGCTGCGCTGGCTGGCATAGAGATGCTCGACACCGAACATCGGCAGGGCCTGTAGGTTCGCGCCAAGGTCTTTTTGCTGTAGCGCACCGGGTTGCTGGGCTGTGCTTAGCTGGAACACGCCGTCGTCGAGAAACAGCATGCCGATGGGCAGGTCGAAGGCGCCGCCGGCCAGGGCGATATCCAGCGCCTCACGGGCTCCAGGGCCGCTCCATGGCGCCTGGCGGCTGATGATCAGCAAAGACGTGCTCATTAGTGGCCTCCGAAGCAGATCAGGCGGTCGGCCTGCTGCGCCGCTTCATGCAATTGGCCGAGGCCGGAAAGCGCCCACGGGGCCTGCAGATTGGCCGCTGGGCGCGCGTAGCGCTGCGCCTCTTCGGTATTGAGTACGCCGCGACGCAGCGCAGCAGCGATACACACCACCGCGTCCAGCTCGTTGGTCGTGACGAACTCACGCCATTCCCGGGGCAGATCCAGCTCATCCTGCGCGCTGACCACATTGCTGGCTGCGCTGTGCACACCGTCCTGATAAAAGAACAGGCGAACGATTTCGTGACCACCGGCCAAGGCCGCCTGGGCAAAACGTAGCGCTCGACGCGAGGCGGGCTGATGAGGGGCGGCGAACAGGGCAATGGCAAACTTCATGGCGTTTCCGGCGAGGCAAAACTGCGCCAATGATAAGGCCAGGGCGCCTGGCAAACAAAGGCGGCTGACGGCCGCACAAGAAAAAGCCCGCCGAAGCGGGCTTGAAGGGGGACGAAAGCAATCAGTCGTCGCCGCCCATGATGCCGAAGATCTGCAGCAGGCTGACGAACAGGTTGTAAATCGACACGTACAGGCTGATGGTGGCCATGATGTAGTTGCGCTCACCGCCATGGATGATGGCGCTGGTCTGGTAAAGGATGCAGACCGAGGAGAACAGCACGAAGCCGGCGCTGATCGCCAGTTGCAGACCGCTGATCTGGAAGAAGAAGCTGGCAACCACGGCACCCAGCAGGACGAAGAAGCCTGCAGTAATGAAGCCGCTGAGGAAGCTCATGTCCTTGCGTGTGGTGAGCACGTAGGCGGACAGGCCGAAGAACACCAGCGCGGTCATGGTAAACGCGGAGCTGATGACTTCAGCGCCATTGGCCATGCCCAGGTAGCGGTTGAGAATCGGGCCCAGGGTGTAACCCATGAAGCCGGTTAGTGCGAAGGTAGAAAGCAGGCCCCACGCAGAATTACGCAGCTTGGCAGTGAGGAAGAACAGACCATAGAAACCGATCAATACGACGAAGATGTTCGGATAAGGAACATTGGCGCGCTGCGACAGGAACGCCACCAGACCGCTGAAGGCCAGCGTGATGGCCAGAAGGCCATAGGTGTTGCGCAGAACGCTGCTGACTTCCTGTTGTTCAACCTGAGAATGGTTGAGTGCATAATCTCGCTCTTGCATGGCGACGCTCCTTTGGCACGAGGCTTTCAAATTCAACTGCGCCTGATCATAACAGAGCATGATGGTCTGCCAAGACATAGAGTTTGACAGTGTGTTGCGTTCCGGTAAGATTGCCGCCCGCACTACAGCGGAGGCCGCTTTTACGTCCTCCGTGCTCGAAGTTTGGAAGCGTGGCCGAGTGGTTTAAGGCAACGGTCTTGAAAACCGTCGATGGGCAACTATCCGTGAGTTCGAATCTCACCGCTTCCGCCATCTCCTCCCCAATTGCTCCGATGCGATTGCCACTTTTTAATTTGACGCTTGCTTTTTGACTGCCGTGCGACAAGCTAGGTCAGTCCTCGGCTTTTTGCTAAGGTGACCGACAGGTTCAATTTCACCGTCGCTGCACGGTGGCTGACAAGGTGCAACGAGGTGGCGATTGATTAGGGTCCTGGTTGTCGATGATCACGATCTGGTGCGTACGGGCATTACCCGCATGCTGGCCGATATCGATGGTCTGCTGGTGGTGGGGGAAGCCAGCACCGGCGAGGAAGCCCTGCTCAAGGTTCGTGAAGTCAGGCCCGATGTCGTTCTGATGGACGTCAAGATGCCCGGTATTGGTGGCCTGGAAGCGACCCGCAAGCTGATGCGCAGCCAGCCGGATATCAAGGTTGTTGCCGTGACCGTGTGCGAAGAGGATCCATTCCCGACGCGTCTGCTGCAGGCGGGCGCCGCCGGATATCTGACCAAGGGTGCGGCGTTGGAGCAAATGGTGCAGGCGATTCGTCTGGTGTTCGCCGGCCAGCGTTACATTGACCCGCAAATCGCTCAGCAACTGGCGCTGAAATCCTTCCAGCCGCAGACCAACGGCTCGCCGTTCGACTTGCTGTCCGAGCGCGAAATCCAGATTGCCCTGATGATCGCCAATTGCCACAAGGTGCAAACCATATCCGACAAGCTGTGCCTGTCGCCGAAGACGGTCAATACCTACCGCTATCGCATCTTCGAAAAGCTCTCCATCACCAGTGATGTCGAGCTGGCCCTGCTTGCGGTGCGCCACGGCATGGTCGACGCCGTTAGCTGATAATGTCCGTCCCGTTCGATTCGAGTGCCTTCCTGGCCACCTGTAGTGGGCGCCCGGGCGTCTATCGCATGTTCGATAGCGAGGCCCGTCTGCTTTATGTCGGCAAGGCGAAGAACCTCAAGAAGCGTCTCTCCAGTTATTTTCGCAAGACCGGCCAGGCACCCAAGACTGCAGCGCTGGTGGCGCGTATCGCGCAGATCGAAACCACCATCACCGCCAACGAGACCGAGGCACTGCTGCTGGAGCAGACCCTGATCAAGGAATGGCGGCCGCCGTACAACATCCTGCTGCGCGACGATAAATCCTATCCTTACGTGTTTCTCTCTGACGGCGACTTTCCGCGGCTCGGCATCCACCGCGGCGCGAAGAAGGCCAAGGGACGCTATTTTGGCCCTTATCCCAGCGCACTGGCCATTCGCGAGAGCCTGAGCCTGTTGCAGAAGACCTTCCTGGTTCGCCAGTGCGAGGACAGTTACTACAGAAACCGCACGCGCCCCTGTCTGCAGTACCAGATCAAGCGTTGCAAAGGCCCCTGTGTCGGCTTGGTCAGCCCAGAGGAGTACGCCGAGGATGTGCGCCACTCGGTGATGTTTCTCGATGGCCGTAGCAATGCGCTGAGCGAAGAACTTTCTGCCAGCATGGAAAAGGCTTCGATGGCCCTGGAGTTCGAGCGCGCCGCCGAGCTGCGTGACCAGATTTCCATGCTGCGCCGCGTGCAGGACCAGCAAAGCATGGAAGGCGGTACTGGCGACGTCGACGTGGCCGCAGTGATGCTCACCCCCGGCGGCGCCTGTGTGCACCTGATCAGCGTGCGTGGCGGTCGCGTACTGGGCAGCAAGAATTTCTTCCCGCAGGTGGCGATCGAAGAGGAGGGCGGCGACGTGCTGATGGCCTTCCTCGCCCAGTATTACCTGGGCAATGCCGAGCGCGACCTGCCCAGCGAGCTGATCGTCAATGTGCAGCACGAGGATTTCGCCACGCTGATCGAAGCCATCGAGTCACTGCGCGGTCGCAGCCTCAGCATCAGCTTGCGTGTGCGCGGCACGCGAGCCCGTTGGCAGCAACTGGCTGTGACCAATGCTGAGCAGGCGCTGGCCGCCCGCCTAGCCAACCGACAGCATTTGGCCGAACGCTTCGAGGCGCTGGCTACCGTGCTGGAAATGGACGAACCTCCGCAGCGCATGGAATGCTTCGATATCAGCCATTCCAGTGGTGAGGCGACGGTCGCCTCCTGCGTGGTATTCGGCCCTGAAGGCCCGCTGAAATCTGACTATCGCCGTTTCAATATCGAGGGCGTCACTGCAGGCGACGACTACGCCGCGATGCACCAGGCGCTGACCCGGCGCTTCAGCAAGATCAAGGACGGCGAGGGCAAGTTGCCCGATGTGCTGCTGGTGGACGGTGGCAAGGGGCAACTGGCCATGGCGCGCGAGGTGCTACAGGAACTGGCCGTACCGGATCTAATCCTGCTTGGCGTGGCCAAGGGCACTACACGCAAGCCGGGGCTGGAAGTGCTTTACCTCAACGATGCCGAGCATGAGTTCACCTTGCCCGGCAACTCCCCGGCACTGCATCTGATTCAGCAGATCCGCGACGAATCGCACCGCTTCGCGATCACCGGACACCGTGCGCGACGCGGCAAGACCCGACGCACCTCTACATTGGAAGAAGTGCCGGGCATTGGTCCCAAGCGGCGGCGCGAACTGCTCAATCACTTCGGCGGCCTGCAGGAATTGTCCCGTGCCAGCGCCGAAGAAATTGCCAAAGCGCCCGGAATCAGTAAAAAGCTCGCCGAGTTGATTTATGACACTCTGCACAGCGAGTAGAATGCCCGCTCACCTCGCAGCCTTGTTGTGCCGATGAATATCCCCAACCTGCTTACCGTGCTCCGGGTCGCACTGATACCGGTTTTCATCCTCCTGTTCTATCTGCCGTTTGCCTGGAGTTACTGGGCCGCCAGCGGAGTTTTTGCCGTTGCTGCCGTCACTGATTGGCTAGATGGCTACCTGGCACGGCGCTGGGAGCAGGGTACGCCGTTCGGCGCCTTCCTCGACCCGGTAGCCGACAAATTGATGGTGGCCGTGGCGTTGGTGCTGTTGGCTGCGGAGCATTCCAATCTGTGGTTGACCCTAGCGGCCGCGACCATCATCGGTCGCGAGATCGTCGTCTCTGCCTTGCGCGAGTGGATGGCCGAATTGGGGGCACGGGCACATGTGGCCGTGTCCAACCTTGGCAAGTGGAAAACCGCGGCACAGATGCTGGCGTTGGTCATTCTGCTGGGCAATCCGCCGGTTTTCACCTTCTGGGTTGTGCTCGGATACGTTCTGCTTGTGGTCGCAGCGGTGCTGACCTTGTGGTCGATGCTGCAATACCTGTTGGCCGCCTGGCCGCACCTCAGCACGACCTCGGAAAAGAAATAAGTATTTTTGAATCAAAGGGTTGACGGCGCGATTCGATTCTATAGAATGGCGCCCGTCGACAAGACAAGCGGGAATAGCTCAGTTGGTAGAGCACGACCTTGCCAAGGTCGGGGTCGCGAGTTCGAGTCTCGTTTCCCGCTCCAGTTTTATACGAGTCGCCAAAGCTACTCGTTTGCTTCATGGCTGAGTTGCAGAGTGGTTATGCACCGGATTGCAAATCCGTGAACGCCGGTTCGATTCCGACCTCAGCCTCCAATATGAAAAGCCTCGTAGATCCATGATTTACGAGGCTTTTTCATTCTTCTAGGCATGTTCCACATGCCTTGCGAGGAAGCGAAGGGCTGTATATAGTCCGCCCTTCGCACAGCGCTACCGCCCGAATGGCGAAATCGGTAGACGCAGGAGGCTTAAAATTACCTGTGTCCTTGCCGACGCCGCGCCAGATAGGCACCCCGGAACCCGTTCCGGGATACGTTGATGATGAGTAACAAAAGGCTGTAGCCTGTTGTTTTACAAGCCCGGATGATGAAACTGGTAGACATACCGGACTTAAAATCCGGAGCCGAAAGGCGTGCGGGTTCGATTCCCGCTCCGGGCACCAGTTCTTTGCTTATATTTGTCTCCTCTTGTCTATCAAGCCCAGTATTTGCGGGTTTTCTGGCGCTTTCCGTTGTTTCTGGTTGTCTCCCGTTGCCTATATACATATCCCTATTTTAGGGATGCGTTTAGGGATACTTTCGGTTCGATAAATGGCGTATCCCTATGGCGCGCACAGTTGCCCCCTTGACTGACCCCAAATGCGAAGCGGTCAATCCCCGCGAACAAAGTGGAGTACTTTTCGGGCCGTAAGGCCCGATTTTTTGTCCGCGCAGACTGATTGATTATTGGTGATGGTTCAGTAGGAAGTGCTCGTGCCGGCCTTAATTAGCTTTCCCGGTACAGCTTGCGTAGCAGTACCTGCAGTTGCGCGCGTTCCTCTGCTGGCTGTTGCACATAGGCAGATGACCGGGTGCAATAGCGGCGCTCGTCATCATTGCTTCGCTATTTCGTCACATGACTGCCACCGGGTTTGGTTGCAATCGCAGCAACGACCTGGAGGGTGCGGCGATGCAGATTTGCGTGATAGGAGCGGGTTACGTGGGGCTGGTGACGGCCACCTGTTTTGCCGAGATGGGCAATCAGGTGGTGTGCGTCGAGCGCGATCCGCAGCGCGTGGCGATGCTTGCGCGGGGTGAAGTACCGATTTATGAGCCTGGCCTGGAGGCGATGCTCAGGGCGCAACAGGCAGGCGGCCAGCTCAGCTTTACCGCGCAGTTGCAGGCGGGAGTCCGCCGTGCCGACGTCATCTTCATTGCCGTGGGTACGCCCAGTGGCGAAGACGGCTCGGCCGATTTGAGCCATGTTCTGGCGGTGGCCGACGAGCTGGGTGAACGGCTCGATCATGCGTGCCTGGTCGTCGACAAATCCACCGTACCGGTGGGCACTGCAGAGCGTGTGGCGCAGCGCATCAATGCCGGCTTGGCGCGCCGCGAGAAAACCGCACGGGTGCTGGTGGCGAGCAACCCGGAATTTCTCAAGGAAGGCTCGGCGGTCGAGGACTTCATGCGCCCTGATCGGGTCATCGTCGGCTGTGACGATGAGCGCGGCCGTGAGCTGCTGCGCAGGCTGTATGCGCCGTTTCTACGCAATCATGATCGCCTGCTGTGCATGGGCGTGCGCGCTGCCGAGTTCAGCAAGTACGCGGCCAACGCCTTCCTGGCGACCAAGATTTCCTTCATCAATGAAATGGCCGGCATTTGTGCGCGTCTCGGGGTGGACATCGAGGAGGTACGCCGGGGCATCGGCAGTGACCGACGCATCGGCACGCACTTCATCTATGCCGGTTGCGGTTACGGCGGCTCGTGCTTTCCCAAGGACGTGAAAGCGCTGATTCGCACGGCCGAACACGAAGGCATCGAACCGGGCATCCTGCGTGCGGTCGAAGCCCGCAACGCGCTGCAGAAGACGCTGCTGTTTCAGGCCTTGCGCGAGCATTTCAATGGTCATTTGCAGGGCAGGGTGGTTGCGCTCTGGGGGCTGGCCTTCAAACCCGGTACCGATGACCTGCGCGAAGCGCCCAGCCTGGTGCTGCTCGATGCGCTGCTGACCGCCGGTGCCAAGGTACAGGCCTGTGACCCGGCGGCCACGGCAGCGGTCGCTGCACGGTATGCCGGCGCAGTCGAGACGGGGCAACTGGTGCTGAGTGAGTCACCCTACACCGTTACCCAGGGCGCCGATGCCCTGGTACTGGTGACGGAGTGGAAACAGTTTCGCCAGCCGGATTTTCCGCGTATTCGTGGTGTGATGCGCATGCCGGTGCTGTTTGACGGGCGCAATATTTACGATGCCGAGCAACTGGCGCAGCTGGGCTTTCTGTATCGCGGCATCGGCCGCCCTGCAAGCGGCAGTTGTAAGGCCAGCGCGGCTTGATAGACTGAGCGCGCATTCAACCCACCCCATTAGGGAGTCCCATGATCAAGAAATGCCTGTTCCCCGCTGCCGGTTATGGCACGCGCTTCCTGCCTGCGACCAAGGCAATGCCCAAGGAAATGTTGCCGGTGGTGAACAAGCCACTGATCCAGTACGGCGTTGAGGAGGCTCTGGAGGCAGGCCTCAACCAGATTTCCATCGTCACCGGGCGCGGCAAGCGTGCGCTGGAAGACCATTTCGATGTGAGCTACGAGCTTGAGCACCAGATTCAGGGCACCGACAAGGAAAAATACCTGGTTGGCATCCGCCGCCTGATCGATGAATGCAGCTTCTCCTACACCCGTCAGGTGGAGATGAAAGGCCTGGGTCACGCCATCCTCTGCGGCCAGCCGCTGATCGGTGACGAGCCATTTGCCGTGGTTCTGGCTGACGACCTGTGCCTGAATCTGGAAGGCGATAGCGTCCTGGCGCAAATGGTCAAGCTGTACAACCAGTTCCGCTGCTCCATCGTCGCGATTCAGGAAGTGCCGAAGGACGAAACGTCCAAGTACGGCGTGATCGCGGGCGAGATGATCCGCGAGGACATCTACCGCGTCAGCAACATGGTGGAGAAGCCCAAGCCGGAAGATGCGCCGTCGAACCTGGCGATCATCGGCCGCTACATCCTCACCCCGGATATCTTCGACCTGATTCGTAACACGCCGCCGGGCAAGGGTGGCGAAATCCAGATCACCGACGCGCTGATGCGCCAGGCCCAGCAAGGCTGCGTGATGGCGTACAAGTTCAAGGGCCAGCGTTTCGACTGCGGCAGCGCCGAGGGTTACATCGACGCGACCAACTTCTGCTTCGAGAACCTGTACAAGACCGGCAAGGCGTTCTGATACGCCTGCAGATCATGTAGAAGCACCGCCCCGGGGCGAAGCTTAGCGATGCCTCGCCGTCCCGGTTCGCGGCGGGGCGCCGCTCCTACCAACGCCACCTGCGGGTGGCGTTTTGCATTCAGGGGATGGGCATTTCCTCGGAGCCAGGCCCGAGCGGCTGGCCGTAGCTGAATTCCACGTAGTTGCCGGCCGGATCGCGCAAGCCGCAGTAGTAGCCAACCGGGTAGGGTTCGTCGCGGGGCGGCCAGATCAGGCAACCGTCGTGCGCGGCCAGGGCGGCAATCTGCTCGACTTCCTCACGGCTATTCAGGGCAAAGCCGAAATGGCTGTAGTCAGTCGATGCCAGGTTGCGATCCTGCCCGCCAGGCATGATCACGAAGATGAACAGGTGCTCCTTGCCAGGCTAGGCCATCCAGACAATGCGCGCGCCCTTGCCGGGGCGTTCGTGGATCACCTGCATGCCACAGAAACGCTCATAGAAAGCGATGCAGGCATCCAGGTCGGGGACGTGCAGGGCAAGGTGGGTCAGGGTAGGGCGCATGTTCTTCACCTCCGGCGTTCAGCTTAGCGCGGGTCTTTGTGGTATGCTCCGCGTCTGCCAAGGAGATACCCCATGAGTTACGACTTCGACCTGTTCGTGATCGGCGCCGGTTCCGGCGGCGTACGTGCGGCGCGCTTCGCCGCTGGCTTTGGCGCTCGCGTTGCAGTCGCCGAGAGCCGTTATCTGGGCGGCACCTGTGTCAACGTTGGCTGCGTGCCGAAAAAGCTGCTGGTGTACGGCGCGCATTTCGCCGAGGACTTCGAGCAGGCCTCGGGTTTCGGCTGGTCGCTGGGTGAAGCCAACTTCGACTGGGCAACGCTGATCGGCAACAAGAACCGCGAAATCGAACGGCTCAATGGCATCTACCGCAATCTGCTGGCCAACAGCGGCGTCAGCCTGTTCGAGGGGCATGCGCGCATCGTCGATGCCCATACCATTGAGGTCAATGGCCAGCGCCACAGCACTGAACGCATTCTGATCGCCACCGGTGGCTGGCCGCAGATTCCCGATATTCCCGGGCGTGAGCATGCCATCAGCTCCAACGAAGCCTTCTTCCTCGAACAACTGCCCAAGCGGGTATTGGTCGTAGGTGGTGGCTATATCGCCGTCGAGTTCGCTTCGATTTTCCATGGCCTTGGTGCGCAGACGTCGCTGCTGTATCGCGGCGACCTGTTTCTGCGAGGCTTCGATGGTGCAGTGCGCGAGCACCTGCGCGAGGAGTTGAGCAAGAAGGGCATGGATCTGCAGTTCAACGCCGACATCGCCAGCCTCGCGCGCCAGGCCGATGGCAGCCTGGCCGCGACGCTCAAGGATGGTCGCGTGCTGGAGGCCGACTGTGTGTTCTACGCCACCGGGCGCCGGCCGATGCTGGACAACCTCGGTTTGGAGAACGTCGAGGTCAAACTGGACACACGCGGCTATATCGAAGTCGATGATCTGTTCCAGACTGCCACGCCATCGGTTCTTGCCATTGGCGACGTGATCGGTCGCGTGCAACTGACGCCAGTCGCGCTGGCCGAAGGCATGGCCGTGGCACGCCGGCTGTTCAAGCCCGAGGAATATCGTCCGCTGGACTACCGCATGATTCCCACCGCCGTGTTCAGCCTGCCGAATATCGGCACCGTTGGCCTCAGTGAAGAGCAGGCCGTCGAGGAGGGCTACCAGGTCAAAGTCTTCGAGAGCCGCTTCCGTCCGATGAAGTTGACCCTGACCGAGAATCCCGAACGCACCCTGATGAAACTGGTGGTCGACGCCGACAGTGATCGCGTGCTTGGCTGCCATATGGTCGGCCCGGAAGCAGGGGAGATCATCCAGGGGCTGGCCGTGGCGCTGAAAGCGGGGGCAACCAAACAGATCTTCGATGAAACCATCGGCGTGCACCCGAGCGCCGCCGAGGAATTCGTCACCCTGCGCACGCCGGTCAAGCGCTGAGGACAGCATGGAAACGCTTTTCTATTTTGCTGACCTGTTCGGCGTTGCCGTATTCGCCATCACTGGCGCGCTGATGGCCGGGCGCAAATCCATGGATCTGTTCGGTGTGCTGGTCATGGCCATCGTGACCGCACTGGGCGGCGGAACCCTGCGTGACCTGATCCTGGACAACCACCCGGTCAGCTGGATTCGCGACGACACCTACATCCTCGTTGCCTCATTGGCCGCGCTGGGCACCGTAGCCTGGGTACGCATGACCCGACCGATTCACGAAAAAGGCCTGCTGATCGCCGATGCCTTCGGCCTGGCCGTATTCACCGTGTACGGCACCGAGCTGGCGTTGCAGAACGGCACACCGATCAGCACGGCAGTGATCATGGGCGTGATGACCGGTGTGGTTGGTGGGGTGATTCGCGACGTGCTGTGCAACGAGATTCCGCTGATCTTCCAGAAGGAAATCTACGCCACGGCCTGCATCGCCGGCGCTCTGACCTTTATCGGCCTGCGTGCCCTGGGCACGCCGCACTGGCTGGATACCGCAGCGGCAATGTTCGTAGTGCTGGCAGCGCGCCTGGCGGCGATCCACTGGCACCTCGGGTTGCCGCGTTTTCATCTGCTGGACAGGCATTGAGCATGATCGAGAGACTGGACCATCTGGTACTGACGGTGGCGGATATCGATACCACCGTCGACTTTTACCAGCGCGTGCTGGGCATGCGCCACGAGCGTTTCGGCGCCGGGCGCAGTGCTCTGGTATTCGGCCAGCAGAAATTCAATCTGCATCAGGCCGGGCGTGAGTTCGAACCCAAGGCGATCAAGCCGACACCAGGCGCCATCGATCTGTGCCTGATCACCCTGTGGCCGCTGGAGCGCGTAATGGCTCATCTTGCCGAGCAGGGCGTGACGGTAGAGGAGGGGCCGGTGGCACGCACCGGCGCCGTCGGGCCAATCGAGTCCGTGTATTTTCGCGACCCGGACGGCAACCTGATCGAGGTAAGCCGTTATCCAGCGATCGAGCAGTGCTGATAACTCTGCAGCGAAGGTAATGCGCTCACGCCACGCTCGAGTGGCCGAGTCATATCGGCCACTCGGTCTTCTCCTGGCCTGTGTTATGTCTTAAGGTCACGGGTTGCCGAAAGAACTGTCATGGCCATTGCCATGAAGGGCTTTCATCCTTTACAGACAAGTACGGTGAAGATGAACAAGCCTTTCATTTCCCTGTGCCCTGAAATTACCCGGGCACACGCACTGACACTGATGAATTGGTTGGAAGATGAGCGTGTCACGCGCTATCTGAGTGATTCGCGGGATGTTTCCCGCTCCATCGAGCATGCCATCGACCGCACCCAATTACCGATCCTGACCCATCTGTTCAATCGGGGCGGCCGATTCTTCATGGTCTATGACCGGCATGACGCTCCTGTGGGCTTCGTTCGCCTGATCAAGACGGGTGCCATGTGCGAAATAGTCCTGGCCATCGGAGATAGCGAAAAATGGGGGTGCAACCTTGGCGCGGGCACAATCCGCGAGGGCATGAAAATGGCCTTTCTCGATATACGGGCCGAGAAGCTCATGGCCAAGATTCACCCGGACAACACGCGCTCGCTGAAGGCTTTCCTACGCAGTGGTTTCACGCTTGAGAGTGAAACGCCGACATTGAAATCATTTTCCATGACGGCGGGGCGCTATCTGCAGTTTTTGCGTGAGAATGCCGTTGGCGACTCTGGCGGCATCTACATCACTGAAGTCGACAAAGCTCGCCTGGAGTGCCTCATCGCGCTCGAACAGGGCCAGGCCATTATTGAGCTGGAACATGAGCTGGAACGAGCCATTGTCGTCAAGCCAGATCAGGTGGCACGCAATGTCGTCACCATGAATTCCAGGGCCTTACTGCAGCTGGACGATGAAGAAATCGAAGTGGCCGTGGTCTATCCCGAAGATGCTGACAGCCATGCAGGCAAGTATTCCGTGTGCTCAGACATCGGCGCGGCCATTCTCGGCTACCAGGAGGGAGACGCCATCGACTGGCGAATCGCCGATCGAACCCGCCGCATTGAAATCCGCAAGGTGCTCTACCAGCCGGAGGCTGCAGGGGATTATCACCTGTAGGTGCAACTTCAACTCAGACTTCGCACATCTGGCACGAACCCCGAAGTGGAAGGGGGGCTCGTGCCGGACAGTGTTACCACCGCGCAGTTGCTGGCTGCCGTGGCACAAGACATCGAAGCCATCACCCGCATGAACGAGCTGATCGCAGCCGCAACCCACCAGCAGGCTGCAGTCAGTGCCGAGATCAGCCAGCATCTGGGCAGCATCGAACAGCTTGCTGAGCGTAATCTACAAGACGCTCATGAACTTGATGGCGACGGCCAGAAACTCAGCCAACTGGCGGGCCGATTGATTGCCCTCAGTCAGCGCTTCAGCGTCTCTGCCTAAGCGCTGCCGGCCGAACCGGAGCAATCCAAGGCCGGCAAATGAAACCCCTGTCAGCCGGGTCGGTATACGTGCCTGAACACACGAAGCTCAGCCAGCGGTACTGACGGGCAGGACATTCGCAAACACCTGCAGGCACGTGCTCTGTTTCGAGAGCGTCATGGTCATCGGTAATAAATTTTCCGCATAAGAACATAAATAATAATTATTTTGTGGAATAAAAATTTCTCCGTACTGTTGCATTCAGCCCGCCACATCTGCCGGGCACCTGCCCAACGCGCCGGACTGCTGATCCAGTCTGCGCCAAGACCGAGAACAAGGACATCATGAAGAAGACCCTGCTGCTGACTGCCCTGGCCGCTGCCCTGACTGCCTCCCTGGCCCACGCTGGCGAAAAGCTGAGCGTGGCTGCCACCCCGGTGCCGCACGCTGAAATCCTCGAACTGATCAAGCCCGAGCTGGCCAAGCAAGGCGTGGATCTGGATATCAAGGTCTTCACCGACTACGTGCAACCCAACCTGCAGGTCAGCCAGAAGAATCTGGATGCCAACTACTTCCAGACCAAGCCATACCTGGACACCTTCAATGCGCAGCGCGGTACCGAACTGGTGATCGTGCAGGGCGTACACGTCGAGCCTTTCGGCGCCTATTCGGCCAAGTACAAATCTCTCGACGAGCTGCCGAACGGGGCTACCATCGCCATCCCCAACGAAGTCAGCACCACCGGCCGGGCCTTGCTGCTGCTGCAGAAAGCCGGCCTGCTGACCCTCAAGGACCCCAACAGTGCCCAGGCACTGCCGCGTGATATCGTCGATAACCCGCGCAACTTCAAATTCCGCGAGCTGGAGGCGGCTACCGTGCCACGTGTGTTGAATCAGGTGGATCTGGCACTGATCAACACCAACTACGCGCTGGAGGCCAAGCTCAATCCCAAGCGCGATGCGCTGGCGATCGAGGGGAGTGACTCGCCCTACGTCAACTACCTGGTGGCGCGCCCGGACAACCAGGACAGTGAAGCGATCAAGAAGCTTTCCGCCGCGCTGACCAGCCCGCAAGTCAAAGCCTTCATCGAGAAACGTTACGAGGGCGCGGTGCTGCCGGCTTTCTGATCGGATTTATACGGCGGCCGGCGCTGTGGCTAGCCGGCGCAGTGGATGGACTGAAACAGCCGTCATTGCTGCGCAGGAGGCAAGCCGGAAATTCCGCAATACCTGGGCTGCCTTCGTTGAACACGCCCGTGAACCTGTTTGAACAGGTTTGCACCTACGCCGAGCCGGCTTAGCTGGCTCGGCGTTCTTTTTTGGCCATCCGGCCAGGTATGCTTCGCCGTCGCTTCTCAAGCCTGAATCGTGGAGATTGTTATGAGTGAACGACTGCCTGGGGTGTCTACCCGCGCGGTACACAGTGGCGTTGCGGTCGACCAGCGTATGGTCACCCGTGCCAAGACCCTGCCGATCTACGAAACGTCGGTGTTTGTCTATGACTCGCTGGAGCAGGTTGACGACTTTCTCGCGGGTAACCGCGACAACTACATGTACACGCGCCTGGGTAATCCCAACACCAGTGCGCTGGAAGAACTGATTCGTGACCTGGAGGGCGGTGCAGCAGCATTGTTCTCGGCCTCCGGGATGGCCTCGGTCAGCGCCGCGCTGCTTGGCCGGCTCAATGCCGGGGATCACCTGATCGCCAGCCGCGAGCTGTATGGCACCACGCAGAGTCTGATCGAGCGTGAACTAAGCCGTTTTGGCATCAGTGCCACTCTGGTGGACATCAACGACCTGACCGCAGTGCAGGCGGCGATTACGCCCAGTACCCGGCTGATCTACACCGAGACTGCCTCCAACCCGCTGGTACGGATCAGTGATATTCCGGCGCTGGCGCGCCTGGCCAAGGCGCATGACCTGAAGCTGCTGGTCGACAATACCTTCCTCTCGCCGGCGCTGTACCAACCGTTGGCCGATGGCGCCGATCTGGTACTGCACAGCACCACCAAATACCTCAACGGGCACAGTGACGCCACGGGCGGCATCCTGGTCGGCGATGCCGAATGGGTGGCGCAGGCGCGGCGCTTCCAGATCAATGCCGGCGGCAGCGCCAGCCCCTTCGAGGCCTGGCTGACCTTCCGTGGTGCGAAAACCCTAGCCCTGCGCATGCGCGCCCATTCCAGCAATGCCCTGGTACTGGCCGAAGCGCTGCAGGCGCACCCGCGGGTGGCCAAGGTGTACTACCCAGGCCTGGCTTCGCACCCGGATCATGCCCTGGCGCAGCGACTGTTCCGCAAGGGGTATTCCGGAATGCTCAGCTTCACTCTCAAAGGTGGCCTGGAAGATGTGGATCGGCTGATCCGCGAATTGCAGTACACCGCCTTTGCGCCCTCGCTGGCGGGCGTAGCCAGCAGCATCACCCACCCCGGCAAGACTTCGCACCGTGCACTGTCGGTCGAGACCTTGAGCAGCCTCGACATCCACGACGGCACCATTCGTGTATCGGTCGGTATCGAGGATGCCGAGGATATCTTCATCCAGGCGCTGAATCGTCTCTGAATCACACGGCCAGATACGGCTGCGTGATTGCAGCCAGCCACTGCGGCGAGAGAGCACTGGCAGTGCCCGGGCGATCCGCAGAGGCTGGCCATGCAGCTGTGTCTGCCCCGATGGTGCCGCGCATTTGCAGCACGCGCAGGCGTACGGATGATTCACTTATGGATCATATGGGTTAAAAGGTACTTAAAATAATTTTCTTTCTATAAAGTTAAACCCATGCGTACCTGCCGACCAATCGGCGCGCCGTACTGAACACATGGCCGACACCACGGCCGGTCAAAGTGATGCGCCGATTGGCGCCCTTGCATGGAGTTTTCTATGTAGGCAGTAGCTCATACCCCCTCTGCGACGTCGGCGCAATCGTTCGCAAAACGCCCTTCGATGCGCCCCAGGGCGCCGAGATCATCGGTCTGGATCTGACCCGGCCGCTGAGCGATGAGGACTTCGCCTGCATCCATCGTGCCCATCTCGATCATGCGCTGCTGGTGTTCCGTGGCCAGCGCATCACCCCCGAACAGCAGATCGCCTTCAGCCGCCGTTTTGGCTCATTGCAGATCCATGTGCTCAGGCAGTTCCTGCTCAGTAATCACCCGGAGATCTTCAGCATCTCCAACATCATCGAGAACGGTCAGCGCATCGGTCTGGGCGATGCTGGCAAGTTCTGGCATTCGGATCTGTCCTACAAGGAGCTTCCCAGCCTCGGTTCCATGCTGCTGGCTCAGGAACTGCCGGAGGAGGGCGGCGACACGCTGTTCGCCAGCCAGCAACTGACCTATGAAGCCCAGCCTGCCGAACTGAGCGAGCTGGGTGGCGCTGCCCGCATTCCCCTGGCGGGCCAGGATGCGTTGTGGGAAGCCTTCTGCACGGCCGCCGATGATCCGTTGATCGGCCTGCGCCTGGGTTGTGCCCTGCAGGTCGGCCATCTGGATATGGTCGGCGCCTTGTTGATGAGCTGCGAAACGGTGGGCGAGGCCCTGGAGGCGCTGCTGGAGTACTACCCAATAACCCTGCTGCGTGAACCTGTGCGCCTGAGTGAGGTGGCCGAACGCCTGGGCTTTTCCGACGAGAGTGCCTTCGCCAAGACGTTTCGCCGCTGGAGCAACATGACCCCCGGACAGTTTCGTCAGGCCACGACACCAGCCTGACGCAGCCGCCCGATAACAGCGGCTTTGGCTCTCCCGCCAGAAGGGGTGAGCCGCGAATTGTGCAGGCTTCGGAGCAGTTAACACGTGACCGGGACTGGCCCCTCTAGGACAATTGGTATTTTCCCGCTGCCGTCATGGCAAAGGGGCAAGGTGGAGTGTTGGGGATGCCAGGTTTACCGCCGGTCGGCCAGATGCCGGATCCGCTGTTGATCGCCGAAGTGCAGGATGAGTTCGGCGTTATTCAGGTTGTCGAGATGGGCGCCTACCGCTTTCTCGAATTTGGCGAGGCCATCGAGCAGAGCTGCGTCTACATGCCTGAGCCCAGCTGGCTGGAATACGACTACACCCGCGCCATGCTGCTGGGCGCGCTGTGTCATGAACAACCCGAAAGCGCCCTGTTTCTCGGGCTGGGCGCCGGCAACCTGACCCAGGCCTGCCTGAAGTTTCTGCCCCTGGATGATGTTGAAGTCATTGAGCTACGCCCGGATGTGCCGCGCCTGGCCATGGAGCATATGGGGCTGACCGATGATCCACGGCTGACCATCCGCATCGGTGATGCCATTGAGCTGCTGGACAGCGCGGAGAAGACTGACCTGCTGTTTGTCGACCTGTACACCGATCACGGCCCGGCCACTGGTCACCTGGCCTGGCGTTTTCTGGAGGATTGCCGCAACAAGCTCAATCCCGGTGGCTGGCTGATCATCAATCAATGGGCCAGCAATGATGGCAAGCCGCTCGGTGCGGCTTTATTGCGCGGGCTTTTTCACCGGCACTACTGGGAATGCCCGGTGAAGGAAGGCAACGTGGTGCTACTGATCCCCGCTGATCTCGAGCAAGACCTGGATATGGGGTGCCTGCAAATGCGCGCGGGCGAGCTGGCGCCGCGTCTGGGTTACTCGCTGCAACCACTGATCGAAGCACTGCGACCGGCCAGCTAATGCGCCGTTGAGCGGTTGGATGCAGATGGATCGATAAAAACCAGCACCCGAGTCAGGATTTTCAGGTATAGTACGTGCCGGCCAATTTTCTGGCTACGTTCAGGTAGTGCAACTCGCCCGGGGGAATTGACCTCCGGCAGCCAGTCCCCCAGCGGACTATCCTTGACGATTCACTTTCACCACGTTTTCGCAAATCCCCGCCGACCAGGCTGCCAGGGTGACCCACAAGGTCTTGCACGGCATGCGCAGCTTTGGAACATGGGTCTTTGCGGATGCACTTGAGGCAGACCCATGACCCAGGAAATCGGCGGCTTCGCCGCGCTCGGACTTCACCCCAATATTCTCGCCGCTCTGACCGCCGTTGGTTACGAAGAGCCGTCTCCGATTCAGTCGCAGGCCATTCCGGTGATCCTCGCCGGCCACGACATGATCGGCCAGGCGCAGACCGGCACTGGCAAAACTGCCGCGTTCGCGCTGCCGTTGCTGTCGAAGGTCGACACCGCCAAGCGCGAGCCGCAGGTGCTGATCCTCGCTCCGACTCGCGAGCTGGCCCTGCAGGTGGCCACCGCCTTCGAAACCTATTCCAAGCAGATGCCGGGCGTTAACGTCGTCGCCGTCTATGGCGGTGCGCCGATGGGCCCGCAGCTCAAGGCCATCCGCCAGGGCGCGCAGATCATTGTGGCCACGCCGGGCCGTCTGGTCGACCACCTGCGTCGTGATGAGAAAGTGCTGTCCACCATCCAGCACCTGGTACTCGACGAAGCCGACGAAATGCTTAAGCTGGGCTTCATGGACGACCTCGAAGTGATCTTCGAAGCCATGCCGGAAAGCCGTCAGAGCGTGCTGTTCTCCGCCACGCTGCCGCACTCGATCCGCGCCATCGCCGAGAAGCACCTGCGTGAGCCGCAGCACATCAAGATCGCGGCCAAGACCCAGACCGTCTCGCGCATCGAGCAGGCGCACCTGATGATCCACGCCGATCAGAAGACCAACGCCGTGCTGCGTCTGCTGGAAGTCGAGGATTTCGACGCGCTGATCGCCTTCGTGCGCACCAAGCAGGCCACTCTGGATCTGGCTTCCGCGCTGGAAGCCAAAGGCTTCAAAGCCGCTGCGCTGAACGGCGATATCGCCCAGAACCAGCGCGAGCGCGTAATCGAGTCGCTCAAGGATGGTCGTCTGGATATCGTTGTCGCGACTGACGTTGCTGCTCGTGGTATCGACGTGCCGCGTATCACCCACGTGTTCAACGTCGACATGCCGTACGACCCGGAGTCCTACGTGCACCGCATCGGCCGTACCGGCCGCGCTGGTCGCGCTGGTCGTGCGCTGCTGCTGGTGACGCCGCGTGAGCGCCGTATGCTGCAGGTGATCGAGCGTGTCACCGGGCAAAAGGTGGGCGAGGTCAAGCTGCCGAACGCCCAGCAGGTGCTTGATGCACGCATCAAGAAGCTCACCAGCAGCCTGGCACCGCTGGTGGCCGATGCCGAAGCCAGCCATGGCGATCTGCTCGATCGTCTGACTGCCGATATCGGTTGCAGCCCGCGCGCGCTGGCCGCTGCGCTGCTGAAAAAGGCCACTAATGGCCAGGCACTGGATCTGGCCAGCGTCGAGCGCGAGCAGCCGCTGGTGCCGGGCGTTGGCAGTGCACCGCGTGAGCGTCGCGAGCGTGATGGTGATCGTGGCGGTGAGCGCGGTGAATACCGTGAGCGTCGTGCGCCAATGCCGCTGGCCGAAGGCCGTGTGCGCTGCCGCACCGCGCTGGGGACGCGCGACGGCATCGCCGCCAAGAACCTGCTCGGCGCCATCCTCAACGAGGGCGGCCTGGCTCGCGAAGCCATTGGCCGCATCCAGATCCGCGAGACCTTCAGCCTGGTCGAGCTGCCGGAAGATGGCCTGGATCGTCTGCTCGGCAAGCTGAAAGACACCCGTGTGGCTGGCAAGGCGCTGAAGCTGCGTCGCTATCGCGAGGATTGATCCGGCCGGCTGATTAGCCGAGGATCAAAAAAACGCCGCGCCCCTCACAGGGCGCGGCGTTTTTGTGTGTGCGCTGGCCGCGCAGGCTGAACCGGACGCCGGCGCCTGAAAGCAAAACGCCCCGAACCAGTCGGGGCGTTTGCGTCGTTCTCGCTGCGATCAGGCGCGGCGGCGGAACAGGGGCAGCGGTTGGTCTGCCGACGCCTGGTAGACCTCACTGTAATCCTCGAAGGCCTTCAGTGCATCGTACGGATCCTTGTCGGCACGCAGGGCGAAGGCATCGAAGCCGACACGCCTGAGGGCGAACAGCTGGTCGCGCAGCACGTCGCCAATGGCGCGTACTTCGCCCTTGTAGCCGTAACGGGTGCGCAGCAGGTAGGCCGTGGAGGAATGACGGCCGTCGGTGAAGGCCGGGAACTCCAGGGCGATGACCTGGAAATGCGCCAGGTCATCGGCGATTTCCTCGATTTCGTCGCCGGCTTCCAGCCACACGCCGAGGCCGCCGTCGCGGGCCTTGAGGGCATGAGCATGCTCGCGCCACAGGGCCAGCGGGACGATGATGTCATCGCAGTTGGGAATGACGTCCAGGGTCACGTCCTTGGCCAGCAGGTGCCAGGTTTCGTCGACCACCTGACCGTTCTTAATGATTCGCTGCATAGACGCGCTCCTTGAACGGGTCGATACCGATGCGGCGGTAGGTATCGAGGAAGCTTTCTTCTTCGGTGCGTTGTTCGACGTAGACCTTGATGATCTTGTCGATCACGTCCGGCATGTCGCCCTGAGCGAAGGACGGGCCGAGAATCTGCGCCAGGCTGGCTTCGCGACCGGCGCTGCCGCCGAGCGAGACCTGATAGAACTCCTGGCCTTTCTTGTCGACGCCAAGGATGCCGATATGGCCGACGTGATGGTGACCGCAGGCGTTCATGCAGCCGGAAATGTTCAGGTCGATGTCGCCGATGTCGAACAGGTAGTCGAGATCGTCGAAACGACGCTGGATGGCTTCGGCCACCGGAATCGACTTGGCATTGGCCAGCGAGCAGAAATCACCGCCCGGGCAGCAGATGATGTCGGTCAGCAGGCCCACGTTCGGCGTGGCGAAGCCCTGCTCACGCAGCTCGCCCCACAGGGTCAGCAACTGACGTTGCTCGACGTCGGCGAGGATGATGTTCTGGTTGTGACTGTTGCGCACTTCACCGAAGGAATAGCGGTCGGCCAGGTCGGCGATGGCATCGAGTTGCTTGTCAGTGACGTCGCCCGGCGCTACGCCGGTGGGCTTGAGCGACAGAGTCACGGCGACGTAGCCTGGCTTCTTGTGGGCGAAGGTGTTGCGCTGACGCCAGCGGGCGAAGCCCGGGTGCTCGGCGTCCTGCTGGGCGAGCAGGGCATCCTCGTCCTGCAGGGTCAGATAGGCCGGATCAACGAAGTGTGCGGCGACGCGGGCGACTTCGGCCTCGGTCAGGGTGGTTGGGCCATCCTTGAGGTGCATCCACTCGGCGTTGACGCGCTCGGCGAACACCTCGGGGGTCAGCGCCTTGACCAGAATCTTGATACGCGCCTTGTACTTGTTGTCGCGACGGCCATAGCGGTTGTACACACGCAGGATGGCCTCGAGATAACTGATCAGGTGCTGCCAGGGCAGGAATTCGTTGATGAAGCTGCCGACGATCGGGGTACGACCCAGGCCGCCGCCGACGGAAACGCGGAAGCCCAGCTCGCCGGCCTCGTTCTTCACCGCTTCCAGGCCGATGTCATGCACCTCGATGGCCGCGCGGTCGCTCACGGCGCCGTTGACGGCGATCTTGAACTTGCGTGGCAGGTGGCTGAATTCAGGGTGGAAGGTCGACCACTGGCGGATGATTTCGCACCAGGGACGCGGATCGACGATCTCGTCCTTGGCCACACCAGCGAACTGGTCGGTGGTGGTGTTGCGGATGCAGTTGCCGCTGGTCTGGATGGCGTGCATCTGCACGGTGGCCAGCTCAGCCAGAATCTCCGGCACGTCTTCCAGCTCCGGCCAGTTGAACTGTACGTTCTGCCGGGTGCTGATGTGGGCGTAGCCCTTGTCGTAGTCGCGGGCGATCTTGGCCAGCATGCGCACCTGGGTGGACGACAGCAGGCCATAAGGCACGGCCACGCGCAGCATGGGCGCGTAGCGCTGGATATACAGACCGTTCTGCAGGCGCAGCGGACGGAATTCCTCGCCGCTCAGCTCTCCGGCGAGGTAGCGGCGGGTTTGATCGCGGAACTGCTTGACGCGATCCTCGACGATCTTTTGATCGTACTGGTCATATACGTACATGAAGGGTCCTGTTTTCAGGCTACTTACTGCCAATCAGCGCGCACGGCCGCGCACTCCCCAAGGAGCCGGGGCACGATACCAGCTCAGGTTTATGCGTAAAAGTGATGTTTGAATATATAAACCTTGGTTTAAGGAATAAGACTGCCCCAGAGCATAACCATATGGTTTGAGCGATGGCCAAGGCTGGTCTTAAATGCAGTGTGCGTCACCCACAATCACAAGAAGAGGGGGAGCCATGAGCGAGCATACCGATATGGACAAGTCCGACAGCCTCATCGATGCCTGGGCGATTTTTTGCCTGATTTCGATTGCGGTCGGCACGGCAGTCTTCTGGGTCAGCGGGCAATGAGGGCAAAGGCCGACGCGCTTTAGCGGTCGGCCTTTTGCCATTAACACCTTATACTGCGCCCCGATTATCGAGGAGGGGCGATGTGAGCAGGTGGGTGCTCGGTCTTGGACTGTTGTTTTGCTGCGCGTTGGCGTGGGCACAAGCGCGCGTGCCGACCATGGTTTTTCTCAACCCTGGCTACACCAATGAGCGTTTCTGGAGCGATTACAGCCGCTACATGCAGGATGCCGCTGGTGACCTGGGCGTCGAGCTGGAGGTGCTGTACGGCGAGCGCGATCCTGAACGTATGCTGCGCAATGCCCAGCAGGTTTTTGCGGGTAAGCACCCCGATTATCTGATCTTCACCAATGAACTGTTCCTGGGGCCGGCATTGCTGCGTCTGTTCCAGAACAGCGATGCCAGGCTGTTTGCCCTGCACAGCACCTTGACCGAAGAGCAGCAGGCCCTTATCGGTGGCAGCCGCGAGTACCACCGAAACTGGATAGGTAGCCTGGTGCCCAACGATGAGGAGGCCGGTTATCTGATGGCGCGTGAGCTGATCGCCCTGACCCGTGGCAAACCTGCCGAGTTGCTGGCGTTTTCCGGGGTCAACCGTACGCCTTCGTCGACTCTGCGTCAGGCCGGCTTGCAGCGTGCCTTGAGTGAAGCACCGCATATCAAGCTGATGCAGGCGGTTCATGGTGAGTGGCGGGAACAGCGGGCATACGAGCAGGCGATTGGTCTATTGCCGCGTTATCCGGCGGTCAGCCTGATCTGGTCTGCTAATGATGAAATGGCCTTTGGGGTATTGCGTGCAGCCAATGAGCTGGGCAGACCCCTGCATTACACGGCCCTGAACAACTCGGAGCGCGTGCTAAAGGCGCGTATCGACGGACGTATCGATATTTTGGCCAGTGGTCATTTTCTTTTGGGCGCCTGCGCTTTGGTGACGCTCAGCGACCACGCGCGGGGGCTGGATTTCGCCGAGCGTGGCGGCAAGGATCAGGTGGCGTCGCTGTTGCGTACTGTCGACAGGGCGCAGTCAAAGCAATTGCTCGAACGCCTTGCACAGCCGGATATTGGTATGGACTTTCGCCAGTTCAGCGTGCAGTCGCAGCCTCAGCGTCAGCGTTACCAGTGCTCGATTGCCTCCCTGCTGGAGTGATCAGCCAGTCGCCAGGTGCAGGATCAGCTTCACCACGCCCAGCAATACAACCACGAACAACGTGGTGAACAGCACGCCGAGCAGAATGAAATGGCTGGGCTTGCCGCGGCTGAAATCACGGCTGCGATTTTTCCCGCTCTGTACGCCAAGGGCGGCGGCCAGCACGCTTTGCAGCATTTCGCGCAGGGTCAGAGGCGCTTGGGGGTCTTTTTCCTGATCGGTCATGGTCGGTCTCTCCTATGATCCTGCAAGCATAGACTTTGTTGTGTATTCGCCATCCTGAAAAACAAAACGCCGCAGACCTTTGCAGGTTGCGGCGTTTTCTATTGTGCTGAATCGCTCTGCAGCCGGAGCCTCAGACCTTGAAGCGCCGCAGCAGACGATCCTGCTGGCCGACCTGTTCCACCATCGAGGCGCACTGCCGGACCTGTTGCTCGGCACCGCCAGCCAGCTCGTGGCTGATGTCGCGGATCTTGGTGGTGTTGCGGTTGATTTCTTCGGTGGTCGCGCTCTGCTCTTCGGCTGCGGTGGCGATCTGCAGGTTCATGTCGTTGATGCGGGTGATCGCCTCAGCATGACGAGTTTGGGTCGGTACTGGCGTTTTGCTCTTTTGCAGCGGCCATTGCTGCCATACATCGGCTTACAGGCGCCGTTCTTGAGGGTTCAGGGGCGTGAAAGACGCAACCTGCTGGTATTCACCAGATCCACTGCGCGGGCGCGCAGTTGACCGCAACCGCCGTCGACATCCTGGCCAGCCGAGTTGCGTACCTTGGTCAGCACGCCACGGCTGTGCAGGTAGCGCACCATCTCGACGATACGTTCACCGTCCGGGCGCTGATAGTCGTCGGCTTCCAGGCTGTTGTAGGGGATCAGGTTGAGTACGGCGAACTTGCCTTTGAACAGCCGCAGGATATTGTCCATTTCCTCCTGGCTGTCATTGATGCCCTTGAGCAGCGTCCACTGGTACTGGATCGGGTAGTCGATGGTGCGGGCGTAGGTTTCACCCAGTTCTACCAGCTCTTCTGGGTCGATCCGCGGTGCCTTGGGCAGCAGGCGTTGGCGCAGTGCGGCGTCGGTGGTATGCAGCGACAGCGCCAGGGCAGGGCGCACACGCTGCCTGGGCAGGCGCTCGAACACGCGCGGGTCGCCCACTGTTGAGAACACCAGGTTGCGCTGACCGATGCCGCCCTCGGTGCCAAGCAAGTCGATGGCCTCCAGTACGTTGTCGAGGTTGTGCGCCGGCTCGCCCATGCCCATGAACACCACTTTCTTCACCGGGCGAAAGCGCCGACCCAGCGCGACCTGGGCGACCATTTCGGCGCTCGTGAGCTGACGCAGCAGGCCGCTCTTGCCGGTCATGCAGAACACGCAACCGACGGCGCAACCGACCTGGCTGGAGATGCACAGGCCATCGCGCGGCAACAGCACGCTCTCGACCATCTGCTTGTCGGCCAGCTCCACCAGCAGGCGCGCTGAACCGTCGGCGCCAGGGTGTTCGGAGCGCAGCCGAGCCAGGCCATCCAGCTCATTGGCAATGGCAGGCAGCGCTTGCCGAACGGTCAGTGGCAGGAAGTTTTCGGTTTTCTGGTGCCTGGTGCCGCTGTCCAGTGGCTTGCCCTGCAGCCAGGCACGGGTAATGCGCCCGATGTGCTGGGGTTTGGCGCCGAGGTCGGCAAGACGCTGGGTGAGTTCGGTGAGCTGCATGGGGCGCGCATGCTACCACTGCCGCGCGCCCCTGCGTAGGGCGTTTCAGCGGGCGGCGAGGAACTGGCCGAAACCACGCACCTGGCCCAGCTCGGGGACAATTCGCTCTTCGTCCACGGCCAGTCGGCCATTGATCAGCACGTGGCTGACGCAGCCCGGGTTGCGGCAGACCATACGCTGGATGCCGAAGCCCTGCATGTCGTCCCAGTTCTCCTGCTGCAGATTCTGTTTCAGCCCTTCAGGGGCGAGCAGCAGCAGGCCGTTGAAAAACGTAGGCGAGGCAGGCAAGGCAAGGCAAAAACGGCCGAAAAAGCGCAGTTTACGCGTTGTAAATGAGCATTTTGAGGCCGTTTTTAACGCAGCATTGCCAACGCAGGTAGTTTTTCAACGGCCTGCTAGGTCGGCGCGATCGCCCAGGCGTATATAGCCGACTCCGACAGGCTGGGGGCAACCATCAGCTCGGCATCGTAATGGGTATGGGTATCGAGAAAGCCGGGGGTGATCCACTTGCCACGGGCATCGATGATCCGCTCGGCCAGTGCCGTGTCGAGTGGCTCGACGCTGATCAGGACGATGCGCCCGTCGTTGATTACCAGGCTGCGAATGGCTGAGGGGGCCGTGCTGCCGTCGAAATAGCGACCGCCCTGGATGATCAGGTCGTAATGGGCCATGGTGTCGGACTCGGTTATTTTTGTTGTCGTGACAGCTTAGCAGGCCGTCAGCAATGCGTGCCCTGGTAGGCGCCGGCCTGCTAACGAGTGAGCGAGTCTGCCGGCAAAACCTCGAAGCGCAGCACACCGATCATCTGCCCGGCTTCGGTGACCACGCGCACCTGCCAGCGGCCTTCGGGGGCCGTGGGGAAGTTGAGCTTGTGCGTCCAGGCCCGGTAGCCCTCCTTGCGCCCGCCACTGATGTTCAGGGCGATGCGATCGACCTCGTGGCCATTGTGCTGCCAGACGTGATAGATGCGCTCGTCAAGACCGCGCGGGGCATTGATCGCGGTATAGGCGTAGAGGCCATCGTCGCGTAGCTGATCCGGGGTGAGCTGCTGCAGGCTGTCGCCCGGTGTGCGCTGAGTACCATCGAAGCGGTCACTGATCGCCACCTCGGTCAGCCACAGGGTTGCCGGTGGCACCCAGACCCTGGCCAGCCAGCCGACACCGGCCATGACGATGGGCAGCGTGGCCAACAGCAGGATGCGCCGCCAACCGGCGCCGCCGATCAACCCCGGCAGACTGGGCAGGGCCAGCAGCGTGGCGACCAGCAGGGCGATGCGGTAGCTCTGCGGTGTCGTGAGGTGAAAGATGATCGGTAGTGCAGTGAGCATCACTGCAAACAGTGCCAGGCTGTGCAGGATCAGCAACAGCCAGCGCCGGGGGGCCAGCCAGCGGTAGTAGATCGGGTCGGTAATCGAGGTCAGCGCTGCGGCTGCCAGCAGGCCGCTGAACAGCACCTGGCCGCTGTTCCAGGTGGTGGTGATGAAGAAGAACGGCAGAACGAAGAACAGGCTCTCCTGATGAATCATCTGCGTGGCATAGCGCAGCAGCGGCAGCGGCAGTTCGAAACCGAAGCGCTGGGCGATGCGTTCACGCAGCAGATTTTCCAGAATCAGCCACAGCCAACTGATCAACAGCACCACGCCCAGCACTTTGGCCAGGTGCGCCTGACGATCGACCAGCAGGAAACTGGCGACCCCCGAGCAGAAGCCGAATAGCGCAACCAGACCGGGATAGCGCTTGAGCAGGGCGATAAGCAGGGGAATGCGGTCGAGCAGGCGTTTCATAAGGGCTGTGCAGGGTGGTGTCGGGCGCGCATGCTAGGCAGCATGATGAGCATGTGCAAGCGAGTCGTCAGCTACGCTGGCGGTGTCGCGTCGCTTGCGGCACTATTGCGCCCCCGTTTCACCACCGAGTCCGAATCGATGAAATTCATCCACCAACGCGAGCAACTGGAAGAGGGCGATCTGGTGGTCATCCAGTGTTCACAGCCCTGCAATATCCGACTGATGAACGATGCCAACTTCCGTGCCTTCAGGAATCGTGGCCGGCATACCTACCACGGCGGCGCCTTCATCAAGTTCCCGGCGAAAATCCGCGTGCCCTCCAGCGGTTTCTGGAACATCACCCTGGATACCGTGAGCCGCAAGGCCGTGAGTGTGACGCGCAAGCCGCAGCTCGAATACAGCATCACTTTCAAGCGTCAGCGGCGCGAAGGTATCTGAATCAGGCGCACACGCCAGAGCGTGTGCGTCTCGATGGGTGTTTACGTGGCAGGCAGCACTATCGGGAAACAGCCTTAACGCACCTGATCAGTCGTCATAGCCTAGGTTCGGCGCCAGCCAGCGTTCGCTGACGGCGATATCCTGGCCCTTGCGCGCGGTATAGCTTTCTATCTGATCCTTCTCCACCTTGCCGACGGCGAAGTACTGCGCCTCAGGGTGAGCGAAGTACCAGCCGGATACCGCTGCGGCCGGGAACATGGCGTAGTGCTCGGTGAGGAACACGCCGCTGCGGCCGGCCTTGTTGTAGTCCGCTTCGGGGTCGAGCAGTTTGAACAGCGTGCCTTTTTCGGTGTGGTCCGGGCAGGCCGGGTAGCCGGGGGCAGGGCGGATGCCCTTGTACTGCTCGCGGATCAGCGCCTCGTTGTCTAGTGCCTCATCGGCCGCGTAGCCCCAATATTCCTTGCGCACCCGCTCGTGCAGCCACTCGGCGCAGGCTTCGGCCAGGCGGTCGGCCAGGGCCTTGACCATGATCGCGTTGTAGTCGTCGCCCTTGGCCTCGTAGGCCTTGGCCACTTCCTCGGCGCCGATGCCGGCGGTGGTGATAAAGCCGCCGATGTAGTCGGTCACGCCGCTACTTTTCGGCGCAACGAAGTCGGCCAGCGACAGATTCGGCTTGCCGTCGGGCTTGATGGTCTGCTGACGCAGGTGGTGCAGGGTGGCGAGCTGTTCGCCGTTGTCGCCGTAGACTTCGATATCGTCGTCACGCACCTGGTTGGCCGGCCAGAAGCCGAATACGGCGCGCGCCTTGATCAGCTTCTCGTCGATCAGCTTGCGCAGCATCGCCTGGGCATCGTTGAACAGGCTGGTGGCCGCTTCGCCGACGATCTCGTCGGTGAGGATGCGCGGGTATTTGCCGGCCAGGTCCCAGGAGATGAAGAACGGCGTCCAGTCGATGTACTCGGCCAGCACGTTGAGATCGATATCGTCGAGCACCTTGGCGCCGGTGAAGCTTGGTTTGGGCGCGACGTAGCCATTCCAGTCGAACTTCGGCTTGTTGGCCACCGCGCTGGCGTAGCTCAGGCGCTCGGTGCGGGTCGCACGGGCGGCGGTGCGTTCGCGCACCACCACGTATTCGTCGCGGGTTTTCTGCACGAAGTCGGCTTTCAGTTCCTTGGACAGCAACTGAGTGGCGACGCCCACGGCGCGCGAGGCGTCGGTGACGTAGACCACGGCATCGTTGCTGTATTGCGGGTCGATCTTCACCGCCGTGTGCGCCTTGGAGGTGGTGGCGCCGCCGATCATCAACGGCAGCTTGAAGCCCTGGCGCTGCATTTCCTTGGCCACGTGCACCATCTCGTCCAGCGACGGAGTGATCAGCCCGGACAGGCCGATGATGTCGCACTTCTCGGCGATGGCGGTCTGCAGGATCTTCTCCGCCGGCACCATCACGCCAAGGTCGACGATGTCGTAGCCGTTACAGCCCAGCACCACGCCGACGATGTTCTTGCCGATGTCATGCACGTCGCCTTTCACGGTGGCCATGAGGATCTTGCCCTTGGCTTCCGGCTTGTCGCCTTTCTCGGCTTCGATGAAGGGGATCAGGTGCGCTACGGCCTGCTTCATCACACGGGCGGACTTGACCACCTGAGGCAGGAACATCTTGCCCGAGCCGAACAGGTCGCCGACCACGTTCATGCCGGCCATCAGTGGGCCTTCGATCACCTCGATGGGGCGTGCGCACTGCTGGCGGCATTCCTCGGTGTCCTCAACGATAAAGGCGGTGATGCCCTTGACCAGCGCGTGCTCCAGGCGCTTGTCGACCGGCAGCGAGCGCCATTCTTCGTTCTCGACTTCCTTGGCGGCACCGTCGCCCTTGTATTTGTCGGCGATGGCCAGCAGTGCCTCGGTAGCGCCTTCGTTGCGGTTGAGCACCACGTCCTCGACCGCGTCGCGCAGCTCCTTGGGAATCTCGTCATAGATTTCCAACTGACCAGCGTTGACGATGCCCATGGTCAGGCCGTTTTGGATGGCGTAGTAGAGGAATACCGAGTGGATCGCCTCGCGCACCGGGTTGTTGCCGCGGAACGAGAACGACACGTTGGACACGCCGCCACTGGACAGCGCATACGGCAGGTTGTCGCGGATGTAGGCGCAGGCCTCGATGAAGTCGACGGCGTAGTTGTTGTGTTCTTCGATGCCGGTGGCCACGGCGAAGATGTTCGGGTCGAAGATGATGTCTTCCGGCGGGAAGCCCACTTCGTTGACCAGAATGTCGTAGCTGCGCTGGCAGATTTCCTTCTTGCGCGCGGCAGTGTCGGCCTGGCCGATTTCGTCGAAAGCCATCACCACCACGGCGGCGCCATAGCGCTTGCACAGTTTGGCGTGGTGCTTGAACTGCTCGACGCCTTCCTTCATGGAGATCGAGTTGACGATGCCCTTGCCCTGAATGCACTTCAGGCCCGCTTCGATCACCTCCCATTTGGAGGAGTCGATCATGATGGGCACGCGGGAAATGTCCGGCTCGCCGGCGATCAGATTCAGGAAGCGAACCATGGCCGCCTTAGAGTCGAGCATGCCCTCGTCCATGTTGATGTCGATCACCTGCGCGCCGGCTTCCACCTGCTGCAGGGCGACTTCCAGCGCTTCGGTGTAGTTCTCCTCGCGGATCAGCCGGGCGAACTTGGCGCTGCCGGTGATGTTGGTGCGCTCACCGACATTGACGAACAACGAGCTGCGGTCGATGGTGAAGGGCTCGAGGCCCGACAGCCGGCAGGCTCGCGGAATCTCCGGGATCACCCGTGGCGGGTACTTAGCGACTGCTTCGGCAATCGCCTGGATATGCGCCGGGGTGGTGCCGCAGCAACCGCCGATGATGTTGAGAAAGCCCGAGGCGGCGAACTCTTCGACCACGGCGGCCATCTCGGCAGGCGATTCGTCGTACTCGCCGAAGGCGTTGGGCAGGCCGGCGTTGGGGTGCGCGGAGACGTGGGTGTCGGCCTTGTTGGCCAGCTCTTCCAGGTACGGGCGCAGGTCTTTGGCGCCGAGGGCGCAGTTCAGGCCGACCGAGATGGGCTTGGCGTGGCGCACCGAGTTCCAGAACGCTTCAGTGGTCTGTCCGGACAGGGTGCGGCCGGAAGCGTCGGTAATGGTGCCGGAGATCATGATCGGCAGCTCGACGCCGTCTTCCTCGAATACCTGCTGCACGGCGAAGATCGCCGCCTTGGCGTTCAAGGTATCGAAGATGGTCTCGATCAGGATCAGGTCGGCGCCGCCCTCGATCAGGCCGCGGGTGGCCTCGGTGTAGTTCTCCACCAGTTCGTCGAAGGTGACGTTGCGGTAACCGGGGTCGTTGACGTCCGGGGAGATCGAGCAGGTGCGGCTGGTCGGGCCTAGAACGCCGGCGACGAAGCGCGGGCGATCCGGGGTTTCCAGGGTCTTGGCGTCAGCCACTTCACGGGCGACACGGGCGCCGGCCAGGTTCAGCTCGTAGACCAGTTCCTCCATGTCGTAGTCGGCCTGCGACACGCGGGTGGCGTTGAAGGTGTTGGTTTCCAGGATGTCGGCGCCGGCATCCAGATAGGCCTTTTCGATGGCGGCGATGATCTGCGGCTGGGTCAGCAGCAGCAGGTCGTTGTTGCCCTTGACGTCGCTCGGCCAGTCGGCAAAGCGCTCGCCGCGGTAGTCGGCCTCTTCCAGCTTGTAGCTCTGGATCATGGTGCCCATGCCGCCGTCGAGGATCAGGATGCGCTCCTTCAGGGCTTGCTGGAGGGCTTGGAGGCGGGCGCTGCGATCGGACATGGGGACTACCTGAGCAAAGCGGAAACAAAGGTGCGCGATGATAGCAAAGCTGCAGGGTTCTGGAGCGCCTGGGCAGTTTCCATGAATTTCATTCATGTTGCTGGGCGCGCCGTCTCGTTAGAATTGCCGACATCGCAATCAAGGACGTGGCCATGCTCAAGCCTGCTGCATTGTTGTTTCTTTCCTTCGCAGCTGGCCTAGCCCGCGCCGAAGCGATTTCCTACATCGATGACATCCAGCCCATCCTCACCCACAAGTGCGTGGCATGCCACACCTGCTATGACGCGCCGTGCCAGCTCAATCTCGGCAGTGGCGAAGGCGTGCTGCGGGGTGCCAGCAAGCAATTGGTCTACGACGGCACGCGCAGCAAGGCACAGCCGACCACGCGCCTGTATCTGGATGCGCAGGGCGAGGCGGCCTGGCGTAAACGCGACTTTCATTCGGTACTCGATGGCGAGAACGGCCAGGCGGCACTGATCAAGCGCATGCTCGAGCTTGGGCGCAGCCAGCCGCTGGAGCCCAACGCCAAGCTCCCCGACAACCTCGATATCGCCATCACCCGCAGTAACAGTTGCCCGTTGCCGGGTGAGTTCGCTGCCTACGCGCAGAAGAACCCTCATGGCGGCATGCCGTTCGCGGTGACCGGGTTGAGCGATGACGAGTACGCCACCCTGGAGCAATGGTTGGCGCAGGGCGCGCCAGTCGCTGAGCAGGCGCTCACGCCCAGCGCGGTCGAGTTGCGCCAGATTGAGCAGTGGGAGACTTTCCTCAATGCCCCCGGCGCGCGGCAGAATCTGGTGTCGCGCTGGCTGTACGAGCACCTGTTCCTGGCGCATCTGCACGTCGAGGGCGGCGAGCCTGGGCACTTTTTCCAGATGGTGCGCTCGCGTACCCCCAGCGGCAAAGCCATCGACCCGATTGCCACGCGGCGTCCGAACGATGATCCGGGCTCCGAGTTCTACTACCGTCTGTGGCCGATCCAGGGTGTGATCGTGCACAAGACGCACATCACCTATCCGCTGAGCGAAGACAAGCTGGCGCGGGTCAAGGCGCTGTTCTTCGCTGAAGACTGGACGCTGGATGCCGTACCCGGCTACGGCGCACAACGCCGCGCCAATCCCTTCGAGACCTTCGCCGCGATTCCGGCGCAGGCGCGTTATCAGTTCATGCTGGATAACGCCGAGTACTTCGTGCGCACCTTTATCCGTGGCCCGGTGTGCCGCGGGCAGATCGCCACTGACGTGATTCGCGACAACTTCTGGGCGTTGTTCCAGGCCCCGGAACACGACCTCTACATCACCAATGCCGAGTATCAACGCGAGGCCACGCCGCTGCTGGCCATGCCCGGGCAGTTCGACGACATTGGCGATCTGCTGGGTCTTTGGCGCAACTACCGCAACAAGCGCAACGACTACGAGAACCTGCGCAAGGACGCCTATGCCGATGCGCCGCCAGCTGGCTGGGCACATATCTGGAGTGGCAATGACAACGCGTTGCTGTCGATCTTCCGTCAGCACGACAGCGCTACGGTGCGCAAGGGATTGCTGGGCGAGATCCCGCAAACCCTGTGGTGGATGGACTATCCGCTGCTGGAGCGCACCTACTATCAACTGGTGGTCAACTTCGACGTCTTCGGCAATGTCTCGCACCAGGCGCAGACGCGGTTGTACTTTGACCTGATCCGCAACGGCGCCGAGGTGAACTTCCTGCGCCTGCTGCCGGCTCGCTCGCGTGAGGCCTACCTGGGCGATTGGTACCAGAACAGCGGCAAACTGAAGATGTGGCTGGATTACACCTCGGTCGATCATCACTCACCCAGCGCCCTTGGCCTGACGGGCAAGGATCCCAAGAAGCAGTTCGCCGAGCAGTTGCTGCAGCGCCATGCCACGCTCAATGCGCGCCCGGACCCGATCAACCGCTGCGCGGGTGCGCACTGTTACCGCGATGGTCTGCCCAAGGAGCTGCAACATGCCGAACAGGCACTGTCGCGTCTGGCCAGTCGGCCGGCCGGTGGTTTGCGGGTGATCGATCAATTGCCGGAAGCGATGATGTTGCGGGTCGAACTAAGCGATGGCTCACGCGAGGTCTACAGCCTGCTGCGCAACCGCGCGCACAGCAACGTGGCGTTCATGCTGGGCGAGGAACTGCGCTACCAGCCACGCCTGGACACCCTGACCATTTACCCGGAAGTGCTGAGCAGCTACCCGAACTTTCTGTTCAACGTCAAAGCCGGTGAGGTGAATGCCTTTGTCACGCAGATGGAAGGTGTGCGCGACGCAAAATCCTTCGAGCGTATCGTCGAGCGCTGGGGCATACGCCGCAGCCACCCCGAGTTCTGGCGATATTTCCACGATCTGGCCGAGCATATCCGTGAAGCCCAGCCGCTGGAGGCGGGGGTGCTGGACATGAACCGCTACCAGAATTTCTAAGGATGCCCTGAAACGCCAGGTGGCAGGCGGTGGCTAGCATTGCCGGTCATCGCCGCCTGCTAGGCCCGCCGGGGCGCGTGGATCAGCCCCTGGACAGGGCGTCGCAGCGGGCGAGTAGAGCAGCAGCCCTTATCCTGAGTAAATTAGTAGGACTAGGTTCGGGTCATCACTTGGCGTACAATCGCCGCATGACCGTGAGGAGTAGCCATGAGTGCCATCACCATTACCCAAGCTGCCGAAGACTACCTGGCCGAGCTGCTGAGCAAGCAGGACACCCCGGGTATCGGCATCCGCGTCTTCATCACCCAGCCAGGTACGCCTTACGCGGAAACCTGCATTGCCTACTGCAAGCCGGGTGAGCAGAAGCCAGAAGACACCGCCGTTGGCCTGGCCAGTTTTACCGCCTGGATCGATGGCGTGAGCGAGCCTTTCCTGGAAGACGCTGTCGTTGATTACGCCACTGACCGTATGGGTGGCCAGCTGACCATCAAGGCGCCGAACGCCAAGGTGCCGATGGTCAACGAGGACAGCCCGCTGAACGAGCGTATCAACTACTACCTGCAGACCGAGATCAACCCCGGCCTGGCCAGCCATGGCGGCCAGGTGACGCTAGTGGATGTCGTCGATGAGGGCATTGCTGTGCTGCAGTTCGGTGGCGGTTGCCAGGGCTGCGGCCAGGCTGACTACACGCTCAAGGAAGGCATCGAGAAAACCCTGCTCGAGCGTATTCCCGAGCTCAAGGGCGTGCGCGACGTGACCGATCACAGCAATCGCGAAAACGCTTACTACTGATCAATGCTGCGCATATGAAAAGGGGCGACCGAAAGGTCGCCCCTTTTCATTTCAGGCCCTGTGCACACGTTTGCTGGAAGCGGGAAAGCGTTCGAGCTTTTCTGCCGGACGGATCGGACGCCTCACCAGTTCGCCGCCGCAGTTGGGGCAGCGCAGCGCCAGCTCAGACTCGGCGCAGGCGCGGCAGAAGGTGCATTCGAAGGAGCAGATCAACGCATCGCCGCTGGCTGCAGGTAGGTCGCAGTTGCAGTTCTCGCAATTGGGGCGCAGTTCGAGCATGGCGCTGGACTCGGCACAGGATGAGGCAGCAGTCTGCAGTCACTTCACTGGCAAGCGCAATGTGGCCAATCAGGCTTCAAACCTCGGGGCGCGCCGCGCGCCCCGAAAGCATTACGCCGGCATGCTCCACGGAGCCAGATCAAAACCCTGGCTGCGCAGTTCGTCACGCGAGCGCTGCAGTGCGTCTTCAAGCTGTTGCGGATCACTGTAGGTAGCGCTGGACAGTTGGCGACCGAGCAAACGGGTGTTGGTACGGTCGATGACGCTGATGCTAACGACGCCGGTGCCGTCCTGCGGAGCCCAGGCTACGCACTGGAACGGGCGGAAGGCGCGATCGGCAATCAGCAGGGCTTCGTTGAAACGCAGCGGTGTGTTCATGGGTTCGATCTCTCCGAGTTGATCCCAGCAATTAAGTGCGGCCAGTATGTTGGCCTTACAATGCTGTTGATGAACGCAGCGACCCCATAAGTCACACACCGCTGAAAAATAACCCGCCGGAACAAGGCATATAGAGAAATGATCCATTAGCCGTCAAAGTTCTTGCTAGCGTTACGTTTGTGAGCGCCAAATTGTTGTTTTTATTGCTATTTCAAAATAATGGCGCCAAGGATGGAATATGCAGGCCGTTTCCGTCGCCTCTCGGCAATTGCTGGTGCTCGAACCCTTCGTGATGACAGACACCCTGATGTCGGCGCTGCAGGCAGCGGGGTGGGCTGTGCAACGTTGCACGGCCGGGGAGCTCAACACTCGGGGCGGTGATGCGCTGCTGTACCTCGACCGGCAACCCGGGCAGATGCTGCGCGAACAACTGCGACGCACAGGCCTTGCCTGTGATGCGCTGGCGGATGCCGGGTGGCTGCAGCAGATCGATGAGCTGCAATTGAGCGCCTGGCTCTTTCGCATCCTGCCCGCAGCGGTCGATCATTGGCTGTTACTGGAGGTGCTGCAACAGGCCGAGCGGGCCAAGCCCTGGTTGCTCGACAGCGCCTCGCAGCCGCGCCAGAAGCACAACGATGCGCCGGTAACGCTGGAGGACTACATCCTGCGTGCCGAGTTGCAGGCGTTGAACGATGTGCTTGGCCGTTATCGCAGCATGAGCCAGGCCGCGCGTTCGCTTGGTGTATCCAGACCGACACTGTATCGCTTGCGGCACAAACATCGCCTGCGTTGAGCGGTATGGCTGTAACGCCTGTGAAACACTGCTAATGTGCTCGCAACAACCATCACCAAGGAGTTTTTCATGCACCCGTTCGATGCCAAGAAACCGCCGCAACTGGCTTTACTGCTGGGATACGCCGGGCTGGTGCCGTTTGTCAGTGGTGCGCTGGGAATCTGGGGTATTCCCATCGGCTGGCGGCCTTTCGTGCTCGATGCCTTGCTCGATTACGCTGCCGTGATTCTGGCTTTCATGGGCGCCATTCACTGGGGGCTGGCCATGCGTGGCGAGGCGAGCGATATCAAAGCCAGGCTGCAACTGGGGCTTTCGGTGATCCCGCCCTTGCTGGGTTGGGCTGCGCTGGCGGGCGGGCTGCCGATGGCGCTGTCGTTGCCCGTTTTCCTGTTCGCCTTCATCGGCTTGTATCTGGCCGATATGCATGCAGTACGCGAGGGGCTCGCGCCGCAGTGGTATCCGGCATTGCGCAAGCCGCTTACGCTGGCAGTGTGCCTGAGCCTGCTAGTGGCCTGGGCCAGTGTGCTGATCCACTGAGCCGAGCAGCGCTGCAACCTGCTGCAGCGCGGCCTCGCGTCGTTCATCCCAGCTACCGGACAGTTGGCTGAAGCGCTGTCCGTTGGCCTGCAACCAATCGCGACAGGCCTGATGAAACGCCTGGCGCTCTGCCAGCCCTGGCTGACAACGCTGGCCGTCGCTGACCCAGGGTACGCCAGCGGGGTCGAGCAGCAGGTGTTGGTCGTAGCGACGGGCGAGCAATTCACCTTCCAGCCAGTCCGGGCAATCGCCAAACAGGCAGCGGCTCCAGAGCATGTTGCTCAACAGGTGCGTGTCGAGAATCAGCAGCGCCGGCTGTGTTGCCCGCGCAGCATCTTCCCAGGCCAGTTGGCCGCGCGCGATGTCGCCGATGTCGGCATAGCCGGTATCGCGCTGCTGCTCATTGATGAAGTGGCGCACGTACTCGCCGACCACCAGGCCACCGAAGTGCGTCTGTATCTCTGCCGCGAGCCAGCTCTTGCCGCTGGATTCCGGCCCGGTCAGCACCAGCACTTTCATACGGCGTACCGCAAGGCCGGGTCGCGCCGCCAGCTCAGCCAGCCGCTGACGGCCAGCGCGGTGAAGGCTGCGTAGAGTGCAGCTGTCAGGTACAGCTCGCTGTGCAGGAAGAACACCACGTAACAGAGGTCTACCAGCACCCAAAGCGCCCAGCACTGCAAGCGCTTCTGCGCCATCCATAGCTGCGCCACCAGGCTGAAGGCCGTGAGCGCCGAATCCAGCCAGGGCGAGCTGGCATCGGTGTAGGTGGCCATCAGATGGCCGAGCAGCCAGGCGCCGAGCGCGCCGATCAGCAATCCCGCGAGGATCGCCCGTGCACTCAGGCGGCTGACCTTGCGCCCATCATGGCGCTCACCACCACGGGTCCACTGCCACCAGCCGTAGAGCTGCAGCGCAGCGAACAGCAGTTGCAAAAGCAGGTTGGAATACAGGCGCCAGTCATAGAACAGCCAGGCGTAGAACAGCACCATGACCAGGCCGATGGGCCAGCACCAGGGATTCTGCTTGACGGTCAGCCATACCGCGATGATGCCGAGCCCGGCAGCCAGGAGTTCGAGCC
This sequence comes from Ectopseudomonas mendocina, assembly GCF_008041835.1. Classification (GTDB taxonomy): domain Bacteria; phylum Pseudomonadota; class Gammaproteobacteria; order Pseudomonadales; family Pseudomonadaceae; genus Aquipseudomonas. The sequence continues at coordinate 58,859 of NZ_VRYE01000039.1, forward strand.
AGGACATTCGGCATCCTCAACCATGCAAAAGGTGGCGATTGTACTGCCGTCAGCGGCTGAGCACAGCAAGGACGTACCAGACGCCAGACACTTCGAGGCGCACTAACGATGAAGCGTCCGGCCGGGACACGGCGGCCATGCTCACCGGCCCCGGATCAGATCGGTATCAGGCTCAGACGCGGAACTGGCCAAGCAGACGATTGAGCTGCTCGGCCAGTTGCCGGAGATGCTGGCTGGCTGCGTACGACTGCTCGGCAGCCTCGGCGGTGTTGTGCGCCAACGCAGCCGTCTGCGTGATGTTCTGATTGATGTCCTCCACCACATGAGACTGTTGCAGGGTAGCGCTGGCAATCGACGCATTGAGACCTGTGAGATTGCGCAGCGACTGGGCTATCTGAGCAAGGCTTTCACCCGCCTGGCTGGCTTGCTCCACGGTCAACTGGGAGGCGCGGCTGCTTTCATTGATCACCTTCACTGCCGCCTCGGAGTTGCCCTGCAGGCGCTCGATCATGCCCTGAATCTCGGCAGTGGAGGTTTGCGTGCGCTGTGCCAGCAGGCGCACCTCGTCGGCGACCACGGCAAAGCCTCGGCCTTGTTCGCCGGCGCGCGCGGCCTCGATGGCGGCATTGAGGGCCAGCAGGTTGGTTTGCTCGGCAATCGAGCGGATTACTTCCAGGACGCTGCCGATCTGCGTGCTTTCGCTGGCCAGCGACTGCATGACTTCCACCGCCTTGTCGATGGTGCCCGACAATTCACCAATCTGACGCAGGCTGGCATCGATGTTCTGCTGCCCCTGGCGGGCCTGACCCTCGGCCGTGTGCATTTCGCTGGAGGCGTGTTCGGCATTCTTCGCCACGTCTTGCACGCCGTAGGTCACTTCGTTGACAGCGGTGGCCACCAATTCCATCTGCTACGCCTGCTGCTGGCTATGACGCTGAGCTTCGCTGGAAATATGGCCGAGATTGCCCGCGGCCTGATCCAGCGAGCCGGCCGACTCGAGCATCTGACGGATGACGTGCCGCAGTTTGTCGGTAAAGGCATTGAAGTGGGTGGCCAGTGCGGTGAGTTCATCGCGGCCATGAGTATCGAGATTACGGGTCAGGTCGCCTTCGCCGCTGGCGATGTTGGCCATGGCGTCGACCGCTGCCTGCAGCGGTTGCACGATGCTGCGGGTAATGACGACCACCAGCCCCGTCAGCAGCACGGCGATCAGAAAGCCGATGGTGATGGCTTTCAGTGCCTGAGCCTTGAACTCTGCCTGTACATCATCGACATAGACACCGGAGCCAATGATCCAGCCCCAGGGCTGGAACAGCTCGACATAGGAAATCTTCGGTACCGGGTCACTGGCGCCTGGCTTCGGCCAGCGGTAATCGACCTGGCCGGCACCCTGGCTGCGGGTGATGGCGACCATCTCGCTGAACAGCGCCTTGCCGTCCGGATCCTTGAAGCTGGACAGGTTCTGACCTTCGAGTTTGGGATTGGTCGGGTGCATGACCATCACCGGCGTCTGGTCATTGATCCAGAAATACTCCTGGCCGGCATAACGCAGCCCGCGTATGACCTCCATCGCCTGTTTCTGGGCCTGTTCACGGTCAAGGCTGCCGGCGCTTTCCAGATCATGGAAATACTTGAGGATACCCGCCGCGCTCTGCACCACATGCTCGGTTTTTTCCGATTTGGCGAGGTAAAGATCGCTGTGTATCTGGCGCAACATATAAGCGCCCTGGAGGATCAGCGTCAGGAGGGCAAGTGCCAGATTGACATCCTCCCCGGCCTGAAGGCCGGAGATTCCTACGGCGCTCAGGCGCGGCATTGAGCCGCCCCTGAGTCGCTTCGGTGGGTTCCTGCTGCTGGCGGCATTAGCTCACCGCTCACTTCACAGGC
>NZ_VRYE01000004.1 GCF_008041835.1 Ectopseudomonas mendocina
GGCCGCATGACGTGCAAAATGAGTGAACAGAGGCTGAATCCGCTCGAATTCAGGAAATTCAGGGCAACAACCGGTTAAAAACGCTCAAATAGTGGGCAATTGTCTTTTTCTTTGTCGCGCTCTGTCCATTTCTGAATTCAAGTCCGACAGGCTGCTAGATCGCAATGAGGTACCTGCTGATGCCGTGTTTAAGACCTTCGAAAAGGCAAGCCATGCAGAGGGGGAGCGACGATGCAGGCGCTTCGTCAACCTTATGCTCGATGCCGGTCTCCTCACGACCATCGCTAAGGATGTGTACCAGCAAACACTGCTATCAGCATACGAAACCAAGAGAAATTACGAACGGGGTTTGCAGCACTTTGTTACGGACGCCGGTGCAAAGAAATACCTGCTGGCAACATCGATCCTGACCGGTACCGACAACACCATCGATATCGATATGGAGGAGCAGGCAACATGTCGCTGATTGCACGGATTCAATACGTCAACTTCCTGACCTACAGCCACCCGGACAGCAAGGAGCGGAAGCCAGCCCTTCGGGTCGTGGAGTTCGCGCCGCTGAAGTATTCGACCGCGATCAACATCCCGAATGGCCATGGCAAGACCAACATGATTTCCGCGCTGCTCTATCTCTTGAGTCGAGACAGCAAACTCAAGGAAAACGTTCTGCCTTTGTTCACCCCCCGCCGAAGTGGCGCACCCTCTCATATCCGCGTTCAGCTCTGGGATTTGAGAGATGATCTCACGCAAACAGATCTGGGGCTTGATGAAGGCCTGTTGGATCCAAGAGACCTGCCCAACAAGGGAGATCATTATGTCTTCGGTCTATGTGCCTATCAGGGTGACGAACCAAGGTTCTATTACTACCAGGGAGTACTAGAAGACTGCCCAGTGTTCGATCGCACTGAGAGCGGATACCTGTATCGCCACGAGACCGACATCCAGCAGGCCCTCAAGGCTCTGGGCGGGGGGAGAGCCTGGAATATCTCATCTGTGCACGAGTGGCGCTCCCTCATTACCAGCCACATCCCAAGTCGCGTGCTAACCCAGCAGGTCAAGTTCCATCTTGCGGGTGGCGGCGACAAGTCGGCTCAGCTCCATCAGATCGAAGAGGATGGAGATGAAAGCTTCGACCAGGCGTTTTTTCGCACGGTCATTGCGCCTGAACTCCTCGCATCGACCGGCGAGCTTGAAGGGAACCTCGATGACCCTCGGGAGAACTTCGAGGAACTGCTTTATGCACACTTCAGCAAGATGGCATCAGCAACCATCAAGGCAGAGCAGGAGCAGCAAGTCATCAAAGAACAAGAAGGAGTTGTGCGCGAACTAGGCGGGTTGGTGGCAGCCGGCGAGGACGCCAAGGATAAGTATGGCAAGTACCAAGGGCTGATTTCGACAATCGCTCGGGATGGCGCAGTGGTCCAGCACCTTGTCCGTACCGACCCGTTTCCCGGGCTGCTGGATGCGCGCCAGCTACCCTCTGGGCAGGTGGGTGAGATCGTCCAGTACATCGTGATCGACAAAGTTCACGGAGCGATGATCTTGGATGCCGGGCTGGAGAAGCTCATCGGCGTAGAGGCTAAGCGAATCAATGAAGCTGCAGGCCGAAAGAGTTTGTTTCCTGTAGAAATTGACCAGACGCAAGTGATTGATTTTGCTTGCGACCTCAAGATTTTTGGCGAACCCGGATGGGGTGGCACAAGAGTCGCCCGTAAAGGCTACACATTGGACGCTGCGCTCCAACTGATCCCTTTGCTACGTGAGTTCGGTACAGCAAAACTGGCCGGTACCCCCGACACGCTGCAGCGGGCATTCGCTTGGGCGGGAACCACTGCCGACACCAACAGTTACCGGAAGACAGTTCGCCGGCTTGAGGCAGACATCAGGCGGCACCAGGGAAACATTGATCAGCGGAAACGCGAAATCGCCCAGTGGGAGGCCGAGGTTAGGGAACTCGGTGATCGGATCACGAAGTACGATCAGGCAAAGGGTGCTTACGAGGACTTGGTGCAGAGCGGAAAATTCGTCCAGGAAGAGCTCGAAGCCCCGGCACTGTTGTTGGACAAAGTGGCAAGAGAGCTTCGCGCCGCGGAAGATGCCCTGACGGCCCATGACAAGCGCGTCGGCCGCCTCGAAATGACCTTCGCCAGTTACATGGCGTTCTGCCAGAACAACCCAAGCGTCTCCGTGCGCTCCCGGCTGAAGGAATTGACAGTAAAGGCGGCCAACGCTCAGGAGGCCCTACGCGATGCCGAGCAACGCCTGCAACGTTCAAGGGACAAATTAGCCCAACTCAATGTGCTCAAATTGGAGCAAGAAACTCAGAGTAGACAGGACCAGCAAAAGCTTGGCGCGCTATTAGAGCTGCAGTCGCATCGGCCCACTTATGCTGAGTGGTTCGGCGACACCCTGCCCGACAGTATCGATATTCGCGGCAGCCTTAAGAAGATCGCCAGCGAAGAGAAAGCCTTGGAGCAGCGCCGTCTGGAGCGCGAGAAGCTTCGCGATGCCATTTCGAGTCTTTTGCCGTCAGTCCCACGCTTTCGTGATCTGTTCGGCGATACGGACGCGAAGAGCATCGACATCTCAGGCGCGCTACAAAGAATCGCCGTCGAGGAGCGGGCGCTCGAGAAGGAGCTTGCCATCACCGGTGGGCTCCATGCCCACCTCTTGGATTTGGCGCCGTTCGTCGAGAGATTCCGCAGAATTTTCGGTGACACAGACCCGGCGATACTAGAGCCTGCTCAAGAGCGAGCCGACTTGCAGAGTGCTATTACCCTAGCCGAAACGACCGCGAAATCGCTGGAGACCCAGGTATCAAGGCTGAACCTATTCCGGTTCACCTACCCAGGCAAGACTCCAGCCTTATGGCTTGCCGAAATGGAGGCACGACGGTCGGCGCTCACTCAAGAAATTGCTCAATACAACCAGCAGGCTCTCACTGCCGAGCGCCAACTCGACGAGCTGATGTCCGATCCGGTAGCCAGGCCGGAAGATGTGGCTTCAGCACACTCGCTCATCAACGGGGCAGTCCCATTCGTCTTGCTCCACAATTTTATCGAGGAGTATTGCCCGCCTGGCGTGAAACAACACTGGTTGACGCACTTCTCTGCGTTGCTTTTCTCGCCGGTTGTGGAAACCCTTGACGATGCAGCCAAGGCGGCTCTGTTGCTTCATGAAGGCCAGGCCATGATGCCGGTACTGATCGCAAATCGATTGAAGGCGATGATGGAGAGCGAGACACCGGCTCTAGCCCTGAACGGGGAGTGTGCATACACCTGGCTTGCCGGTATCAAGACCCGCATGGTGCATTGCCTCCTGAATCCGGCAGCAGTGGAGGAGGAGCGATCTCTGGCTCAACAACGGCTCGATGAGCTACGGGAACGGCTCGCGCAAAAGCATGAGGAGCTAGACGATCTGTCGGAGAAATCGGATTCCGTGCTGCTTGCCCGGGATGCGGAAAGTGCAGAGGCCTCCAATGTGGAGGTGGAGTTGGCTGCCAATTCCGAACGGCTGGAGAGCCTGTACAACCAGTTGCCTGATGTCTTGGCACGATGTACTGCCGAAGCGCTTGGTAGCATCCAGAAAATGCGGGAATACCTAGCTCTCCTCAGGGAGCACGGGGAGGGTATTTTCGAGAGGACCGCGGAGAAATTACGTCAGATCGAAGAAAAGGTCCAAGTTCTACGGCAATCGCGTTGTTGGTACGAGGAGCGAAATTCTGATCTCGTACGCAAGGTCATTATGGACATGCGCCGGTATCAGGCCTTATTGGCAGAGCACGGAGCTGACGTGCAGCAAAAGGTCGAGGCGGACTTGAGCAGCATTGACGAGGAAGCCGACGATCTAAGGCGCTCGCGGGAGTGGTACGAGGCGCGGGATCGCGACGACATCCACGCTGCTGTCAATGCAATGTGCCGGTACTTGCAGGCTGGAGGCGATGCGGAAGTAACCCGGCTCCAGAGTGTAGTTGATGTCGGTATCGCCGAACTCAGCGCGCTGGCGGCAAAAGTCACTGTGACTACCCAGGCCGTTGCCGAGGATGAAGACCGTTTATCCACAGCACGCACTGCCGAATCGAACGCGGCAGAGGCATACAACCGGAACAAGCAGCACTTCGAAGACCTAGCAAGTTTCGCAGAGAGCGAAGACCTTTCGTTCATGGAAAACCATGAAGAATGCCGCGTTACCCTGGAGGTCAGAAAGAGTCGTGCAGAGGCACGGAAGAGCTATGAGAGCCAATTCGCCCACGCTCAACGTTATGTCAAGGAAACCAGGGACAGCCAGACGAGTGAACAGGAACTGCTTAACCGCAAGGCCGGCTTAGAGGCAAAAGTTGAAGGAACCAAGCGCTTGCAGGAAGAGGACGCTCGGGCCGTAGAGGATAAGAACAGCAAGGTCGTTGCTCTGAAGAGCCTTCAGGATGCCCTTCATGAAGCGGCCTGCAGATTGCTCTGGGAGTTTCGGGCGGTTTCGAAAATCCTTGACGACATTCGCGACGCGGTGAGCAAGGGGGCGCCGCGCTTTGAGAACACGGATCTCTATCAGCACGCCGAATCGGTCAGAAGCCGGCTCGAACGTGCAGATACCGATCCCTTCTTCCTAGAAGACATCCGCAAGGTCGGACGTCTGGCGGGAGAGCTAGGGTTAGCTGGACAGTCCAAAGACATAACACGCGCAAGGCGCGATGCCGAAAAGCTGGTCTACCAATACCGAGAACTCAAGGCGAGCTTTTGCACTGAGATTATCAACGGTGCCCGGAAAGGGCTGTCGGTGCTGGATGCCGAGTGGCTGCAAAGTCAGGATCGGTTTGACGCGCCGACAGAAATGAAGGTTCAGATCGAGGCCAACATCGAAAGCAATCGGGGCCTGTTGCAACAGGCCACCACAAGCCTTGAGTTTGCTCGCGACAAGACCACAGAGATGCTGACGATTCTGGCAAAGGATGCGGAGCGGGGTATCCGTCCGGCCAACACCCCTTCCTGGCCCCGACGCCAAAGGCGATGATGTCCACCTGATTTAAGTGGACA
>NZ_VRYE01000040.1 GCF_008041835.1 Ectopseudomonas mendocina
TATACGGATGCAATCCGGGGACTATCGCCCATGTCTTCGCGGATTTCATCTGATGGGCTACGGGTTCGTTTGACAGCGCAATGCGGATTGCCAGAACCCTGCCCAGCAGCAACACTCTCGACCCCACCCTGCCGGATACTTCGTCTTGCGTACCGCCGATCTGCTTCGCCTGCTGCTGCTCGCCGCCATCTGGGGCGCCAGTTTCCTGTTCATGCGCGTAGCCGCGCCGGTGCTGGGCAGCATGCCGACCGCCTTCTTCCGCGCCAGTTTCGGCATGCTGGGCTTGCTTGCCCTGCTACTGTTGTTGCGCACGAATTGGGACTTTCGCGGCAAGTTTCGTATATGCCTGGTACTCGGGCTAATCAACGCCGGCGTGCCGTCAGTCATGTACTGCCTGGCGGCGCTGATCCTGCCGGCCGGTTACTCGGCAATCTTCAACGCCACCACCCCACTCATGGGCGTATTGATCGGCGCGCTGTTCTTTCATGAAGGCATCACCCCGAGCAAGGCAGCCGGCGTATTCCTCGGTCTACTGGGTGTGGCGGTGCTGACCCGTACCGGCCCGGCAGCCTTCGACCTGCAACTGTTGCTCGGTGCCGGAGCCTGCCTGGTAGCCACCACCTGCTATGGCTTCGCCGGTTTCCTTACCCGGCGCTGGATTGGCCAGCAAGGCGGCCTGGACAACCGCTTGACCGCCTTCGCCAGCCTCGTAGGCGCCAGCCTGTTCCTGCTGCCACTGTTCGCCGGCAGCCTGGTGCTGCAGCCGCCGCCGAGCTGGGGTGGCATAGAAGTGTGGCTATCACTGGCAGGTCTTGGGCTGGTCTGCACGGCCTTCGCCTACGTGCTGTATTTCCGCCTGCTGGCCGATATCGGGCCAATCAAGGCCAGCACCACCACCTTCCTGATCCCGCCATTCGGCGTGTTGTGGGGCGCACTGCTACTGGGCGAGCCACTGAGCTGGGACTACCTGCCCGGCTGCGTGCTGATCGCCCTGGCCCTGTGGCTGGTGGTGCGCCCGAGCGCGAGCAGAACGTAGCCCCGATGGAATCTGGGATTCACCGTATTGCATACGAGCTAAGGACTGAAGGTCAGGCAAGGGCAGAGCGCACTTCACCGCCCCACAAAAGCGATATCCGCTCTGAACACGTAGCCTGCAGGAGCCGCGCCTGACGACGAATCGCATGAACAGCGCATAAACAAAACCTTTGCCCCGACATCAGGCCTCTGCATACGCGCCACAGACACTGCAACCTGCGTCAGGCCACCCGGTCAGGTGATATCACCGGCTGCACCGGAGGCGTCAGCGGCGGCAAGCCATGGGCCTTGCGCGCGTCGTCACAGCGCGGGTTGTGTACGCCGTTCTCCCAGCTCGCTGCGAACTCGCGGCAACTGCTCGAGCGCTGTTCGTACATGGTGCAGCGCACGCCGCAACCGACATCGCCGAGCAACTGGGTACAGCGCGCCGGGGCGCTCTCGGTACCTCGCATGGCGACGTAATGGGGGCTGATCTGGACGACCTGTTCATCCGGCACGCTACCGCCTGCGGATTGGCACTCGCCCCAGAAGAAGGACACACGAAAAAACGCGCAGCAGGCACCGCACGTAAGACAGGGATTAGCTTCGGACATTTGAGGAGAACTCGGAAACCGGCGGACGCCAGTAACTGGCGGCTATTCTATGCTTGGCCAATGACTTGTAAAGCCCCCACCTGCGGCGGTTTACAGGCGCCTGACCACAGGTAGAATGGCGCACTTTTACAACCCGCCAGAGCCCTTGCACATGGCCTTGCCGACGCTGCGCATCATCGGTTTCATCATCGGCATATTCCTGATTACCCTGGCGATCAGCATGGCCATTCCCATGCTGACGCTGTTGATCTTTGAACAACCGCAGGACCTCTACGCCTTTCTCTGGTCGAGCCTGATCACCCTGATCGCCGGCCTTGCCCTGGTGATTCCCGGTCGCCCCGAAAAGGCCCAGCTGCGCCCGCGCGACATGTACCTGCTGACGACCGGTAGTTGGATCGTGGTCTGCGCTTTCGCCGCTCTGCCGCTGATGTTGATCGCTCACATCAGCTACACCGACGCCATCTTCGAGACCATGTCCGGCATTACCACCACCGGCTCGACCGTGCTGGTTGGCCTGGACACTCTCTCACCCGGCATTCTGATCTGGCGCTCACTGCTACACTGGCTCGGCGGCATCGGCTTCATCGGTATGGCCATCGCCATTTTGCCGCTGCTGCGCGTCGGCGGTATGCGCCTGTTCCAGACCGAATCCTCGGACTGGGGCGAGAAAGTGATGCCGCGCTCGCACATGGCCGCCAAGTATCTGCTGCTGATCTACCTGGCCCTGACGCTGCTCGGTTCACTGGCATTCTGGGCTGCCGGGATGACGCCTTTCGAGGCGATCAACCACGCCATGGCCTCGATTTCCACCGGTGGCTTCTCCACCTCCGATGCATCGCTGGCGCACTGGCCACAGCCGGCCGTGCATTGGACGGCCGTGGTGCTGATGCTACTCGGCGGCATGCCCTTCATGCTCTATGTCGCCTTCGTGCGCGGCAATCGCCAGGCGCTGTTCAGGGATCATCAGGTACGCGGCTTCATCGGTTTCCTCCTGCTGACCTGGCTGGTCTTCGGCACCTGGCTATGGCTGAACTCGGATTACGCCTGGCTCGAGGCCTTTCGCATCGTTGCCGTCAACGTCACCTCGGTGGTCACCACCACAGGCTTCGCCCTCGGCGATTACACCACCTGGGGCAGCTTTGCCGTCTTGCTGTTCTTCTACCTGACCTTCGTTGGCGGCTGCTCCGGCTCCACGGCTGGCGGTCTGAAGATCTTCCGCTTCCAGGTCGCCTACGTCCTGCTCAAGGCCAACCTGATGCAGCTGGTGCACCCGCGTGCAGTGATCCGGCAGCAGTACAACAACCACAATCTGGATGAAGAGATCGTCCGCTCGATGATTACCTTCTCCTTCTTCTTCACCATCACCATCGGCGTGCTGGCCCTGGCGCTGACCCTGGTCGGCCTGGACTGGGTAACCGCGCTGACCGGCGCCGCCACTGCAGTGTGCAACGTCGGCCCGGGTCTTGGCCCGATCATCGGCCCGGCCGGCAACTTCGCCAGCCTGCCGGATTCGGCCAAATGGCTACTGAGCCTGGGCATGCTACTCGGCCGCCTGGAAATTCTGACCGTGCTGGTCCTGATCACCCGCAGCTTCTGGAAACACTGACCGATGCATCTAGCCAGCCTGCGCATCCTTGCCTTCATCAACGGCATCTTCCTCGTCACCCTGGCAGTGGCCATGCTGGTGCCGGTGATCACCCTGCTGATCTTCGAACAGCCACAGGGCATCAACGCCTTTCTCTGGTCGAGCATGATCACTGCGCTTGCCGGCATCGCCATGATCGCCCAGGGCAGGCCACAGCAAACACAGCTGCGTCCGCGCGACATGTATATGTTGACGGTGTCGAGCTGGGTCATGGTGTCGATCTTCGCCGCCTTGCCGTTCATTTTCGCCGAACGGGCGAGCATCACCGACGCCTACTTCGAGAGCATGTCAGGCATTACCGCCACTGGCGCGACGGTGTTCAGCGGCCTCGACGACATGTCGCCCGGCACACTGATCTGGCGCTCGCTGCTGCACTGGCTGGGCGGCATCGGCTTCATCGGCATGGCCGTGGCGATTCTGCCGATCCTGCGCATCGGCGGCATGCGCCTGTTCCAGACCGAGTCGTCGGATCGCTCGGAAAAGGTCATGCCACGCTCGCACATGGTCGCCAAGTACATGGTGCTGGCCTATGTCGGCCTCAGTACCCTGGCAGTGCTGGCCTTCTGGTGGGCCGGCATGGGTCTGTTCGATGCGATCAACCATGCCATGTCAGCCATCGCCACCGGCGGCTTCTCCACCTCGGATGCCTCGCTGGGCAAATGGCAGCAGCCGGCGATTCACTGGGTCGCCATCGTGGTAATGGTGCTCGGCAGCCTGCCGTTCGTGCTCTACGTCAGCACCCTGCGCGGCAACTACCGCGCCCTGTTGCGCGACGCGCAGGTACGCGGCTTCCTCTATCTGCTGGCAGGCAGCTGGCTTACCCTGGCCATCTGGAAATGGCTCACCACCGACCTGTACTGGCTCGATGCACTGCGCCTGGTGGCCGTGAACATCACCTCGATCATGACCACCACCGGGTTCGCCGTGGGCGATTACCACCAGTGGGGGCCGTTCGCCAGCATGATGTTCTTTTACCTGGGTTTTGTCGGCGGTTGCTCCGGCTCCACAGCCGGTGGCCTGAAGATTTTCCGCTTCCAGGTCGCCTATATCCTGCTCAGGGCCAACCTCAGACAGCTCATCCATCCACGCGCGGTGATCAAGCAGCAATACAACCGCCACCGCCTGGATGAAGACATCGTTCGCTCGATTCTTGCCTTCGCCTTCTTCTACACCATCACCATCGCCACCCTGGCCCTGGCGGTCGCCATGTGCGGGGTGGACTGGATCACCGCCCTGACCGGGGCGGCAGCCATGGTCTCCGGTGTCGGCCCCGGCATGGGCGAGATGGTCGGTCCGGCCGGCAACTACGCCACCATTCCCGATACGGCCAAGTGGCTGTTGAGCCTGGGCATGCTGCTCGGGCGCCTGGAAATCCTCACCGTACTGGTGTTGTTGTTCCCGGCCTTCTGGCGTCACTGAGCGCACGCGCGCTCAGTCGCCAAGCCCGCGACGGCTGCGGTACTCGCCAGGCGTTGCGCCGAACCAGCGACGAAACGCCCTGAAGAAGTTGCTCGGATCGGCAAAGCCAAGCAGGTAAGCGACCTCCAGCAAGGTCAGATCGGCCCGCCCGAGATACTGCTCGGCCAGCTCTCGACGGGTATCGTCCAGCAACTGCTGATAGCTGGTGCCCTCCTCCTGCAGGCGCCGCTGCAAGGTGCGTTGCGACAGATGCAGGGTTTGCGCCACCACCTCGCGGCGCGGCTCGCCCTGCGGTAGCAGGCGGCACAGCACCTGTCGCGCCTGGTGGGTGACACGGCTGCTGCAAAAGCGTGCCAGGTAATCGCCGGCGAATCCGTCATGCAGTTGCGCCAGCGCCTCGTTGGCGCTGGGCAATGGCGCCTCGAGATCGGCACGGGTAAAAATCAGTGCATGCTGCTCGGCATTGAACGTCAACGGCGCCTGGAATACCTCCTGATAAGGTGCAAGGTCGGCAGGCGGCGGCCCTTGCAGACGAATCTCACGCGGCCGAATGGGCTTGCCAGTGAGCCAGCGGCAGAAGGCCAGGCAGTACGCCAGTGAAGCCTCGGCACTTTGTCGGGCAGACGGCAGACGGTCGCCATGAATGACCAGCGTCAGCGCGTAACCATCAGGCTGCGCCAGGAAGCTCAGATCCGCGCCCTCGCCTATGATGCGCTGATAACGCACCAGCCGCGTGAAACCTTCGCGCAGATTGCGACTGGACATCAACGCGTAACCGACCACATGGAAGGACGCCGGCCGCACCACCTTTGCCATGTTCAGACCAATGGCCGGATTGCCGGACAGCGCCACGGCGCGCTGCCACAGCCTGGTCATGCCGTCCTGCGGGAAGCGTGCGTCGGGGTCACTCAGGGCGGCGTAGTCCATACCCAGTTCAGCGAACAGACTGAGGCAGTCGACCCCGCCCAGCTCCAGCGCCTGTACGATGGCCAATGCCCAGCTGGAGGATGTGGTTCTTTCGTTCATCATCTTGTTCTTGTGATCGATCAGCAGGCCATGGTCAGCGGCGCAAGGATACTAGACTGGCCCCTTAAGTCAGTGGCCCACGAAGACAGCCGTCCTACACTGATCACGACAATAACAGGAGGTGCACCATGACCGCCCAGACCACCGAACGCTACCAGAGCTTCGCCGAGTTCTACCCCTACTACCTGCAGGAGCACAGCAACCCGGTGTGCCGTCGCCTGCACTATGCCGGCAGCCTGCTGGTGCTGGCGATCCTCGCCTATGCCCTGCTCAGCCAGCAATGGCTGTGGCTGCTGGCCATGCCACTGGCCGGATACGGTTTCGCCTGGATCGGTCACTTCGTTTTCGAAAAGAATCGTCCAGCCACCTTCCAGTACCCGCTCTATAGCCTGATGGGCGACTGGGTGATGCTCAAGGATGCCTTTACCGGACGCATCCGCTTCTGAACCCTACCCGGGCGCAGCCCTGCTATGACTGCGCCCAGCCCATACCTGCCAGAGGTCATTCGCACGCGCTGACCGCTGGCCACTGCTACGCCACCGTTCGGCAGTCATGCTTGGCGGGTAACCCCCCCTTGGTTATGATCCCCGCCCAGCAAGCCTCTGGCTTCGGCCTTGCCGACCAGCCAGGCGTCCAGCAGAGACGCCAACATCCAGCAGGGACAGTTCCAGTAGATGAAGCCAGCCCCCCCCAGTCGTGCCAACGGACTGCCTACGCCGCCACTGCGCGAATACTACTCGCGCGTACTGGCCTATATCGCCACGGCAGCCACTATCGCTGCCGGCACCTATGTCGGTTATTTCTCCTACGACATCCTGTGGATGGTGCCCTACGCCCTGCTTTACCCGCACCTGGCGCACAATCTCAGCCGCCGTTTCAAACGCGACCACCCTGCAAAGACCGACCTCACCCTGCTCTTCTTCGACGCCCTGCATGCCGGCGCATCCTGCGTGCTGCTCGGTTTTTCCGTCGTCCCCAGCCTGATGTTTCTGCTGATCCTGTGCTTCAGTGCATTGGTCATTGGCGGTCTGCGCTACCTGGGTCTGTCGTTGCTGGTCGCAGCAAGCGGTATGGCGCTGTGCGCCGCGCTGGTGGAGATTCACCCCAGAACCGAGACACCGACGCTGGTGGCATTGGTCAGCATCCTCTTCGCCACACTCTACATCTGCATCACTGCCTACTTCGTCAACCAGCAGGGCATACGCCTGGCCCAGGTGCGCAGCGAAATCAAGCGCGAGCAGGAAAAGGCCGCGCGTCTGGCGCGCAACCTGGCCAAGTACCTGTCACCGCAAGTCTGGGAATCGATCTTCACCGGCAAGAAGAGCGTGCGCCTGGAGACTCAGCGCAAGAAGCTCACGGTGTTCTTCTCCGACATCAAGGGTTTCACCGAGCTGACCGAAGAGCTGGAAGCCGAGCAACTCACCGACCTGCTCAACACCTACCTCAATGAAATGTCGAAGATCGCCCTGAAATATGGCGGCACCATCGACAAATTCATCGGTGACAGCGTCATGGTGTTCTTCGGCGACCCCAGCAGCAAAGGCGCCAAGCAGGATGCCGTGGCGGCCGTTTCCATGGCCATCGCCATGCGCAAGCACATGAAGGTGCTGCGCCAGCAATGGCGTGCACAGGGCATCACCAAGCCGCTGGAGATCCGCATGGGGCTCAATACCGGCTACTGCACGGTGGGCAACTTCGGCGCTGACACGCGCATGGACTACACCATCATCGGCCGCGAAGTGAACCTGGCCAGCCGCCTGGAAAGCGCAGCCGAATCCGGCGAGATTCTCATCTCCCACGAAGCCTATTCGCTGGTCAAGGACGTGATCATGTGCCGCGACAAGGGCCAGATCACGGTCAAGGGCTTCACCCGCCCGGTGCAGATCTACCAGGTGGTGGATTTCCGTCGCGACCTGGGCGCCACCTCCAGCTACGTCGAACACGAGCTGCCCGGCTTCTCCATGTACCTGGACACCAATGGCATCCAGAACTACGACAAGGAACGGGTGATCCAGGCGCTCAACCAGGCCGCCGAAAAGCTGCGCGACAAAATCATCCTTTGACAGGCCGTTGAAAAACGTAGGCGAGGCAGCCAATGCAAGGCAAAAACAGGCGAAAAAGCGGAGTTTACGAGCTGTAAATGAGCATTTTGATCGGACTCGCGCACGAGCCTGTTTTTAACGCAGCAGTGGCAACGCAGATAGTTTTTCAACAGCCTGTTAAGTCCGGTCGGCAGGCTTACCACCCCGGAAACACGTACATGTTTCCGAGGTGCTGAAAAAGCTGGCTATCAGGCGATGCTGGCCAGCAACTTTTCCCACTCCTTGGCCTCTTTCTTCGAGGTGCCACCGAGCAGCTCCAGTGCCTGGCGCAGGCGGAAACGAGTCAGGTCCGGACCAAGGATTTCCATGGCATCGAGTACCGATACCGAGCTGGCCTGGCCCGTGATGGCGGCGAACATCAGCGGCATGGCATCACGCAGCTTCAGCTCCAGGTGCTCGACCACCGCCTGAATGCAGCCGGTGATACGCTCCTTTTCCCACTGGCGCAGCGCTTCGAGCTTCCACAGGATCAGTTGCATCAGCTGACGCACCTGATCAGGCGACAGCTTCTTGTGCTCGAACAGCTTGGCATCCAGGTTCAGACCACCGGAGAAGAAGAAGCCGGCCAGCGGCGCGATCTGGCTGAAAGTTTCCACCCTGCCCTGCACGTGCGGCGCGATCTTCATCAGATACTCGGGGTTGAGCGCCCATTTCTGCACTTCGGCGGCGAAGGTTTCCACCGGCAGCTCACGCAGCCATTGACCGTTGAGCCAGGACAGTTTCTCCAGGTCGAAGATCGGCCCGCCCAGCGACACGCGATTGATATCGAAGTGCTCGATCATCTCGGCCAGGGAGAACTTCTCGCGCTCGTCCGGCATCGACCAGCCCATGCGCCCCAGGTAGTTGAGCATGGCCTGCGGCAGGTAGCCCATGCGCTCGTAGAAGGTGATGCTGGTGGGATTCTTGCGCTTGGACAGCTTGCTCTTGTCCGGATTGCGCAGCAGCGGCATGTAACACAGCGCCGGCTGCTCCCAACCAAAGTATTCGTAGAGTTTGATCAGCTTGGGCGCGGACGGCAGCCACTCCTCGCCACGCAGCACGTGGGTGATGCCCATCAAATGGTCGTCGACCACGTTGGCCAGGAAGTAGGTGGGCAGGCCATCGGCCTTCATCAGCACCTGCATGTCCATGCGGTCCCACGGGATCTCGACATCGCCACGCAGCATGTCCGGCACCACGCAAACGCCTTCGCTCGGCACCTTCATCCGTACCACGTGCGATTCGCCAGCGGCGATACGGCGCTGCGCCTCGGCCGGCTCCAGATGCATGCAGTGACCGTCGTAACGCGGAGTTTCTTTGTTGGCCATTTGCTGCGCGCGCACCTCATCGAGGCGCTCGGCGGAGCAGAAGCACGGGAAGGCATGGCCCTTGGCGACCAGTTCGTCCGAATACTTCTTGTAGATCTCGCCGCGCTCGCTCTGCCGGTACGGGCCATGCGGGCCGCCGACGTCCGGGCCTTCGTCCCACTCGATACCCAGCCAGCGCAGGGCGTCGAAAATCTGCTGCTCGGACTCACGGGTCGAACGCAGCTGGTCGGTGTCTTCGATGCGCAGGATGAACTGACCACCGTGCTGACGAGCGAAGCACAGGTTGAACAGTGCGATGTAAGCGGTGCCGACATGGGGGTCGCCGGTGGGCGATGGCGCGATACGGGTACGAACGGTGGTCATGAATGCTCTCGGATGGAAGACACGAGGTTTTGAATCAAGCGGGCGATGTTAGCAGGCCGACGGCCCCCGGCTCCAGCAGGCCGCCCCGTGTGATGGGCAAGCTGGCGATGAGAAAGTCGAGAAAGGTCTTGACCTTCATTGCCTGAAAGCGCCGCGATGGATAGATGGCATAGACCTCGCCCACCGGCAGCCGCGCCTCGGGCAGCAGCTCGACCAGGCGCCCGCTGCGCACAGCCTCTTCGCTGATCATCACCGGCAGCCCGGAGATGCCCGCGCCGGCCAGGGTCGCCTCACGAGCGAAGGTGATGTTGTTGCAGGTCATCACGCGCTGGCAGGGCAAATGCTCGCCCAGCAGCGGCCAGTAGCGCGGCGCATCGTGCTGCAGGAGGATAGCCCGATGCCCCTCCAGTTCGGCGACGCTGCGCGGTGTACCGTGCGCAGCCAGATAGGCAGGGCTCGCACACAGACGCCGGCCACTTTCGAACAACTTGCGCGCGATCAGCGTGGAGTCCTGCGGCTGGCCGACCTGGATGGCAATGTCCACGCCCTCCTCCAGCGGGTCCACGGATCGCGAGGTCAGCTCCACCTCGGCGTCGATCTGCGGGTACTGACGCATGAACTCGCCCAACACGCGCCCGAGAAACAACTGGCCGAATTCGATCGGCGAAGTGATGCGTAACAGTCCGGACGGCTCGCGCTGCAGCTGCATCACTGCCTGCTCGGCCTCGGCGAAGTCGAGCATGATCTGCCGGCAACGTTCGTAGTAAGCCTGCCCCACCTCGGTCAGGCGCAACTTGCGCGTGGTGCGGTTGAGCAGGCGCACACCAAGGCGCTCTTCGAGCAATGCGATGCGCCGGCTCACCGTCGATTTCTGCATGCCCAGGCTGGTCGCAGCCTGGGTGAAGCTGTGGCATTCCACCACTCGGGTAAAGATCAGTGCGTCATCCAGCCCCATGATTGTTCCTCGTACGCAACAAAGCATGCCAAGCCGAGAGTCTACTAGCGAAAAGGGAACGTCGTTAAATTTACTTACACTTCTCCGACGCACCCCGAGCCTCAAGCATGCCCGCCAAACTGCAACGTCGCCTTCTCGTCTTCGTGATCCTACTGATGTTGATCGCCGGCGCCCTGCTCGCCCAGTGGCTGCTGATCGGTCGCTACCACGAGAGCACGGACAATGCTTACGTGCAGGGCGAGATCACTCGCGTCTCCAGCCAGTTGAATGCACGCATCGAAAAGGTGCTGGTGCGCGACAACCAACACGTGGAGGCCGGCCAACTCCTGGCCGTGCTGGAAGACGCCGATTTCCGCCTGGCGCGCCAGCGCGCGCTCGCCGCGCTGCAAACCCATGAGGCCGAGCGCGCCCAGGCGCAGAGCAAACTCGACCAGCAGGCCAGCTTGATCGCAGCCAGCCAGGCCGATGTCGCCGCCAGCCAGGCCACGCTGGATCGCTCCAGGCTCGACCTCGGCCGCGCCCAGACCCTGCGCAAGCCGGGCTATGTCTCCGAAGAGCGGGTCACCACCCTGGCCGCCGACAACCGTGTGGCCCGTTCGCAAGTGGCCAAGGCTCAGGCCGATCTGCAGGCGCAGCGTCAGCAGGTTTCCAGCCTGGAAGCCGAGCTCAAGCGCCTGGATGCACTGATTCTTTCCGCACAGGCCGACCTGGAACAGGCCGACCTCAATCTCTCGCGCACACAGATTCACGCGCCAATCAGCGGCATGGTCGGCCAGCGCTCGGCGCGTGAAGGCCAGGTGGTGCAAAGCGGCGCCTACCTGCTGTCGCTGGTACCGGATCAGGACATCTGGATTCAGGCCAACTTCAAGGAAACCCAGATAGGCCGCATGCGCCCGGGACAAAAGGCCGAGCTGCTGTTCGACAGCTACCCGGACACGCCGATCGAAGGCCGCATCGACAGCCTGTTTGCCGCCTCTGGCGCGCAGTTCAGCCTGCTACCGCCGGACAACGCCACCGGCAACTTCACCAAGGTGGTGCAGCGCATCCCGGTCAAGCTGACCTTCGCTGCCGACAATCCGCTGCGCGGGCTGATCCGCCCTGGCATGTCGGTGGAAGTCAGCGTGGATCTGCGCAGCGACGACAGCCATGGCGGGTGATGCGCTGATCCGCCCGACGGCAGAGCCCAGCCGCCGCGACTGGATTGCGGTGATGAGTGCCATGCTCGGCGCCTTCATGGCGGTGTTGGATATTCAGATCACCAACTCCTCGTTGAAGGATATCCAGGGCGCACTGTCCGCCACGCTGGAGGAAGGCTCATGGATTTCCACGTCCTACCTGGTGGCCGAGATCATCATGATTCCGTTGACCGCCTGGCTGGTGCAGCTGTTTTCGGCACGGCGCCTGGCGGTGTGGGTCTCGGTAGGTTTTCTGATCGCATCCTTGCTGTGCTCCCTGGCCTGGAGCCTGGAAAGCATGATCGTGTTCCGCGCCCTGCAGGGTTTTACAGGCGGAGCGCTGATCCCGCTGGCGTTCACCCTGACGCTGATCAAGCTACCCGAGCACCACCGCGCCAAGGGCATGGCGCTGTTCGCCATTACCGCCACCTTCGCCCCATCCATCGGCCCGACGCTGGGCGGCTGGCTGACCGAGAACTGGGGCTGGGAATACATCTTCTACATCAACGTGCCGCCCGGCCTGATCATGATCGCCGGCCTGCTCTATGGCCTGGAGAAAAAGGCGCCACAGTGGGAGCTGCTGAAAACCACCGACTACGCCGGCATCGTCACCCTGGGCATGGGCCTGGGCTGTCTGCAGGTATTTCTCGAGGAAGGCCACCGCAAGGACTGGCTGGAATCGCAACTGATCGTCGGCCTGGGTAGCGTGGCGCTGGTCAGCCTGATCCTGTTCGTCATCCTGCAGATCTCCCGCCCCAATCCGCTGATCAATCTGGGCGTGCTGCGCGAACGCAACTTCGGCCTGGCCAGCATTTCCAGCCTGGGCCTCGGCGTCGGGCTGTATGGCTCGATCTACGTGCTGCCGCTGTACCTGGCGCAGATCCAGGGCTACAACGCCATGCAGATCGGCGAAGTGATCATGTGGATGGGCGTGCCGCAGCTGTTCCTGATCCCGCTGGTACCCAAGCTGATGAAGATCATCTCGCCGAAATGGCTGTGCGCCCTGGGCTTTGCCCTGTTCGGCGCGGCGAGCTTCTTCTCCGGCGTGCTCAACCCAGACTTCGCCGGCGAGCAGTTCCAGCACATCCAGATCATCCGCGCGCTCGGTCAGCCGCTGGTGATGGTCACGGTGTCGCTGATCGCCACCGCCTATATCCTGCCGCAGGATGCCGGCTCGGCCTCCAGTCTGTTCAACATCCTGCGTAACCTCGGTGGCGCCATCGGCATTGCCCTGCTTGCCACCCTGCTGGATGCCCGCGCCAAGGTCTATTTCGACTACCTGCGCGAATCCATCGTGCCAACCAACCCGCAGGTCGAGGAGCGCTTACGATTGCTGACACAGACTCTGGGTAGCGAACAGGCAGCGCTGGCCAAGCTCAGCCAGATCGTCCATGAACAGGCGACCATCATGGCCTATAACGATGCCTTCCATTTCATCGGCATGGCGCTGGGCGTGAGCATGCTGGCGATCTTGCTGACACGGAAATTGCCGCAGAACATGGCAGGCGGTAGCGCAGCGCATTGAGGCGCCTGTCACGCGGGAGGATATCGCTCTCTAAATCCCCCGCGCCCGCTGCCACCTTACTGCTGCAGTTCCTGCTCGGTGAATATATCGCTGAACAGCATGCTCGACAGATAGCGCTCGCCGGAGTCCGGCAGGATCACCACGATGGTCTTGCCCTGCATCTCCGGCTTTTCGGCCAGACGCACCGCCGCAGCCATCGCCGCGCCACAGGAAATGCCACAGAGAATGCCTTCCTCACGCATCAGGCGCAGGGCCATGGCCTTGGCTTCGTCGTCAGTGACCTGCTCGACCTGATCGACCATGGCCAGATCGAGGTTTTTCGGCACGAAGCCGGCACCAATCCCCTGAATCTTGTGCGGCGCCGGTTTGACCTCGTCACCGGCCAGGGTCTGGCTGATCACCGGCGACCCCACCGGCTCCACCGCCACCGACAGAATCGGCTTGCCCTGGGTCTGCTTGATATAGCGCGAAACACCGGTGATGGTGCCGCCGGTGCCGACGCCAGAGACCAGCACGTCGATGGCGCCATCGGTATCACGCCAGATTTCCGGGCCCGTGGTCTTCTCGTGAATCGCCGGGTTGGCCGGGTTCTCGAACTGCTGCGGCAGGTAGTAGTCCGGGTTGGCGGCAAGCAGCTCATTGGCCTTCTCGATCGCCCCCTTCATGCCCTTGGCCGGCTCGGTCAGTACCAGCTCGGCTCCCAGGGCCTTGAGCACCTTGCGTCGCTCCAGGCTCATCGACGCCGGCATGGTCAGCACCAGCTTGTAACCGCGAGCGGCCGCAACAAAGGCTAGGCCAATGCCGGTATTGCCGGAGGTTGGCTCGACGATGGTCATGCCCGGCTTGAGCACACCTCGCTCTTCGGCGTCCCAGATCATGCTCGCGCCAATGCGGCATTTGACCGAATAAGCCGGGTTGCGGCCCTCGATCTTGGCCAGAATAGTCACGCCTTTCGGCCCCAGGCGATTGATCATCACCAGGGGCGTATTACCGATGGCCTGGGCGTTGTCTGCATAAATGCGGCTCATGACGAAATCCTTGCGGGCAGAGAAAGACACCAAGCCTAAGCTTTGCCCTGTCGCGCGTCCAGCCAAGAGACCGAAAGCCGGGTGACTCGCCATTCAGTGACTGAATACTGCGTCTGCGTTCACAGCCACCAGAGCTGCGCGTTATAGTCGCGCTTTGAATTTCTGCTGCGGGCCGGCCCCGCGAGTTACCGTTGCGAGGATTTTCCGATGAAGTTCGAAGGCACCCAGTCCTACGTCGCCACTGACGACCTCAAGCTCGCGGTCAACGCCGCCATCACCCTGCAGCGCCCACTGCTGGTCAAGGGTGAGCCGGGTACCGGCAAGACCATGCTTGCCGAACAACTGGCCGAGGCCTTCGGCGCCAAGCTGATCACTTGGCACATCAAGTCCACCACCAAGGCGCATCAGGGCCTGTACGAATACGATGCGGTCAGCCGCCTGCGTGACTCGCAGCTCGACTCGGACAAGGTTCACGACGTTCGCAACTACATCAAGAAGGGCAAGCTGTGGGAGGCCTTCGAGGCCGACGAACGCGTGATCCTGCTGATCGACGAGATCGACAAGGCCGACATCGAGTTCCCCAACGACCTGTTGCAGGAACTCGACAAGATGGAGTTCTACGTTTACGAGACCAACGAGACGATCAAGGCCAAGCAGCGCCCGATCATCATCATCACCTCGAACAACGAGAAGGAACTGCCGGACGCCTTCCTGCGTCGCTGCTTCTTCCACTACATCGCCTTCCCGGATCGCGACACGCTGAAGAAGATCGTCGACGTGCACTACCCCAACATCAGCGGCGAGCTGGTGGCCGAGGCGCTGGACGTGTTCTTCGATGTGCGCAAAGTACCGGGCCTGAAGAAGAAGCCCTCGACCAGCGAGCTGGTGGACTGGCTCAAGCTGCTGATGGCCGACAATATCGGTGAAGCCGTGCTGCGCGAACGCGACCCGACCAAGGCGATCCCGCCGCTGGCCGGTGCCTTGGTGAAGAACGAGCAGGATGTGCAACTGCTCGAGCGCCTGGCCTTCATGACCCGCCGCGCTTCCAGGTAGGAATTCGGGCTGCTGCGCGTCGGCCATGCTGCGTTGGAATCAGGCTCGCAATGCTCATGTACAAAAGTACACTGCGCTTGCTCACCTGATTCCGCCTTGCCTGGCTCTAGCTCGCAATCCCTTGCCCCGTGCAACAGAGAAGCCGTCCCCCGGCAATAGGCTTTGACGCAACGTGCCAGAGCCAACCAATAAACGAGGGCGCAGCCATGCTGCTTAATTTATTCAACGAAATGCGCGCGGCCAAGGTGCCGGTGTCGGTGCGCGAGCTGCTCGACCTGATCAACGCGCTCAAGCACAACGTCGTGTTCGCCGACATGGACGAGTTCTACTACCTGGCGCGCGCGATTCTCGTCAAGGACGAACGCCACTTCGACAAGTTCGACCGGGCCTTCGGCGCCTACTTCAATGGCCTGCAGAACCTCAACGAACACATCGAGGCGATGATTCCCGAGGAGTGGCTACGCAAGGAATTCGAGCGCCTGCTGACCGATGAGGAAAAGGCGCAGATCCAGAGCCTCGGCGGCCTGGACAAGCTGATCGAGGAGTTCAAGAAGCGCCTCGAGGAGCAGAAGGAAAAGCACGCCGGCGGCAACAAGTGGATCGGCACCGGCGGCACCAGCCCGTTCGGCTCCGGCGGCTACAACCCGGAAGGCATTCGCGTCGGCGATGCCGGCAAGCGCCAGGGCAAGGCCGCCAAGGTGTGGGACCAGCGTGAATACAAGAACCTCGACGATCAGGTCGAGCTGGGCACGCGCAACATCAAGGTGGCGCTGCGCCGCCTGCGCAAGTTCGCCCGCCAGGGTGCGGCCGAAGAGCTGGATCTGGACGGCACCATCGACCACACGGCGAAAGATGGCGGCCTGCTCAATATCCAGATGCGCCCGGAGCGCCGCAACACGGTCAAGCTCCTGCTGCTGCTGGATATCGGCGGCTCGATGGACGCCCACGTCAAGGTCTGCGAGGAACTGTTTTCCGCCTGCAAGACCGAGTTCAAGCATCTTGAGTATTTCTACTTCCACAACTTCATCTACGAAAGCGTGTGGAAGAACAACATGCGACGCACCAGCGAACGCACCTCGACGATGGATCTGCTGCACAAGTACGGCGCCGACTACAAGGTGGTGTTCGTCGGCGATGCGGCCATGGCGCCCTACGAGATCACCCAGGCCGGCGGCAGCGTCGAACACTGGAACGAGGAGGCCGGCTACGTCTGGATGAAGCGCTTCACCGAGAAGTTCAAGAAGATCATCTGGATCAACCCTTACCCCAAGGACACCTGGAACTACACCGCCTCCACCGGCCTGGTACGCGAGCTGATCGAAGATCGCATGTACCCGCTGACCCTGCAGGGGCTGGAAGACGGCATGAAGTACCTGTCCAAGTAAGGCTTCATGCCGAAACGAAAAACGCCGCGCACCCTGCACAGGATCGCGGCGTTTTTCGTTGCCTCCCGGTAATCGCCTTCAGCGCCAGTAGCGTTGCTGGGCGCGCCTGAGCCGCCCGCTCCCGAACATCAGGCCGAACATCAGCACCAGCAGCTCGGCCACCCAGGCCAGCAGCAAGGCACTGATCACACCCCAGAGGATTGCATCCGGGGTAAACAGCACCTGGTAGCGGTAGGCCCGCAGGGTTTCCTCGAACAGCTCGTGATCCGCGCCCGTCGCCAGGTGCCAGGCCTGGGCGTACCAGGGCCCCTGCATGGCCTGCCATTCGCGTTCGAGCAAGGCGGAGCGCTGTACCAGATGCCCGACGCTGGCGGCATCGCTGCGCATCACCGGGTCATCGCTGACGCGGTAGTGCGCGACCAGCGCGTCCATATCGCCCTTGAAGAAATTGCGCGCCGTTTCCTGAAAACCTTTGAGACTTTGCTGCGACTCCAGACGGTGAGCCTCGACCCGCTTGGCATAGTCAGCGATAAAACCCGGCACCTGGACTCCCAGCAACAGACCCAGAGCGAACAACGTCAGACGCAGGTAGCTTCTGAGCATGGGTCAGGCCTTACCGTACGTAATGCATTCGCCGCGACGCCACAGGCGC
Organism: Ectopseudomonas mendocina; assembly: GCF_008041835.1. Classification (GTDB taxonomy): domain Bacteria; phylum Pseudomonadota; class Gammaproteobacteria; order Pseudomonadales; family Pseudomonadaceae; genus Aquipseudomonas. The sequence goes on from NZ_VRYE01000040.1 coordinate 17,264, forward strand.
CACTCACCCGGCTGATAGCGCGCCCATTGCTCGTTGTCGGTCAAAGGTTCGGTGGCGATGACCGTCACCACATCGTTGGGTGTGGTTTCCGCCTGAAAGTCCACCTTCAGATCGGCGTCCTTCAGTTGCGCCGGGCCGAACGGCGCGCGCCGGGTAATGTGCGCCAGCTTGGTCGAACAGAAGCTGAACAACCAGTCGCCATCGCTGAGCAGACAGTTGAACACGCCGAGCTGACGGTAACTGGCGCAGGCGGCGACCAGCACCGGCAGGAGCATTTCCACCGAGACCGGCTCGGGGAAGGCGCGGCGCACACGGTTGAGCAGGTCGCAGAAGGCCGCCTCGCTGTCGGTCTCGCCCACCGGTCGATAGAAACTGGTGGAGCCCTGCAGACCTTCCAGCTGACCATTGTGCGCGAAACACCAGTTGCGCCCCCACAGCTCGCGGCTGAAGGGATGGGTATTGACCAGGCAAACCTTGCCGACGTTGGCCTGACGAATGTGGCCGATCACCACCTCGCTCTTGATCGGATAGCGCTGCACCAGTTGCGCCACCTCGGACTCACTGCTCGCGCGCGGGTCCTGAAACAGCCGCAGGCCACGACCTTCATAGAAGCCGATGCCCCAGCCATCGCGATGCGGCCCGGTGCGGCCACCACGCTGCATAAGCCCGGTGAAACTGAAGACGATATCGGTGGGTACATTGGCGCTCATGCCGAGCAATTCGCACATCGAATCAATTCTCCTTGCCGAGGATCAGGCGCAAACGTTCGGCTTCATCTTGCAGACGCGCTTCGATTCGCTTGCGGCCCATTGGCAGAAAACGCACCAACAATCGCCAGAGCAACGCCGGCAGGTCACCCGGCCGACGCGGAATCAGGTGTAAATGAAGATGGGGCACATGCTGATTGGAATCCGGACCGTCATTGATCAGCAGGTTGACACCGTTCTTGCCAAAGCCCGCTTCGCGTAGCGCCGCGGCGATGCGCTCGGCCAGTGCCAGCAAACGCTCACGCACAGCAGGCGGCAAATCACGCAGAAAGGGTGCATGGCGTCGACTGACGATCAGCACATGGGCCGGTCGCATCGGGAAGATATCCAGCAAAACGATGAAGTCATCGTCCTCGTAAAGCCGATGAGCGGGTAGCCGTCGCTCGGCAATGGCACAGAACACGCAATCCATCGGGCCTCCCTTGCACAGGATCACCATGCTGAACCCACGGGCCAGCGGGCGCAAGGGGCAAATCAGATACGCGGTTCCAGACGACCGCCGCGCTCGCGCCCGTAATCGCGCGCAGGCAGATCGTCTTCCTCCATGCGTTCACGCAGGGTACGCAGGTCTTCGTCAGGCCCGGCGACCTGCTCGCCCTTGCGTCCTCGCCACCAGCTTTCGATGGGCCAGCGAATGGCGACGAACAGCAGATAAACGGCAAGGGCAATCAGGCTGTACAACGCCAAATCGGCCACCGCACGCCAGGCGTTGTTGCCGACCTTGAGCAACACGTCCATGGCAGTGACCGCCAGAGCGGGTGCAAACAGGTCACGCGCCGGATCGACGATGGTCGGGCTGAACAACAGCACAGCCATCAACACCCGCAGCGGCTCACGCAGGTAGCGCCACATCCAGCGGGTCAGGCGCATCCACACCAACAGGCAACCCAGGGCAGCAATCCCGTAGGCCGCCCAGGCCATGAGGTAGTCGTTTTCATTGATCATAAGCAGGCGCCGGCATGGCAGGTCTGGCAAAGGGGCGCTTATGATAGCGGCTTTTGCCCAGCGCGGCGCCCCTGCCGTCGCCCTCTCGTTCACTGGAGCCATGCCATGTCCCCTGCCCCGATCGCCCGCCAGGAAGCCGGCAACGACCCTTATCACTGGCTGGAAAACCGCGACAGCGAAGAGGTGCTGGCATACCTGCAAGCCGAGAACGCTTACCTGGAGACGGTGCTGGAACCTCTGCAGGCGCTGCGCGAGCAACTGTTCGAAGAGATCAAGGGGCGTATCCGCGAGACAGACCTGTCGCTGCCCACGCCCTGGGGCGACTATCTCTACTACCAACGCACCACGGCCGGTGACGAGTATCCCCGACACTATCGCTGCCGCCGTCCTGCCGATGGTTCGCTGCAGGTCGACAGCGCCAGCGAAACGCTGCTGCTCGATCCCAACGAGTTGGCCGGCGGCGGCTTTCTGTCCGTCGGTGCTTTCAGCATCAGCCCCGACCAGCAGCGCCTGGCCTACAGCCTCGACAGCAACGGCGACGAAATCTACCGCCTGTTCGTCAAGGAACTGGGCAACGGCCAGATCAGCGAACTGCCCTTCGACGACTGCGATGGCAGCATGACCTGGGCGAATGACAGCCAGACGCTGTTCTTCACCGAACTGGACGACACTCACCGCCCCTACAAGCTCTATCGTCACCGCCTCGGCGACGCCGCAGCCGAAGCGGTATTCGAAGAGGCAGATGGCCGTTTCTTCCTGCACTGCTACCGCTCCAGTTCCGAGCGCCAGTTGATCCTGCAACTGGGCAGCAAGACCACCAGCGAAGTCTGGGTGCTGGACGCCCATAGCCCGCAAGACGCCTTCACCTGCCTGGCGCCCCGCGAGGAAAATCACGAGTACGACGTTGACCACGGCATGCTCGATGGCCAGTGGTGCTGGCTGATTCGCAGCAACCAGAGCGGCATCAATTTTGCGCTGTACCGCGCCACTGAGTCGCAGCCGCAACGTCCGCACTGGCAGCAGATTCGCGCCCACGACCCGCAGGTGATGCTCGAAGGCGCCACGCTGAACCAGCGCGCCATTGTCCTGGCGCTGCGCGAAGGCGGTCTGCCGATCCTCGAAGTGCAGCCACAGAGCGCTGAAGCCTATCGCGTGCAGTTGCCGGATGCCGCCTATAGCCTCTACGTGCAGGACAGCCTGGAGTTTCACAGCCCGGTGATTCGCCTGCGCTACGAAGCGCTGAACCGCCCCGCGCAGATACGCCAGCTGGAACTGGCCAGCGGCGCGCAGCAGGTACTGAAGCAGACGCCCGTGGAAGGCCCGTTCGATGCCGACGCCTATGAAAGCCGTCGTCTCTGGGCCAGCGCCGCCGACGGCACGCAGATACCGATCAGCCTGGTGGCGCGGCGCGATGTGTTCGCCGCCGACCAGCCAGCCCCGCTCTATCTCTATGGTTACGGCGCCTACGGCGAGAGCCTTGACCCCTGGTTTTCCCACGCTCGCCTGAGCCTGCTCGATCGCGGTTTCGTCTTCGCCATCGCGCATGTGCGCGGCGGCGGCGAGATGGGCGAAGCCTGGTACCGTGCCGGCAAGCTTGCGCAGAAGCAGAACAGCTTCGACGATTTCATCGCCAGCGCCGAACGCCTGATCGCCGAGGGCCTGACCACCCCCGCGCAACTGGCGATCAGCGGCGGCAGCGCCGGCGGCCTGCTGATCGGCGCCGTGCTCAACCAGCGCCCCGAGCTGTTCGCCGCCGCCATCGCCGAAGTGCCCTTCGTCGACGTGCTCAACACCATGCTCAACCCGGACCTGCCGCTGACCGTGACCGAGTACGACGAATGGGGCGACCCGAACGAGCCCGAGGTCTTCGAGCGCATCAAGGCGTACGCGCCCTACGAGAATGTGCGCGCCCAGGCATATCCGGCGATTCTCGCCGTCGCGGGCTACAACGACAGCCGCGTGCAGTATTGGGAGGCCGCCAAGTGGGTAGCCAAGCTGCGCCGCGACAAGACCGACGACAACCTGCTGCTGCTCAAGACCGACCTCGGCGCTGGCCACGGCGGCATGAGTGGGCGTTATCAGGGCATCAAGGATGTGGCGCTGGAGTACGCCTTTCTGTTCCGTGTGCTCGGGATAGCACAGCCGTAGGAGCGGTTGGGCGGCATTGCGCTTCAGCAGCGAGACACCAAGCATCGCGGCTGAAGCCGCTCCTACATAGCCCGATGATCAGTCCTGCTTGCGTTGCCCATCAAGCCCCTGGCTGTTGCGGCGCAGTTGCTCATCCAGTTGCGGAATCGGCTGGTCACCGATGGATTTCGGCGCAGTCCCTGGGGGCGTTTGTCCCTGAGGCGGCGGTAAAAGGGGCGCCGATCCCTGGCGCTTGATCGTATTGGGCATGGAAGGCTGGCCGTATGGCTGCGGCGTCGCAGTACCCGGTGAGCCGGGCTGCGCAGCAGAAGGCATGCGCATCGGCTCCTGAGCCCAGGCCAGATTGACAGGGCTGGTGGCCAGTACCATTACGGCGAACAGAGGCAAGCGCATGATAGGTCTCCTGTGCTGCCGGCTTTCGTTCTATTCTGGCAACATATCCAGTCAAGCGTTCACCTCCCGATAACAGGTTTTGTCATGAGCACCAGCAACAACCGCTACTACCTGTCCGCCCAGGCCGAAGAAGGCTACCGGCAGAAAGCGCTGAAAATGTACCCACACGTCTGCGGCCGCTGCGCCCGCGAGTTCTCCGGCAAGCGCCTGAGCGAACTGACCGTGCATCACCGCGATCACAACCACCACAACAACCCGGCCGATGGTTCCAACTGGGAGCTGCTGTGCCTGTTCTGTCATGACAACGAACACTCGCGCTACACCGACCAGCAGTATTTCGCCGAAGGCTCCACCGCCAGCCCGCAGGCTGCCAAATCGACCTACAAGGCCTTTGGCGATCTGGCCAGCCTGCTGAGGAAGGACTAGGGCGGGGCGCTCAGCACCGTATAATCGGCGCTTTTCCGAGTGCCACCGTGGCCAACAAACGATACGCCTGCATCGGCCTGTTCAACCCGAAATCACCGGAAAACGTCGGCTCCATCATGCGGGCGGCGGGCTGCTATGGCGTCAGCTCGGTGTTCTACACCGGCACCCGCTACGACCGCGCCAAAGATTTCATCACCGACACCAAGAAGGTTCACCAGGATATCCCGCTGATCAATATCGACGATCTGCGCAAGATCCTGCCGCTGGACTGCACGCCGGTGGCGGTGGAACTGGTCGATGATGCCCGCGCCCTGCCCGCCTATACCCATCCGGACCGGGCGCTGTACATCTTCGGCCCGGAGGACGGCTCACTGCAGCAGGAGATTCTCGACTGGTGCGCAGGTGAAGTGGTGTACATTCCGACTCAGGGCTGCATGAACCTGGCCGCGACGGTCAACGTGGTGCTCTATGACCGCCTGGCCAAGGGTAACAATACCCGCTCCGGCCCCCTGTTCTGAGTCAAGTGCTAACGTTCAGCGCAGCAAACGCGTATCCAGGGTCTTCGACGGACCGCCGATGACGTTCTCGGTGATGTCGATGAAGTCCTTGGTGCTGACCCGATCCAGCCGCATCAGCCCACGGGTGACGTCATCGAGTGACAGATTGCCTTTTTCCCTGGTCTTCTGCCGAATCTCCCGATCCAGTTCCTGCAACAGCAGCACCGCACGCGCGGTGACCGGCCCACTGGCATTGTCAGTGCGCAGGCTGCTAACCGGCTTGCTCCAGCGAATCAGCTGCTCACGGATCTTTTGGTAACGATCCTCGCTGATACCACCAGCGCGGCGCATCAGCTCGATGGCGTAATACTCGGCCAGGCCTTCGGCGATCCAGTCACTGCGATCACGCCCATAGATACGGCCGAATACATGCACCAGCTCATGCACCAGTGAGCTGGTGCCATTCTCACTGACCAACGGGCGGTCGGCGTGCATGTAGTAGGAATTGGCCGCCGACAGACCGCCGCGCCACATCGGGTCGCCGGCGCCGACGATCAGCAGTTTGTCCGGGTCGCGCGGGAACACCTGCTGCAGCTGCGGCCAGACGAAGGTGAGGAAGGTCATGATGTCCATGCGCCGCATGCCCTCGCCGATCGGCGCGGAGATGGCGACCTCGGTATCGCCCAGGCGGGTGCGACGAGTGCCCAGCTTGCCAGCGAGCATCCAGCCGGTGGGACGGTCGAACTTGCGCTGCGGGTTATCGATGCGGAAACGGTTCTTGCCGATACGCGGCCAACCGGTCTCCACGCTCGTCCAGCCCTTGGGCAGCTCGAACTGCAGGCGCGCGACCAGCTCGGTCTTGTTCTGCTGGTCGAGTTTGGCCGCGGGAATCAGGTCGTCGCCCCTGAACAACGCCCAGTCCTCGGTCATCCTCGCGTCATAGCGCCCCGGCTTGCGTTCACTGTCGATCAGCACCCGATAGCTCAACACGCTCTTGCCTTCGCCTGGCTGCCACTTGCCGCGCCCCGGGTTTTCCTGCGACCACTGGCCATCGGCCTTGAAATCGCTGAAGCGTTCGTCCTCGCCCAGATTGAAATCGAGGCTGCGCACGTACTCGCCCTTCTCCAGGGTGATACTGACCTCGGCCTGATTGCTCTGCGGCAGAAAGCGCACGTGGTAATCCAGATCGACCTTCTGCGTGGCAGCGAAGGCCGGCAGGCTCAGAAGCAGCAGAGACGAGAACAACGGCAAGCGAAGGGACATCGAGCGAAACTCCTGATGCGGGACATGACGGCATATGACCGCCGCGCCAGAGGGCAAATTCCGTGGGCACGCGACAGATTTGCCACGAAGCCGCGTGGCAATCAACCTGCGCGGAAAATAAGATGATCTTCCCAGTCGTCTTCGGCCACGCTGTTTTCACTGAGCATGCGCCCCGACTGGGAAATGCGCTCAGCGTGCACAGCCTCCGGGTCGCCCGAGACAAGATGGTGCCAATGTGGCAAGTCCTTGCCTTCACTGACCAGGCGGTAAGCGCAGGTCGGCGGCAGCCAGCGAAACTGGTCGGCTTGAGCCGGGGTAAGCTGAATGCAGTCAGGCACATGCTTGACCCGATTGGGATAATCGCTGCAGCGACAGGTCTGCAGGTCCAGCAGCTTGCAGGCGATGCGCGTGTAGTAGACGGCGCCGTCGTCCTCATCTTCGAGCTTCTGCAGGCAGCACAGACCACAGCCGTCGCACAGCGACTCCCATTCGCCCTGATCGAGCTGGGCGAGGGTCTTGCGTTTCCAGAAGGGTTCGAGGTCGGCGGCCATGGCTACAGTATGGACTCAGGCGGGAAAGGCGCGGCAGTCTAGCGTGGGGGCAATGCAGGGCCAAGCGGCGCGGGCCCGACGGTCTCAGTAACCACGGGCAAAATCCACCTCACCGCGCAACGCCTCTCCAGCTTGCCAGCGCCTCAGGTTGTCGATGAACAGCTCGCTCATCAGCAGCGGGTCGGTGGGTGCCGAGCTGTGACCGGTGAGCAGCAAACGCGGCGCCGTCCAGAACGCATGACCGGGCGGCAGCGGCTCTTCACGGCAGACGTCGATCACCGCAGCAGCCAGTTTGTTCTGCTCAAGCGCTGCCACCAGGTCGGCATCGACCACGGCAACGCCACGACCGGCATTGATCAGCACCGCATCCGCACGGAAATAGGCCAGCAGCCGGGCATCGTACAGATCACGTGTAGCCGGCGTATCCGGTAGCAGGTTGATCACGTAATCGGCCCAGGCAATCAGCCGTGGCAGGTCAACCAGATCTGCCACCTCGACAAAAGGCGCCTGCTCACGCGTCTGACTGGCGACGCCGCGCAGCTCCACCCCAAAGGGCTGAAGAAAATTGGCCACGGCCTGACCGATATCGCCGCAACCGACCACCAGCACGCGGCGCCCGCGCAGGCTGCACGGCAGACGATGATCCCAACGCTGCTCGACCTGCGCCGCCAGGCGGGCGAACAGGCGCCGTTCATGAGCCAGCAGATGCCCCAGCACGTATTCGGCCATCACCTGACCGAAGATGCCGACAGCGCGGGTCAGGCGGTAATCACGCGGCAATCCATGGGCCAGCAACGGCGTGATACCGGCCCAGGTCGACTGCAACCACTGTGGGCGCAACCCTTCGCGCAGCAAGGGTGCGAGCAGATCGGGTTGCCCCAGCCAGACGTCGCAGCCATCGGCCAGCGCACGCAGCGCTTCGGGCTGTGCGCCGGCTACCAGTTGCAGTTCCGGACAGGCCATGCGGATGCGCTCGGCATAGCGTGCGTGATCATCCTCGGCGATCAGCAGGCGCATCGTTTACACCGGGTCGTTGCGGCGCAGCAGCTCGTCGGGCAGATGCTGGATGTATTCCTCCTCGGGCGGCGGCATCTGCAGGTGATAACCCTGTTTCTCGAGATTCTCCAGCACCAGGCTGATGTCCTCGCGTGCCAACTGGCGCTCCGGGCTGAGCACCAGATCGAAGGCATGCGCGGGCGGGCCGAATACCGCGAGCAGACCTTCGGGCACTCGGGTCAGCGCCTCGGCCTTGAGTACGTAGAGGTACATCTCGTTCTTGCGCGGGCTTTTGTAGATGGAACAGATGCGTTTCACGCGGATTCTCCTTCGGCGGCCAGGCAGTCAAGCAAAGCCTGGCCCATCAGCTCCCGGCGCCAGCCGCGCAGGGAGTCGGGCAATTGGTAAGGGCCATGCGGATAACCACTTTTAAGCAAGGCTTCCAGGGTTTTCTTGCGCAACATCAGCTCCGGCACGATATCCAGCCGCTCACCCTCGCGCTGGCCGACGGCGCGCAGCTTCTTGAGCAACGCCGAGGCCTCGACCGGCAACGGCTCGGGCAGGGCTTCAGGCCATTGCGCAGGCGGCAGCGCCGCAGCCTCGTGAATCAGCTGTAGCAGGGTTTCGCCATCCTGACGCACGGTTTTCGGGTGCATGTCCTCGATACGCGCCAACGCCACCAGATTGTCCGGCTGGGTGCGCGCCAGCGGCCACAGCGAGTGCTCGCGCAGCACGCGGTTGCGCGGCTGATTGCGCGCCCGCGCCTCGCGCTCGCGCCAGGCGCACAGGGCGCGCAGCACGGCCTGCTGCTGACGCGACAATTTCCAGGCCAGCTTGGCTTCACGCCAGGCGTCCTCGGGCGCCACCTCGCGCCCCAGATTGGCCACCAGCTCGGCGCCGTCTTCAATTATCCACTCGACCTTCTGCGGCGCCAGACGCGCCATCAATGCGCGATATACCTCGACCAGATGCAGCACATCCTCGGCGGCGTAACGCACCTGCAGCTCGGACAGCGGCCGCTGCAACCAGTCGGAGCGGGTTTCGCCCTTGGGCAGCTCGATATCGAGCAGGGCCTGCACCAGGCGCGAGTAGCCCATGGAGAAACCGAGGTTGAGATAACCCGCCGCCAGTTGCGTATCGAACAGCGGCGCCGGCAGGCTGCCGCTCAGGCGCAGGAACACCTCCAGGTCTTCACTGCACGAATGCAGCACCTTGACCACGTTCGGTGCTTCGAGCAACGCAGCGAAAGGCCGCCAGTCGCTGATGCGCAAGGGGTCGATCAGATAGGCGCCGTCGCCACTGCTGACCTGCAGCAACCCGGCGATGGGATAGAAGGTGTCGACGCGCATGAACTCGGTGTCCAGCGCGACGAAGGGCAGCGCCTGCCAGGCAGCGCAATGCTCGGCCAGGCTGGCGTCGTCGAGAATCCAGTGAATGTCGTTAGCCACGCGGCTCTCCCATGAACAATGCCGCGCAGTATATATGCCCAGGCCATCGCACGGGGCGCGGCCTGCCGTCGACCACAGGAACTGTGTAATCTGTGCCGCGCACCACCTCTGCTACGGAAGAACAGCAATGCTGAAAAAACTGCTTGCCCTGCTCGTCGTGCTGCTGGCCGCAGCGGCTGGTTATCTGGCCCTCACGCCCAGCCCGATCGATCCACTGCCCTGGGATGCGGCACCCGCCCCGGCGATGACCGGCGTGCTGGAACCCAACGACACCCTGATGAAGGCCGAGCTGCTGGCAGGCGGCCAGGTTCACGGCCCGGAAGATACTGCAGTCGATGGCCAGGGCCGGGTCTACGCCGGCCTGCATGACGGGCGCATCGTCCGCGTGCTGGCAGACGACAGCCTGGAAACCTTCGCCGATACCGGCGGCCGCCCACTGGGCATGAACTTCGATGCCGATGGCAATCTGATCGTCGCTGACGCCTACAAGGGCCTGTTGAGCATCGACCCGCAGGGTATGATCAAGGTGCTTGCCACCGAGGCCGACGGCCTGCCCTTCGCCTTCACCGATGACCTGGATATCGCCAGCGACGGGACCATCTACTTCAGCGACGCCTCCTCGCGCTTCCAGCAGCCGGACTACCTGCTCGATCTGCTCGAAGCGCGCCCGCATGGACGCCTGCTCAGCTACGACCCGGCCAGCGGCGAAACCCGCGTGCTGCTCGATGGTCTGTACTTCGCCAACGGCGTGGCGCTGTCGGCGAACGAGGACTTCGTGCTGGTCAACGAGACCTATCGCTACCGCATCACCCGCTACTGGCTCAAGGGCGACAAGGCCGGCCAGCACGACATCTTTATCGACAACCTACCTGGCCTGCCGGACAACCTGCAGGGTGACCGCAACGGCACCTTCTGGGTCGCGCTGCCGACCCCGCGCAAGGCCGACGCCGACTTCCTCCATCGCCACCCCTGGATCAAGGCACAACTGGCCAAGCTGCCGCGCGCAATGTGGCCGAAGGCAATCCCTTACGGCTTCGCCATCGCCCTCAACGAGAACGGCGAGATCGTCCGCAGCCTGCATGACACCAGCGGCACGCACCTGCGCATGGTCACCTCGGTGAAGCCGGTAGGCGACTACCTGTACTTCGGCAGCCTGGACAACGACCGTATCGGCAAACTGCAGATTCACTGAGACGAGATGCCACCGGCGAATGACAGCGAAAAGGCGGAGCGGTCATTCGCGGTGGTGAGCCAAGCTGGTGGGCTGAAGCGGATCGCCGCCCGGCCCACCCTAGCGTAGGGCGGGCTTCAGCCTGCCAAATCGAAAGACTGCAGGCTCAGACCTTCTGCGCAATCCAGATGGTGTGCCGCGTGCCCCGATTGCCGTGGGCATACACCTGCACCGCCTCGCCCTTGAAGCCGGCCTTGCGTATTTTCTCGGAAAAGGCGCGGTCGGCGCTGGACGACCACACCGCCAGCATGCCCTTGGGCCTTAACGCTTTGGCGCACTGGCGCAGGCCGTCCATGCTGTACAGCCAGTCATTGCCCTTCTGGGTCAGGCCTTCGGGGCCGTTGTCGACATCCAGCATGATCGCGTCGTAGCGCTGCTCGGCGGCCTGCAGCACCTTGGCGACGTCCTCCTGAATGATCACTGCACGCGGGTCATGCAACGGATAACCGGACTTCGCCCCGAGCGGGCCACGGTTCCACTCGACCACCCCGGGCACCAGCTCGGCCACTGCCACCTCGGCGTCCGCGCCCAGATGCTGCAGCGCCGAGGCCAGGGTAAAACCCATGCCCAGACCACCAATCAGCACCCGCACCTGCGGGCGACTGGCGATCTGCTTGCAGGGAACCGCGGCCAGGGCATCTTCCGAGCCGTGCATGCGCGTATTCATCAGTTGCCCGCCATCACCACCAGCGATCTTGATGACGAAATCCTCGCCGTATTCGAACAGGTTCAGCGCACCCTTCGTACCCGGGATCGGGGCAGTATCGAGCAGGACAAAGCGTTTCATGCGTAACGACAACCTGTGTAACGCGCGTGAGGCCGGCAGCATGCCTGAATCGGCCACGCAACACAGCCCCGCCAGAAACGACAAGGCCCCGCGTTGACACGCGAGGCCTCGTGGCTAAAAACGGGATCGATCAGACCACGCCTTGCGCCAGCATGGCATCGGCGACCTTGACGAAGCCGGCGATGTTGGCGCCCTTGACGTAGTTGATACGGCCATTCTCCTCGCCATGGTGCACGCAGGCATGGTGGATGTTCTGCATGATGCCGTGCAGACGCTCGTCCACCTCGCCGGCGCTCCAGTGCAGGCGCATGGCGTTCTGGCTCATTTCCAGGCCGCTGGTGGCCACGCCACCGGCATTGGAAGCCTTGCCCGGGGCGTAGCAGATGCCGGCCTCGAGGAACAGGTCAACAGCTTCCAGGGTCGAGGGCATATTGGCGCCCTCAGCCACGCAGATGCAGCCATTCTTCAGCAGGGTGCGGGCATTCTCGCCGTCCAGCTCGTTCTGCGTTGCGCAGGGCAGCGCGATATCGCACGGCAGATCCCAGGGACGCTGGCCCGCCAGGAACTGCAGGCCATAGTGCTCGGCCATCTCACGCAGGCGACCACGACGCACGTTCTTAAGGTCCATCAGATACAGCCACTGCTCATCACTCAGGCCGCCCTCGGCATACAGGGTGCCCTCGGAGTCGGACAGCGAAATCACCCGACCACCCAGCTCCATGACCTTCTGCGCCGCATACTGGGCGACGTTGCCGGAACCGGAAATGGCCACGCGCTTGTCTTCGAAACCCTGATCGATGCGCTTGAGCATCTCCTGAGCGAAATAAACGCAGCCATAGCCGGTGGCTTCCGGGCGGATCAGGCTGCCGCCGTAGCTCAGGCCCTTGCCGGTCAGCACCGAGGTGAACTGGTTGGACAGGCGCTTGTACTGGCCGAACAGGTAGCCGATCTCGCGGCCACCTACGCCAATGTCACCAGCCGGCACATCGAGATCGGCACCGATATGGCGATACAGTTCAGTCATGAACGACTGACAGAAGCGCATCACCTCGCCCTCGCTCTTGCCCTTGGGGTCGAAGTCCGAGCCGCCCTTGCCGCCGCCCATGGGCAACGAGGTCAGCGAGTTCTTGAACACCTGCTCGAAGGCCAGGAACTTGAGCACGCCCAGGTTCACCGAGGGATGAAAGCGCAGGCCACCCTTGTAGGGGCCGATGACACTGCTCATCTGGATGCGGTAGCCGCGGTTGACCTGCACCTGCCCCCGGTCGTCGACCCACGGCACACGGAACAGAATGGCGCGCTCGGGCTCGACCATGCGCTCGAGAATACCGGCATCGCGATAGCGCGGATTGGCTTCGAGGAAAGGCCATAGAGTACGCACGACCTCTTCCACCGCCTGGTGGAACTCCGGTTGGTCGGGATCGCGCTGTTTCAGGCGCGCCAGGAATGCATCAACGGACAACGACATGCGGCACCTCGACACCACAAAGACAAAGTGGCCGGCACTTTATCAGGCAGCAAAGCACCAAAACAGATCAAAATGTCGCTTTCATGAAACTTTTTAGAGCATAAGGCTACAAGCAACCCCAGAAGCCCCGTGAACAGGCCGCATGAGCGATTTCTCGACGCACCAAATAAATGCCCTGATTGCACAATTTTTGCCCGCTCTTGCTCCCGGACTCCACCTCAGTCATCACGAATATCGCGAGTCCCCCTGCCAAAGCATCCTCTTGATAAGGTTGCGTCAGTTGCGGACGCTATGATGCAGCCAGCTCTCGACGACTCCGGAGGTACCATGTCATTGGCTCAACTGATCAGCACGCAAGACCTTCAACAGCGCCTGCAACAGGAAGATCTGCTGCTACTGGACTGTCGCTTCGCCCTCGAAGATCCCGCCTACGGGCGGCGCAGTTACCTCGAAGGGCATCTGCCAGGGGCACACTTTCTCGACCTCGAGCAGGATTTGTCCGCGCCAGTGATCAAAGGCGTGACCGGGCGCCATCCACTGCCCGACCCCAGCGCACTGGTCGAACGCCTGCGCAGTTGCGGCTTGCGCCAGGACAGCCAGGTGGTGCTGTACGACGATGGCCCCGGCGCCTTCGCCGCCCGCGCCTGGTGGTTGCTGGTGTGGCTGGGCAAACGTGACGGCCTCTATCTGCTCGACGGCGGCCTGAAAGCCTGGCGCGAAGCCGGCCTGGAATTGACCTGCGCAGCACCGGACAACGCCCCTGGCGACTTCTGCGCCGAACCCGATAACAGCCTCGTACTGAGCGCCGAGCAATTGGCCCTGCGCCTGGGCACAGCGGATCTGACCCTGCTGGACGCGCGGGCACTGCCGCGCTTTCTTGGCGAGGTCGAACCGATCGACCCGGTTGCCGGGCATATTCCCGGCGCGCAGTGCGCCGCGTTCACCGACAACCTGGGCGCCGATGGCCGCTTCCTCCCGGCAGATGAACTGCGCCAGCGTTTCGATGGCCTGCGCGGCGAACGCCCGCTGGAAAACCTGGTGGCTTACTGCGGCTCCGGCGTCACGGCCTGCCATAACCTGTTCGCCATGAATCTCGCCGGCTATCCCCTTGTACCGCTCTATGCCGGCTCCTGGAGCGAATGGATCACCAACCCGGCACGCCCGGTTGCTACCGGCCAATGAGCAGCGGTTTTAAGCACGAATCGAAATATGCCCAATAGCTCAAGTCAGTAATCAATTTAAAAACAGACCGTTACCGCTTAAATATCGCACTAGGCTTGAGAATGAGCGGCTAACTCCGCTCCCGGTGGAGTCTTTATCGAACAACGATCAGAAGCCCGGCCTCCACCGGCACCTTCCGCGAGGATGCCATGGGAATAGCCGCCTGCGATCTCAGCCAGCACGTGATCCGCCCGACCCTTGTCTACCTGCAGCGCCACAGCAACAGCGCCGAAGCCCTGCTACTTGGAGCTGCCGCTTGCCAGTCGGCGCTGGGCAGCGCGCTGGATACGCCGCAAGGTCATGGTTTGTATCGCATCAGCGAACCGGCCCACCAGATGCTCTGGGATCAATACCTGGCCTTCGATCCGGAGCTTGCCAGCCGTGTTCGCGGCCTTGCCAGCCAACACGCGTTTCTCGAGGCGCCGCACCTCGAACTGACGGTCAACCTGCGCTATGCAACGGCCATTGCCTGGCTGCTGATCGAGCAGGAAAAGCTGACGCTGCCGGCCGCCGATGACGTACTGGCCATGGGCCGAATTTGGTGCAAGGTTTTTCAGCCGCAGGCAAGTCAGCAGGATTTCCTCGAGAGCTGGCAGCGCTGCATCACCCCGGTGAGCCGGGTAGCCTGACCATCCAATCAGGAAATCAACTTCATATTTTCCATACCTATTTGCAGAAATTGTCTGACAATTCAATATCATTGAACTTGCTTGCCTTGGCAGGGGGAAGGAAAAACGGTAGCGTGCGCCGCTCGCCTCACCACAGGAGCCTCCCCCGTGAGCAAACGCCTTCTCAAGACCGGCCTGGCAGTTGCCATCACCGCCACCTCGGGCCATGGTTTCGCCAGCGGCTTCGCCCTCAACGAACAGAGCATTTCCGGCATGGGCACCTCCTTCGCCGGCCGCTCATCCTCCGCCGAGGATGCCAGCACCGTATTCGGCAACCCGGCCGGCATGGCACGCCTCAAGCGCGAAGAGGTCTATGTCGGCGCAGCCATCATTCATGCCCAAAGCGATATCAGCCGTGCCAGTGCCAACGCCGGCCCTGCGACACTGTCAGGCAGCAACGACGGCGATATGGTGCCAAGCACCGGCGTACCCATGGGCTATTACGTCAAACCGCTGGACGACAAGGTCGCCTTCGGTCTGGGTATCTACGTCCCCTTCGGCCTGATGACCGATTACGAGAGCAACTTTCAGGGGCGCTATCACGCCGACAAGAGCTATGTACGGGTAATCACTGTGCAGCCGACCTTGAGCTATCGCTTCAACGACAAGCTGTCGGTCGGCTTCGGTCCTACCTTCAACCATATCGAAGGTGAACTGACCTCCTCGGTGCTCAACCCCACGAGCCTCGGCAGCAACGACGGCAAAGTGAAGGTCAAAGGCGACGACACCGCCGTGGGCTTCAACCTGGGAGTGCTCTACGAATTCACCCCTGGCACACGCGCCGGCATCACCTACCACTCGCGCGTCAAATACGAACTGGAGGGCGATACCCGTGTTTCCGGTCACGGTGCACTGGCTGCTATTGTCGGCAAGTACGACGCCAATCTGGGGCTGACTACGCCCGAGTCGGTGGACATGTCCATCACCCACAAGCTGACCGATGCCCTGACGCTGCATGCCGGCAGCACCTGGACGCGCTGGAGTCGCTTCAAGGAAATCCGCGTGGAGAATGACTCGGCGGCGCTGCCCGTCATCGTCGAGGAACAGAATTGGCACGACACCTGGGCACATGCTGTCGGCCTGTCGTACAGGCTCAATCCACAATGGACGCTGCGCACCGGCATCGCCGTCGATCAGTCACCAACCAATAATGTCGACCGTTCGGCCCGCGTGCCCTCGGGCGACCGCACCATTTTCAGCGTTGGTGCCGGCTGGAGCCCCAGCCCGGACATGACCATCGACGTGGCCTACTCCTACCTGCAGGAAGAGTCGGTGGACGTGAACCAGCAGAGCTCGACCCGCGGCGACTACCGTGCACGCTACAAGAACAGCGCACACGGCCTCGGTGCCTCACTCAGCTATCGCTTCTGACAATACCGCTCACACGGCCAGGAACGACCATGTGAGCCTCTGCTCCGCGCAAACGAGCCTGCTCAAGGCTGCGAGGCGATGGCCTTTTCAACAGCGGCGATCAACTCGGGATCGTCCGGCTTGGTCAGGCTGGAGAAACTGGCCACCACCTTGCCCTGGCGGTCGACCACGTACTTGAAGAAATTCCAGCGTGGCGCCCTGCTCTGCTCGGCCAGGCCCTTGAACAAGGGGATGGCATTGGCACCGGAAACCGGCTGCGGTTCGGTCATGGCGAAGGTCACGCCGTAGTTGACGTAGCAGACGGTGGCCGTCTCCTCACTATCGGCGGACTCCTGGCGGAAGTCGTCGGACGGCACGCCCAGCACTTCCAGCCCCTGATCCTTGTAACGCTGATAAAGCGCTTCGAGCCCTTTGAACTGTGGGGTGAAACCACAGAAGCTGGCGGTATTGACCACGATCAGAGGCTTGCCCGAGAACTGACAAAGTTCGATGTTCTCACCTTTGGCGCGCAGCTTGGGCAGTTCGCCCTGAAGCATGGCCGGACATGCGGCGGCCAGCACCGGCAATGCCAGACTGGACAGCAACAGGGAACAGGCAAGACGGCGAAGAAACATGGCAGTGACCTCTGTCGCTAACACAATCGCATCACGCTACTCGCAGACCCGCCCTTAGGCAACTAGCAGATACCAACGCCCAACTGCAGCAGGGCCAGCCCACCCTGACGCCAGCCCCACCAGGCCAGCGTCAACAACAGGCCGAAGCCCAGGGCCACGGCACTCAACGTCACTACCTGGCGGTTCATGCCGGCGCACCCTGCAGCCGCGCCACCGGCACTTCCCGTACCGGCCAGTTCAGCGCAGCGGCCATCAGGCTCAGGCCGACGGCAATCTGCCAGACCAGGTCATAGCTGCCGGTGGTGTCGTAAAGGTAGCCCCCCAGCCAGCCGCCAAGGAAGGAGCCAAGCTGATGGAACAGAAAGACGATACCGCCAAGCATCGACAGATTGCGCACGCCGAACAGCGTCGCCACGGTGCCGTTGGTCAGCGGCACCGTCGACAGCCACAGCAGGCCCATGGCGATGCCGAACAGGTAGGCGCTCCACTGCGTCAGCGGCGCCAGCAGAAACAGCGTGATCACCACGCCACGCAGCAGATACAGCACGCTGAGCAGGCGCGGCTTGGCCATGCGCCCACCGAGCCAGCCGGCAATATAGGTGCCGAAGATATTGAACAGCCCCACCAGCGCCAGCACCGTGGTGCCGGTCAATGCGGGCAAATGGTGGTCGACCAGATAAGCCGGCAGATGCACGGCGACGAACACTACCTGAAACCCACAGACGAAGAAGCCCAGCGCCAGCAGCCAGAACCCCGAGTGACTGGCGGCCTCGCGCAGCGCTTCGACCAGCGTCTGCTGCGGACCGTTGCTGGCAGGTTGCGGCGCTTCCCTGATCATCGCCGCCAGCGGCAGAATCAACGCCACCAGCAGCCCCAGCGCGAGCAACGCAGCCGACCACCCCAGCCAACTGATCAGCCCGAGCGTACCGGGCAGCATGGCGAACTGACCGAAAGAGCCCGCCGCCGCCGCAATGCCCATGGCCATGCTGCGTTTTTCCACCGGTACGGCACGGCCGACCACGCCGAGAATCACCGAGAACGAGGTGCCGGACAGACCGATACCGATCAGCAGGCCGGCGCTCAGCGACAGTGACAGCGGCGAGTCGGCCATGCCCATGCACAGCAGCCCCAGCACGTAGAGCACACCACCGATGACGATGGCCTTGCGTGCACCGAAGCGGTCGGCCAGCGCGCCGGTGATCGGCTGCGCCAGGCCCCAGATCAGATTCTGCAGGGCGATGGCGAAGGCGAACACCTCACGCCCCCAGCCGAACTCGGCACTCATCGGCGGCAGGAACAGGCCGAAGCCATGGCGCGTACCCAGCGACAGCGCCAAGATCAGCGAGGCGCCGAGCAGCAGCCAGGTGGTGGAACGCCATGCAGTTGTCATCGCTATCTCCAGCGTACGGTCGCCTGCGACCGTGTAAGCAGTAGGGCCATCAGGCCAGTTCTTCGAGCAGGCTCATCAGCTCGGCGCGGCGCTCTGCGCCTAACCGGGCATTGAGTTCACGCTGCACCTGTTCCCACAGCGGCAACGCCTGCCCGATACGTTGCAGGCCGGCTTCCGTGAGCCGTACCTCGCGAGCGCGCAAGTCGCGCCCTTCACCCAGTTGCACCAGTCCCTGCTCCGCCAGCACCCGCAGGTTGCGCCCCAGCGTGCTGCGATCGAGCCCCATGGCGTCGGCGAGCACAGAGATGCTCGGCTGCGTGAGCCGCTGCACATGACGCAACAGGGAAAACTGCGCAGCACCGAGCCCGACGGCCGCGAGGGCATCGTCGTAACGACGGGTGACACCACGGCTGGCGCGGCGTAATTGAGTGCAAAGACAGGAGGTCGGCAACATGAATACAGGTATATACCCGCTTTAGCGATTGGCAGTCATACAGTTACCCGCTGCCTCGCCATAACAGTTGCAATCAGAGACTCAGGGCAAGCGCCAGCAGCACGCCGCACTCACCCAGCTCGACCAGCGCGCCGGCCGTATCGCCGCTGGTGCCGCCCATGCGCCGTAGCAACGCGCGGCGCAGCCAGATGAACAGCAGCAATGCCGTGGCCAACGCCAGCAGCCCCATCCAGCCGAACAGCAGCATGCCCAGCAGATGCACGCCCAGCACCCAGGGCAGTTGCCCGCGCGGCAGATGCTCGACCAGCGCCTGGCCCAGCCCACCCTCGCGCACATAAGGCGTGGTCGCCAGCAACAGCGGCAACAGGCTGCGCCCCATCCAGGGCAGCAGCAACAGGTAGATGCCCTGGCCGGCCTGCAGCAGCGTGAACAACGCAGCGAACTTGAGCAGCAACAGCAGCGCCAGTACCACCACCGCGATAGGGCCACTGCGCGGGTCTTTCATGATCGCCAGGGTACGCTCGCGATCTGCGAAGCCACCGACCCAGGCGTCGGCCGTATCGGCCAGGCCGTCCAGATGCAGGCCACCGCTCAAGCCCACCCACAGCGCCAGGATGATCGCCGCCTGCAACACCGCCGATGCCTGCCCCAACAGCAGATGGGCGCCCCACAGCAGCAGGCCGAGCAGCAGCCCCACCAGCGGGTACCAAAGCAGCGAGCGCCCCACCTGCTCGGGGGTCGGCATGCCCGGTAGGCTCACTGGTAGACGAGTAAGGAACTGCAAGGCGATCAGCAACGGAGTCATGGCAACTCCGCCAGTTGCCCATCGGTATCCAGGCGCAGGCGAAAACGCTGGGCATAGCCGACGTTGACCTGCAGCAGATCCTGCCGTGGCAGGCCGCGCGCACGCGCCAGCAGCAAGCGCATCACACCGCCATGCGTGATCAGCAGCAGGCGTTCACCCGCGTGGCGCTGCTGCAAGCGCTGCAGGGCAGCCAGAATGCGTGCTTCGAAGTGCAGCAGAGGCTCGCCATTGGGCGGCGTGAAGGCATAAGGATCGGCCCAGAAGCGGCCGAGCGCCTCGGCGTCGGTTTCCATCAGCGCGGCAGCGCTGCGCCCTTCCCAGTCACCGAAATGCAACTCCCGCACATCGGGCTCAAGGTGCAGCGGCAATGAATGGGTGGCGGCCAGCTCCTCGGCAAACCGAGCGCAACGCTGCAGCGGCGAGCTGATCAGGCGATCCCAGGAGCCGGCATCCTGCACCGCTCCGCGCAACTGCGCCCAGCCTTGCTCGGTCAGCGCATCGTCCAGGCTGCCCCGCAGCCCACCACCCAGCTCGGTTTCACCGTGACGCAGCAAGTCCAGATACAGCATCAGTTTGCCCCCTGCACCACGGCAGCCTCAGCGAACGTCGCCATCTGCCCATGCAGGGCACAAGCCAGGCGCAGCAAGGGTACGGCCAGGGCGGCGCCACTGCCCTCGCCCAAACGCAAGCCAAGCTCCAGCAACGGTTCGGCCTGCAGCGTCTGCAGCACCCTTACATGACCGGGCTCGGCACCGTGATGGGCGAACAGCAGCCAGTCGCGGCAGGCTGGATTGAGGCGCACCGCGAGCAAGGCGGCAACGCTGCAGATAAAGCCATCGACCAACACCGTCACCCCCTGCTGCGCGGCGGCCAGGTAGGCGCCGGTGAGCGCGGCGATCTCGAAGCCACCGAGGTGGATCAATGCCTGCAAGGGGCCGTCGATCTGCGCGCGGTGTAGGCTCAACGCGGCATCGATCACCCGCGCCTTGTGCGCTACACCGGCGTCGTCCAATCCGGTACCGGGGCCGGCCAGCTCGCTCGCCGGGCAATCCAGCAGCCAGCAGGCCAGTGCCGCCGCCGCCGTGGTATTGCCAATGCCCATCTCACCGCCAACGAACAGGTCACAACCGCTGGCGCGTGCGCGCTGGACGCTGTCACGGCCAACTTCCAGGCAAATCATCGCCTGGGCCAGGGTCATCGCCGGATCGCGGGCGAAATTCTGCGTGCCGGCGCCGACCTGCAGATGACGCACGCCAGGCAGCGGCGGCAAGGGTTCGGCCGTACCCAGGTCGATCACCTCCAGCGCTGCGTCAAGCTCACGCGCGAGCACACTGATCGCCGCACCACCGCTGACGAAGTTGGCCAGCATCTGCCCGGTCACTGCCTGTGGATAGGCGGAAATGCCCTCGGCCACCACGCCATGATCACCGGCAAAGATGGCGATCCACACATGCTCAAGCGTCGGTCGCTCACGCCCCTGCAGCGCCGCCAGATGAATGGCCAGCGCTTCCAGTCGCCCCAGCGCACCCGCCGGCTTGGTCAGTTGCTGCTGACGCGCTTCGGCCTTGATACGAGCCACATGATCGAGCGGCTGGCACGGCCCCTGCCACCACTGCAGACTCATAACGCCTCCCCCTTGAGCACCATGGGCAGGCCGGCGACGGTGAACAGCACACGCTGACTGCGCTCGGCCAGCGCCTGGTGCAGCCAGCCGGCCTCATCGACATAACGGCGGGTGAGCTCGCCCAGCGGCACCACACCCAGCCCGGTTTCGTTGCTGACCAGCAGGATGCGCCCGGGCAGTTTGCTCACGCAGTCAAGCAGCGCCTCGCGCTCGGCTGCCAGCCGAGCCGGATCGTCCAACAGCAGCAGATTGGTCAGCCACAGGGTCAGGCAATCCACCAGCAGGCAACGCCCGGATGCCGCCTGTTCGCCCAGCACGCGGGCCAGTTGTAGCGGCTCCTCGACCAATGCCCAGTGCGCCGGACGCCGCGCACGATGCTGAACGACGCGCGCCTTCATCTCGCCATCGAGCGGCTGACTGGTGGCGATGTAAACGACGTCCAGCCCGGACTCGTCGGCCAGCCTCTCCGCCAGACGGCTCTTGCCGGATCGGGCACCACCGAGGATCAGTTCAAGCATCTTCACTCCGTAGGGTACGCTGTGCGCACCATTTCAAAACCTGCGGGTGCCGCGCCCTCTACCCCAGGCCGCAAAGCGCCTTGAGTTTTTCGGTATCCAGGTGCAACTCCACCTGATCGGCCAGACGCTCGATATCGCGCTCGCGCAGCGCCTGGTAATCCACCGTCTGCACCGCCTGCAGCCCAGCCCAGCGCAGCAGGGCAGCGGCTGCCGAAGGCTGCTCGAACAGGCCGTGCAGATAAGTGCCGAGCACCTGGCCGTCGGCACTCAGGCCGCCGTCGCTGCGGCCGTCGTCAAGCTGCACGGCGCCATTGAGGCCCGGCCCGCGACTGACGCCAGCGTGAATCTCGTAACCGCTGACCTGCGCCTGCTCCAGGCACAGCCGGCCACGCACGTTGCGCAGCTGTTTCTCCGGTTCCAGCAGCGTCTCGAAATCCAGCAGGCCGAGACCCTCGCTGCTGCCGGCAGCGCCTTCCAGGCCGTGCGGGTCGTGAATCTGCCGACCGAGCATCTGCAAGCCACCACAGATGCCCAAGACCTTGCCGCCGTAGCGCAGGTGACGGGCGATGGCGGCATCCCAGCCCTGTTCACGCAGTCGCGCGAGGTCGGCGCGCACGCTCTTGGAGCCGGGCAGGATGATCAGGTCGCTCGGCGGTATCGCCTGGCCCGGCCCGACGAAGGTCAGTTGCACCTGCGGGTGCAGGCGCAACGGGTCGAAATCGGTATGGTTGCTGATGCGCGGCAGCACCGGCACCACCACGCGCAGCGCCTGCGCGTCCTTGGCCTGCTGACGAGTGTCGACGGCGTCTTCGGCTTCCAGATGAAAATCCATCAGGTACGGCAATACGCCGAGCACCGGCTTGCCGGTGCGCTGCTGCAGCCAGTCCAACCCCGGCTTGAGCAGTGCTATATCACCGCGAAAGCGGTTGATCACGAAGCCCTGGACCCGTGCCTGCTCGCTCGTGCTGAGCAGCTCCAGGGTGCCGACCAGGTGGGCGAATACACCGCCCCTGTCAATATCGGCAATCAGAATCACCGGGCAGTCCACCGCTTCGGCAAAGCCCATGTTGGCAATATCGCCGGCGCGTAAATTGATCTCGGCAGGCGAGCCGGCACCTTCGACCAGCACCAGCTCGTGACGCTCGAGCAACCGTGCATGGGACTCCAACACTGCGGCCATCGCCACCGGCTTATAGGCGTGATAGGTCAGCGCCTGCATATTGCCGATGGCGCGGCCGTGGATGATCACCTGGGCGCCCATGTCGCTGTTGGGCTTGAGCAACACCGGGTTCATGTCGGTATGCGGCGCCAGCCCGGCCGCCTGCGCCTGCACCGCCTGCGCCCGGCCGATCTCGCCACCATCGACGGTCACCGCCGAGTTGAGTGCCATGTTCTGCGGCTTGAACGGCGCCACGGACACGCCCTGGCGCCGCGCCCAACGGCACAGTGCCGTGACCAGGGTGCTCTTGCCGGCATCGGAGGTGGTGCCCTGCACCATCAGGGTGGCCATCAGGGCGTCTCCTCGAGGCTGGCCAGAATCGGCGCGCATTCCAGCAGCCCCTGCTCCAGCCGCAACCAGCCCGCCTCGTCCGCCGGCAGGCCAAAGCGCAGGCTGTCCAACTCGGCGAACAGCCGCACCAGAATGCCGCGCCGCGCCAGCAGCTCGGCGCAGGGCACGGCGCGACGGCTGCAGCAGAACTGGAACAGCGCCGAACCGCCTGTAGCCGGCAGGCCACAGTCACGCAGCAACGCCGCCAGGCGCTCACCATCGGCCAGCAGGCGCTCACGCTGGTGGCGCTGCCCCTCGCTGTCACGCAGTAAACTGCAGGCAACGCTGCGCGCCGGGCCGCTGACCGCCCAGGGGCCGAGCAGTACTTGCAGTTCATCCAGCAGCGCTTGCGCGGCCAGGACGAAGCCCAGACGCAGGCCGGCCAGGCCGAAGAACTTGCCGAACGAGCGCAGCACGATCAGCCCCGGCATGTCGCTGTAGGCGGCCAGGCTGTGCTGCGGTGTGCAATCGATAAAGGCTTCGTCGACCACCAGCCAGCCGCCACGCTCGGCCAACTCGCCATGCCAGTCGAGCAGGCGCGCCGGCTCGATCAGAAGACCAGTCGGGTTGTTCGGGTTGACCAGCAGCAGCACATCCAGCTGCGGCAACGCACGATGCACCGCCCCCTCACTGAGCTTGGTCACGCAATGCCCCTCGCGACGCCAGACTGCGGCGTGCTCGGCGTAAGTGGGCGCGAGAATGCCGACGCGGCTGTGTCCACGCAGGCGTGGCAATGCCTGAATCGCTGCTTGCGAACCGGCGACCGGCAGCAGGCTGACAGCGCCGTAGTAGTCACGCGCCGCCTGTTCCAGGCCGTCGTCCGTTTCAGGCAGTCGTGTCCAGGCAGAGCGCGGTACGGCGGGCAGCTCCCAACCATAGGGCGCAATACCGGTGGACAGATCCAGCCAATCCTCCAGCGGGATGCCATAGCGCTGCGCCGCCGCGCGCAGACGACCTCCATGTTCAAGCACCCAGCACCTCCCAGAGGATCAGGCATAACAGCCACCAGCCAACCCCGGCGACAACCCTGTTCATCGCCCGTTCGATATCCCGCGCCCGCGGCGGTGGGCCTTCGCCCAGTTGCGGGCGCTCATGTCGCTCACCGTGATATTCCGCCACGCCGCCCAGGCTCACCCCCAGGCTGCCGGCGCCAGACGCCATCACCGGGCCAGCATTGGGACTGTCCCACAACGGCGCCTGCCGGCGCCAGCAGCGCAGCGCCAGAAGAGTATGCCCGAGCAGCGCATAGGTCAGCGCCACCAGACGCGCCGGGATGTAATTGAGCCCATCATCGATCTTCGCCGCCGCCCAGCCAAAGCGCTCGAAGCGTTCGTTGCGATAGCCCCACATGGCGTCAAGCGTATTGCTCAGGCGGTACAGCACCACGCCGGGCGCACCGGCGATCATGAACCAGAACAGGGCGGCGAATACCGCATCGGAGCCGTTCTCCAGCACCGATTCGGTGCCGGCGCGGGCCACGCCGGTAGCGTCCAGTTCAGCGGTGTTGCGGCTGACCATCCAGCCGACGCGCTCGCGGGCAAGCCGCAGGTCACCCAGACGCAGCGCCTGCGCAACAGGTTGCGCATGCTCATACAGACTGCGTAGGCCCAAGGCGAAATACAGGGCGAATATCTCCACTGCCCAGCTCACCCCGCTCACCTGTACCAGCAGCCAGGTGAGCAGCGTCAGCGGCAGCACCGCCAGGCACCAGGCCGTGACGCCGTGGCTTCGCCAGCCACTGCCAGCCGGGTTGAAGCGCTGTTCCAGACGCGCGGCCAGGCGGCCGAAGGCCACCAGCGGATGCGCGCGCCTGGGCTCCCCCAGCACGGCGTCTAGCGCCACACCGGCGCAGGTGATCAGCGCCAGGCTCATCGTTCAGTCACCCTGCACTCCCCATCGATTCTCGAACAGCAGCTCGCTCAGCGGTCGAGGCGTGGCCCAGCCCTCTTGCACCAGCATGGGTTTTTCATAGAAGGCATCCACCGGCCCCAGACACAGCAGCGCGACCGGCTTGCTGCCGGCCGGCATGCCCAGCAGCTCGGCCAACGCCGCGGGATCGAACAGCGATACCCAGCCCAGCCCGAGCCCTTCGGCCCGCGCAGCCAGCCACAGATTCTGAATGGCGCAGGCCACCGAAGCCATATCCATTTCCGGCAAGGTGCGTCGCCCGAAGACATGTGCCTCGCGCCCCTCCATCAACGCCACGGCGAGCAGCTCGGCGCAATCGCGAATGCCCTCGACCTTCAGGCGCATGAACTCATCACTGCGCTCGCCCAGGGCCTCAGCGGTGCGCACCCGCTCGGCCTCTACCAGCTCATGAATGGACTCACGCAGTTGCGGGTCACTGACGCGCACAAAGCGCCAAGGTTGCATCAGGCCAACGCTCGGCGCGTGGTGGGCGGCTTCGAGCAGGCGCGCCAGAACCTCGGCCGGCACCTCGCCACCGCTGAAATGACGCATGTCGCGGCGCTCGGCAATGGCGCGGTACACCGCCGCGCGCTCCTCGGGACTGAAGGCGTGCTCGCTCATGGACGCAGCAGCGCGGCGGCCGCCTCCGGGTTAGTGGGCAGGTAGAAGTGGATATAGCTGGCGGTCAGTCGCCCCAGGCGATACACCGCCTCGGCCACCGGCTTGCCGTTCGGACAGCGCCCGCGCACCAGCGGCTCGAGCGGGCTGTCCAGGCGCGAGTGATGGTAGCTATGGCCACGCAGCTCGCCCTCCGGCAGCGTCACCTCCTGCAGGGCCAGCGCGGTCAGGCGCGACTGCAATGCGGCGCTGCCCGTCAGCAGACCGAGCATCCGGCCGCTGGCACCCTGCTTGTCGCGCAGCTCGTCGAGCAGATAGAGCATGCCGCCACATTCGGCGAGCAGCGGCTTGCCGGCCTGATGATGAGCACGGATGGCCGCGGCCATGGCCTGATTGCCTTCCAAATCGGCCAGGTAAAGCTCGGGGTAACCGCCAGGCAAATAGAGACTGTCTACCTCGGGCAGCGCGCTGTCGGCCAGCGGCGAGAAATAGCGTAGCTCGGCGCCCAGCGCCTGCAGCAGGTCGAGATTGGCCTGATAGAGGAAGGCGAACGCCGCATCGCGCGCCACGCCAATGCGCACATCCTTCAACAAGGGCGCGGGATCATTGATATGCGGCGCAGCGAAGCTCACCGCCGGCGGCAGGTCGACATCGGCACTGGCCGCCAGCGCATCGGCGGCGGCGTCCAGGCGCGCGTCGAGATCGGCCAACTCAGCGGCCTGCACCAGACCCAGATGACGGCTGGGCAGCTCCACCGCAGCGCTGCGCGGCAAGGCGCCGAACCAGCGAATGCTCGGCGGCAGCGCATCACGCAGGATCTCGCCGTGGCGTGTGCTGGCAACCCGATTGCCAAGCACACCGGCAAAGGGCAGATCCGGCTGGAAGGTCGCCAGGCCATGGGCCAGGGCGCCGAAGGTCTGCGCCATGGCCGCACCGTCGATCACCCCCAACACCGGCACGCCGAAGTGGCGCGCCAGGTCAGCCGCCGAGGGCTTGCCGTCGAACAGGCCCATGACCCCTTCGATCAGGATCAGGTCGGCCTCGCCGGCGGCCTGCCACAGCAGATGACGACTCTCAGCCTCGCCGACCATGGCCAGATCGAGCTGGTACACCGGTGCGCCACTGGCGCGCGCGTGGATCATCGGATCGAGAAAATCCGGGCCGCACTTGAACACCCGCACCCGCCGCCCCTGGCGCGTATGCAAACGCGCCAGGGCAGCGGTAACAGTAGTCTTGCCCTGGCCGGAAGCCGGGGCGGCAATCAGCAACGCCGGACAGTGACGTGTCGTCATCAGAATTCGATGCCCTTCTGCGCCTTCACCCCGGGCTTGAATGCATGCTTGACCAGGCTCATCTCAGTGACGGTATCGGCCGCCTCGATCATCCCCGGCAGGGCACCGCGGCCGGTCACCACCACGTGCTGCAACAGCGGCCGGGCCTCGATATCGGCCAGCACCGCATCCAGTTCGAGGTAACCGTGCTTGAGGGCGATATTCAGTTCATCCAGCACCACCAGGCCGACAGACTCATCGCTGAGCAGGCGCCGGGCTACCGCCCAGGCTTCCTGCGCCTTGGCGATGTCGCGCTGGCGATCCTGGGTCTCCCAGGTGAACCCCTCGCCCATCACGTGGTAGCTGACTTCCTCGGGGAAACGGCGGAAGAAGGTTTCTTCGCCGGTGCTAGCCGCGCCCTTGATGAATTGCACCACACCGACCTTGATGCCATGACCCAGAGCGCGCGCAACCATGCCGAAGGCGCTGCTGCTCTTGCCCTTGCCATTGCCGCTGTGCACCAGCAGCAGACCGTATTCGTCCTGGGCCTGGGCGATCTTTTCGTCGATCAGGGCTTTCTTGCGTTGCATGCGCGCCTTGTGGCGGGCGTCGCGTTCGGCGGTCTCACTCATGCTGTGCTCCTGCACGTCAGGCACCCGCGCCGCCTGTTCAGCGAACAGTACGAACGGTCATGAGCCAAAAGATCGCGACGATCCACATGCACTCATCCAGGCGCCAATGGCTGGTCAGGCATGCGGAAGACGAAAAAACACGAACGCTACGGTAGAACCGGAGCGTTGGCCGGACAACGCCCTCCGCGATGCCGTGAAACTGCGACAGGCCGGTCTCCGGGCTCGTGAGTGAACCCAAAGGTTCGGCACCGCGCCTTCCCATGCAGTGCACAGTGGCCTTGAGCGGTGTTTGACTCACCTACCGTTGCGGGGGCAGCGCCGGCATTCGGACCGGCTTCCCTGTTTCACCCCTGCGCCATCACGGATGATGGCGCGGGGCACCTGAAGCAAGGCGCGCAGGGTAGAGGCTGGCAGCCCTGCACGTCAACGCCGGGACGTCTCAATGCCTGGGCGTAAAGCCCGGCGGTTTACTGGCCAGCCACTCGACAAAGGTGCGCAAGCGATCATCGGCCAGCAACCGGTCCCGGTTGTTGTAGGTCAGTGCCAGCTCTTTTTCACTGAAGAGTCGGTGGATCTGGTTGTGGCAGGCACGGCACACCCAGAGCGTCGCCGTTATGCGCTGATGACGATCGAAACGCTTCTGCACATAGGGTTTGTCGTGCAGGGCCTTGGGAATCAGATGGTGACGCGTCAGCGCTACAGGTCGCGCGCACAACTCGCAGACCTCCGGCTGAGGCGGCAGACGGATGGGCTCGACCATGACGACTCAGGGGTTACGGGCAAGCTCGGGCGTGATCACACGCTTGGCATCGAGATAGACGCGCTGCCAGTAGACATTGTCGAGGCTGTCCAGGCGTACGGTGCCGCCAGTGGACGGCGCATGTACGAAACGCCCATCGCCCACATAAATACCGGCATGGCTGACGGCGCGACCACCATTGGTGGCGAAGAACACCAGATCCCCGCTCTGCAATGCATCGCGGCGCACCGCAGGTGTACGCATGGCACTGAGTTCACGCGTCGAGCGCGGCAGGCTGATGCCGGCGGCATCACGGTAGACATAGCCAATCAGGCCGCTGCAGTCGAAGCCGCCTTCCGGGGTGTTGCCGCCGTAGCGGTAGGGTGTACCGACCAGCCCCAGCGCACGAAACAGCACATCCTCTGCGCCACCCAGATAGGACGGCGAGGCGATTGGCGGAGTATGGACTGGCTGCGGAGAAGGTGCCCGGCTGCTACAGGCTGCCAGCAACAGCGCAAGGGCAATGAGGGCGACACGGGTCGTGAGAGACATTAGCGAGGCGATCCAGAGTCCAATGCGCCCTACTCTGCCCGAGTCACGACAAACGGCGCAACCCTTGGGTTACGCCATGCAACATCAGTTATGACGCTTGTCGGCAGGCGCCTGTTCTTCCACCTGAGCCAGCGCCAGCACGCGTTTGGCCTGCAGATAGCTACGATTCCAGTAGCTGTCATCAAGGCTATCGATACGCACACCACCACTGCGGCTACTGCTGGAATGGATGAATTGATCATCGCCCAGGTAGATGCCCGCATGGCTGACGCGGCCACGACCACGGTCATTGAACAGGATCAGATCGCCAGGCTCCAGATCAGCCCGCGCCACCTTGGGCGCATCCAGGTTGATCAGCTCGCGCGTGGAGCGCGGCAGCTCCAGACCGACTTCCTTGCGGAACAGGTAACCGATGAAACCGCTGCAGTCGAAACCGGATTGCACCGAAGTGCCGCCGTAGCGATAGCGAGTGCCGATCAGCGAACGCCCAAGATCGAGCAGGCTGTCGGCCAGTTGCGGCATTTCATAGGGCTTGTCGTCGAGCAGCGCGTTGATTTCATCGTCTGCAGGCTCGGCCTGATGAGCCTGCGGACGCACAGTAGGCTCGACCTTGGCATCACTGATCTGCGGTTGCGGCGAATGGCCGGCACAGGCAGCGAGAAAGACTGTGAGTGCAAGAGGCACGAGGGGTGCGAAGCGTTTTAGCATGGGCACGACCGTGTCGGTTGAATTTACAAGCGTGCGACTATGCCCGCTATAAGGCTGATTTGCAAATTCTATCGTCGAAAATGTGACCCGGTTGTTTTGCCGCACCATCTAAAGCACCCAATCGTTCGCACAGCCGGGCGCCGCAGACGCTAGCCGAGGATCTCACTCAAGGGAATGAAGCGCAGCATGTCCCCTTCTGCCAGGGTGCTGCCCTCGATCACCTCGGCCAGCCCTTCGGCCCAGGCGGCACTGCGCAGCACACCGGAGCTCTGGTTGGCGTACGGCAGCACCCGCCCCCGCTCCAGACGTGCGCGCAGGTATTCACGACGCTTGCCCGGCTTGCTCCAGACAAAGCCTGCCGGCACCGCGAAGCCCAGGGGCTCGACACGCTGCACGCCAAGGCGACGTAGCAGGTAGGGTCGCGCCAGCAAGCCGAAGGTGACCAATGTCGAAGCCGGATTGCCCGGCAAACCGATAACCGGAACCCCCTGGTAATGCCCAAAGGTCAGCGGCTTGCCAGGCTTGATCGCCAGCTTCCACAGCGCCAGTTCGCCGGCCTCACGCAGGGCCATGCCGAGAAAATCCGCCTCCCCCACCGACACACCGCCCGTGGAGAGGATCAGATCAACCTCGCCCAGGGCGCCCAGCGCTGCGCGGGTACGCGGCAAATCATCAGGCAATATGCCTGCATCGACCACCGCACAACCTAGCCGCTGCAACCAGGCAATCAGCAGACGCCGATTGCTGTTGTAGATCTGCCCCGGCCCCAACGCCTGCCCCGGCTCCACCAGTTCGTCGCCGGTGGATAGCACGGCAACGCACAGGCGCCGCCGCACCCACAATTGTGCAGCACCAAGCGACGCGGCCAGGCCCAGCTCGATCGGCCCGAGACGCGTACCGGCCGGCAGCACGCACTCACCGACTCGCGTCTCCTGCCCCTGGGCACGAACGTTCTGCCCGATGCTCAGCGGCTCACGGAAATACACGCACCCCGCCTCATCCAGCTCAATGTTTTCCTGCATCTCGACGGTGTCAGCGCCTTCCGGTAGCGGCGCGCCAGTGAAGATCCGCGCGCAACTGCCTGGCTGCAGTGGCAGCGGCGCATTGCCGGCCTGAATACGCTGACTGACCGGCAATGGCTGGCCGCTCCAATCAGCCAGACGCAGGGCGTAACCATCCATGGCACTGTTGGGCCAGGGCGGCAGATCCAGCGTGGCGATCAGGGGCTCGGCCAATATCCGGCCATCGGCATCGGCCAGCGAGACCGGCTCGCTCTCGTCAATGCGTGATGCATCGGCCAAGGCCAGCAAGCGCTCCAGCGCAGCCTCCATGGGCAACAAGCCGGGATGATCGCCAGCACTCATCCGCGCGTCTCGCAGGCGCCCACCTGCTTCAGGTGCGGGACGAAGTTACAGGGACGGTGCCGTGCATCCAGCTGATCGCCCAAAATGCCGTCCCAGGCAGTACGGCAGGCATTGGTCGAACCCGGCAGGCAGCACACCAGCGTGCCGTTGGCCAGGCCGGCCAGCGCGCGCGACTGAATGGTGGAAGTGCCGATGTCGGCCACGGAGATCTGCCGGAACAGCTCACCGAAACCGTCGACCTGCTTGTCCAGCAGGCAAGCGACCGCTTCCGGCGTACTGTCGCGCCCGGTAAAGCCGGTGCCACCGGTGATCACCACGACCTGCACCTGATCCTCGGCGATCCAGGTCGCCACCTGCGCACGGATTCTGTACAGGTCGTCCTTGAGCAGCACACGGGCGGCCAATTGATGACCGGCGTCCGTCAGGCGATCGACCAACAGCTGCCCTGAAGTATCGGTCTCCAGCGTACGTGTATCGCTGACGGTCAGTACGGCGATGTTCAGCGGCACGAAAACCGCATCAGCTTTATGGTTCATGGCAGGCATCCAATTGGGAGAGAATGGGCGCTGTTATATCACACAGCCCGCCTACGGAGACCGCCTGCATGCCCGCATCCAATGCCTCTTCCTGCTGCTCCGTGCTACTGCTTTCCGGTGGTCGAGGCCAGCGTATGGGCGGACGTGACAAGGGCTTGCTGAACTGGCGCGGGCGCCCGCTGATCGCCTGGCTGCACGACCTGACCAGGCCACTGAGCGATGATCTGATCATCTCCTGCAACCGCAACCAGGAGCACTACGCGCCGTATGCCGATCAACTGGTCGCCGACCAGGAACAGGACTTCCAGGGCCCCCTGGCCGGCATTCGCGCCGGCATGGCCGCGGCCCGTCATGAGCAGATGCTGGTACTGCCTTGCGACGCACCGCTGGTCGATCATGCCCTGATCGAGTCACTGCTCGCCCAGGCTGGCAGCCAGCCCGTGATGATTCGCCAGAATGATTACTGGCAGCCGCTGTTCTGCCTGCTGCCGACCCGTTTGCGCGATGACCTGGAACAGGCCTGGCAGTCAGGGGAGCGCAGCCCGCAACGCTGGTTTGGCAGACTAGCGCCCATCGCCGTCGACTGCCCCGCACAAGATTCACGCCTGGCCAACCTGAACACCCCGGACATGCTCGCTTCCAGCGCTAATATTGACTGATGCTATAAAGCCATAAGGAACTCACGTGACAGTTTCACGTCTGAGCGAAGGCATAGCCCAACGTTAGCCCTCAAGGAGACAGACCATGACCAAACGGATCATTCCCACACTGCTGATGACACTAGGCTTCGTTGTCCTGGCCGGCTGCTCGACCCCCTCGGTGATCACGCTCAACGATGGACGTGAGATCCAGACCGTGGACAAGCCCAAGTACGATGAAGACTCAGGCTTCTACGAATTCGAGCAACTGGACGGCAAACGCGCCGCGATCAACAAGGATCAGGTGCAAACCATCAAGGAACTCTGAGCAGGAAAGTCCGAGGCGCTGCTGGAGGATGCTCGGCCCGAATATTTTTCAGGCTAACCCCTTGTGCGGTAAAAGTTTTTCAGTAGAATATTCCTTATTCGGAGTGTAGCGCAGCTTGGTAGCGCGTCTCGTTCGGGACGAGAAGGTCGCAGGTTCGAATCCTGTCTCTCCGACCAATCCCTTGTTCCAGCATGTCTCTACATGTCTCGGAACCCCAGAAAACCCGGCCTCTGCGCCGGGTTTTCTGTTTCTGGCTGTCTCACCTTATCCCCGGTCATCTCTACCTAATTGGCATGCCGATTGGCATGCTGGGCAAAGCACCTATAACCCAGCATACCAAACAGCCATGAAACGAGCGGATATCAAGCGCCGGCCGATGGCTGATACCACCCTCTCTAGCCTCGAACCCGAAGAAAAAAGGCGCAGGTTTGCGGGTTTTTATTGCTTGCACGAACGCCTCGCAGGAGGCGTCCGAGTGGTCGATTTTAGAAACGCTCGATATCGGCCTTGGTTTCGAGCTGCTGAAGCAGCGCAGCGAAGTCCTGCTGACCGGCACGCGAAGCCAGGAAGTTGCGGTACATGGCCAACTCTTCCTCAGTCAGCGCCTCCTCCGGCACGTTGACGCCATCAAGGCGCAGGACGACATAGTCACCATTGTTCAGCGTTACGCCCGCAAAGCTCGGCTCACCCGCCTTGGCTGGCTTGGGCATACGGAACAGCGCCTGCAGCACCTTCGGCTCGACGCCATCCTGGCTGCGCGTGGCAGCTTCCTGCACTTGCCAGTCACTGATGCTTTCACCGCTCTCGGCAGCGGCCAGCTGCTTCTCGCCTTCAGCCTTGGCGGCAGCAGCGGCACGCTCCTGCTGCAGATGGGCACGAATGCTCTCGGCAACCTGATCCAGCGGCAACTGCTCGGGCTTCTTGTGCTCCTTCACACGCACTACGACGACGGTACTCGGATCCAGTTCGATGGTCGAGCTGTTGGTGCCGTCTTCCAGCACTTCAGGGCTGAAGGCAGCCTGCAGCACCTGACGATTGGCAGTGATGCCGGTAGCGCCCCCTTCACGACCAAAGGGTTCACTGGTCTTGACCTCAAGGTTCAGCTCCTGAGCCGGCTGCGCCAGATCCGAAGCCTCGAACGCAGCATCTTCCAGTTGCTTGGTGGCTTCGACGAAGCGCAATTCGACCTGCTGAGTCTTGAAGTCACGTGCCAGCTTGTCCTTGAGACTGTCGAAGCTGGGCACTTCCGGAGCCTGTACACCCAACAGCTTGATCAGGTGCCAGCCGAACTCGCTCTTCACCGGCTCGGAAACCTGATCCTGTTGCAGCGCATAGAGCGCTTCCTCGAAAGCCGGATCGTAGACGCCAGGGCCGGCATAACCCAGATCACCGCCATCGGCGGCAGAACCTGGATCCTGCGAGAATTCCTTGGCCAGGGCCGCGAAATCTTCGCCAGCGTCGACACGCGCCTTGATCTCTTCGATCTTGCTGCGCGCAGCTTCGTCATCGCCTTCGATGAGGATGTGCGCGGCCTGACGCTGCTCGGCCAGGTTGGCGATTTCGCTCTCATAGAGCGGCTGCAGTTCCTCGTCGCTGACTTCGACCTGATCGAAGAAGCTTTCCTTGTGCAGCTCGACGTACTCCAACACCACCTGCTCGGGACTCATGAACTCACTGGCGTGCTCGGCGTAGTACGCCTGGACGTCAGCTTCGCTCAACTCGATCGCAGCCGGGTCGGCCTTGATGGTGAGGCTGGCGAAATCACGGGTCTGCCGCTCGAGGTTGGCGAACGCACGCGCCTGCTGCTCGGTGGCGAAGCTGCTGGCGCCGATACCGGCACGCAACTGGCCAATCAGCATTTCCTCTTCCAGCATCTGACGGAACTGCAGACGGGTATAGCCCATCTGGCGAATGACCTGATCGAAACGGGCGGCATCGAAGCGGCCGTCTACCTGAAACTCGGGCGTCTGCAGAATCACCTGATCCAGCGATGCCTGCGAGAAAGCGAAACGAGCATCGCCTGCTGCCTGAAGCAGCAGCTTACGCTCGATCAGCCCCTTGAGCGATGCCTCACGCAGCAGGCGATCATCGAGCAGCGAGGCATCGAAATCACGCCCCAGCTGCTGCAGCAACTGACGACGCTGCATTTCAACGGCCTGATTGAGCTCGTCGAGGGTAATGGTGTCACCGTTCACCTCGGCCGCATTATTGCGGTTACTGGTACCGGTGACGATGGCCTCGAAGCCGGTAAACGCCATCAGCATAACGATTAGGCCGATGATGGTCTTGGCAATCCAACCGCGTGAATTGTCCCTGATGTTTTGCAGCATGCTTCCCCCAGAACGACTGTACAGAGCCACCAGCCGCGCAGTGTGGGTAATTCCGGATAGAAGAAAGGCGCATCCTGGGATGCGCCTTCTCGTAACGCGTCAAGCGATCAGTACAGGCATGGAAACTGTCTGCCCTGCCGCCCAACAACCGCCAGAAAGGTCTGACGGCGAGACAAATTCAGAAGACGCTTAGTTGACAGCGTCTTTCAGAGCCTTGCCAGCTTTGAAGCCCGGGATCTTGGCAGCAGCGATGTTGATCGGCTTGCCAGTCTGCGGGTTGCGGCCAGTGCGAGCAGCACGCTCTTTGACAGCGAAGGTGCCGAAGCCAACCAGTACGACAGAGTCACCAGCCTTCAGGGCGCCAGTGACGGATTCAATCACTGCATCCAGCGCGCGGCCAGCAACAGCTTTCGGGATATCAGCAGATGCAGCGATGGCATCGATCAGTTCCGACTTGTTCACTCTAAGTCCCCTTATTTCTGTTGAGTTTGTTTCTTGATTTTAAGTCTAAGCAAAGCGGGTGCTGGAGGGCCTGCCGACACAATAAGAGCCGCCTTATAACAAGGGCTCAAAAATTGTGTCAAGGAAGCCATCCGGCTAATGCGTGCTGATTCGCTCCTTGGAATCAGACTCGCGCTTGTCATCCGTTGCAACCATCTCGGGAGCCGCATCGGGCAAGGGCTCCGGGGCGTATTGCAGCGCAATTTGCAGGACCTCGTCAATCCATTTAACCGGTTTAATCTGCAGGTCTTGCTTAATATTTTCCGGAATTTCTTTCAAATCGCGCACATTTTCTTCGGGAATGATCACGGTCTTGATTCCACCCCGATGCGCCGCCAGAAGTTTCTCTTTCAGCCCGCCGATGGCCAGTACCTGACCCCGCAGGGTGATTTCACCAGTCATGGCGACATCGGCACGAACCGGAATCTGGGTCAACGCCGAGACCAGTGCCGTGCACAGGCCAATACCCGCACTCGGGCCGTCCTTCGGTGTGGCACCCTCAGGCATGTGGATGTGAACGTCGCACTTCTCGTTGAAATCAGCCGCGATCCCCAGACTTTTCGCTCGACTGCGCACCACAGTCATGGCCGCCGTCATCGACTCAGCCATGACATCACCCAGCGAGCCGGTCTTGATCAATACGCCCTTGCCAGGCACCACAGCGGTCTCGATGGTCAGCAACTCGCCACCGACCTGAGTCCAAGCCAGACCGGTCACCTGACCGATCTGATCCTGCTGCTCGGCAAGGCCGTAGCGGTGCTTACGTACGCCAAGGAAATGCTCGAGTGACGCAGCCGTCACAGTAACCTGGAAACGCTTCTCGCCAATGTGCTCCCTGACCGCCTTGCGGCAGACCTTGGCGATCTGCCGCTCCAGACTGCGCACACCGGCCTCGCGGGTGTAGTAGCGGATGATGTCGCGGATGGCAGACTCGTCGAACTCCAGTTCGCCCTTCTTCAGGCCATTGGCCTTGATCTGCTTGGGCGCCAGGTACTTGATGGCAATGTTGACCTTCTCGTCCTCGGTGTAGCCCGGCAGACGGATGACCTCCATGCGATCCAGCAACGGACCGGGGATGTTCATCGAGTTGGCGGTGCAGAGGAACATCACGTCCGACAGGTCGTAGTCGACCTCGAGGTAGTGATCGTTGAAGTTGTGATTCTGCTCCGGGTCGAGCACTTCCAGCAGCGCCGAGGCAGGATCGCCGCGCATGTCCTGACCCATCTTGTCGATCTCGTCGAGCAAAAACAGCGGGTTGCGCACGCCCACCTTGGTCATCTTCTGAATCAGGCGACCCGGCATCGAGCCGATGTAGGTACGGCGGTGCCCGCGAATCTCGGCCTCGTCACGTACGCCGCCCAGCGCCATACGCACGAACTTGCGGTTGGTGGCAGTAGCGATGGACTCAGCCAGCGAGGTCTTGCCTACGCCGGGTGGACCTACCAGGCACAGCACCGGCCCCTTGAGCTTCTTCACCCGCTTCTGCACGGCAAGGTACTCAAGGATGCGTTCCTTGACCTCCTCCAGACCGTAATGGTCCGCATCGAGGATGCTCTCGGCGCGCGCCAGGTCGAGGCGCACCTTGCTCTGGGCTTTCCACGGCACGTTCACCAACCAGTCAATATAGGAACGCACCACGGTGGCCTCAGCGGACATCGGCGACATCTGCTTAAGCTTGTTCAGCTCGGCATTGGCCTTGGTCAGCGCTTCCTTGGTCAGCCCGGCGTTATCGATGCGCTTCTTCAGCTCATCGATCTCGTTGTGACCTTCGTCGATGTCGCCCAGCTCCTTCTGAATGGCCTTCATCTGCTCATTCAGGTAGTACTCGCGCTGACTGCGCTCCATCTGTTTCTTCACGCGACCGCGAATACGTTTCTCAACCTGTAGCAGGTCGATCTCGGCATCCAGCATGGCCAGCACGTGCTCGACGCGAGCGGACAGCGAGGTAATTTCGAGGATTTCCTGCTTCTGCTCGATCTTCAGCGCCATGTGCGCGGCCATGGTGTCGACCAGACGGCTGGGCTCATCGATGCTGTTGAGCGACGACAGCACTTCGGCCGGAACCTTCTTGCCCAGCTGCACGTACTGCTCGAACTGACTGAGCAGACTGCGGGTGAAGACTTCCGATTCGCGCTCGGCAGTTTCGCCCTCCTCGATCAGTTGCACCTCGGCACGGCAATGATCTTCGAGATCGATGAAACGCTCGATCGAGCCGCGCTGCTCACCCTCGACCAGCACCTTGACGGTACCGTCGGGCAGCTTGAGCAATTGCAGGACGGTGGCGACGGTGCCAACGCGATAAAGATCCTGATCATCCGGATCATCGACGGCCGGGTTCTTCTGGGCTACCAGCAGGATCTGCTTGTCACCCGTCATCGCCGCCTCGAGGGCCTCGATGGATTTCTCACGCCCGACGAAAAGCGGGATGACCATGTGCGGATAGACCACTACATCGCGCAATGGCAGGAGAGGCAATTCGATGGTTGTCTTCATGATTTCGGCTCAGCGGCGGCCATAAGGCCGTAAACAGGCGGGATTACCCTTGGCTTTTAAGATGGGGGTAGCTCCCGTAAAAAACAAGCGCAATGTCCAGAAAAGCGAAGGGGCCCGAGGGGCCCCTTCTTTGCAACGTATGACAGCCGTCAGGCGTCTGGCGCGGCCTTCGCCGGCGGCTCGCTGTTCTCGTAGATCAGCAGCGGCTTGGACGAACCCTCGATGACGCTCTCGTCGATCACCACCTTGCTCACGTCCTGCTGGGACGGGATCTCGTACATGGTGTCGAGCAGAATGCCCTCGAGAATCGAACGCAGGCCACGCGCACCAGTCTTGCGCTCCAGCGCCTTCTGCGCCACGGATTTCAGCGCATCGGAACGGAATTCCAGGTCCACCCCTTCCATCTCGAACAGCTTGGCGTACTGCTTGGTCAGTGCATTCTTCGGCTCGGTGAGAATCTGCACCAGAGCAGCCTCGTCCAGCTCCTCCAGCGTCGCGATCACCGGCAGACGACCGACGAACTCAGGGATAAGACCAAATTTGACCAGATCGTCCGGCTCGACCTCTCGCAGAGACTCGCCGATCTTCTTGCCTTCCTGCTTGCTGCGCACTTCCGCACCGAAACCGATGCCGCCCTTGGTAGAGCGCGCCTGGATGACTTTCTCCAGGCCGGCGAATGCACCACCACAGATGAACAGGATGTTGCGCGTATCGACCTGCAGGAACTCCTGCTGCGGATGCTTGCGCCCGCCCTGCGGCGGAACCGAGGCCACAGTGCCCTCGATCAGCTTGAGCAGCGCCTGCTGCACGCCCTCGCCCGACACGTCACGAGTGATCGACGGGTTATCGGACTTGCGCGAGATCTTGTCGATTTCGTCGATGTAGACGATACCCATCTGGGCCTTCTCGACATCGTAATCGCACTTCTGCAGCAGCTTCTGAATGATGTTCTCGACATCCTCACCGACATAACCGGCTTCGGTCAGGGTGGTGGCATCAGCGATGGTGAACGGCACGTTGAGCAGGCGTGCAAGCGTTTCGGCAAGCAGCGTCTTGCCCGAACCGGTCGGACCGATCAGCAGAATGTTGCTCTTGCCCAGCTCGACATCGTCTTTCTTGTCACGCTGATTGAGACGCTTGTAGTGGTTGTATACCGCTACCGACAGCACTTTCTTGGCGCGCTCCTGACCGATCACGTACTGATCGAGGATGCCGCTGATTTCCTTGGGTGCCGGGAGTTTGTGCGCGCTGCTCTCGGCCTGTGCTTCCTGCACCTCCTCGCGGATGATGTCATTGCACAGGTCGACGCATTCGTCGCAGATGAAGACGGAAGGACCGGCGATCAACTTGCGCACTTCATGCTGGCTTTTGCCGCAGAAGGAGCAATAAAGCAGTTTGCCGTTGTCCTCACCGTTACGGGTGTCAGTCATTCGATCAATCCAATACGGTAGGCTTGAAACACAAGATGAAGGCAAATGCGGGCATTTTCAAGGGCGCAGGTCGCGCCATTCATGAATGCCCGCAGCAGATGCATCACCTAGACCGGCATTTGACGCTTTTCATGCACGGCATCGACCAGACCATATTCCACGGCGCGCGACGCACTCATGAAGTTGTCGCGATTGGTATCGCGCTCGATGGTTTCCAGGCTCTGACCGGTATGCTGCGCCAGCAGCTCGTTCAGGCGCTCGCGAATGAACAGAATTTCCTTGGCATGGATCTCGATATCCGAGGCCTGCCCCTGGAAACCGCCCAATGGCTGGTGAATCATCACCCGCGAGTTCGGCAGGCAGAAACGCTTACCCTTGGCGCCGCCCGCCAGCAGGAATGCCCCCATGCTGCAGGCCTGGCCAATGCAGGTGGTGGACACGTCGGCCTTGATGAACTGCATAGTGTCGTAGATCGCCATGCCGGCAGTCACCGAGCCGCCCGGCGAGTTGATGTACAGGTGGATGTCCTTGTCCGGATTTTCTGCTTCCAGAAACAGCAACTGGGCGCAGATCAGGTTGGCCATGTAGTCCTCAACCGGACCGACCAGGAAGATCACGCGCTCCTTGAGCAGGCGCGAATAGATGTCGTAGGCACGCTCGCCCCGAGCGGATTGCTCGATGACCATCGGCACCAGGCCGCCAGCGGCCTGAATTTCAGGCATGTTTTGCATAAAAGGATTGCGGGACATGTCTTGCGCTCACTCCCCAATAGTCATGTCTCAAATACGCATAAGCCAGCACTGAGGCTGGCTTATGGTGGTGTGCTCGAACGAGGTTGCCAGATCAGTCGGCTTTAGGAGCTTCCGCCGGCTTGACTGCGTCTTCGTAGGAAACCGCTTTATCGGTCACGTTGGCCTTCTGCAGAACAGTATCTACAACTTGCTCTTCCAGTACAACCGAACGCACTTCGTTCATTTGCTGGTCGTTCTTGTAGTACCAGGCAACGACCTGCTCAGGTTCCTGGTAAGCAGAAGCCATCTCTTCGATCAGCTCACGAACACGGGCTTCGTCGGGCTTCAGCTCGAACTGCTTGACCACTTCAGCGACGATCAGGCCCAGCACCACACGGCGCTTGGCTTGCTCCTCGAACAGCTCGGCCGGCAGTTGGTCAGGCTTGATGTTGCCACCGAACTGCTGAACGGCCTGCACGCGCAGACGATTTACTTCGTTGCCGATCAGCGCCTTCGGCACTTCGATCGGATTAGCAGCCAGCAGGCCGTCCATTACCTGGTTCTTGACCTTGGACTTGATGGCCTGACGCAGTTCACGCTCCATGTTCTTGCGAACCTCGGCGCGGAAACCTTCCAGACCGCCATCCTTGATACCGAACAGGGCGAAGAACTCGTCGTTCAGCTCAGGCAGTTGCGGAGCGGAGACGCTGTTGACGGTAACGGTGAATTCGGCGGTTTTGCCGGCCAGATCGAGATTCTGGTAGTCCTCAGGGAAGGTCGGGTTGATCACACGCACTTCACCAGCCTTGACACCGACCAGGGCGTCTTCGAAGCCCGGGATCATGCGGCCAGAACCCAGCACCAGCTGGGTGCCCTTGGCGCTGCCGCCAGCGAATGCTTCGCCGTCGATCTTGCCGACGAAATCGATGTTCAACTGGTCGCCATTCTCGGCAGCACGCTCGACAGTTTCGAAACGGGTGTTCTGCTTGCGCAAGATGTCGAGCATGTTGTCGACATCACTGTCGGCGACTTCGGCCTGCAGGCGCTCGATGGCGATAGTGTCGAGGCCGGTCACCTGAAACTCAGGAAATACTTCGAAAGTAGCGACGTACTCCAGATCCTTGCCCTTCTCGAAGGACTTCGGCTCTACGGCCGGAGCGCCGGCCGGATTCAGCTTCTGCTCGACCACGGCCTCATAGAAGGTCGCCTGGATCAGGTCGCCCAGGGCTTCCTGACGAGCGGCATCTTCATAGCGCTGACGAATCACGCTCATCGGCACCTTGCCAGGACGGAAGCCAGGAACTTTGGCACGACGGGCAGTCTGTTGCAGACGCTTGTTGACTTCGGTCTCGATGCGCTCGACGGGTACGCCGACAGTCATGCGGCGCTCAAGAGCAGAAGTGCTTTCAACAGAAACTTGCATGGATATTCCTCGTTGCACAGACATAAGCCGGGTCGACCCGGCCCCGAATCAAGGCCAAGCATTCTAGAGGGTCAATGTGCAGAAGTCACCCTAGAAGCAGGCGGCAGTCGGGAGGGGCTATATAAAAAAAGATGGTGCGGACGGAGAGACTCGAACTCTCACACCTTGCGGCGCCAGAACCTAAATCTGGTGTGTCTACCAATTCCACCACGTCCGCGTGGCTTTGCAGCTTAAAACAAAAACGCCAGGCTTTGGGCCTGGCGTTTTGGAATATGGGGTGGACGATGGGAATCGAACCCACGACACCAGGAGCCACAATCCTGTGCTCTACCAACTGAGCTACGCCCACCATATTGCATTTGCTTACTCAACTTGCCTGACCGCCAAATGGCGCACCCGGCAGGACTCGAACCTGCGACCATCCGCTTAGAAGGCGGATGCTCTATCCAGCTGAGCTACGGGCACTTATCCATCTGCTAGCGCAGACTTACAAGCTTTTGGCTCCAACCTCACCACCAGGGCTTGGCTCTTGCCGCCTCACCCAGCGAGTGGCTGTTCCTGAGAAGCGGGGCGAATGTTATAGACGGCTCCCAACCTCGTCAACAGAAATTTTCAAAAAAATTCAGCGATTTAAAGGAGTTACGCGAAAACGACGGCAGGCGCCTTTGCCCAAGTGAGCGCCCATGCGAGAATGCGCGTCCTTTTTTCACCCTTATTAATGGTTAACCAGCGCAATGACCGCACAACTGATCGACGGCAAGGCGATCGCCGCCAGCCTCCGCCAGCAGATTGCCCAACGTGTCGCCGAACGCCGCCAGCAAGGCCTTCGTGCGCCAGGCCTGGCCGTGATCCTGGTCGGCACCGATCCCGCCTCCCAGGTCTATGTGTCACATAAACGCAAGGATTGCGAAGAAGTCGGTTTCCTCTCCCGTGCCTATGATCTGCCGGCAGAGACCAGCCAGGCCGATCTGCTCGCCCTGATCGACGAGCTCAATGAAGACCCGGCCATCGACGGTATCCTGGTACAGCTGCCGCTGCCGGAGAATCTCGACTCGTCCCTGCTGCTCGAACGCATTCGCCCGGATAAAGATGTGGATGGCTTTCACCCCTACAACATCGGCCGCCTGGCCCAGCGCATGCCGCTGCTGCGCCCCTGTACCCCCAAGGGCATCATGACCCTGCTGGAAAGCACGGGCGCCGACCTCTACGGCATGCATGCAGTGGTAGTTGGCGCGTCCAATATCGTCGGCCGACCAATGGCCATGGAGTTGCTACTAGCCGGTTGCACCGTGACCGTCACCCACCGCTTCACCAAGGATCTAGCTGCTCACGTCGGCCAGGCTGATATCGTCGTGGTCGCTGCAGGCAAGCCGGGACTGGTCAAGGGTGAGTGGATCAAGCCAGGCGCCATCGTCATCGACGTCGGCATCAACCGCCAGGAAGACGGCAAGCTGGTCGGCGACGTGACCTTTGATGCCGCCCTGCCCCGCGCCGGCTGGATCACACCAGTTCCAGGCGGTGTTGGCCCGATGACCCGCGCAGGCCTGCTGGAAAACACCCTGCACGCGGCCGAGCATCTGCATAAGTAAGCAGCACTGCATAACAAACAACGGCACCCGAGGGTGCCGTTGTCGTTTCTGCCACTTGGATCAGTTGCGCGCCTGCTCCCAGGACTTGAGCAACTCGTCGTAGGCGATGGTTTCGCCCTTGGGTTTCTCGTTGGCCAGCTTGGGTTTCGGTGCGCCCGGCTGGTCGAACCAGTACTGCGGGTCACGCGGCTCGTTCAGCTTCGGCCCGCACTCACCCAGCACACCTGAGCGCTCCAGACGACCGAGCATGGTGTCTTGCGCTGCGGCCAGGCCATCGAGCGCCTGTTGCGGCGTCTTGTCACCGCTGGCGGCCTCGGCGATGAACTGCCACCACAGTTGAGCCAGACGTGGATAGTCCGGCACGTTGGTGCCGGTCGGTGTCCACTGCACGCGCGCCGGGCTGCGGTAGAACTCCACCAGCCCGCCGAGCTTGGGCGCTACGTCCGTCATCGCCTGCGAGTTGATGTCCGACTCACGAATCGGCGTCAGGCCGACCAGGGTCTTTTTCAGCGAGACGGTCTTGGAGGTAACGAACTGCGCATAGAGCCAGGCGGCCAGGCGCTGTTTCTCCGGCGTGGAGTTGAGGAAGGTCCAGGAACCGGTGTCCTGATAACCGAGCTTCATGCCCTCCTCCCAATACGGGCCCTTGGGCGACGGCGCCATACGCCATTTCGGCGTGCCATCGTCGTTAACCACCGGCAGGCCTGGCTTGGTCATATCGGCAGTAAAGGCGGTGTACCAGAAGATCTGCTGAGCGATGGCACCCTGCGCCGGCACCGGGCCGGATTCGGAGAAGGTCATGCCTTGCGCTTCCGGCGGCGCGTACTGGCGCATCCAATCGACGTACTTCTGCGTGGCGAACACCGCCGCCGGCCCGTTGGTATCACCACCGCGGGCGACACTGGAACCTACCGGCCGGCAGCCGTCGACGCGAATGCCCCACTCGTCCACAGGCAGGCCGTTGGGCAGCCCCTTGTCGCCGCCGCCGGCCATGGAGAACCAGGCATCGGTGAAACGCCAGCCAAGCGACGGATCTTTCTTGCCGTAGTCCATATGGCCATAGACGCGTTTACCGTCGATTTCCTTGACATGCTTGGAGAAGAACTCGGCGATGTCCTCGTAAGCTGACCAGTTCACCGGCACACCCAGCTCGTAGCCGTAGATTTCCTTGAACTTGGCCTTCAGCTCCGGACGCTCGAACCAGTCGGCGCGGAACCAGTAGAGGTTGGCGAACTGCTGATCGGGTAACTGATAAACCTTGCCGTCCGGCCCGGTGGTGAAGGACAGGCCGATGAAATCGTCAAGATCGAGAGTCGGCGAGGTGAAGTCCTTACCCTCGTTAGCCATCATGTCGGTGATCGAGACCGCCTTGCCATAGCGGAAATGGGTACCGATCAGGTCCGAGTCGTTGACCCAACCGTCGTAGATGTTCTTGCCGGATTGCATCTGCGTCTGTAGTTTCTCGACCACATCGCCTTCCTGCATCAGGTCATGCTTGAGCTTGATGCCGGTGATTTCACTGAAGGCCTTGGCCAGCACCTTGGACTCGTACTCATGGGTGGTCAGAGTTTCCGAGGCGACGTTGATGTTCATGCCACGAAACGGCTCGGCAGCCTTGATGAACCACTTCAGCTCTTCGAGCTGTTGCTCCGGCGTCAGGGTCGAGGGATTGAACTCATCAGCAATCCATTTCTTCGCGGCCTCTTCATAG
Organism: Ectopseudomonas mendocina; assembly: GCF_008041835.1. Classification (GTDB taxonomy): domain Bacteria; phylum Pseudomonadota; class Gammaproteobacteria; order Pseudomonadales; family Pseudomonadaceae; genus Aquipseudomonas. Next base: position 61,900 of record NZ_VRYE01000040.1, read on the forward strand.
GCATCCGCCCAGGCCGCACCGCTCAAACCGGACAACGCCAGCAAGGCGGCCAACGCCATGCTATGTCGGGTCTTGTTGTTATTGTCGAACATAGAGACCTCCATCTCAGGATTTGGGGAGAGGCATACCGGCGGCAGCCCGGCTCAGCCCCAGCGCATGACTGCGCACAACCACAACAGCGATAGCAGCGACGCTATCCACACGCTCCAGTCGGTCACGCCTATCACCAGCAGGTGCAGGTAGGCGCTGCCGAGCAGACCGATGAACAACCGATCACCCCGGGTGGTGGTGATCGGCAGAAAACCCTTGCGCTCGACGCACGGCCAGCGCAGCTCGGCCAGCGTCATGCCGGCCAGCAGCACGGCGATGCCGGCGAAGAACAGCGCGGTCGGTAGAGTCCAGGCCATCCAGCTCATGACAAACCTCCCTTACACGCGACCGAGGGCGAAGCCCTTGGCCACATGGTTGCGAACGAACCAGATCACCAGCATCCCCGGGATGATGGTCAGCACCCCGGCAGCGGCCAGCACGCCCCAGTCGATACCCGAGGCGGACACGGTACGGGTCATCACCGCGGCGATGGGCTTGGCGTCTACCGAGGTCAGGGTGCGCGCCAGCAGCAGCTCGACCCAGGAGAACATGAAGCAGAAGAAGGCAGTGACGCCGATGCCGGAGCGGATCAGCGGGATGAAGATCTTCACGAAGAATTTCGGAAAGCTGTAGCCGTCGATATAGGCCGTCTCGTCGATTTCCTTCGGCACGCTGGACATGAAGCCTTCGAGGATCCACACCGCCAGCGGCACGTTGAACAGGCAGTGCGCCAGCGCCACGGCGATATGGGTGTCGAACAGGCCGATGGACGAGTAGAGCTGGAAGAACGGCAACAGGAACACCGCCGGCGGCGCCATGCGGTTGGTCAGCAGCCAGAAGAACAGGTGCTTGTCGCCGAGAAAACGATAGCGCGAGAAGGCATAGGCCGCCGGCAGTGCCACGCTGAGCGAGATCAGGGTGTTGAGGCTGACGTAGTACAGCGAATTGAGGTAGCCCTCGTACCAGCTGCGGTCGGTGAAGATCACCCGGTAGTTGTCCAGGGTGAAGTTCTGCGGCCACAGACTGAGCCCGCCGAGAATCTCGGTGTTGCTCTTGAACGACATGTTCAGCAGCCAGTAGATCGGCACCAGCAGGAACAGAAAGTAGATCAGCAGTACCAGGCGTTTGCGCAGCGTCATGGTCGGCCTCAGCGGGTTTTGTCGTCGTGGGTCATGGCGGTGTAGAACAGCCAGGACACCAGCAGGATGATCAGGAAGTACACCAGCGAGAACGCCGCCGCCGGGCCCAGGTCGAACTGGCCGACAGCCATTTGCGTCAGGGTCTGGCTGAGGAAGGTGGTGGCGTTGCCCGGCCCGCCGCCGGTGAGTACGAAGGGCTCGGTGTAGATCATGAAGCTGTCCATGAAGCGCAGCATCACCGCGATCAGCAGCACGCTTTTCAGCTTGGGCAGCTGGATGTGGCGGAACACCGCCCAGTTCGACGCGCGGTCTATACGCGCTGCCTGGTAATAGACGTCAGGAATGGCGCGCAGGCCGGAGTAGCACAGCAGCGCCACCAGCGAGGTCCAGTGCCAGACGTCCATGATCAGCACCGTCACCCAGGCATCCATGGTGTTGGCGGCGTAGTTGTAGCTGATGCCCAGCTTGTTCAGCGTCCAGCCCATCAGGCCGATGTCGGCGCGGCCGAAGATCTGCCAGATGGTGCCGACGACGTTCCACGGGATCAGCAGCGGGATGGCCATCAGGATCAGGCACAGCGACGCCCAGCGCCCGCGCGTCGGCATGCACAGGGCGATGGCGATGCCCAGCGGAATTTCGATCAGCAACACACAGGCGGAGAAGATGAACTGACGCAGCAGCGAGTCGTGTAGACGCGGGTCCTGCAGCACCTGCTTGTACCAGTCGACGCCGACGAAGTAGCGGGTGGCCGGGTCGAAGATGTCCTGCACCGAGTAGTTGACCACCGTCATCATCGGCACGATGGCGCTGAACGCCACCAGCAGGAATACCGGCAACACCAGCCACCAGGCCTTGTTGTTCTGCACCTTCATGGCGTCACCTCCACCAGGTAGTCGTCGGCATAGAGCATCAGCCACTGCGCCGGGAAGCTCAGGTAGACCTGCTCGCGCGGCACCGGCTGGTCTTCCTGCAGGCGCGCCTTGAGCACCTGACCGTCAAGGTCGAAGGTGAGGATCTTGTAGGTGCCGAGGTCCTCGACGTGCAGCACGCGGGCGCACAGCGCGTCTTCATAGGCGCCGTCCCAGATGTGCACGAACTCGGGGCGAATACCCACCTGCAGGCGCTTGCCGTCCAGTTCGGCCAGGCGCTGGTTGAGCGCGTCGGACAGCGGCAGGACCGTCCCGGCGAACCGCACCCCGCCCTGGCAGCGCTGCACCTCGATCAGGTTCATGCCGGGGCTGCCAATGAAGTAGCCGACGAAGGTGTGCCCGGGGCGCTCGAACAGCTCGCGCGGCGTGCCGAACTGGACGATCTGCCCGCCATACATCACCGCGATCTTGTCAGCGAAGGTGGAGGCCTCAAGCTGATCGTGGGTGACGTAGACCATGGTGATGTTGAACTGCTCGTGGATCTGCTTGAGCTTGCGCCGCAGCTTCCACTTCAGGTGCGGGTCGATCACCGTCAGCGGCTCGTCGAAGAGAATCGCCGAGACGTCGTCACGCACCAGGCCACGGCCCATGGAGACCTTCTGCTTCTCGTCGGCGGTGAGGTTGCGCGCCTTCTTGTGCAGCAGCGGATGCAGTTCCAGCACCTCGGCAATCTCGTGCACCTTGCTCATCACCCGCGCCTCGTCCATGCCCTGGTTGTGCAGCGGAAAGGCCAGGTTGTCGAACACCGTCATGGTGTCGTAGACCACCGGGAACTGGAAAACCTGGGCGATGTTGCGCTCTTGCGGCGACAGCTTGTTGACCGCCTTGCCGTCGAACTGCACCTCGCCCTGCGACGGGCTGAGCAGGCCGGAGATGATGTTGAGCAACGTGGACTTGCCGCAGCCCGACGGCCCCAGCAGCGCATAGGCGCCGCCCTGCTGCCAGACGTGGTTCATCTCGCGAATCGCGTAGTCTTCCGGCGCTTTCGGCGTGCCGCTGTAGCTGTGCGCCAGGTTGTGCAAACGAATCTCGGCCATCAGGCGGCCCTCCCCTGGCGGCGACTGGGCGCCTGCACCAATTGCCCATCGGCGGCGAAGACGAACAGCTTGTGGGTGGGGATGTAGATCAGGATCGGCGTATCCACCGCGTACTCGTGCACGCCCAGCAGGTGCAGCACCAGCACGAACTGCTCGTTGCGCACGTGGAGGAAGGTTTCCGAACCGCTGATCTCGGCCAGCTCCACGGTTACCGCCAGCTCCAGATCATCGTCGTTGGATGGCACCAGGCCGATATGACTGGGGCGCACGCCAAAGCGGTACTCGCCCTCGGCGATGCCGCGCAGGTCGGGATTGAGCGGAAAGTGCACGCAATCGGCGAAGCTCACCTCCGTGCCACTGATGCGCCCCGGCAGCAGGTTGATCGCCGGCTCCGAGAACAGCTCGGCGGCCAGCACCTGCTGCGGCCGATGGTAGACCTCAGCGGTCTTGCCGCTCTGCACTACCCGCCCCTCATGCAGGATGGTGGTGGTGCCGCTCAGGGCCAGCGCCTCGTTGGGCTCGGTAGTGGCATAGACGGCGATGGTGTGGCGCGCCTGGAACAGCTCGCGCATTTCCTGGCGCAGCTCCTCGCGCAATTTGTAGTCGAGGTTGACCAGCGGCTCGTCGAAGAGAATCAGAGACGCGTCCTTGACCAGCGCCCGCGCCATGGCCGTGCGCTGCTGCTGGCCGCCGGACAGCTCCAGCGGGTAGCGCGACAGCAGCTTTTCGATGCGCAGCATGCGCGCGGTGGCCTCGACCTTCTCGACGATCAACTCCTTGGCCACACCGGCCTGACGCAACGGCGAGGCGATGTTCTCGAACACCGTCAGGGTCGGGTAGTTGATGAACTGCTGATAGACCATCGACACATTGCGCTGGCGCACCGGCACGCCGGTGACATCGGCGCCGTTCATCAGCACACGGCCGCTGCTGGGCCGGTCCAGCCCGGCCATCAGGCGCATCAGGCTGGTCTTGCCGGCCAGGGTGCGGCCGAGCAGAACGTTGAAGGAGCCGGGTTCGAAACTCAGGCAGGCATCGTCGATATGCACCTGGCCATCGACGATACGGGTGACGTGTTCGAGCGTAAGCGACATGGCCTGTCCTTTTTCTTGTCGTGCCATTCGGTTTCGAACACCTACAGCGACAAGCGTGCCAGACCGCCATGAATCGGAATATCCAACTGATATGCAAGAGAAAAAAGCGCGAAAGCGGGTTGTTGAACGATGTTCGACTGAACACTTTTGAACAGTCAGATGTGAACAACTGAACAATTCGTTCGTTGACATTGAACAGTCATGAACGAAACTGGACCGATCGCGGCGCAGATCGCGAACCGACAAGAAGAGATCGCCCCATGACAGAAGCTGCCCGTGCCCCGGCGCACGACGCCATCATCCAGGAGTCCTGGTCGCCCTGCCGTGACTACGGCCTGACCCACCAGAGCACGCCTCACTTCGACCCACCGCCTGCCGGCGAACTTTCGGCCCTGCTGGAAAGCCGCCAGGCGCTGGTGCAGACCACCCACCAGGAAGTGCTGCCCTACTACGGCACCATCCTTTCCAACTCCAACTGCCTGATCATGCTGGCCGACGAGCAGGGCCGGCTGCTGCAATCCTGGGGCGACCAGCGTTTCATCGAACCGCGCCAGGCTGCCGGCTTCGTCGCCGGGGCCAGCTGGCTGGAGCGCTACACCTGCACCAACGCCATCGGCACCGCGCTCAGTTGCGGCCAGGCCGTGCATATCCAGCACGACGAGCACTTCCTCAAGGCCAACCGTTTCATGACCGGCTCGGCCTCGCCGATCTTCGATGAGCAAAGGCGCATGATCGCCGTGCTCGACGTATCCAGCGACAGCTACCTGCCGCCAGCGCACACCCTGGGCATGGTCAAGATGATGAGCCAGTCGGTGGAGAACCGCCTGATTCTCAAGCTGTTCGCCGACCAGTACCACCTGCTCAGTTTCAACACCAGCCTGGACAACCTCGACAGTCCCTGGGCCGGTCTGGTTGTGTTCGACGAGCAGGGGCACGTGGTGTCCGCCAACCGCCGCGCTGACAATCTGCTTGGCCAACCTTTGACCTACGGTGCCATCGAGCAACTGTTCGACGTGCCTCTACAACAGTTGCTCAATCAGCCGGACGGTCAGCCGTTCAGCCTGCGCACCAGCGGCCACTTTCGTTTTCACGCACGGATACGGCGCCCTGCCCGACCGGCCACCATTCAGCCTCGTGACTTCCGCCCGCAGGTGGCGCAAAGCACGCCACAAGAGCCTCATCTGCATGCGCTGAGTCTGGGTGACGCACGCATGGACAAGGCCATCCGCCAGGCCGAACGCCTGCTGGAAAAGGACATCCCGATTCTGGTGCAAGGCGAAACCGGTGCCGGCAAGGAGGTTTTCGTCAGAGCGCTGCATCGCGCCAGTTCACGCGCCGATCACCCCTTCATCGCGGTCAACTGCGCGGCCATTCCGGCGGAGCTGGTGGAGTCGGAGCTGTTCGGCTACGAAAAAGGCGCCTTTACCGGCGCCAGCCACAAGGGCCACATCGGGCTGATCCGCAAGGCGCACAAAGGCACGCTGTTTCTCGACGAGATCGGCGACATGCCGCTGCGTGTGCAGGCGCGCCTGCTGCGCGTGCTGCAGGAGCGCTGCGTGCAGCCACTGGGCAGCAGCGAGCTGCATCCGGTAGACGTACGCCTGATCTCCGCCACCAACCGCCCGCTGCGCCAGGACGTCGACAGCGGGCAGTTCCGCGCCGACCTCTACTACCGCATCAGCGGCCTGAACTTGGAGCTGCCGCCGCTGCGCGAACGCAGCGACAAGCAGGCGCTGTTCCAGAGACTCTGGGAACAACATCGTGAACCCCAACAACGGGCCGGTATTAGCCGCGAGGTACTGGAGCTGTTCCAGCATCACCCCTGGCCGGGCAATCTGCGTCAGCTCAGTAGCGTCCTGCGCGTGGCCCTGGCCATGGCCGATGACCAGCCCATCCGTGCCGAACACCTGCCGGACGACTTCTTTCTCGATCTGCCGACAGAGGCGCCCCTGCCCGCGCATCTCGAGCAGGATGATGGCGACCTGGCCAGCCAGTACCAGGCATGCGGCGGCAATATCTCTTACCTGGCCCGCCACCTGGGTCTGAGCCGCAATACCCTGTACAAGCGCCTGCGCGAACAGGGCGTCAGACCCTGAACCTTTGTTCGAAGAATTGGCCCAAGCCATACATTTGCCACCGCACTCACCCATCGAGTAACACAGGCGTCGTCCGGCCACGCAAGGAACTCAGCATGCGCCACCTGTACCGCCCTCTGTTCGCCGCCCTGGCGCTGCTGGCCGTCAGCCACGCGTCGGCCGCGCCTTCACTGGAAACACAGATGGATGCCGCCGCGAAGTCAATGATGCAGACCCATGCCATTCCCCGCATGGCCATCGTCATCAGCCACAAGGGGCAGTCGCATTTCTTCGAATACGGCGTGACTTCCCGTGAAAGCGGCCAGGCCGTGGATCGCCATACCCTGTTCGAGCTGGGCTCGATCAGCAAACTGTTCACCGCCACCCTCGGCGCCTACACCGAAGCGCGCGGCACGCTGAACCTCAGCGACAACGCCAGCCAGTACCTGCCAGAACTGCAGGGCAGCGCCTTCGACCATATCAGCCTGCTGGATCTGGCCACTTACACCTCGGGCGGCCTGCCACTGCAGTTCCCGGACACGGTCAGCAACGAACGGCAGATGCTCGATTACTACCGCAACTGGCAGGCGGTGTATCCGCCGGGCACACAGCGGCTGTATTCCAACCCCAGTATCGGCCTGTTCGGCCACCTGGCGGCCGCCAGTCTGGCCGAGCCGTTTCAGCAGTTAATGGAGAAGGATTTGCTGCCGCAGTTGGGCATGCAGGAAAGCTACGTTCGCATACCGACCGAGCAGATGGAGCACTACGCCTGGCGCTACCGCGACGACAGGCCTGTGCGGGTAAGCCCCGGCGTGCTGGATGCTGAAGCCTATGGGCTGAAATCCAGCGCCACCGACATGTTGCGCTTCATCGACGCCAGCCTGCATCCGGACACGCTGCCTGCGCCGCTGCGTCAGGCCGTCAGCTCCACCCATCGCGGCTATTACCAGGTTGGTGACATGACCCAGGCGCTGGGTTGGGAGCGCTATGCCTACCCCATCAGCCTGACGAAGCTGCAGGCCGGCAATTCTGCAGAGATGGCGCTGAAACCCCAGCCGGTGGAGCGCTTCAGCGTGCCCAAGCCAGCCGAGGGTGACCTGCTGCTGAACAAGACCGGCTCGACCAACGGCTTCGGCGCCTACATCCTGCTGCTACCCGCGCGTGATACCGGGCTGGTGATACTCGCCAACCGCAATTACCCCAATGCCGAACGCGCGCGCCTGGCCTTGCAATTGCTGGACGCGATCGAGCCGTAGGGTGCGCTGTACGCACCACTGCCCCCCGTAGCCCGTATGAAATCCGGGAACCATGCCGGCGGATACGGGTGCGCACAGCGCACCCTACACCTGGGATACAGCTCCGCAGGAACGACAAAGGCCGCTTTCTAGCGGCCTTCGTCGTTGAGCATGAGGCTTATTCGGCCAGACGCCAGGTGGTGCCGCCCTTGCCGTCTTCCAGCACCACGCCCATGGCCGTGAGCTGGTCGCGGATGCGGTCGCTTTCTGCCCAGTTCTTGTCGGCGCGAGCTTGCAGGCGCGCAGCGATCAGCGCCTCGACCTCGGCAGCATCGACTTTGCCGGCAGCACCCGCCTGAAGAAAGGCTTCCGGCTCCAGTTGCAACACGCCGAGCACGCCGGCCAGGTGCTTGAGCTGCGCCGCCAGACCAGCAGCGGCCTGCACGTCCGACTCACGCAGGCGGTTAACCTCACGAATCATCTCGAACAGTACCGCGCAGGCTTCCGGCGAGTTGAAGTCATCGTCCATCGCCGCGCCGAAGCGCTCGACGAACGCCTCGCCGCCAGCAGGCGCCGCTTCCGGCAAACCTTTGAGGCCGTTGTAGAAGCGCTCCAGGGCACCCTTGGCTTCCTTGAGGCTGTCTTCCGAGTAGTTGATCGGGCTGCGGTAGTGGCTAGACACCAGCAGGTAGCGCACCACCTCCGGATGGTACTTTTCCAGCACCTCGCGAATAGTGAAGAAATTGCCCAGGCTCTTGGACATCTTCTCGCCGTCCACACGCACAGCGCCAGCGTGCATCCAGGCATTGGCGTACAGCTTGCCGGTGGCCGCCTCGCTCTGCGCGATCTCGTTCTCGTGATGCGGGAACACCAGGTCCGGGCCGCCGCCATGAATGTCGAAGGTCTCGCCCAGGCAGCAGGTGGACATCACCGAGCACTCGATATGCCATCCCGGCCGCCCCTTGCCCCAGGGCGAATCCCAGCTCGGCTCGCCCGGCTTGGCGCCTTTCCACAGCACGAAGTCCAGCGGGTCTTCCTTGATCTCGTCGACTTCGATGCGCGCGCCGATCTTCAACTCGTCGATCTTGCGGCGCGACAGCTTGCCGTAGCCAACGAACTTGCCGACGCGGTAGTACACGTCGCCATTGCCCGGCGCGTAGGCAAAGCCCTTGTCGATCAGGGTCTGAATCATCTGGTGCATGCCGGCGATATGGCCGGTGGCACGCGGCTCGATGTCCGGGCGCAGAACGTTCAGACGCGCCTCGTCCTCGTGCATCGCCGCGATCATGCGCTCGACCAGCGCCTCGAACGGCTCACCGTTCTCGTTGGCGCGCTTGATGATCTTGTCGTCGATGTCGGTGATATTGCGCACGTAGGTCACGTCATAGCCGCGCTGACGCAGCCAGCGGGTAACCACGTCGAAGGCGACCATCACCCGGGCGTGACCGATATGGCAGTAGTCGTACACGGTCATGCCGCACACGTACATGCGCACTTGGTTGCCGATCAGCGGCTGGAAGGCGTCCTTGGTCTTGCTCAGGGTGTTGTAAATGCTCAGCATCTTTCTCTAATTCCTCAAGCACGGCGTGCAAGGCAGCGCGCGATGATCAGGCAACGCAGGGCGAGGTGAGCAAACGCTTTGCCAACCTCGCATCGACGCTGCCTGATCGAGCGCAGCGATTTGCCAGCCGTTATTGCCCCCAGGAGTCGCGCAGGGTCACGGTACGGTTGAACACCAGGGCATCGGCGGTCGAATCCTTGTCGAGGCAGAAGTAACCTTCACGCTCGAACTGGAAGCGGTCATCAGCCGCGGCCTTGGCCAGCGACGGCTCGGCGCGGCAACCGGTGAGCACCACCAGCGATTCGGGGTTGATGTTGTCGAGGAAGCTGCCGCCCTCTTCGCTCTTCTCTGGATTGGGCGACTTGAACAGACGGTCGTACAGGCGCACCTCGCACGCGACGCTTTCGGCGGCCGGCACCCAATGGATCACGCCCTTGACCTTGCGCCCTTCCGGGTTCTTGCCCAGGGTGTTCTCGTCATAGCTGCAGCGCAGCTCGACGATATTGCCGGCAGCGTCCTTGACAGCCTCGTCGGCGCGAATCACGTAGCTGCCGCGCAGGCGCACTTCGCCGCCCGGGATCAGGCGCTTGAAGCCGTCCGGCGGGGTTTCCTCGAAGTCGCTGGCGTCGATGTAGATCTCGCGGGAGAACGGCAGCACGCGGGTACCCATGTCCTGCTTGGGATGGCGCGGCAACTCGAGATTCTCGACCTTGCCCTCGGGGTAGTTGGTGATCACCACCTTGAGCGGCTTGAGCACACACATGGCGCGCGAGGCATTGGCATCCAGGTCCTCGCGGATGGCGAACTCCAGCATGCCGATATCCACCAGGCCACCGGCGCGGTTGACGCCGATCATGTCGCAGAAGGCGCGGATCGACGCCGGCGTGTAGCCGCGACGACGATAGCCGGACAGCGTCGACATGCGCGGGTCGTCCCAGCCATTGACGTGACCTTCATCGACCAGTTGCTTGAGCTTGCGCTTGCTGGTGATGGTGTAGTTCAGGTTCAGCCGGGCGAATTCGTACTGGCGCGGCTGCGCCGGCACCGACAGGTTCGCCAGGAACCATTCGTACAGCGGGCGATGATCCTCGAACTCCAGGGTGCAGATGGAATGAGTGATGCCCTCGATGGCGTCCGACTGACCGTGGGTGAAGTCGTAGCTCGGGTAGATGCACCACTTGTCACCGGTCTGGTGATGGTGGGCGTGGCGGATACGATAGAGAATCGGGTCGCGCAGGTTGATGTTCGGCGAGGCCATGTCGATCTTGGCGCGCAGCGAACGCGCGCCATCGGGGAACTCGCCGGCCTTCATGCGGGCGAACAGGTCGAGGTTTTCCTCGACGGAGCGCTCGCGGAACGGGCTGTTCTTGCCCGGCTCGGTCAGGCTGCCGCGGTACTCGCGCATTTGCTCGGCATTCAGGTCGCAGACGAAGGCCTTGCCGGCCTCGATCAGCTCGACGGCCCAGGCGTGCAACTGGTCGAAATAGTTGGAGGCGTAGCGCTCCTCACCGGCCCACTTGAAGCCCAGCCACTCGACGTCGGCCTTGATCGCGTCGATGTATTCCTGGTCTTCCTTGGCCGGGTTGGTGTCGTCGAAACGCAGGTTGCACTGGCCACCGAACTCTTCGGCCAGGCCGAAGTTCAGGCAGATGCTCTTGGCGTGGCCAATGTGCAGGTAGCCGTTGGGCTCCGGCGGAAAGCGGGTCACGATCTTGGCGTATTTGCCGCTGTCCAGATCGGCCTGGACGATGGTGCGCAGGAAGTTGGCAGCTTTTTCGACGGTGGGCTTGCTCATGGTGTCCTTAACAATACTGGCGCGGCACAGGGTAGGCCGCTTCGGGCAAAGTCCGTATCATAACCAACCTGTCAAGCCCCTGACAGGGTGCATGCCACCCTGTTAGCAGGCTGTTGAAAACTACCTGCGTTGGCAATACTGCGTTAAAAACAGCCTCAAAATGCTCATTTACAGCACGTAAACTGCGCTTTTTCGGCTGTTTTCGCCTTGTCTTGCCTGCCTCGCCTAGGTTTTTCAACGGCCTGCTAGGGCTGTTCACCCACGAGCCAACGGCTCGAATCTGCCTCATCACGGATACGATCATGATCAAACTGCACACCAACCACGGCGTCATCACCCTGAAGCTGTTCGCCGACAAGGCCCCGGAAACCGTGGCCAACTTCGAGCAATACGTGAATGAAGGCCATTACGACGGCACCATCTTCCACCGCGTAATCGGCAACTTCATGATCCAGGGCGGCGGTTTCGAGCCAGGCATGAAGCAGAAGCCGACCCGCGCGCCGATCAAGAACGAAGCCAACAACGGCGTCGCCAACAAGGTCGGCACCATCGCCATGGCCCGCACCATGGAGCCGCACTCGGCCAGCGCGCAGTTCTTCATCAACGTCGCCGACAACAGCTTCCTCAACCACAGCGCACCGACCGTTCAGGGCTGGGGCTACGCCGTGTTCGGTGAAGTGGTCGAAGGCATGGACGTGGTCGAGAAGATCAAGGGCGTCGCCACCACCATGAAAGCTGGCCACCAGGATGTACCGGTCGACGACGTGATCATCGAGAAGGCCGAAATCGTAGCCGAGTAAGTCGATGATCCTGCTGATCTCCGATCTGCACCTCGAAGAGAAACGCCCGGATATCACCCGGGCGTTTCTGCTTTTTCTCGCCACGCGCGCGCGCCAGGCCGAGGCGCTGTACATCCTCGGTGACTTCTTCGAAGTCTGGATCGGCGACGACGGCATGACGCCCTTCCAGCACGAAATCGCTGACGCGCTGCGCGAACTGAGCGAAGCCGGCACGCGCATCTACCTGATGCACGGCAATCGCGACTTTCTCATCGGCCAGCGTTTCTGCCGCGAGGCGGGCTGCACTTTGCTGAGCGATCCGCACAAGGTACAGATGAATGGCGAACCCGTGCTGCTGATGCACGGCGACAGCCTGTGCACCCTCGATGTCGGCTACATGAAGCTGCGCCGCTGGCTGCGCAACCCGCTGTCGCTGCTGATCCTGCGCAACCTGCCGCTCTCTACCCGGCAAAAGCTGGCACGCAAGCTGCGCAACGAAAGCAGGGCGCAAACTCGGATGAAAGCCAGCGACATCGTCGACGTCACACCCGAGGAAGTGGTGCGGATAATGGCCGAGTACGGCGTGCGTACGCTGATCCATGGCCATACCCACAGGCCGGCGGTGCATGAGCTGATCGTTAACGGCCAAGCGGCGCGGCGCATCGTGCTGGGCGACTGGGATCGCCAGGGCTGGGCGTTGCAGATCGATGACGAGGGCTTCAACCAGGCACCGTTCGAACTGACCCCAGCCTGACCGTAGCCCAGATGAAATCCGGGGCGATCTTCGAAATTGCTCCCCGGATTTCATCGGGCTACGAAAGCCGCACTCTGTTCGACTCGACCTGACTTTGTAGGTAGGAGCGGCTGGGCGGCATTCCGTTTCAGCTGCGAAGGCCACTATCTCCGAGTTCGCGGCTGAAGCCGCTCCTACAGCTATTGCAAAACCTACTAGCGGCTGTTTTACGTAGGCACACCGCTGTGAAAGCGGAACTGCTCATCCGGCGAGGTGATCAGCTCCCGCTCCACAGCCCGCACCACCTCAATACGCGCATCCACGTCCGCCGCGTCGCCATACAGATAGGCGAGCTTGAGATACCCCCGATAGTGGCGCCCTTCACTCTCCAGCAAGCCGGCGTAGAACTTGGCCAGCTCGGCATCCAGACGCGGCACCAGCGCGGCGAAGCGCTCGCACGAGCGTGCCTCGATGAACGCGCCCACCACCAGCACGTCCACCAGCCTTTCCACTTCGCCACCACGCAGCAGCGCGCGCAGGCCAGCGGCGTAGCGCGAGGCAGACACATGGCGAACCTCAATGCCACGACCACGGATGATCTTGCTCACCTGCTCGAAGTGCACCAGCTCCTCACGGGCCAAACGCGACATTCTCGCGGTCAATTCGGCCTTGGTCAGGTAGCGTCCCATCAGGCTCAGGGCCGTTTGCGCCGCTTTGTATTCCAGGTTGCGGTGATCGAGCAGGAGGATCTCCTGCTGGCGCAGGGCCTCGTCCAGCCAGGCGCCAGGGGTAGCGACGCCACCGAGAAACTCGAGAATTTCCTGCAGGATCGTTACAGGTTCCTCGCCATTACTCGGAACATGCTGGGCATTTGACATCATGACTGAAGCGCTCTCGGTGCTGGCGAGGTTGGAAATGGCGGGCCATTATACGAGTGGCAGGCCGGACGACCAGCATGCCGTTGATACAGGTCAACATGCCGCTGATAACGACCCGCCTATAGTTTAGATAACTGCCATTCACGCTCAGGGAGATGACCATGCAAGCGATCCGCAGCATTCTGGTGGTGATGGATCCCCAACACCCAGAAGCCCTCGCACTGAAACGGGCCAAACTGATAGCTGGGGTAACCCAATCACACCTGCACCTGCTAGTCTGCGACAAGAAAGGCGACCACAGCGCCTGGCTCAATGACCTCAGCAGCGAACTGGGCAAGGAAGGCTTCAGCGTTTCGTCGCAGCAGTCCTGGCATGACAACCCGCATCAGACCGTAATCGCTGCACAGCAAGCCGAGGGCTGTGGACTGGTCATCAAGCAGCATGTCCCCGACAACCCGCTGAAAAAAGCCATTCTCACCCCGGAAGACTGGAAGTTGCTGCGCTACTGCCCGGCGCCGGTGCTGATGGTCAAGACCGAACGCCCCTGGACCGGCGGCAACATCCTCGCCGCAGTGGACGTCGGCAACGCCGATGGCGAACACCGCACCCTGCATGCCGGCATCGTCAGCCACGGCTACGATATCGCCGGCCTGGCCAAAGGTACGTTGCACGTGGTCACTGCGCATCCGACGCCAATGCTGTCGGCCGCCGACCCGACCTTTCAGCTCAAGGAAACCATCGAAGCGCGCTACCGCGAGCAATGCCGCAGCTTCCAGAGCGAATACGACATCAGTGACGAGCGCCTGCATGTGCTCGAAGGCCCTGCCGACGTAGTGATTCCGCAGGTCGCCAGCCAGCTCAACGCCGCCGTCACGGTGATTGGCACCGTGGCCCGCACCGGACTCTCCGGTGCGCTGATCGGCAATACCGCAGAAATCGTGCTGGACTCTCTGGAAAGCGACGTGTTGGTGCTCAAACCGGACGATGTCATCGACCACCTTGAAGAACTCGTCGCCCAGCGCTAGGGCGCAGTTGCCGGGACGAACATGCCGCTTTTCAGCGAGCGGCATGCTCTCCTGAAAACCGGACTAGACCCGCAACTCCAGGCCTTCACGCAGAAATTTCGGCGCGATGTAGCGCTCGTAGTGCGCTTCGGAGAGCAGAAAGAACTCGCGATCAATGGCGTCACGCAACTCGGGCAACGTCCAGTCACGGAACTCGGGCAGCAACACCATGCCGTAGGCATCGAGCTGGTTGATCATCCGTGCTCCACGCGCAATCAGCTGATAGGCCCAGCAATAAGGCGACTGCTGCGGCACGAAGCGAATCTGACGCTGTTCCAGCTGGCTACGCAGACGCAGCTCATCGAACACCTCCACCTTGGCCGTCATCACCTGCACCAACAGCACTTCCAGGCGCGTCCAGACCGCACGCTTTTCATCGTCGTTGTAGCCGTTCCAGTTGATCACCTCATGATGAAAGCGCTTGCAACCGCGGCACACGACATCACCATAGACGGTCGAACAAAGCCCCACACAAGGCGTCTTGATGCGCTGATTGGACATGACAAGGCAATAAGGACTACTGAAAGGTCTGGCATCTTAGCCCTTTGTCTAATTCAGATCACCCCCGCCAACAGGCCGCAGAAAAACTGCCTGCATTGGCAATACTGCGTTAAAAACGGCCTCAAAATGCTCATTTACAGCAGGTAATCTCCGCTTTTTTCGGCCGTTTTGCTTTGTCTGGCCTACCTCGTCTAGGTTTTTCAACGGCCTGTCAATGCGGGGACATCGGCTTAACTTTGTGCGCACTTTCCATTAGAATCGGCCCGCCTTGTAAAGGCGCCAATGTCCGTTGGAAGCTGTTTTCAAAGCGTCACGAGCACAGTCGATCCTGCAGGTACGATGGCGGCGCAGCCAATTGGAGTCCCCCCGAGCGACTGCGCCCGCCCTCATCAGAAACCGTCCTGCCGGCGTAAAACTTTGAAAGCAGCTTCTACAAGAGACTCGTGAAACCTCGGCTGATCGGCTCATAAAGTCGGAAAGCGCCTGGTTCATGGGTATCTGGATCGCGTCCCGGACAACCCTTTGGGACCACTGATGAGGGTAATAACTGTGCTTGAAGCCTATCGCAAACACGTAGCAGAGCGTGCCGCTCAGGGTATCGTGCCCCAGCCGCTGAACGCCGAACAAACCGCAGGCCTGGTCGAGCTGCTGAAAAACCCGCCGGCTGGCGAAGAAGAATTCCTGCTGGATCTGATCACCAACCGCGTACCGCCAGGTGTTGACGAAGCTGCCTACGTCAAGGCCGGTTTTCTCTCTGCCGTTGCCAAGGGCGAAGCCACTTCCCCGCTGATCAGCAAGCAACGCGCCGTCGAGCTGCTGGGCACCATGCAGGGCGGCTACAACATCGCCACCCTGGTCGAACTGCTGGACGACGCCACCTTGGGCGCCGTTGCCGCCGAGCAACTCAAGCACACCCTGCTGATGTTCGACGCCTTCCACGATGTCGCCGAGAAAGCCAAGGCTGGCAATGCCAACGCCAAGGCCGTGCTGCAGTCCTGGGCCGACGGCGAGTGGTTCACCGCCAAGCCAGCCATCGCCGAGAAATACAGCCTGGCTGTGTTCAAGGTGCCTGGCGAAACCAACACCGACGACCTGTCCCCTGCCCCGGACGCCTGGTCGCGCCCTGACATCCCGCTGCACGCCCTGGCCATGCTGAAAATGGCCCGCGACGGCATCGTCCCTGATCAGCAAGGCGTCATCGGCCCGCTGAAGCAGATCGAAGAGATCAAGGCCAAGGGCTTCCCGGTCGCCTACGTCGGTGACGTGGTCGGTACCGGCTCTTCGCGTAAGTCAGCCACCAACTCGGTGCTGTGGTTCTTCGGTAACGACATTCCG
Organism: Ectopseudomonas mendocina; assembly: GCF_008041835.1. Lineage (GTDB taxonomy): Bacteria > Pseudomonadota > Gammaproteobacteria > Pseudomonadales > Pseudomonadaceae > Aquipseudomonas. Next base: position 78,145 of record NZ_VRYE01000040.1, read on the forward strand.
TACGTTCCGAACAAGCGCGCTGGCGGCTTCTGCTTCGGCACCAAGATCGCCCCGATCTTCTATAACACCATGGAAGATGCCGGCGCCCTGCCGATCGAGTTCGACGTGTCGAACATCAACATGGGCGACGTGATCGATGTCTACCCGTACGCCGGCAAAGTCTGCAAGCACGGCACCGACGAAGTCATCACCACCTTCGAACTGAAGACCCCGGTGCTGCTCGACGAAGTCCGCGCTGGCGGTCGTATCCCGCTGATCGTCGGCCGCGGCCTGACCGAGAAGGCGCGTGCCGAACTGGGCCTGGGTGCTTCCGAGCTGTTCAAGAAGCCGGATCAGCCTGCTGCCAGCACCAAGGGTTTCACCCTGGCGCAAAAGATGGTCGGCAAGGCCTGCGGCGTCGAAGGCGTCCGTCCGGGCACCTACTGCGAACCGAAGATGACCACCGTCGGCTCTCAGGACACCACCGGCCCGATGACCCGTGACGAGCTGAAAGACCTGGCGTGCCTGGGCTTCTCGGCTGACCTGGTGATGCAGTCCTTCTGCCATACCGCGGCCTATCCGAAGCCGATCGACGTCACCACCCACCACACCCTGCCGGATTTCATCCGCACCCGTGGCGGCGTGTCCCTGCGTCCGGGCGACGGCATCATCCACAGCTGGCTGAACCGCATGCTGCTGCCGGACACCGTCGGCACCGGTGGCGACTCGCACACCCGCTTCCCGATCGGCATCAGCTTCCCGGCCGGCTCCGGCCTGGTCGCCTTCGCCGCCGCCACCGGCGTGATGCCGCTGGACATGCCGGAGTCGGTGCTGGTGCGCTTCAAAGGCAAGATGCAACCGGGTATCACCCTGCGTGACCTGGTCCATGCCATCCCCTACTACGCCATCCAGAAGGGCCTGCTGACCGTCGAGAAGAAAGGCAAGAAGAACATCTTCTCCGGCCGCATCCTCGAGATCGAAGGCCTGGACAACCTGACCGTCGAGCAGGCGTTCGAGCTATCCGACGCCTCCGCCGAGCGTTCGGCTGCCGGCTGCACCATCAAGCTGCCGGAAGAAGCTATCGCCGAGTACCTGAAATCCAACATCACCCTGCTGCGCTGGATGATCAGCGAAGGCTATGGTGATGCTCGTACCCTGGAGCGTCGTGCCCAGGCGATGGAAGCCTGGCTGGCCAACCCGGTACTGCTGGAAGCCGACAAGGACGCCGAGTACGCCGAAGTCATCGAGATCGATCTGTCCGAAGTCAAGGAGCCGATCCTCTGCGCCCCGAACGACCCGGACGACGCCCGCCTGCTGTCCACCGTGGCCGGCGACAAGATCGACGAAGTGTTCATCGGTTCGTGCATGACCAACATCGGTCACTTCCGTGCTGCCGGCAAGCTGCTTGACAAGGTCAAGGGCGGTATCCCGACGCGCCTGTGGCTGTCGCCGCCGACCAAGATGGATGCCCACCAGCTGACCGAGGAAGGCTACTACGGTATCTACGGCAAGGCCGGTGCACGCATGGAGATGCCGGGCTGCTCACTGTGCATGGGTAACCAAGCGCGCGTCGCTGCCAACTCCACCGTGGTATCGACCTCCACCCGTAACTTCCCCAACCGTCTGGGCGATGGCGCCAACGTGTATCTGGCCTCTGCCGAACTGGCAGCGGTCGCCTCGATTCTCGGCAAGCTGCCGACCGTTGAGGAGTACATGGCCTACGCGAAGGATATCGACAGCATGGCTGGCGACATCTACCGCTACCTGAGCTTCGACCAGATCGCCGACTTCCGTGAAGCTGCGGCCAACGCCAAGATCCCGGTCGTTCAGGCCTGATCCCCGCGTTGTAAAAGGAGCCCCGCCCAGTGCGGGGCTTTTTTATATCTTCATCGCGCCAACCCCGCCTGCCTTGTGGCATATGCCTTGCTTCGTCACTGGCAATACGGCCCTTCCAATAGCGTAACAGGCCTCAGCGACAACGGAGTAGTACTGGATTCGGGAGGATTCGCCCCGGGATCAGTGCGACGTTTTTTATGGGCCAGCGACGGCCAAGCAGCGTATTGCGTGACCTAAAGGAAAGCAGCATGAGCGAACACGACACCCCTCGCGACGATGCCCTGACCTGGGCCTGGGGCAACAACGCCCCAGAGAAGAGCGTGCTGAACATCGGCTTCATGGCCCTGAGCGACTCCGCCTCAGTGATCGTCGCAGCCACGCAGGGCTTTGCCGAGAAGTATGGGCTCAGCATCAGACTGCATCGCCAGTCATCCTGGGCCGGCCTGCGTGACCGCCTGCTCAGCGGCGAGCTGGATGCCGCGCACAGCCTCTACGGCCTGATCTATGGCGTACAGCTGGGCCTCGGTGTTGGCTCGGCCACCGACATGGCCGTATTGATGGGGCTGAACCAGAACGGCCAGAGCATCAACCTCTCGCACACTTTACAAGCAGCTGGCGTGACCAGTGGCGAAGCACTGCGCCAGCACGCGCACCAAAACAAAGCACGCCTGACCTTCGCCCAGACCTTCCCCACCGGCACCCATGCCATGTGGCTCTATTACTGGCTGGCCAGTCAGGGCATTCACCCGCTGCGAGATGTCGACAGCGTGGTGGTGCCGCCACCGCAGATGATCGAGCACCTGAAAGCCGAGCGCATCGACGGCTTCTGCGTCGGCGAACCCTGGACCGCCAAGGCCGTCGATGAACAACTCGGCTGCACCCTGACCACCATCCAGGCGATCTGGCCGGATCATCCGGAAAAGGTGCTGGGCTGCACCCGCGCCTTCGTCGAGCAGCACCCCAACACTGCCCGCGCGCTGATCATGGCGGTGCTTGACGCCGCCCGTTTCATTGATGACAACGAAGAGAACAAGCGCAGCACCGCGCAACTGCTCAGTGGCAGCGAGTATGTCGACGCCCCGCTCTCGGCGATCACCCCACGCTTTCTTGGCCAGTATCAGGACGGCCTGGGCCACGCCTGGCTGGACGAGCATCCGCTGCGCTTTCACGCCGGCGGCCTGGTCAACCAGCCCTACCTGTCCGACGGCATGTGGTTCATGACCCAGTTCCGCCGCTGGGGCCTGCTGCGCAGCGACCCCGACTACCTGGCAGTGGCTCGCGAGGTTCAGCAGTTGGCACTGTACCGCGAGGCAGCGACGACCCTGGGCATTGCCGTACCGGGCGACATGCGCAGCTCCATCCTGCAGGATGGCAGTTGCTGGGACGGCAGCGACCCTGCCGCCTACGCGCGTAGCTTCCCTCTGCATGCCCTGGCCGATAATCCGGCTGTCGCCCTGTAATCATCGGGAGTGTCATCAATGCTGCGTATCCTGCTGATCAACGACACCCCGAAGAAGGTCGGCCGCCTCAAGTGCGCGCTGATCGAGGCGGGTTTCGAGGTGATCGACGAATCCGGCCTGACCATCGACCTGCCGGAGCGCGTCGAGGCCGTGCGCCCCGATGTGATCCTGATCGACACCGAATCCCCCGGCCGCGACGTCATGGAACAGGTGGTACTGGTCAGTCGTGACCAACCGCGTCCGATCGTCATGTTCACCGACGAGCACGACCCCGGCGTCATGCGCCAGGCGATCCAGAGCGGCGTCAGCGCCTACATCGTCGAAGGCATCCATGCCCAGCGCCTGCAACCCATCCTCGACGTCGCCATGGCCCGCTTCGAGAGCGATCAGGCACTACGCGCCCAACTGCAGGCGCGCGATGCCCAGTTGGCCGAACGCAAGCGTGTGGAACTGGCCAAGGGCCTGCTGATGAAGATGAAAAGCTGCAACGAGGAAGAGGCCTATACCCTGATGCGCCGCCAGGCGATGAGTCGCCAGCAGAAGCTGATCCAGGTGGCCGAACAGATCATCGCCATGCACGACATGCTCGGTAGTTGACTGTTGCGCTACGCCGCTCGCTGGCTGTACTGGACAGCGAGACGGCGGCGCGCGTATCTTCGCCACAGACTGCAGCAGTGGCCAACGTCGCTCGGACGGTTCCGGGCGCTTACGTACTTCGAGGAAATCATGGCTGATAACGCCAAGCGTCGCTTTGCGCGCATCGATCGTCTGCCCCCCTACGTCTTCAACATCACTGCCGAACTGAAGATGGCTGCACGCCGTCGCGGTGAGGACATCATCGACTTTTCCATGGGCAACCCCGACGGTGCGACGCCGCCGCACATCGTCGAGAAGCTGGTGCAGGTCGCCCAGCGTGAAGACACCCATGGCTACTCCACTTCCCGCGGTATTCCGCGCCTGCGCCGCGCCATCTCGCGCTGGTACAAGGACCGCTACGACGTGGAGATCGATCCGGAAAGCGAAGCTATCGTCACCATCGGTTCCAAGGAAGGCCTGGCGCACCTGATGCTGGCTACCCTGGACCACGGCGATACCGTGCTGGTCCCCAACCCCAGCTACCCGATCCACATCTATGGCGCAGTGATCGCCGGTGCCCAGGTGCGCTCCGTGCCGCTGGTGCCGGGCGTGGACTTCTTCGCCGAGCTGGAACGGGCGATTCGCGAGTCGATCCCCAAGCCGAAAATGATGATCCTCGGCTTCCCCTCCAACCCCACCGCCCAGTGCGTGGAGCTGGACTTCTTCGAGCGCGTGGTAACGCTCGCCAAACAGTACGACGTGCTGGTGGTGCACGACCTGGCCTACGCCGACATCGTCTACGACGGTTGGAAGGCGCCGTCGATCATGCAGGTGCCGGGCGCCAAGGACATCGCGGTGGAGTTCTTCACCCTGTCCAAGAGCTACAACATGGCCGGCTGGCGCATCGGTTTCATGGTCGGTAACCCCGAGCTGGTCAGCGCCCTGGCGCGGATCAAGAGCTACCACGATTACGGCACCTTCACCCCGCTGCAGGTGGCGGCCATCGCCGCGCTGGAGGGTGACCAGCAATGCGTGCGCGATATCGCCGAGCAGTACCGCCAGCGCCGCAACCTGCTGGTCAAGGGCCTGCACGAGATCGGCTGGATGGTGGAAAAGCCCAAGGCCTCGATGTACATCTGGGCCAAGATTCCCGAGGCCTACGCGCATCTGGGCTCGCTGGAGTTCGCCAAGAAGCTGCTGGCCGAGGCTAAGGTCTGCGTCTCGCCGGGCCTGGGTTTTGGTGACTATGGCGACGACCACGTGCGCTTCGCCCTGATCGAGAACCAGGATCGCAGTCGTCAGGCCTTGCGTGGCATCAAGGCGATGTTCCGCGCAGACGGCCTACTGCCGGGTAAGCCGGCCAAAACCGAGACCGAGTAAGCATTGAAGGGCGCCGTGAGGCTAATGCCGATCAGATAAGATTGCCAAAGCGGCCTTTCGTAGGAGCCCCGCCTCGGGGCGAAGCTTTTCAATTGCGCATCGCCCTGGTTCGCGGCGGGGCGCCGCTCCTACGTATTCGCAGCGGCGACGCTTAACTGACTGGCATTAGCCGTGAGGCGCCCTTTCTGCATGGGCACGGAAACCGACAAGTTCTGCGACAATTCATGACGTTACGCACGCCAAGCGGTAGTTTCGAGCAATTGCCCGCCAGAGAGAACGCCCGTACACTGCGCGCCCCTTCCCTGACGGTTCTCCCCAATGCTTTACGTCTTGCGCATGCTGCTGATGGGCGTGCATTTCATCCTGGCCGGCCTGCTTGGCCTGCTGCTCGGCCTGTGCCGCCCGTTCAACCCTGACAACAGCCGCCTGTGCGCACGCCTCTATTCGCTGCCCGCCCTGCGCCTGCTGCGCCTGAAGCTCAAGACCGATGTACGCCCGCTGCTGGAACACCAGCGCTCCTGTGTGATCATCGCCAATCATCAGTCCAACTTCGATCTGTACGTGCTCGGCCGCGTGGTACCGGAGCGCACTGTGAGCATCGGCAAGAAGAGTCTCAAGTGGGTGCCCTTCTTCGGCCAGTTGTACTGGCTGGCCGGTAACGTCTTGATCGACCGCAGCAACGCAGTGACCGCCAAACGCGCGATGCTCACCACCACCGAAACCCTGCGCCATCGCGACACGTCGATCTGGGTCTTCCCGGAAGGCACGCGCAACCTTGGCCGAGGCCTGCAGCCGTTCAAGAAAGGCGCGTTTCAGATGGCGATCACGGCTGGCGTGCCGATCATTCCGGTATGCGTCAGCAGCTATGCCAAGACCATGCGCCTGAACCGCTGGAACAGTGGCAGCATCATGATTCGCTCGCTGCCGGCTATCCCGACTGCCGGCCTGAGCCTGGACGATATGCCGGCGCTGATGGAACGTTGCCAACAGGCCATGAGCGCGTGTATCGACAGTATGGACCTGGAATTGGCGACGTCTTAGACAAGAGACAAGCCGCGCACCGCATCATCGGCCCGGGAACCGTTGTACTCCGGGCCTTACAGACCTATGACAATGCTCAGGCCTTGGTCTCCTTGCCCTGAGCGACGAAGCGCATCATCCACTCAGCCACGGTCTTGCCCTGCTGCGTATGCTTCAGGCTGTCCACCCCCTGCTGATAGACCTGCTCGCCAAGATGCTGCTGACGCAGATCGAGCAACGCCCGCGAATAGTCGTGCACGAACTCCGGGTGGCCCTGAAAACACAGGACCTGATCCTCGATGCGGTAGGCGCCAATCGGGCAGAAGTCACTGGTAGCCAGCAGCGTGGCCTTCTCCGGCAGACGGGTCACCTGATCCTGGTGGCTGATCAGCAACTGCAGTTCGTCCAGCGCCGGGGTCATCCACTCGGGTTTGTTCTCCAGGCGATAGCTGTGCACCCCTACGCCCCAGCCCTGCTCCGCGCGCTCGGCTTTGCCACCGAGCAGCAACGCCAATAGCTGATGACCAAAGCAAATGCCCAGCAGCTTGTCGCCACGCTTGTAGCGCTCCAGCAGGTATTCCTTGAGCGTTTGAATCCAGGCCTCACTGCCAAAGGAGTCGGCTTTGCTGCCAGTCACAAGATAGGCATCGAATTTCTCGCTATCGGGCGGGTAATGGCCATTCACCACGTTGTAGACACTGAACTCCGCCGCCACCGGCTGCTGAGCGAACAACTGCTCGAACATGCGGCCATAGCCCTGATACTGGTCAACCAGTTCGGGACGGAGGATGTCAGTTTCCAGAATACAGATACGCAGTGGCATGAGGTTTCCTGTGGTGAGCACGCGGGCGGGTAATTTGTGCGTTTTTCTTAACATATGAATTCGTACAAATAAATAGCCGAGCCCGATTTTCAAGCAGATCCGCGATTATCGGCGCTGTGCAACGCCACGAACAGTCGTCAATTAAAATTGACGAAACTTTACCCTGTCAGTGCATGGCGACGTTTCATCAGCCGCTTCGATAGTTACCATGCACGCCATTCACTTCTGTGATTGCACGCTCGCAGCGAATATCGCCACAACGGGCAGTCGCCCTCATGCACAGAAAGAAATCGATCATGAGCACCTACTCCGCACTCGCCAGCTTCGCCGCCGCTTCCGCCTTCCAGACCGTCGCACCGGTTCGTCCCGAGCAGGCTGCCGCCGTAGCCCGCGACGTTCGTCCGAGCTGACACAACCCAGGAGAGCCGCCATGCACAGCCAACTCAGCCTGGACGCCTACGGCGTCACCTACGCCCACCTTCAAGATGGCAACCTGCAGTTCGAAACCGAAGCCGCCCTGCAACTCGATGATGGCAGCATGTTGACCCTGCGCATGCCAACTCGCCACAGCGAGATGCTGGCGATCCACGAAGCCGTGTGCATCCGTCAGGGCTGGTGCCAGGCGGCGTGAGAAAGCGATGATCTAGACTCCTCGTGACATTCACGGTGCGGAACGAGGCTGGCCCCATGCAAACACGCACTCTGATCACCCTGTTCGGCGGTAGCCTGTTGCTTGCTGGCAACGTTCTCGCGGATCGCCCCGGCAGTGACTGGATCAGCATCGACAAGGCGCTGAGCAAAGCACGTGCAGCTGGCTACACGGAGCTACACAAGATCGAAGCCGACAATGGCGGTTACTGGGAAGGCGAAGGCCTGAAACAGGATGGCCGTCTTCACGAATTTCGTATCGACGGCAAGAGCGGTGCAGTGATTCGCGACCAGTTGGACGATTGACTTAGCCAGCCAATGAGAAACGGCCACTTCCAGAGCGTGTGAAAACGCCCTGACCGTAGGCAAATCTAACGCCCTGACTGGTTCGGGGCGTTGGTGTTTTTGATGGCAATCAGCTCCCAAGCGGCATCCGGGAGTTCGTAACGCTTTGCCATGCGGGCCTCCAGCCTGTCATGGCGTCAATTCTACCCGTTCGGACTTTTCGTACAGAACCTAACAATGCAAACCTGCGTCGCTGCGCTCCGACTGCCTGTTCAAGTGGACGTGGATTAGGTGTCCAGTGAGCTTGGAGCGAGTGTCCAAATGATCGTGGGCTGAGTGTCCAAGTGTCGTGGAATCCGCACCTAAGCCCCTGAAACACCTAGAATTTCTGGGGATTTTGCTATATGCGGCATGCAAGGTGTCGAAGAAGTGTCGAAAGCGACCAGAGGCTGCAGCTAGCTCTGGATCGGCGGCCACATCCTGGCGACGTGCACCAGGGCGAGAATCCAGACGGCGTCACGCTCAGCCTGATAGACAAGGCGGTAGTTTTCGTGGGGGATCAGTTCACGAGTACCGGCGACCGTTCCCAGCCTGCCCTTCTCGGGGAAGTCAGCCAGCGAGGCTGCAGCAGTGCTGAATGACTCATCCATGTGCACGGCAGTACGAGGGTTTTCAGTGGCGATGTATTCCCAGATATCCAGACGATCCTGCAGAGCCTCGGGCGTCCATATAACCTGCATCAGTAACCCAAGGTCTTAGCACGTCGAGCGGCAAATTCCGCCTCGACATCGTCATTGGATCGCCCGCGACCCGCTTCTACCGATGCCCTGGCAACAGCGACCTTGCGTTGCACGAATTCATCATGCTCTTTGGCCTGTTGCTGCTGGCGAATGAAGTCGCGCATAAGGTCGCGCATGATCTGCGAGGCCGGCCGGTGCGCAGCTTGAGCAGCAGCCATGAAGCCTTCGCGCAACTCGGGCTCAAGCTTCAGGTTGAAAACGGCTTCTTTGGCCATGGTGCGTCACCTCATGTCTGGGCTGTATCTACAACGTATATACATTGTGTGCATCTTAAGCCAAGCAAGCACCTCACACAGGAAAGCACAGCTGCCCACCTGTTGGATCACGCTCACAAACAACAACGCCGCCCTCCCTGCGGGAGCGCGGCGTTATTGTTGGCATCTGATGCCAGGTGCTATTCAGTCAGACGGGTCAGCGCTTCGCGGTATTTGTCCGCTGTCTTCTGCGCCACATCTGCCGGTACGGCCGGGGCCGGGGGTTGTTTGTTCCAGCCGGTGGATTCCAGCCAGTCACGCACGAACTGTTTGTCGAAGCTCGGCGGGTTACTGCCTTCGGCGTAGCTGTCGGCCGGCCAGAAGCGGCTGGAGTCCGGGGTCAGCACTTCGTCCATGAGGGTCAGAGTGCCGTCTTCATCCAGACCGAATTCGAACTTGGTGTCGGCGATGATGATGCCGCGAGTGGCCGCGTATTCCACAGCCGTGGTGTACAGCTTGATAGCGGTGTCGCGCACCTGGGCTGCCAGTTCGGCGCCGATGATGGCTTCGCACTGTTCAAAGCTGATGTTCTCGTCATGATCGCCCACGGCGGCCTTGGTCGAGGGGGTGAAGATCGGTTGCGGCAGCTTGGCCGCTTCCTTCAGGCCGGCCGGCAGGGCGATGCCGCAGACGGTGCCGCTCTTCTGGTATTCCTTCCAGCCGGAGCCGACGATGTAGCCACGCACAATGGCTTCGACAGCGACGGGTTTGAGGCGCTTGGCAACGACCGCACGGCCTTCGACCAGCGGCAGCTCGGCGGCAGAGACGACGTCCTCAACCTTGTCACCGGTGAAGTGGTTGGGCACCACATCAGCAAGCTTGTCGAACCAGAAGTTGGAAATGGCGGTGAGGATCTTGCCCTTCTCCGGAATCGGCTGTTCGAGGATAACGTCGAAAGCCGACAGACGATCGGTGGCCACCATCAGCATGCGCTTGTCGTCGATTTCGTAGAGGTCGCGAACCTTGCCCGAGTAGATCTTCTTCAGGCTCAGGGTGGTGGGTGTGCTCATGTCGGCATTTCCGTTTCTGGCAAACAAAACAGGCGAAACCTTGTAGGGTTTCGCCCATCGATTAACGGCTGGGGCGCATTGCGCCAGATCAGCCCAGGTTGTCTTGGATCAGGCTTAGCACGCGGCGCGACACATCGGCCGGGGCAACGGTGTTGAGGTCTTTTTCCACGGTAACCTGTACACCATCGCCAACCGGGGTCAGGCGCACCTGATAGCGCTCGGCGCGGGCTTCGATCTCTTCCTTGCTCGGCGCACTGCCGAATATGCGACCGAAGAAACCGGGCTTCTCTTCATTGACCTGAGCGCCTTCGGCCAGGTTGATATAGTACAGGCCGAGGCTGCGGTTGAGGTCATCGACACGAACGTCGCCCAGTTCGAGCGAGCGGCCAACACCGGACCAGGCGCGGTCGAAATCGGCACCAAGGTTGAGTACCGGGTTGCCATTGCCGTCTTCGCTCAGGCTGACGCGGCTGGGGGCATCGAAGTCGCGCGCGGCGAGCAGCGATACGGAACCGCCCTGCTCCACGCCACGGGCCATGCTCACCAGCATTTCGTCGAGCAGTGCAGCTTCAAGGTTGGCGTTACCGCTGCCGGCCACGAAGTCGACATCGGCGCTGCTGCCGGCGTTACGCACGGCGCTGCTGACGAACACTTCACTGGTGTTGCGCTGTACGCCCGGCTCGATGCGCACGCGCACGCGGGTTTCGGTATCCGCTGCAACATCGCTGACGCGGCTGCTCAGGCTGCGCGCCATGCCAGACGACAGTTCGTCGAAACGCTGCCAGGTGGTGGTGAACTCACCGACCTGCGGGCGCTCGTTGGCAATACGGAAACCATTGTCTTCGAGGAACTGACGCGCCAGCGGCCAAACTTCGGCCGGTACACGCTGTGCCACTACCCAACGCGAATCACCGCTGCGCTGCAGGCTGAACTCGCGCTCATCGGCACGTACCTGCAGGCCCTGCGGGCGTGGCACTTCGAACTCGGCCTGAGTCGCGGTGCTGCTGGCCACTTGAGCCGGCACCGGCAGCAGCGGATCGAGGCGTTTGGCCTGGACGTCAGCCGGCAATTGCATCGGTGCAGTCTGGCGCGCTTCCAGGTAGTCGCTGCCGCGATCACGGAAGTAGCCATTTTCACCCCAGAGCCAGCCGCAACCGCTGGTGCTGGAGACGATCAGAGCAAGGGCGGAAAATCCGGCCAGTCGCTTCATGCGTAGAATCCTTGAGTTAAGCCAATACACCGCACTGGCGCATGGCCTGGCGCAGCGGTTCGTGACAGCGCGGGCTGAGCCAGGTCAGCGGCAGGCGAATACCGTCGCCCATCAAGCCCATTTCATGCAGCGCCCATTTCACCGGAATCGGGTTGGATTCGAGGAATAGCGCCTTGTGCAGCGGCATCAGACGGTCGTTGATGGCGCGGGCGATGGCAGCTTCGCCACGCATGGCAGCAGCGCACAGGTCGCTCATGGCGCGCGGCGCAACGTTGGCGGTCACCGAGATGTTGCCCTTGCCACCCAGCAGCATCAGCTCGACAGCGGTGGCGTCGTCACCGGAATAAACGAGGAAATCCTTGCTGACACGATCCAGCACTTCTTGCGCGCGCTGCAGATCGCCGGTGGCTTCCTTGATGCCGATGATATTGTCGATCTTCGACAGACGCTCGACGGTCTCCGGCAGCATGTCGCACACGGTACGGCCCGGCACGTTGTAGAGGATCTGCGGGATGGAGACGGCTTCGGCGATATGGCGGAAGTGCAAGTACAGGCCTTCCTGGGTCGGCTTGTTGTAGTACGGGGTGACCAGCAGGCAGGCGTCGGCGCCGACATCCTTGGCGGCCTGGGTCCACTCCACGGCCTCGCGGGTGCTGTTGGCACCGGTGCCGGCGATTACCGGGATACGCCCGGCAACCTGATCGACTACGCGGCGAATCACCTCTAAGTGTTCGCTGTCGAAATCCAGTGTGGGGGATTCACCCGTGGTGCCGACCGCGACGATGGCATTGGTCCCCTCTTGCAGGTGGAAATCCACCAATTTGCTCAGGGCCTCCCAATCCAGACCACCCTGCGCATCCATGGGCGTGACCAGTGCCACCATACTGCCCGCAATCATGCAACCGCTCCTGCCGGAAAAATTGAGCCGTAATGGTACTGGTGCCACCAGTCCGGCACAAGCAACGGACAAGGGCTATCAGTGCGTTTTAACAGGCTGTTGAAGGCAACTGCCTTCTTTTGATGGCCCATCGTCGTCCGATGTAGCCGGCTGCGCCATTCCCCTCGGCGGTGCTTTTCGCTAACCTGCTCCCTTTGGTTCGTGGCTGCTCATGTGCGAACCGCTCATCGCTTTAGGAAGGCTGCATGTCCACCCCCCCCGTTCGCGAACAATTCCTCGTTATCAGCGCGCTTGGCCGCGATGCCATGGCCCTGACCAACCTGCTCAGCCGCACCAGCCACGAGAACCGTTGCGCGGTGATCAGCACCCGTTTGAGCCGTCATGGAGAGTTCAGCGCTTTGGTGCTGCAGGTGTCCGGTAGCTGGGATGCGCTGGCGCGCCTGGAGTCGAGCCTGCCGCTGCTGGCCAAGAAGCATGATTTCAGCGTGGATCTGGTTCGCAGCGCCGCTGCGGAAGTACGCCCGCAGGCCCTGCCTTATGTGGCCTACGTCAGCGCCGTGTACCGCCCGGACATTCTCAACGAGCTGTGCCAGTTCTTCATCGACCACCGCGTAGAGTTGGAAAGCCTGACCTGCGATACCTACCAGGCGCCACAGACCGGCGGCACCATGCTCAACGCCACCCTGACCGTAACGCTACCAGCCGGCACGCAAATCAGCTGGCTGCGCGATCAGTTCCTCGACTTCGCCGATGCCCTGAATCTGGATGCGCTGATCGAACCCTGGCGCCCACAGAACCCCTGACAGCCGTAAGCAAGGAGTTTCCATGCCCGTTGAACTCGACAAAGCCGTTGCCGACTTCCAGGCCGTGGCCACCAGTGGCCAGCAGGTCAAGCTGTCCGACCTCAAGGGCAAGCAGGTCGTACTGTATTTCTACCCCAAGGATGCCACGCCCGGCTGCACCACCGAGGGCATGGACTTCAGTGCCCGCTTCGAGCAGTTCAAGGCCGCCAACACCGTGATCTTCGGGGTCTCGATGGACAGCCTGAAGAAGCACGAAAGCTTCAAGTGCAAGCAGGCCTTCCCCTTCGAACTGATCAGCGACGAAGAGCACCAGCTATGTGACCAGTTTGGCGTGTATCAGTTGAAGAAGAACTACGGCAAGGAGTACATGGGTATCGTGCGCAGCACCTTTCTGATCGACAAGGATGGCGTATTGCGTGAAGAGTGGCGCAACGTCAAGGTCGCCGGCCATGTCGACAAGGTACTGGCGGCTGCCGAAGCCCTGAACAAGGGCTGAGCCCTTCCCTGCACGTGAAACGCCGCGACGGCCATGAGCCGTCGCGGCGTTTTTGTTCGGGGTGCCTGGTTTGACCTCGACACACCGAATGCGTGGAAGCAGCGCCCCCCGCCGCGAATATAGCCCTTGAAAACTTCGCCCAGGGCCGGGGCCGGCCACGCTGGAAGCCTTCAACTATCTAGCAGGCCGTTGAAAAACGTAGGCGAGGCAGCCAGTGCAAGGCAGAAACAGCCGAAAAACGACCGGGGTCGCGCCCGACTTTACGTGCTGTAAATGAGCATTTTGAGGGTGTTTTTAACGCAGCAATGGCAACGTAGGTAGTTTTTCAACGGCCTGCTAGACACGGCCTTGCCAGCGATGCCTGGAGCCACCTCAGCCCGAGCCGCGCAGCCAGCGGGCGTCAGCCGCACGGCAATACCCAATGACGGCAATACGGCTTGCTCATCGGAGAAATAGCGACACAGCCGGTCACGAAGAATCTGGGGCAAAACGGGCATTGATCTGCAAGATACCAGGCTCTTTTAGGCCTGCATCAGCGGCGCGGCTCAGGCCTTACGCAACCAGTAACGATAAATACCCGCGTCGACCTCTTCATGCAGCAACGCATGGCCGGCCAGGGTAGCGAAGGCGCGAAAATCGCGCTGCGAGCCGGCATCGGTGGCGCTGACCTTGAGTACGGCGCCGCTGGCCAGGCGATTGAGCTCGAGCTTGGCTTTGAGCAACGGCAGCGGGCAGTTCAGTCCGCAGGCGTCGAGTTCGGCATCGAAGGCCAGTACGTCTGTCATCATCAACTCCTGAATGGCCGGCTAGGATACCCAAGCCGCCGCAACCCTGGCCAGTGCGGTAGCAGGCCGGCTACAGTATCGCCTTTGCCGCCCCGAGAGCCCGAGTGCATGACTTTTCTGCGCCCCACCCTGCTGACGCTGGCCTGCCTGTTCGCTGCCCACACGGGTGCCAGTGATCTGCCATCGCTTGGCGACGCCAGCTCGTCGATCGTCTCGCCGCAACAGGAGCATCAGCTCGGCCGTGCCTGGCTCGGCCTGCTGCGTGGCCAGGTTTCGCAACTGGACGACCCGCAACTCAAGGACTTCGTCGAGTCCAGCGTCTATCGCCTGGCAGAAACCAGCCAGCTGCAGGATCGCCGCCTGGAGTTCGTCCTGCTCAACAGCCCGCAACTCAACGCCTTTGCCGCACCGGGCGGAATCGTCGGGGTCAACGGCGGCCTGTTCCTCTATGCGCAGACCGAAGCCGAATACGCCTCGGTCATGGCGCACGAACTGGCGCACTTGTCGCAGCGTCACTTCGCCCGGGGCGTCGAGGCGCAACAACGCATGCAGGTGCCACTGATGGCCGCCATGCTCGCCGGTATCGTCGCGGCAGCAGCAGGTGCGGGCGATGCCGGTATTGCCGCGATCATGTCGACCCAGGCAGCCGCCATTCAGGAACAGCGGCGCTTCTCCCGGCAGAACGAGCAGGAGGCCGACCGTATCGGCCTGGTCAATCTGGAAAAGGCCGGCTATGACCCGCGCGCCATGCCGATGATGTTCGAACGGCTGATGCGTCAGTACCGCTACGACGCCAAGCCGCCGGAATTCCTGCTCACTCACCCGGTATCCGAGTCACGTATCGCCGATACCCGCAACCGTGCCGAGCAGTTCCCCGCTCGGGGCCGTGAGGACAGCCTGCGTTACCAGTTGATGCGCGCCCGTGTACAGCTGACCTACGAAGAAACCCCCGGCGTCGCCGCCAAGCGCTTTCGCGCCATGCTCGACGAGAATCCACGCCTCGACGCCGCGCGCTACGGCCTGGTGCTGGCGCAGATGAAAACCGGCCAGCTCGCCGAGGCCGGTGAAACCCTGGCGCCACTGCTGAGCAAGAGCCCGGACGATATCACCTACAACCTGGCGCAGATCGAACTGGACATGGCCGCCAATCGCCTGGATGCCGCCGAACGCCGCCAGCAGCGCCTGCTGACGCTCTACCCGAGCAACTATCCGCTGCAGCAGATGCGCATCGACCTTCTGCTCAAGCAGCAGCGTGTAGCCGATGCCGAACGTGCCCTGGACAATCTGCTCAAGACCCGCGCCAAGGATCCGGACGTCTGGTACCAGGTCGCCGAGGTACGCGGCCTGAGCGGTAACACCATCGGCCTGCACCAGGCGCGCGCAGAATTCTTCGCCCTGGTCGGTGACTACAACCAGGCCATCGAGCAACTGGACTTCGCCAAGCGCCGCGCCAGCAACAACTTCCAGCTGGCCTCACGCATCGATGCGCGGCAACGCGAACTGGCCGAAGAAAAACGCCTGGTCGAGCAGATGCTGCGCTGAACCTGGCTGCGTAACCCGGATGAAATCCGGGGCGTTCTTGAGCCTGCCCCCGGATTGCATCCGGGCTACGGGGTTCAGCCTAGCGCGACAGGCGGACGACTTGCGGCGCTACCGCCCTCTCCCCCAGCCCCTCTCCCATGGATGGGAGAGAGGAGCACATTTGCGCAGAACCTGGATGTGTAGCCCGGATGAAATCCGGGGCGTTCTTGAGCCTGCCCCCGGATTGCATCCAGGCTACGGGTTTCCGTCTAGCGAGACAGGCGGACGACTTGCGGAGCTACCGCCCTCTCCCCCAACCCCTCTCCCATGAATGGGAGAGGGGAGCACATTGCGTGGAACCTGAGTGCGTAGCCCGTATATGGACT
>NZ_VRYE01000041.1 GCF_008041835.1 Ectopseudomonas mendocina
CTAAATCCCCTCGAATTCAGGAAATTCAGGGCAACAACCGGTTAAAAACGCTCAAATAGTGGGCAATTCGCTTTGTCTTTGTCGCGCTCTGTCCATTTATGAATTCAAGTCCGACAGGCTGCTAGGAAACCCATTTCGATCAGCTTCGAGCAGACAGGAATCTCGCGCCTCGATGACGAATTTTTCAGAGACTTGTTGAAGCCGTTGTCGTTAATGCTAATCAGCGGCACGCCGTGAACATCGTGGAACACGTCGTGAACACGTAGCTGGCAAAGCTCGTTGAGCCTGGCTCCCGTGAAGATACCGAGTGGCATCAACCAGAAACAATAGCTGTGGGCATCGTGGCGTACATGGGCTATCGGTGTCCCAGGATCGTATGCCTGATAAGGCCAGCTATCGAAGAGACCAACGAGGTTGGAGTCCAGAAGCGCTTTCGTCTCTACCTGAGATTTAGTCTGGCAGCCATGTACTTTCACAGGCTCAGCAAGCAACTGATCGTTGACAGCTTCGTTGATCATTCTGTTGAAGAGCTGGAAATAGCCTTGCAGGTTGCCCCCTTGGCTCTGCGATGTGCTGTTCTGCTTCAGGAGAGCAGGAAGCTGGTCCTTAAGAGTCTGAATATCCGCACTGCTGAGTTCACAAACTCGCCGCTCTGGATTTTCTGCAGTGAGAACGCGTTTGATCTTCTCCATGCGTGCTCGGAGCATGTACTCGTTCTTGGCGCTGTAGTCGTTCGAGCGCAAAAAGCGAGAGAGCACGGTATCTAGGTATTCACTCAAAAGGGGAGAGTAGTGATAACGGTTGAGCGCATTCACGACCAGTGACAGGTGCGGAATGGCTAGCTCAAGAGACTTTTCATGGCCAGGAGCGGCACTTATGAAAAGGCCATTGAAGAAAGGGATGGATAGATTGGGGGTACGATTTACATTCATGTTAGCCTCACTATGGGTGAGGTCTAAACATAATGCTGGTTATATATACAGTCAATACTCTCTATCGAATTTTCCATCTTGATAGATTTTATTGACAATTTGTCAATATCGAAAAGCCTTGCTAGCAAAGGGGAAATGTCAGATTTCCCCTTTCTCCGGCCTCAGAAATTATTTTTGGATAAATGACTTCCAATGCCGTTTTTCGGACCAACTTGAGCTCTTGAGGGAGGCTTTTCCTCTAGGCCGTCCTACCTTGAAGGAGCCTTGACGGTCTTTCAGAAGCAGGTATTGGGAGTAATGAATATGCTCAACGGGGACCTCGAAGTCGATCTTGTCGAGCTCTTCCTTGAGAACATAGCTCGGATAGCAATCTCCATAGCCACCCGTGGTGCTGCGGTCCGCGTGCCCGACTAGGGCCTTGCCGATCAGCATGTCGAGCTTCTGCCGACGGAATTGGTTGATGAACGTATGCCGCAGGCCGTGGAAAGTCAGCTCGTCATCGCCCAGCCCGCATTGACCCAGGTAACCTTGGTCTTCCTTGCTGGAGCCGATAAACCAGCGGCTTGCCACATGCCCAGGCGACAGATCGCCATACACGCGGATGTTGTCGAAAAGCTGGGCCGACAGATCTCCGTCATTCGCATCCAGGCGTTGCTGATGAAACTCTAAAAACCCAGCTTCAAGAATGGCTTTATGCAGCGGCACGAGGCGCTCGGAGTCCGCCGTTTTTAGCTGACGTGCACCAGAACTGCTGATGCTGATCACCCAGACACCAAGCTCCTCGCGGATATCCCCGAGGCGAAGTTGGCAAAGCTCACTCAAGCGAGCACCGGTATAGAGGCCGAGCAGTGGCAGCCAGAAGCGATAGTCATCCAGTCGCCAGCGCGGAGGTTCTTTGAGGGTATACGCGGGGCCATTAAGCAGTTGCTCAATCTGCCGGTGAGTGTAGGTGCGCTTGCGTGGTGAGGGGGCGCCTTTCGTGCTGAACACCAGGCCAGCGGCAAGGTTCTCTTTCAGATAACCCTGGTCGTGCGCATAGCCGACGACCGCCCGCGCTAGCTCAAAAAACTTCTTAGCTGTGCGCGCATTGATGGGCTCGTACTTGCCACCCTGGATGATTTGGCTCAAGGGCTGATAGCGTGTGGCCCGCAGGCGGTGGCGGTTTTTCGGATAGCTACGGAGCTGATCGCGCAGTGCGTTGAAGTCTGAACGGCTCAAAGAGTCGAGTGTCCTGTGACCACCAATGAGCTCGGCAAGTCCTTCGAGACGTGCATGCATCGTGATGCGTGTGCGCGGATTGCTCCAAGCCCCTTCGCGGATTTGGCGCTCTTCGAACTCATTGACGAGTGCAGCAAAGTTGAGCTGCTCAGGATTGCTCAAGCCCGCTGGAATCAAACGGTCATTACTTGCCGGGGTGTCAAACAGCGTGGCCAGTTTCGTTTTTTGTGCCTCGGGCAGAACGCTGCTCAGCGCACTGAGCAGTGCCAGGGTTCCGGGATCCTGGGGGACAGGAGGGGCGTCATTTGCAGCGACCAGCTCCGGAAGTGAAGTCATCGGTTCGGCTGGCGGGATTGGCCCTAGCGTCCGGCGAATCAGATCGCTGATTTCTTGCATTGCACGCTCATAAGCATCAGTCGAATTGTGCTCGACAAAGCTCTGCAGCAAGGCCTTATCGATCTGAATAAGCGTTGCTTGGATCATCAGCAACGCGACGATCGGCGAACTGGTCAGCAGTTCGATATTGATTTCAGACGGGCGCCGAGGGTTCGCTTTCAGGCGAGGGTGACTGAGCGGAATACGCAGAGAATAAAGCCCGCTTTCCTCCTGCACGATGAGGAAGCGGTTGCAGATTTCAAGCGAATCGATGTCCACGTGCTGTTGATTCAGCCAGAAGCCGACGGCGTACGCGGACTGGGGTAGGCTCGGCGGAATGTGCAGCAGATTCCGGCCCTGGTCCGGGCGCGCGAAGCACAGATATTCATAGAACGACATCAGAGAGACGAGAGGATGCCCGGGGGCGTAACGGATACCTGTGAGCGGCAGCGTCTCTAGAGCTGTGATGGCGTTGTAGATGTAGATCGCTGCGCTGTTTGCCACTGCGGGGTCGCGAGTACCGAGAGGCCAGTCGAAGCGCGTGAAGCCGATATTGAGGACTTTCGTTAGCTTCTGACTAGGGAACAGCGCGAAGTGTATTTCTCCGCCTGGCTCTTCAGTAAAGAGAACCGGGTGCTCTTGGCATTCCCTCATCAAACGCTCATAGCCCGGCGTGGGGTCAATGGATGCGAGCTTGCTGGGAGAGGGGCGAATACGCCACACCATCCGCGTGCTCTCCAAATTTTGCTGCACGAGGTGGTGTAGTTCTTCGAGCTCGAAGAGAACGTTATGCGAGGAGAATCGAACACGGTCCTCATTGGTTTTTTGCAGGAATTGCTTGAACCGCAGGTTCAGATGCGCAGCCAGGTTGCGAGCAAGCGCTTCGTCATAACCCAGAGACCAGCGGATTTGCGCTGGTAGCTGTGGGTTGAGCGCGAAATGCTTGGGAAAGGTGAGGTAGTACTGAAAGCCGGTTTTGGCTTGATAGACCAGGTGCTGAACACCGGTTTTGCTTTGACGCTTGGACATGATGGCATACCTATTTGGATTCACAGTTGGACTGTGTGAAATCCATTGCCATCAAATCGTGTCTGAAACCCGCGGTTTAGACGGGTTTCAGGCTTTATTTGGTGGAGCCGGGGGGATTTGAACCCCCGTCCGCCAGTTCTCCACTGTTGGTACTACATGCTTAGCCGTGTCTATTGAGTTAACCCTCAGCCGCCCGACGGGCAGGGTGCATTGGGCGAGTTGTGTGAGTTTTAGCCGCTTCGTCCACAACGTACTACGCGGCGATCCTGTTCTGCATGACAATCACTTCAGGTTTACAGGCATCCCCTAGTGATCGCTGGAGCCGAAGCTACCAGAAGGACTAGTCGCGCCGCTTACGCAGCGAGAGCGTAGCCCTCGTAGTTTTCGTCATTGGCAACTATTGAAAGTTGCAACAGTTGATTTACGACTTCTGTTACCAAGTCGGCATGCACCTCGAGCTTCGCTACCGGCGTCGAATCCTAATCGGCCCCAAAGCTTTGCGGTTACGGATAGGACTGGAGTTTACGGCAAAGGTTCCTCTGCGTCGACTGCGGATTCCATCGCAGGGCGCTATGATGGCGCTCTGCGTCTGTCTGCGCTTGCCCCCGGAAGGAGCCTCAATGCCGAGTTCTAGCCGCTACCCTCTGCGTCAGTGGATCTGGCGGGCGTTTGTGCAAAGTGCGCTCATACCGCTGATTCTGGTGGAGTCGGTGCTGATCGCGGTGTATCTGCTGAGCAATCAGGCGATTCGTGATGCGCAGATCGAACACTTGCAGGAAACGGCAGTCAAGGATCTGGCCAGTGCCGCGCAACGTGAAGGACAGATCATCGATGGGCGCCTGCGCTCCATCGAGTCGCTGGTGCATGTTTATCGTGAGGCCGCGTACGAGGCGTTGCTCGATACGCGCTTCCAGGCTGATGAGCTCGAGCATCAGCGCCACGCAGTCACGGACAGTGGCGTGTTCCATACCCGCAGCGATGACGGGCGCGCAGCATCCTTTTATGCCAACAGTACGCCGCTGGCGCAGCAGGATCACGCCAAGGCCATGCGGCTGTCGCAACTCGATCCGCTGATGCGCTCGATCCAGCAGGCCAACCCGTTGGTGGCGGCGCTGTATTTCAATACCTGGGACAGTTACAACCGTATCTATCCCTGGTTCGATACGCCCGCGCAGTATCCCCACGACATGGTGATACCCGATTACAACTTCTATTACCTGGCCGACGCCAAGCACAACCCCGAACGTAAGGTGATGTGGACCGAGGTGTACCTCGACCCGGCTGGCCTTGGCTGGATGATGTCGGCCATCGCTCCGGTGTACCGCGGTGATTTTCTCGAGGGCGTGGTCGGCCTCGACGTGACCGTGGGCCAGCTGCTGGGCGAGATTGCCGAGCTCAACGTGCCATGGCAGGGCTACGCGATGCTGGTCAGCCAGGACCACGACATCATGGCGTTGCCCAAGGCGGGGGAGCAGGACTTCGGGCTGCGTGAGCTGACCCAGTATTCCTACGCAGAGGCTGTGCGTCGCGAGGTTCTCAAGCCGGAAGATTTCAACCTGGCCAAGCATCAGGACATGACCGTGTTGCTGCAGGCGATGAAGCAGGGCGATGGCGGCGTGCAGGAAGTGCAGCTCGGCGGGCGTAATCAATTGGTCGCCTGGAGTGAGATTCCGCAGACCGGCTGGCGTCTGCTGCTGGTGGTGGATGAAGAGCAGATCTTCCATGACACCAATCAGTTGGCCGAGCGCTACATGCAGATCGGTTACCTGTTGATTGCCGGGCTGTCAGCGTTCTATCTGTTGTTCTTCGGCCTGATGTGGCTGCGCTCACGCAAGCTGAGCGAACAACTGGCGCGCCCCATCGATGGCGTTGTCGATATGGCGACCAGCCTCGGCCAGGGCCGATATCTGCCTGCTGTTCCAGACAGCCATATCACCGAGGTCAGCCGTCTGGCAGAGGCCGTACAGCAGGCGGGCAAACAGCTGCAGGCCAGCGAACAGGAACGCCAGGAAGCTCAGAGCATCCTGCAACTGGTGCTGGAGAGCACCACTGAAAGCCTCTGGCAGGTCGATACCCGTGATCTGACCATCGACCTCAGCGAGCGCTTCGGGCGGCGGTTCGGGCTTGGGGCCAGGCACCTGACGTTGACTGAGTTCAATCAGCGTGTGCATCCGGATGATGTGGAGCGTCTACGCCACCTGCGCAAGCTGTTCGCTGACAGCAGAGAAGAGTTCTTCGATGCCGAATACCGCTATCTCGACTGTCATGGGCAATATCTGTGGCTGCTCACTCGAGGCAAGGTGCTGACGCGCGATGAAAGTGGTTGGCCGCTGCGTATCGCTGGTACGCATGTCGATATCACCCGCCTCAAGCAGGTGCAGGAGGAATTGCGTCATGCCAGCCTGGAAGCACACGCCGCCAGTCAGGCCAAGAGTCGCTTCCTGTCGAGTATGAGCCATGAGCTGCGCACGCCGCTCAATGCCATCCATGGCTTCGCGCAGTTGATCGAGATGGAGCTACAGGACAAGCAGGACGCCAGGCTGGAGACCGATTACGCGCGCGAGATCGTCAGTGCCAGCCGCCATCTCACGTTGCTGGTCGATGACATCCTCGATCTGTCGAGCATCGAAAGTCGGCGTCAGCAGTTGCAACTGCAACCCATCGAAATCGGCGCGCTGCTCAAGGGCTGTGCTGAGCTGGTACAGCCCGAAGTTCAGCAGAAGCACCTGCAATTGCAGGTGATGGAGGCCGCCGTGCCGCCCTTGTTCGTGCAGGGCGACCCACGTCGGGTGCGACAGATTCTGCTCAACTTGCTGTCCAATGCGATCAAGTACAACAGCCCGCGCGGGATGATTCGCATGGGCTACGAGGTGCGTGCCGACGGTGTGCGATTGTGGGTCGATGACACCGGGCCAGGGCTTTCCAGCGAGCAACAGGCGCAGCTGTTCCAGCCGTTTCAGCGCCTCGGTCGGGAGAGTTCGAACATTCCCGGCACCGGTATCGGCCTGGTGCTGTGCCGCGAACTGGCCACGCTGATGAATGGCGAGATCGGCGTGCGCAGCGAACCGGGTGTGGGTAGTCGTTTCTGGCTCGACATACCCAGTGCAGCCAGCCCTGACGGACAGGCTGACGAGGCAGCCGTAGCGCCGGCGCAGACCGTGAAAAGTCTGGTACAGGTGCTGTGCGTGGAGGATCACCCGGCCTGTATGAAGATTCTCCAGGCATCCTTGCGAGAGTTTGCCGAGGTCAGGGGCGTGGGTTCCTGCCAGCGGGTGCTGGCCGAATTGCAGGACAGTGAGCCTGCGCTGGTGTTGCTGGATATCGACCTGCCCGACGGCAACGGCCTGGATATTCTCGATGCGATGCGCGCAGAGCCACGTTTGCGTGATGTGCCGGTGATGGTGATCAGCGCAGTGGCCGATGATCGGTTGTTCGAAGACGCCAAGTCACGCGGCGCATCGGCTTGCCTGAGCAAGCCGGTGGATCTGCAAGAGGTGCGTCAGGTCGCGCTGGGCTTGCTGTACAGCGGCTATTGAGCAAGCCCGGCGTGCGTCATTCGCTGGCGGCCAGCAGATCGAGCGCTTCGCTGAGCACCTTGACCGACTCGGCATGATCGCCGGCCTTGTGCAGGGCTTCGCCTTCAGCGCGCAACTCCTGCACCTTGGCCAGCACCTCGGGGTCGGAGGGTGGGTCGCTTTGCAGCAGTGCGTCGATCTTGGCCATGTCCTGCGGGCAGTGCATGGCCCAGAGCGGCAGACTGATCAGGGCAGCAGCGAGAAACAAGAGTGTGCGACGCATGGTGACTCTCCTGAAACGGGCGATGGGAGTTTCAGTATAGAAGCCTGCAATCTGCTCGCTGCCATTTAATAGTGATACCAGCGTAGCTCCAGTTTCACCTCGTTGACGGGGTTGGCCAGTTGGCTGAACTCGCGCTGGGCGCTCAGGCGCAGGCTGAGGTTGCGCGAGACTTCCCATTGCTGGTTGAGCGACAGGCGCCGGCGTACTTCGCCGTTATGGAAGTAATCGCCAGCCGCTTCCAGGCTCAGGTTGCCCAGCGGGTTGCGCCACAGCAGGCCGCTATTGAATCCGAGTGCCGGAGAGACGACGGCGGCAAAGTCCTCGTTGTATTCCAGGCGTGCAGTGCCGAGGGCGAAGCCGAGCAGATTGTCGCGCCACTGCCAGGTGGCACCGGCGCCGCCACTGATATGGCCGACTAGCGGGCTATCGCCATCTTCACCGAGTACCCGCTCCAGGCCGCCGCCAACCTGCCAGGACAGCGGCTGTAGCAGGGCATTGCGCGGTGTCAGTGAGCGGATGTTGGCCAGATCCAGGCGTTGCAGCTGCCAGTGGTTGTTTTCGTATTGGCGCAGCTTGAGCTGGAATATCTCGATCTGCGCGCCGAGCGGGAAGCCGTCGAGGTTGTCGTTGAGGTCGTGATAGGCCATGCGCAGGCCGTACTCGGCGAAGGCGCGATCATCACGGCTGCCGCCGGCCAGTTGCCAGGTGCGCGACTCATGGCCCTCCTCGGGCAGCGGTGGGCGTTCGACCTGCAAAGGCGGTGGCGGATTGCGGTTGATCGCACCGAGCAACTGGAAGCTGCGCTGAGCGTTGCTGCTGTGTTCTTCATCGTTGGCGTGGTAACGCACCAGACGGAAGGCGGCATCCTGGATCAGCGCGCGACGCTCTGCCGGCAGGGCGAGAAAGTCGGCATCGTCCAGTTGTGCTGGGTTTTCATTCAGGCGTAGCACCCAGGCTTGTTCGTCGCTATCGAGCGGTTCGGCGCGTGCCAGCAACTCGCGTTCACGCGACGGGCGATAGTCGATGCGTTCGATCAGCCCGGCATCCTTGACCGCGCGCACGGTATCGGTGGGGATGGCGGTGAGCGGGAAGTGTTCGGTCAGCTCGATACCGGGGCGGGCGATTTCCAGCAGCTCCAGCAGGCGGTAGGAGCAGTTCTCGTCGAAGAAGAAGTAGTCGAAGCGGATCTGCTTGAGCTCCCAGACGTGCTCGACCATGCGCGCGGTTTCTTCCGGTGTGAGGTTCAGCCGGTATTCCCACAGGTCGCGGTTTTCCAGACGGTTGTACTCGCTGAGCTTCTCGCGGTAGGGCACCAGGGCGAACAGGCCGGGATAGCCGCCCATCAGGCCGCGCCAAGCATACAGGATGCTGTTGTCGTCACCTTCGATGAAGGCGCCGAAGTTCAGCGCGTAACTCAGCAGTGCGGTGTTGTGGCTGTCGATGTCGGGCTGGTCGATGCGTAACAGGGTATGGCCGAACATCGACGAGGGACTGTTCAGGTAGGCCGCGGGGAACACCAGCACCGTGCTGTGCGGATTGACGTCGGCGATCCAGTTTCGGTACTCGGCGCAGTCCGGGCTGGGCAGGTCGTCGAGCTGCAGTTGCGCTTTGAGCCAGCGGGTGCGCGCCGGGTAGATGCACTGTGGGTGGCGGTCGCCCAGTTCGACGGGTTGGTACAGCGCCTGCAGGGTCGCCTGCAGTTCGGCGGCCGGGTCGCTTTCGCCCCCTTCGGCGAGGAAGAAATTGTCGTCGTCGACATAGCTGCGCCAGCCGCCGAGCTTGCCGGTTTCATAGTGGCCAAGGGCGATCCAGTAGGGGTCGTTGGCCAGTTGCTCGGCCGTGGCGGCATGCAGGGGAAGGCTGAGGCTCAGGGCAAGGACGGCGAATATCCGTTTCAAGGTCGCTGTTCTTCTGGTCATGGCGATGGCCGAGCTTTGGCCAGGCGGACGAGTGGTGTCAAGGCAGTTGAACAACGCATTTCGCGCAAGTGCTGATCGACGTCAGTCACGGGCATTGCGCGGCGGATCACACTGAGCGCTCTTCATACGTAAGGAGATCGTTCATGGCTCATCGTGATGTGCTGGATGCTTTGCAACGTGACTACGCTGCCCGTGCCGAGGCGATTCGTCGCGATCTGGGGCGCAGCCACTCGGCGGATTTCGCCGAGCAGGCGCAGCAACGGCAGAACGACGAAGTGCTCGAGGCCCTGCTGGCCGAGGCCGAAGATGGTCTGCTGTTGGTGCGCCAGGCACAACAGCGCCTGGCCGAAGGGCGTTATGGCGAGTGTCTGTGTTGCGGCGAGCCGATCGAGGCGGCGCGCCTGGCCGCCCTGCCGGTTGCCGAGTACTGTCTGGGCTGCGCGCAGTTCAACTGAGTGGTTGCTCCATCTCTTGCAGCAGGCGCCGGGCGGCGGAGTCGGCCGCATCGATGTAGGGCTGCAGGACGCTGGCAGCGCCGGCCCGAGTGAAGGCCTCCAGATCCCCTTCGCGGAACGCGCTGAGGGTCACGCTGCCACGGAAGCCGGCGCTGCGTGCGGCGCGCAGCAGCAGCGCATTGACCTCGCGCTGCGGAATGGTACTGACCAGCGCGCGCGCCTGCTGCAAGGGCAGGTGGGCGATGAAGTCGGCGTCTTCGGCATCGCCATAGCATACCGCCAGGCCTGCCTGACGGGCGCTGGCCAGTGCCTGCGGGTCGAAGTCCACGCCCAGCACCCGCAGGCCACCGTCCTGCAGGCGATGGGCCAACTGGCGCCCGTAGCGACCGAGACCGTAGACGATGACTTCAGGCTGTGTCTGATCCGGGGCATTGTCCTCGGCGCTTTCGCGGTGGGCGACGCGCCGTTCGAAGATCCCGAGCCAGGGTGAGAGGCGTTCGAACAGTGGCTGTGAGTAGAGAATCATGTAGGTGGACAGGGTGATGGTGATGATCCCCACCAGGGTGGTCAGCCCCAGTGCCGCGCCGCCCACATGACCGAGGCTGAT
The DNA here is from genome assembly GCF_008041835.1 of Ectopseudomonas mendocina. Taxonomy (GTDB): domain Bacteria; phylum Pseudomonadota; class Gammaproteobacteria; order Pseudomonadales; family Pseudomonadaceae; genus Aquipseudomonas. The sequence continues at coordinate 10,334 of NZ_VRYE01000041.1, forward strand.
GCCCATGGCGACGAAGATGATGGAGAACTCGCTGATCTGCGCCACGGTTAGCCCGGCCATGAAACCGGTGCGCTTGCGGTAGCCCATCGCGCCCATGATGGCCATCACGATCAGCGGGTTGCCGATCAGCACGAACAGCGACAGCAGCAGCGCGCTGCCGATCTGTTGGTGCAGATAGGTGAAGTCCAGCTGAATACCCAGGTGCAGGAAGAAGAACAGCAGAAGAAAGTCGCGCAGACTGGTCAGGCGGCTGGCGATGGCTTCACGCAATGGCGTCGAGGCCAGGCAGAAACCCGCGATGAATGCGCCCAATTCCTTGGACAGGCCCAGAGCCTCGGCGCCACCGGCCAGCAGCGTGCCCCAGGCAATCGCCACCAGCATCAGCAATTCCGGCGAGCGTGCCATGGGGGCTAGCAGGCGCGGCAGGGCGAAGCGTATCAGCAGGTAGAGCAGCGACAGGCTGGCCAGTAGGGCGCCGATCAGCGCCAGAGGGGAGAGCCCTGCGTGTTCGCCATTGCTCGGCTGATACAGGCTGATGACCAGCATGGCCAGCACCACGGCGATGTCCTGCACGATGAGAAAACCCATGGCAATGCGCCCGTGCAGCGAGTCGATCTCGCCTTTGTCCGACAGCAGCTTGACGATGATGATGGTGCTGGAAAATGTCAGCGCCACGGCGACGTAACCGGCGCTCACCCAGTCCAGCCCCAGCAGGCGGCACAGGACCAGGCCGGCGATGATGGTGAAGCTCAGTTGGCCCAGGCCGGTGGCCAGGGCGACGGCGCCCAGGGTGCGCACCAGATGCATGTCCAGTTTCAGGCCGACGACGAACAGCAGCACCGTAATGCCGATTTCCGACAACAGACTGATCGAGCTGTGATCTCCCGCCAGATTCATCACCGCCGGGCCGGCGATGATGCCGACCAGGATATAAGCGATGATCAATGGTTGGCGCAGCCTGACGGCGAGCATGCCCAGCAAGGCAGACAGGCTGAGCAGGGCGGCGATTTCCTGGAAGGCACTCATAGGCAAGGTTCCTGATGGCGGGGCGCCTGTCGTTTGCAGGCTTGATGGCTACAGGACAGATTATCCCAGCGTCGATTTTGCGCATTGCCTTGAATCAAACCTTGATCCCTTTCGCGCCACAGGCCCAGAATCACCCCATGTTTTGCGGAATTTCCGCCCGCTATAAAGGATTGCCAATGTCCAAGCTTAGCCTCGATGCTTTGCGCCTTGCCCCCGAATCGCTGACCCGCCCCTTCGCCCCCGAGCAGTTCAACTTCAGCAGCACCGATGATCTCGAACCCTTCCGTGGTGTTCTCGGCCAGTCACGCGCGGTCGAGGCGCTGCAGTTCGGCGTGGCCATGCCGCGCCCCGGTTATAACGTGTTCGTCATGGGCGAGCCCGGCACCGGGCGTTTCTCTTTCGTGCAGCGCTACCTCAAGGCCGAGGCCAAGCGCATGGCGACACCGGCTGACCGGGTCTACGTCAACCACTTCGACGAGCCGCGCGAGCCGCGTGCGCTGGAGCTGCCGGCGGGTACCGCGAGCGCGTTCATCGCCGATATCAATCAGTTGATCGACAACCTGCTGGCCACCTTCCCGGCGGTGTTCGAGACACCGACCTACCAGCAGAAGAAGAGTGCCATCGACCGCACCTTCAACAAGCGTTACGACCAGGCGCTGGATGTGATTGAGAAACTGTCGCTGGAGAAGGGCGTGGCCCTGTACCGCGACAGCACCAATATCGCCTTCACCCCGATGGCCGACGGCAAGGCACTGGATGAAGCCGAGTTCGCGCAACTGCCCGAGACTCAGCGCGAGCGCTTCCACGCCGATATCGCCGTGCTCGAAGAGCGCCTCAACGAAGAGTTGGCCAGCCTGCCGCAGTGGAAGCGCGAGTCGAGCAATCTGCTGCGTCAGCTCAATGAAGAGACCATCACCGTGGCCCTGCAGCCGCTGCTGGCGCCGCTGTCGGAGAAGTATGCCGAGAACGCGGGTGTCTGCGCCTATCTGCAGGCCATGCAGGTCAACCTGCTGAAAACCGCCGTCGAGCAACTGGTGGATGTCGACAAGGCCGACCCGCAACTGCGCAAGCTGCTCGAAGAGCAGTACTGCCCCAGCCTGGTGGTCGGGCATCACGCCAACGGCGGCGCGCCGGTGGTGTTCGAGTCGCACCCGACCTACGACAACCTGTTCGGCCGTATCGAATACAGCTCGGATCAGGGCGCGCTCTATACCAGCTACCGCCAGTTGCGTCCGGGGGCACTGCACCGCGCCAACGGTGGCTATCTGGTGGTCGAGGCGGAAAAACTGCTCAGCGAGCCTTTCGTCTGGGAAGCGCTCAAGCGCGCCCTGCATTCGCGCCAGCTGAAGATGGAGTCGCCGCTGGGCGATCTCGGGCGCATCGCCACCGTCACGCTCAACCCGCAGGTCATCCCGCTGCAGCTGAAAGTCATCATCATTGGCTCACGTCAGCTCTATTACGCGCTGCAGGATGCCGACCCGGACTTCCAGGAGATGTTTCGCGTCCTGGTGGACTTCGACGAGGACATCCCGCTCGCCGACGACAGCCTGGAGCAGTTCGCTCAATTGATGAAGACGCGCACCTCGGAAGAGGGCATGGCGCCGCTGACCGGTGCCGCCGTGGCGCGTCTGGCCACCTACAGCGCACGTCTGGCCGAACACCAGGGTCGCCTGTCAGCGCGCATCGGTGACCTGTTCCAGCTGGTCAGCGAGGCCGACTTCATTCGCCAGCTTGCCGGGGAAAGCATCACCGACGTCGGCCATATCGAGCGCGCGCTGAAGGCCAAGGCCACGCGTACCGGGCGCGTATCGGCGCGGATCATCGACGACATGCTGGCCGGCATCATTCTTATCGACACCTGCGGGGCGGCGGTGGGCAAGTGCAACGGCCTGACCGTGCTGGAAGTCGGCGACTCGGCCTTCGGCGTGCCGGCGCGGATTTCCGCCACCGTCTATCCGGGCGGCAGTGGCATCGTCGACATCGAGCGCGAAGTCAGCCTTGGTCAGCCGATTCACTCCAAGGGCGTGATGATCCTCACTGGCTTCCTTGGTAGCCGTTACGCGCAGGAATTTCCGCTGGAGATTTCCGCCAGCATCGCCCTGGAGCAATCCTACGGTTATGTCGATGGCGACAGCGCCTCGCTCGGCGAGGTGTGTACGCTGATCTCGGCACTCTCGCGCACGCCGCTCAAACAATGTTTCGCCATCACTGGCTCGATCAACCAGTTCGGCGAGGTGCAGGCGGTCGGTGGCGTCAACGAGAAGATCGAGGGCTTCTTCCGCCTGTGCGAAGCACGCGGCCTGACCGGTGAGCAGGGGGTGATCATCCCGCATTCCAACGTCGCCAACCTGATGCTCGATGACCGTGTGCTGCAGGCCGTGCGAGACGGTCAGTTCAACGTTTACGCCGTGCGCCATGTCGACGAGGCACTGAGCCTGCTGGTTGGCGAGCCGGCCGGGTACCCGGACGAAAAAGGGCGCTTCCCCAAAGGCAGCGTCAACGCCCGGGTAGTCGAGCGCCTGCGTGATATCGCCGAAATCGGCCTGGAAGAGGACGCCAAGCCCGCCGAGGAGCCAGCACAAGCCGCCGCCGAGCCGGCAGCCGCCAAGCCGGCCAAGGCGCCGCGGCGCAAGAAGGGCGAGGCCGACGCCGCGAGCTGATCAGATCTTGCACGATTGTTCCGTATCGCTCGGGGCAGGCGCGCCGCGCTCATTACTCACGCCTCATGCACAGAGTTATCCACAGAATGCGTGGATAACTCCGGCTTCCCAGTGTCGGCGTTCGGGGTGTAGGCTGGGGGCTGGATTTAGCGAGGGTCGTCGCCATGTCGCGCAGCCTCTGCCTTACCCGTCAATGCCTGGGCCTGGTCACGCGCATCGAGTGCGTGATCAAGCCGCTGGCCGGAGACAACGGCCGCTGGACACTGCTCTGCGCAGCCGGCATGTCAGGTGCTCAGCCCTCTGCATTCAAGGCGCAAGGCCCATTCTACGGGCCTTGCAGCGCTGAGAAGGCGCTGGCGGCGATCGCCGATAGCCTGGCCTCGCAAGGTTACGTCGCCTGCGCTGAACCGCCGATCTGGCACCTGCATCTGCTGGCTGAACTGCGTCGGGTCAATGGTCAACGGCCAAGCGCCGGCGGATCATTGCAGCGTCGCCCCGAAACCGACGGGCAGAGCTGATTCCTTCCTAATCAGCCCTCCTGCTGGCGTTTTCCGATCAGTCTGTAGCTGTGCTTATCCACAGTGCGCGGTGAGTCTTCTGTGCCAGCTGGGCGGTGGGTATACTCGCCGCGTTTCCCCCTCCCTCTCAGTGAGTTCTCCATGGAACGCTTTGTTGAAAACGCCATGTACGCGTCGCGCTGGTTGCTGGCGCCCATTTACTTCGGCCTTTCTCTTGCTGTGCTGGCCCTGTCGGTCAAGTTCTTTCAGGAGCTGTATCACATCCTGCCGCAGATCTTTTCCCTCACCGAAGCCGACGTTATTCTCAAGCTCCTGTCGCTGATCGACATGGCGCTGGTCGGCGGCCTGCTGGTGATGGTGATGCTGTCCGGCTACGAGAATTTCGTGTCGCGCCTGGATATTCATGAAGGCACCGAGAAGCTCAGCTGGCTCGGCAAGATGGACTCCAGTTCGCTGAAGATGAAGGTAGCGGCCTCCATCGTGGCGATTTCCTCCATCCACCTGCTCAAGGTGTTCATGGATGCGAAGAACTACGATCTGGAGTACCTCAAGTGGTACGTGATCATCCACCTGACCTTCGTGGGCTCGGCCTTCGCCATGGGCTACCTGGACAAGGTCACCAAGCACGACTGACGAAGCGGCAGGCATTGCACAGCCGCCCGTCTGAAGCAGACGGGCGGTTTGCGTTGTGGGCTTGAGTTTTTCTGTTGTTGTACAAGAATCAATTTTGTATAAGTTCTTGTACAATTCGAGCAGGAGGCAAGCCTTATGAATCTGCATGATCTGTCAACGCACGCCCAGGCTGGGCGTATCGACGAACTCAATCTGATTTCCCTTGAAGGGGGTATCTACCTGCTCGAGGCACGGATGGCGGGGCGCGCCCATCCGATTCTCAATGAGCAGGGCAGCACGCTGAACCTGCGTTCTGTGGAGCATGCGCGTGATGTGCTGCAGGAGATGCCGACGTTGCCGTTCTTTCTGGTGCACAGCTCGGTGCATGACGAAATGTGCGGCATGCCATCGGCTGACAACAGCCTGCGTGTGCCCATCGCCTTTCGCTCCGGCTGGTGACTGCACCTTCCGCGATATCCACGACGGTGCAGGGCAAGGCTCTGGCCGTCGTGGAGGTCAAGACCAGTGGCGTGCATCCGGGGCGAGATGTCATCTGGGAGCTGGCGATCATCCAGGTCGACAGCGACGGTAACGTCAGCGCACGTTTGCACTGGTTGTTCGAGCCCGATATCGCCCTGCCGCCGCAGCTATTGCGCCTGAGTGGCCTGCATCCACTTGAACTGTGCGGCCAGCCGCGTATCGAGAGCCAGGCACAGGCGATCACCGAGGCTATCCGGGGGCGGGTATTGGTTGGCTACAACCTGCGTTTTGCCCTGGCTTTTTTGCGCCGGGTACTGCCTGACTGGAAGACGCTGCGCCCGCCGCAACTCTGCATACTGCGCCTGGCCAGGGTGGCCCTGCCGGACTTGGCCAGTGCCGGCTTCGATGCGCTCTGCGCGCATTTCGCGATTAAGCGCTTCTTCCGTGATCGGGCCGTGCCTGACGCCGAGGCCGTGCTGAGTGTGCTCCGGCATTTGCTGCAGTGTGTTGCGCCGACTGCGCTGGCGAGCCAGCTACGCAGTGCGGCACGGCCTCCGTTGCTGCCGGCAGAGCGTTTTGCGGCCTTACCGGAACGTCCAGGCGTGTACTACTTTCTCGGCGATGGCGATGCGCAGCTGTACGTGGGCAAGAGCCGCAACCTGCGTCGTCGGGTGATGTCGCACTTCAATAACGACCACCGCGACCGCCGCAGCCTGCAGATGATCCAGCAGATCCGTGATGTGCGGGTCATCCCGACTGCCGGCGAGCTGGGCGCGTTGTTGCTCGAGTCGCACGAAATCAAGCGCCTGCAGCCCCTGTACAACCGCCGTCTGCGCAAGCAGCGCGAGTTGCTGACCTGGGCGCTGCTGGGCGAGCCGGGCGCTCTGCAGCTCGATCTGCTGCAGCATCAGGCGCTGACGCCTGGGGGGCGCCATGCCGGGCTGTTTCGTTCGCGCCATCATGCCCGGCAATGGTTGCTGGAACAGGCCCGCGAGCGGCACTTGTGCCTGCGTGTCCTCGGCCTGGAGGAGGGCGACGGTGCCTGTTTCGCCTACCAGCTTGGGCGCTGCGCGGGCGCCTGCTGTGGCGCAGAGTCACGCCGGCGTCACGATGCGCGACTGCTGGCTGGTGCCGAGCGCCTGCAGACCCAGGCCTGGCCCTGGGCCGGGCCGGTTGCGCTGGTCGAGCGCGACGAGCGCCATGGGCTCTGCCAGTGGCATGTGCTCGATCAGTGGCGTCACCTCGGCACGGTCGATCGTCCCGAACTGGCGGCGCCGTTACTGGCCGAGCGGCAGGGCGGCTTCAATCTCGATACGTATCACATCCTGCTCGGCCATCTGCGCCGTCACCCCACCATGGAGATCGTGCCGCTGTGAGTGCACGTCGTCTGATTCTGATCCTGGGGGATCAGCTCACCCCAGGCCTCGGAGGCCTGGCAGATATCGACCCGTTACGGGATCACGTACTGCTGGCCGAGGTGATGGAAGAGGCCAGCCATGTGCCGCATCACCCGAAGAAGATCGCGTTGATCTTCAGCGCCATGCGCCACTTTGCCGAGACGCTGCGTCAGCAGGGCATCAGGGTGCATTACGTGGCCCTTGATGACCCTGACAACAGCGGCTCCCTGCCGGGCGAACTGCTGCGCTGGACGCAGCGGCTCAACCCGGCCGAGGTGCACCTTACCGAATGCGGCGACTGGCGCCTGGAGCAGGCGCTGCGTCATTGTGGCGTACCGATTCACTGGCACCCGGACAGCCGCTTTCTCTGCAGCCGCGAGGCCTTCGCCGACTGGGCCAAGGGGCGCAAGCAGTTGCGCATGGAGTTCTTCTACCGGGAGATGCGCCGCGCCAGCGGTCTGCTGCTCAACCCCGATGGCACGCCCGAGGGGGGCGCCTGGAACTTCGATGCCGATAACCGCAAGGCATTGCCCAAAGGTGTACATCCGCCGGCACCCTTGCGCATCGAGCCGGATGCCATCACGACCGAGGTGCTGGCGCTGGTGGCACGGCGATTTACCCATCACTACGGCCGTCTGGATGGTTTCGACTATCCGGTGACTGCCGAACAGGCCGAGCGTCTCTGGGAGCATTTTCTCGCCCGTGGCCTGGCTGATTTCGGTGATTACCAGGACGCCATGGCCGATGACGAGCCGTTTCTTTTTCATTCACGCATCAGCGCCGCGCTGAACATTGGCCTGCTCGACATGCGCCAGCTCTGTGCAGATGTCGAGGCGGCCTATCGCGCTGGTGACGTGCCGCTGAACGCTGCTGAAGGCTTCATCCGCCAGTTGATCGGCTGGCGCGAGTATGTGCGCGGCATCTACTGGCTGCGCATGCCGGAGTACGCCGAGGGCAACCGCTTCGGCAATTCACGGGCGCTGCCGGCGTTCTACTGGACCGGCAAGACGCGTATGAACTGCATGCGTCAGGCCATCGGCCAGACGCTGGAGCATGCCTACGCGCACCATATCCAGCGGCTGATGGTCACCGGCAACTTCGCCCTGCTCGCCGGCATTACGCCCAAGGCCATCTGCGACTGGTACCTGGCCGTGTACATGGACGCGTTCGACTGGGTCGAGCTGCCCAATACCCTGGGTATGGTGATGCACGCCGATGGCGGCTACCTCGGCTCCAAGCCCTACTGCGCCAGCGGCCAGTACATCAAGCGCATGTCCAACCATTGCCAGGGCTGCAGCTACAAGGTCAGCGAGAGCACGGGCGAGTCGGCTTGCCCGTTCAATTCGCTGTACTGGCACTTTCTCATGCGTCATCGCGAGCTGCTGGAGCGCAACCCGCGCATCGGCATGGTCTATCGCAATCTGGCGCGCATGCCCGAAGCCAAGCAGCAGGCGCTGTGGGACTGGGGTGAGCGACTGCTGGCAAAACTCGATGCCGGAGAGATGCTGTGAAAAAGAGCGAGCTGCCGGTGAAGACCTGCGCGGTGTGTGGCCTGCCGTTCACCTGGCGCAAGAAGTGGGCGCGGTGCTGGGACGAGGTGCGCTACTGCTCCGAGCGCTGTCGGCGCGTGCGCAACACGCAATAGGAGAGAGTGTCGCCGCTCATGCGTCTCCCGCGGATTCAGATGCGACGGGCAATGCGTAGCGCCGTGACGCCGCGCCTGGCTTCTGTGCTAGTCTGGCCGACCTTTTTCCCAGCCCCAAGCGGAGCCCTTCATGTCCGAATTCAACTTCAGTCCCGACCTGTCCTCCGATGAAGGCCGCGTCAGCTACGGCATCGGTCGTCAACTCGGTGGTCAGCTGCGTGACAACCCGCCGCCGGGGGTCGATCTGAACGCCATTCTCGCCGGCCTGACCGACGCCTTTACCGGCCAGGCCAGCCGCGTTTCCGAGGCCGAGCTGGGCGCCAGCTTCAAGGTCATCCGCGAAATCATGCAGGCCGAAGCTGCTGCCAAGGCCGAAGCCGCTGCCGGGGAAGGTCGTGCCTACCTGGCCGAGAATGCCAAGCGCGAAGGCGTGACCGTGTTGCCGTCCGGCCTGCAGTACGAAGTACTGGTCGCAGGCGAGGGCGCCAAGCCGTCGGCCGACGACCAGGTGCGTACCCACTACCACGGCACCTTGATCGACGGCACGGTGTTCGACAGCTCCTACGAGCGTGGCCAGCCGGCTGAGTTTCCGGTTGGTGGTGTGATTCCGGGCTGGGTCGAGGCTCTGCAACTGATGGGCACCGGCAGCAAGTGGCGCCTGCACGTGCCCAGTGAGCTGGCCTATGGCGCCCAGGGCGTCGGCAGCATCCCGCCGCACAGTGTGCTGGTGTTTGATGTCGAGCTGCTCGACATCCTGTAAGAGTCGTTAACGGCCTGCTGCGCGTCGGCGCTACTGCGTTAAAAACAAGCTCGGAGAGTCGCTTGCGGCTAACGCGCTTCAGCGCGGCCCGGAGGGCGAGCGAAGCGAGTAATGCTCATTTACAAAAGTACAGTCGCCCGCGACTCCGACCGTTCCTCGCTTGTTTTTGCCTTGTATCGCTCTAGCTCGCGATGCCGGCAAGAGGTTTGTAGTTGTGGGGTGCGCTTTGCGCACCGAACCACTGCAAGCGCTGTTTTTGTCCACCACGACCACGGTGGACGGGTGAAGCGTCGTCCACCCTACGCTACGTACGAAACGGCCCTTCTGCAGCGCAGAAGGGCCGTTTTGTCTTTCAGGATGGACGCAGGGCCCGTGCGTAGCAGTACAGAAACAGGCTGCGCACCAGCTCTTTGAGCACGATGGGCTCGCTGGAACTGAGCTCGTGCAAGTCCAGGTCGCCCTGGTCGCGCAGCTCGTCCAGCGCTTCTTCTTCCAGCATGGCGCAGACTTCCCCGGTTTCGCGGTTGAGGATGCGCAGGTAGGGATGCGGTCGGTCCAGCCAGGCATCGATCAGGTAGGTCATGGCAGGTCTCCTTGGCCGTCATTGCGTAACTGAGAATAATTCCAATTACATAAATGGCAAGGGTTAATTGCGACCTTTTGTCGTTTGGCTGTTTTCAGTGGGGGCGGACAGGTCGAATGCTTGTCCGCCCTGCGTACTTTCCCCGCCAGCGAGCTGGAGGGCCGAAGCCTGCGTCACGGCGTCCATTCTGCCGCGCAGGCCGAAGATGCTGGGGCGAGCCGCGTGCTGCGTGCCACGCCGGTTCGCAGGTTGGCTCAGGAACCCAGGCGGCGAGTCACTTCGCCCAGTTGCCCGGACATGTCATGCAGGTTGCGGCTGGCCTTCTGCGTGCGCTGAACGTTGTCCTGGTTGGCGCTGGCGATGGCGGTCAGCTCGGTGAGGTTGCGCGAGATGTCCTCGGCCACCGAGGTCTGCTCCTCGGCGGCGGTGGCGATCTGCTGGTTCATGTCGCGTATGGCTTCCACCGCCTCGGTGATGCGCTGCAGCATGGCGCCGGCCTCGGTGACCTGGGTGACGCCCTGCTCACTGCGCTGCTGGCCGCTCTCGATGGCGCGCACGGCATTCAGCGCGCCGGTCTGCACGGTGTCGATGATCTGGTTGATTTCGGCGGTGGACTCGGCAGTGCGCTGCGCCAGGGTGCGCACCTCGTCGGCCACCACGGCGAAACCGCGACCCTGCTCGCCGGCGCGCGCTGCCTCGATGGCCGCGTTGAGGGCCAGCAGGTTGGTCTGCTCGGCGATGCCTCGGATCACTTCCAGCACCTTGCCGATGCGTCCGCTATCGCTTTCCAGGCGACGGATCACCTCGGCGGTATTGGCGATCTCGCCGCGAATGTCGGTGATGGTGGCGATGGTCGATTGCATCACCGTGCTGCCCTGGCGGGCCGAGTCGTCGGCATCGTTGGCCGCGTGCGCGGCGTCAGCGGCATGGCGCGCGACTTCCTGGGCGGTGGCGGACATCTCGTGCATGGCGGTGGCGACCTGATCGGTACGCTCGAACTGCTCGCTGACGCCCTCGGTCATGCGTGAGGCAATGGCGTTCAGCTCGCTGCTGGCGCTGTCGAGGTTCTGCGTGCTCTGGTGCAGACGCTCGCTGGTGCTGGCGAGAAAGTCGCGCAGGGTATTCGCAGCGCGGGCCAGCAGGCCCAGTTCATCCTGGCGGTTGCTCTCCACGCGCTGGCCGAAGCGACCTTGGCTGAGCTGGTCGACATGACCGATCAGGTGGCGGATGGGCGTGATCAGATTACGGTTTATCAGCCACAGGCTGAACAGGGTGATGATCAAGGCGGCAGCCAGCATCACGAGGGTGCCGCTGAGAATGGTGCGTGCGGCGCTGGCGTTGATCTGCTCGGCCTGGCTCAGGCTGTTCTGGCGCAACTGCTCGACCAATGCAGCCATCTGCTCACTGGTGGCGCGGTCGATGCCTTTGACGGCTTCATCGCCGGCCCTGGCATCGGCACCAGCGGCCACGAAGGCGTCGCGGCCCTTGCGGTAATTGCCGCCGAGCGCCTGATGTTCGCTGCGCAGGCGTTCGACCTGCGTCTTCAAGGCCGGGTCGGCTGCGGCGACCTGGGTCAACTGGCCGAGAATGTCCTGCACCTTGCGCTCCTGCGCTTCGAACTGGCTCCAGTAGCGTTGCAGGTTGGCGCTGTCCTGGCCGCGTAGCAGGACGTTCTTCCACTCCTGCACCTGGATCTTGAATTCGACGTTGGCCGCGTCGATCAGGCGTGAAGATTCCAGCGGCCCATCGAGCAGGCCCCGATAGGACTGAATGCCGCTGGAGAGGAAGCTGAAGCAGGCCAGTGCGGTGATCAGGATCAGCGTCAGGCTGCCGCCGAGCAGAGCGAGAATCTGCGCGCGCAGGGATTTTTGCAGGAACATGATGGAATGCCTCGGAAGTCAGGCGTAGCGGGACATGCTCAGCGTAGAAGATGAATATTGCAGATTTGTGACATGTCTAGACAGGTTGCGTTGCTCAGGTATTGAGCACGTAGCGGGAGGGCTGCTTCAGTGGTGCCTGGCCGAGTAGCAGCACGCTTGCCGCGACGACGCGAGGGAAAGGAAGCCGCCCCTGGGAGGGGGCGGTGTGGATCAGGTACGCAGGATTTCGTTGATTGTGCAGGGTTTGGGGTGTAACGCGCTGAACACCTGCCAGAGCACGAATGTCAGATCCAGTGCGTGTCGATGGCGGTGACGCGCTGGCCAAGGTGCACGAGCTGTATCGGGCCAAGGGCCTGGGTTCGCGCGATGACGCCATGGCCATGCAGTATCTGATCCCCGGTTGGACTTTCAATAACAAGAAACCCTGCCTGGTGCGTTGAGCTAAGTCCGACGCCGTTCCGTGATCCTGCTGTCCCGTAGGGTGTGCTTTAGCCCACCATGGCTACAATCGGTGGGCTAAAGCCCACCCTACGGATTGATGACTTTGGCTGACTCGGAACGCCGGCCGGCCATCAGCGGGTGCGTCGGTGGTGTGCTCGGCGGGTTGCTGTCCGACGGCATGCTGCGTCGCGGTCATTCGCTGACCCTGGCGCGCAAGCTGCCGAAGGTGCTTGGCCTGCTGCTGTCGAGCGCTGTGGTGCTGTGCATCTACGTCGACAGTGGCAGCCGTAACATCCTTGGTGTGACCACCACGGTGCAATGCGTGGTCGGCGTGCTCGATCATGTGCTCGAGCGCGTACGCAAGGAAGTCCAGCCCAAGTACCCCAATGTCGATGACGTGGTGGCGCTGTCGCACAGCTACGGCTGCGGCGTGGCGATCAACGCGCCGAACGCCTGCGTCTGCACAACGATCTGGTACTGTTCAACCTGGCGCCGGTGACCTGAACGGGGGATCGTCATGAGCAAACCCAAGGTGTTACAGATCGGCCCGCTGAGCGAGCGCTTCAACCGCGAGCTGGCCGAAGAGTATGAGGTCAGCGCGCTGTGGCAACAGGCTGAGCCGCTGGCATTCCTGCGTGAGCAGGGCGAGCAGTTCATCTACATGGTGTCTTCGGCGCGTTTCGGCTGCACTGCTGACCAGCTCGCGCTGCTGCCGAATCTGCGCGCCATCTGCAGTTTCGGCGTGGGCTACGACCCCTATCCGCTGGAGCTGCTGCGTGATCGCGGCATCGTGCTCAGCACCACGCCGGACGTGCTCAACGACTGCGTGGCCGACCTGGCCATGGGCTTGATGATCGACAGCGCGCGGCGCCTGTCCGAGGCCGATCGCTTCGTGCGCAGCGGCGCCTGGAGCAGCACTACGGGCTTCCCGCTGGCGCGACGGGTCAGCGGCAAGCGCCTGGGTATCGTCGGCCTTGGTCGTATCGGCGAGGCGGTTGCCCAGCGCGCCGCAGGGTTCGCCATGCTGGTGCGTTACCACAATCGCCGTGCGGTCGAGGGCAGCCCTTACCCGCATGAGCCGGATCTGCTGGCGCTGGCGCGCTGGGCGGATTTCCTGGTGCTGACCTGCCCGGGCGGCAAGGCCACTCAACATCTGATCAACGCCGAGGTGCTTGAAGCACTTGGTCCGGATGGTTTTCTGATCAATGTGGCGCGCGGTTCGGTGGTCGATGAGGCGGCGTTGATCAAGGCACTGCAAACGAGTGTGATCGCCGGTGCCGGGCTGGACGTTTACGAGCATGAACCCCAGGTTCCAGCCGCGCTACGTGAGTTGGACAACGTGGTGCTGTTGCCGCACGTCGGCAGTGGCAGCGTCGAAACGCGCCAGCAGATGGCCGATCTTGTGCTGGACAACCTGCGCGCCTTCATCGCCACCGGCAAGCTGCTGACGCCGCTCTGATCGGTCTCGCCACCGAATACGCCGGGCGGCGCTGCCGCCTGGCCTATCGTTACATCGCCACAAGCGCTGTAATCGTTTTTACCTCACCTGCAGCATCCCCGGCGCACCACAAGTGCGCCGTTTTTTCTCCTCTCGCTGGCAAGCCCTGTAAACTGTGGCGTTTTCCGCAGGCAAGGGACAATCCACCGTGCAGTCGGTCATTTCCATCCAGCAACTGAACAAGATCTATGCGTCCGGCCATGCGGCGCTGCAAGGCATCGATCTGGAGATTCGCCAGGGCGAGATCTTCGCCTTGCTCGGCCCCAATGGCGCCGGCAAGACCACCCTGATCAGCATTATCTGCGGCATCGTCAATCCGGGCGAGGGCAAGGTGCTGGTCGGTGGCAAGGACATCGTCCGCGACTACCGCGCGGCCCGCTCGCAGATCGGCCTGGTGCCGCAGGAGCTGGTCAGCGACGTGTTCGAAACCGTCTGGGCGACGGTCAAGTTCAGCCGTGGTCTGTTCGGCAAGAAGCCCGACCCGGCCTACCTGGAGCAACTGCTCAAGGACCTGTCGCTGTGGGACAAACGTAACGCCAAGATCATGGAACTGTCCGGCGGTATGAAGCGCCGGGTGATGATCGCCAAGGCGCTGTCGCACGAGCCGCAGATTCTCTTCCTCGACGAGCCCACCGCGGGCGTCGACGTGGAACTGCGTCGCGACATGTGGAACATGGTGCGGCGCCTGCGTGAGCGCGGCGTGACCATTATCCTCACCACCCACTACATCGAGGAGGCCGAGGAAATGGCCGACCGCATCGGGGTGATCAGCAAGGGGCGGATCATTCTGGTGGAAGACAAGCAGGTGCTGATGCACAAGCTGGGCAAGAAACAGCTGACCCTGCACCTGCAGCAGCCGCTGTCCTGCGTGCCGGCCGAGCTGGCGCGCTATGGCCTGGAGCTGACCGATCAGGGCCATGCCCTGGTGTTCACCTTCGATGCCCAGCACGAGAACACCGGCATCGCCGAACTGCTGCGTGACCTGGCCCAGCACGGCATCGACTTCAAGGATCTGCAGTCGAGCCAGAGTTCGCTGGAAGAAATCTTCGTCGGTCTGATCAAGGAGTCGCGCACATGAACCTGTACGCCATCAAGGCCATCTACCTGTTCGAGCTGGCGCGCACCTGGCGCACCCTGCTGCAGAGCATCGCCACGCCGGTGATCAGCACCTCGCTGTACTTCGTGGTGTTCGGCTCGGCCATCGGTTCGAGCATGACCCAGGTGCAGGGCGTCAGTTACGGCGCCTTCATCATCCCCGGGCTGATCATGCTGGCGCTGCTGACCGAGAGCATTTCCAACGCCTCGTTCGGCATCTACATGCCCAAGTATTCGGGGAGTATCTACGAGATTCTGTCGGCGCCGGTCTCGTACCTGGAAATTCTCATCGGCTATGTCGGCGCGGCGGCGACCAAGTCGGTGATCCTCGGCATCATCATCCTGCTCACCGCCAGGCTGTTCGTCGATTTCGAGATTCAGCATCCGCTGTGGATGGCGTCTTTCCTGGTGCTCACCGCGCTGACCTTCAGCCTGTTCGGCTTCATCATCGGTGTGTGGGCCGATGGCTGGGAGAAATTGCAGATCGTCCCGGCGCTGATCGTCACGCCGCTGACTTTCCTCGGCGGCGCCTTCTATTCGATCAGCATGCTGCCGCCGGCCTGGCAGACGGTGACCCTGTTCAACCCCGTGGTGTACCTGATCAGCGCCTTCCGTTGGAGCTTCTATGGCGTGTCGGACGTCAACGTTGGTGTCAGCCTGGCGATGATTCTCGGCTTTCTCGGTCTGTGCATCTTGCTGGTGGGCTGGATTTTCAAGACCGGCTACCGACTCAAGAGCTGAGGCTGTTTAGGGGGAAGCGCACACACATTGCGCAGTGTCGCTTTTCGTAGAAGCCCGCGAGCGGGCTCCTACGGTATGGTTCTTCGCCATGCCTTGGCTGAAGCCATATGAGAAGGGGCGCTTGATGCGCCCCTGTTTCATTTGACCCGTATCTCACACTCGAAGGTTTGCGCTGGCGGCACATTCTGCTCCCAGGGTTGCTGGTAGGTCAGCAGCAGCCGGCCTTCGCCAGGCTCGTGCGCCGTGAAGCGCCAGGTGGAGAGGCCGCCAGCACCGACCAGGCCGCTGTCTTCCGGGTTGCTGTAGACCTCCGGGCCAAGGCTTTGCAGTACGCTCTGCGCGCCATCGCGAACCTCCCAGCGAAAGCCGGTGGTGGGGTTGCTCGGCAGGCTGAGAATCAGTTGCTGACCCTTGTTCAGCGTCAGCGGGCACTGCCGATCCTTCTTCAATTCCAGCGTGCCGGATTGATGAGCGCAGGCTGTAAGCAGGGCCAGGGCGGGCAGGGTGAGCAGGCGCAAGGTGGCGTGCATGACGAACTCCAGTCGACGAAACCTGGCGCCAGCATAGCCGCACCGGGGTGCGGCATGCGAGCTGTAGAGGCGCCTTGGTCAGTCGAACAGCACCTTGGCCACATCGCTGTAGCGTTTGGCGAAATGCACGGTCAGGCCTTCTTTGAGGTAGTCCGGCAATTCTTCATAGCTGCCGCGATTGGCCTCCGGCAGGATCAGCTCATGGATCTTCTGCCGGCGCGCCGCGATCACCTTCTCACGCACGCCGCCGATGGGCAGCACCTGGCCGGTGAGGGTCAACTCGCCGGTCATGGCCACGCCCTTTTTCGGTGCCTGATTGCGCGCCAGGGAGAGCAACGCGCTGGCCATGGTGATGCCGGCGCTGGGGCCGTCCTTGGGCGTGGCGCCTTCCGGTACGTGCAGGTGGACGAAGGCCTGGTCGAAGAAGGTCGGGTCACCGCCGAACTGCTTGAGATGCGAGCTGACGTAGCTGTAGGCGATCTCCGCCGATTCCTTCATCACCTCGCCGAGCTGGCCGGTAAGCTTGAAGCCTCGGTTGAGCGTGTGGATACGCGTCGCTTCGATCGGCAAAGTGGCGCCGCCCATGCTGGTCCAGGCCAGCCCGGTGATCACCCCGATGCCGTCCAGCACCCGCTCGTTGCGGAATACCGGCATGCCGAGGGCTTCTTCCAGATCCTTGGCGCCGATGCGGATCTTCGCCTCGGGATCGTCCAGCAGTTTCACCACCGACTTGCGCACCAGCTTGCCCAGTTGCTTCTCCAGCTGGCGCACGCCAGCCTCGCGGGCATAGCCTTCGATCAGCGCGCGCAGCGCCGCATCGCTGATGGACAGGCGCGTTTTCGGTACGCCGGCTTTCTCCAACTGCTTGGGCCACAGGTGGCGCTTGGCGATGGCCAACTTTTCCTCGGTGATGTAGCCGGACAGGCGAATCACTTCCATGCGGTCGAGCAGCGGCCCAGGAATCGAGTCGAGGGTGTTGGCGGTGCAGACGAACAGCACCTTGGACAGATCCAGGCGCAGGTCGAGGTAATGATCGAGAAACTCGACGTTCTGCTCCGGATCCAGCGTTTCCAGCAGCGCCGAGGCCGGGTCGCCCTGGTAGCTGCTGCCCATCTTGTCGATCTCGTCGAGCATGATCACCGGGTTCATCACCTCGGCTTCCTTCAGCGCCTGCACCAGCTTGCCGGGCATGGCGCCGATGTAGGTGCGGCGGTGGCCCTTGATCTCCGCCTCGTCACGCATGCCGCCCACCGAGAAACGGTAGAACGGCCGGCCGAGGGATTCGGCGATGGACTTGCCGATGCTGGTCTTGCCCACGCCGGGCGGGCCGACCAGCAGCACGATGGAGCCGGCGATCTCGCCCTTGAAGGCGCCGACGGCGAGGAACTCGGTGATGCGCTCCTTGATGTCGTCCATGCCGGCGTGGTGCTTGTCCAGCACCTTGCGCGCACGGCCGAGGTCGAGCTTGTCCTCGCCATGGATGCCCCAGGGCAGGGCGGTGGCCCAGTCCAGGTAGTTGCGCGTAACGGCGTACTCCGGCGAGCCGGTCTCGAGGATCGACAGCTTGTTCAGTTCCTCGTCGATACGCTTCTGCGCTTGTGCGGGCAGGGTCTTGCCTTCGAGGCGGGCGAGGAACTCCTCACGGTCGGCGCTCTTGTCGTCCTTGCTGATGCCCAGCTCCTTCTGGATCAGCTTGAGCTGCTCCTTGAGGAAGAATTCGCGCTGACGCTCGCCGATCTGCTTGTTCACTTCGGCGGACAGCTCCTTCTGCAGGCGACCGACCTCGACCTCCTTGCGCAGCAGCGGCAGCACCTTCTCCATGCGCTTGAGTATGGGCACGGTATCCAGCACTTCCTGCAGCTCACGGCCTGGGGCGGTGGTCAGCGCGGCGGCGAAGTCGGTGAGCGGCGACGGATCATTGGGGCTGAAGCGGTTGAGGTAGTTCTTCAACTCCTCGCTGTACAGCGGGTTCAGCGGCAGCAGCTCCTTGATCGCGTTGATCAGTGCCATGCCGTAGGCCTTGACCTCGTCACGCGGGTCGTTGGGGGCCTGTGGGTATTCGACTTCGGCCAGATACGGGCCGCGGCGGCTGAGCCAGCCACGGATACGCACACGGGTCAGGCCCTGGGCAACGAACTGCAGCTTGCCGCCCTCCTCGCTGACATGGTGCACACGCACCAGGGTGCCGTGCTCGGGCAGGCTGCTCAGGTCGAACTCGCCGTTCTCGTCCGGTGGCGTGTCGACGAAGAAAACCGCCATGCACTTGTGCTCGGTGTTGCCGACGCGGGTGAGGGTACGTCCCCAGGGCTGCTGGTTGACGATCACCGGCAACACCTGTGCCGGGAAGAACGGGCGGTTGTGGATGGGGATGATGTAGAGCTTGTCCGGCAACTGCTGCGCGGGCAATACCAGGCCGGTGCTATCGGCCTGGACGTGAACTTCGACAGCTTCCGGGGTGTTGTCCTGATCGTTCATGGAGCACCTTTGCGTGTACGTTTAGCGCTTACATGGGGCGACCGCGGAGTTATTTCAACGGTTCACTCAAGAGTCAGGCGAATGCCCAGCAGGCGCTGTTCGATCAGCGGAGTGAGCAAGGCAAAGCATTCGCCTGGGGTGAGACGAATTCGCGGTGCTTCGATCAGGTCGCTTTGCAGGCGATCGATCAGGGCCAGCAGCGCTGGGTCCTGCTCCTGATCGAGCAGACGATTGCAGAGAAAGTGCAGTTGCATCTGCAGGCCGGGCGGGCAGCGCTCGTAATTGGCTGCACGGACCGTGAGACCGCGCAGCCTGGCGAGGTCTTCGAGTGAGCGGCAGGCTTTACCAAGGCCGCGAACGCCAGGGTGATGTTGGCGGTAGAGACGATCTTCAAGCTGTTCGATCACCTGTAACAGTGCTTCGATCAGCCGGCAATGCGCATCGAAATCGGCCGGTCTGCGGCGTAACTGCGGCCAGTGCTGCTGCAGCGGTGGCAGTTGCTGGCTGGCGCCGGACCAGTCCAGCCAAAGCCCATCGAGTTGCTGCGCCAGTGCGTGACGTTGGGCGATGCCATCAGCATCCTGCTGCGCGCCCAGGCCACGGTGTTTCTGTAGCGCCTGGAGCAGGTCGAGGCAGCGCTGCACGATCTCGGTGTCGGCCTGCTTGCTGGCGTTGCGCAGACGCTTTTGCGTGCGATGCGCCAGCCCATAGCCCAACGCCAGCAGCGGGACGAGGAGGGACAGGAGTATCAGCGTGGCTTCATTCATCGTGGCTCGCTTGTTGTGCTTGTCGCAGCTTGAAAGCAACTCTCCTGCCAGGCAGCAAGGCTGCGGAACATGGGCGGACAGGATAGTGTGCGGGCACGCTAATGGCACGCGCTGACACGTGATGGTGCGCTCTGGTGGTTTGGTTGCTATAGGTGCAACCTGTTCGCTGATGGGTGGTTGCGGCGTTTTCCCTTGAAAAGGAGTAAAGTGCAACCCTTGTTTCGTGCCGCCAGTCTTTAGCGATGCTGCAAGCCCGTGTGATTCGCCTGGATGAACAGGCCCATGAACATGCCCATGATCATCATCAGTTGGTGATGTCCCTGGTCGGCCGCGCCGAATTCGAGGTCGGTGGCCGCGGCGGGGAAGTTTGCCGCATGCGTGCCTGTCTGGTGCCGGGCGATGCGCCTCATCAGTTCGCCGGCATGGGTGACAACCGCATGCTGATCCTCGACCTGGACGAGCAGGATACCCCCAGCGAAGACCTCGAGTTACTCCATCGCCTGTTCGAAACGCCGCGCTATCCTGCCCTCGATGTCGATTTCCAGCACCTGCTGACCTATGCCGGCGCCGAACTGGAGCGCTATGGCAGCGACTCGATCCTCGCCCGCTCTCTCGGTGGCGTACTGCTGCGTGCTCTGCACCTGCGTCTGTTCGGTGAGCAGCGCAGACAGCCACGGGGCGCCCTGGACCTGCAGCGCCTGGATGACTACATCGACGAGCATCTGGCGCGGCGCATCAGTGTTGCCGAGCTGGCGCAGGAAATGTGCCTCAGCCCCAGCCACTTCCACGCTCAGTTCAAGGATTGCGTCGGCCTCACACCGCACCAGTACCTGCTCAAGACCCGTCTTGACCGCGCTGCGCGTATGCTGCGCGAGAGCAACCTGCCGCTGGTGCGGATCGCCGAGGAGTGTGGTTTCTCCAGCCAGAGCGCCCTGACTACGGCAATGCGCCGCTATATGGGCCTGACCCCGAAGCGCCTGCGCGCCGCATAGCGTTAAGTAGGGTGGGGTTCAGCCCACCAGTCGCGTAGCCCGGATGCAATCCGGGGGCAAAAACTCCCGGATTGCATCCGGGCTACGGTGTTCAGGCGTAATTCTGCGGGCTGAGCTTGCGCTCGATCAGCTCGATCAGAATGTGCAGGGTCTTGATGTGCAGCTCCTGCACGCGGTCGGCGAAATCGCCGCCGGGGGCGCAGATGCACACGTCGGCCAGGCTTTCCAGCAGCGAGCCGGGCTTGCCGGTCAGGGCGATCACTTTCACACCCAGGGTCTTGGCAGCTTCGGCGGCCTTGACCACGTTGGGGCTCTTGCCGCTGGTGCTGATGGCGATCAGCACGTCACCTTCACGACCGTGCGACTCGATGTAGCGCGAGAAGATGAAGTCGTAGCCGAAGTCGTTGGCCACGCAGCTGATGTGGCTGGGGTCGCTGATCGACACGGCGGCGATGCCGGGGCGGTTCTTGCGGTAGCGCCCGGTCAGCTCCTCGGCGAAGTGCATGGCGTCGCACATCGAGCCGCCGTTGCCGCAGGAAAAGGCCTTGCCCTTGTGCTCGAAGCTCTCGACCAGCAGTTCGGCGGCCTTCTGGATATTGCCCAGGGTCTGTTCGTTGGCGAGGAAGGCCTCCAGCGCGCGCTGGGCTTCCTGCAGGCTATTGCGGATATGTTCGATCATCTCGGGCCTCAAGGCAGGTCGCTGCTGGAATAGAAGGCGGTCAACACTTTCACCAGGTGATCCAGATCGTGGCTGCCGGCCAGTTCACGGATCGAGTGCATGGCGAAGGTGGGCAGGCCGATGTCGACCGTACGCACGCCCAGCTGGCTGGCAGTGATCGGGCCGATGGTGGAGCCGCAGCCCATGTCGCTGCGCACCACGAAGCTCTGCACCGGCACTTCGTTCTCCAGGCACAGATGGCGGAAGAAGCCGGCGGTTTCGCTGTTGGTGGCGTAGCGCTGGTTGCTGTTGATCTTGATCACCGGGCCGGCGTTGAGCTTGGGCCCGTGGTTGCCGTCGTGCTTGTCGGCATAGTTGGGATGCACGCCGTGGGCGTTGTCGGCCGATACCAGCAGCGAGCGCTGGATGGTACGGACGAAATCGTCGCCACCTGGCAGTACGCGGCGCAGTACCTGCTCGAGGAAGGGGCCATCGGCGCCGCAGGCGGAGCAGGAGCCCACTTCTTCGTGGTCGGTGCAGACCAGTACGCAGGTTTCCTCGTCGTCCGAATCGATCAGCGCCTGCAGGCCCGCGTAGCAGGACAGCAGGTTGTCCAGGCGCGCGCTGGCGATGAAGTCCTGATTGAGGCCGACGATGGCCGCGCTCTGGGTGTCGTAGAAGCTCAGCTCGTAATCCAGTACCGCGTCCGGGTTGAAGTCGTGTTCCATGGCCAACTGTTCGGCGAGCAGGGCGCGGAAGTCGGCGGTTTCGCTGCTGGCCAGTTGGGCCAGGATCGGCGGTAGTTCGTTCTGCGGGTTGATTGCCCAGCCCTGATTGGCCTCGCGGTTGAGGTGGATGGCCAGGCTGGGAATCACGGCGATGGGCTGGTAGAAGTCGATCAACTGGCTTTCGACCTTGCCGTCGCGGCGATAGGTCACACGACCGGCCAGCGACAGGTCGCGGTCGAACCAGGGGGCGAGCAGGGCGCCGCCGTAGACTTCCACGCCGAGCTGGAAGAAGCCCTGGCGCTGCAGCTCCGGGCTCGGCTTGACGCGCAGACAGGGGCTGTCGGTATGCGCGCCGACCAGGCGAATGCCGCCGTCGACGGCCGGGCGTTTACCGAGTTTGAAGGCGATGATCGAGGAGTCGTTGCGGGTCACGTAATAGCGACCACCGGCTTCGGTCTGCCAGGGCGCGCGTTCGTCGAGGTGACGATAACCGGCGGCTTCCAGGCGCATGGCCAGGCTGGTGGTGGCATGGAAAGGGGTCGGCGAGGCGTTGAGAAAATCGAGCAGGCCTTGGATCAGTTCTTCGCGCATAGGGACTCCGGGCAACGATGGCGCGAGTGTAACCAATTTGCATCGCCCTGTGCCGGTCGCGCACTCGTTTGCGGCGATAGTTTCAGGCTATCTGCTGGCGCTTGCGGGGTCTTGGGCGCAGGTTGTGGCAGTCAGAAAGGTGGATGAAAAAGCGTCATCCACCCTACTGCGCGCGATCAAAATGGCGCCGGGCACTCGAAGCGCAAGCGCTCACCCGTTTGCGGGTGGGTGAGGGCGAGCATGCTGGCGTGCAGGCACAGGCGCTCATGGGCAGCCAGCGCCTGTTCATGGGCGTAGAGGCGGTCGCCCAGCAGCGGGTGGCCGATGGATAGCATGTGCACGCGCAACTGGTGCGAGCGGCCGGTGATGGGCGTGAGTTCGACCCGGCACCAGTCACCGCAGCGCTCGACGATGCGCCAGTGGGTCAGGGCATGCTTGCCCAGTTCGTGGTCGACGACATGGCGTGGTTTGGTCGGCGGGTCGTAGCGCAGCGGCAGGTCGATGCTGCCGCTGTCGGCCTGTGGCTGGCCCCAGCACAGCGCGGTGTAGGCCTTCTCGGTCTCGCGGTCGTGGAACTGCCGCGACAGCTCGCGGTGGCTGTCGGCGTCGCGGGCCAGGACGATGATGCCGGAGGTTTCCCAGTCCAGCCGATGGACGATGCGCGCCTCGGGATAGCCGTTTTCCTGCAGGCGGGTGACCAGGCAATCCTTGTTGTCATCGGCGCGGCCGGGCACCGACAGCAGCAGGGTGGGCTTGTTGATCACCAGCAGGGCGGCGTCCTGGTGGAGAATTTCGATCTGGCTTAGCGGCATGGTGTGTGGGCTGGTGTAGGAGCGGATTTATCCGCGATGCTGTTGGCCTGTAGACGCTTCGCGGATGAATCCGCGCCTACAGGTGCGTTTGGCTAGAAATGAACACGGCGGCCGAAGCCGCCGTGTGCGTGGCCAGAATCGATTAACGATCCGGCAGGGTAATGTTCAGCTCCAGGATCGAGCAACTGCCCTGGTTCTCCAGGGCGACCTGCACCTGATCCGAATCGATGTTGACGTACTTGCGGATCACTTCCACCAGTTCCTGCTGCAGGGCCGGCAGGTAGTCCGGCTGGCTGCGCTGGCCACGTTCGTGGGCAACGATGATCTGCAGGCGCTCCTTGGCGATGGATGCGGTGGTTTCCTTCTTGCGCGAGCGCAAGAAGTCAAAAATATTCATTCTCGACCTCCAAACAGGCGCTGCAGGAAGCCCTGCTTCTTCACATCCAGGAAGCGGTGCGGCACGTCCTTGCCGAGCAGGCGATCGACTGCGTCGCTGTAGGCCTGGCCGGCATCGCTCTGGTCATCGAGGATGACCGGGATACCCTGGTTGGATGCCTTGAGCACGGCCTGGGATTCGGGGATCACGCCGAGCAGGCGGATGGCGAGGATTTCCTCGACGTCTTCGACGCCGAGCATTTCGCCCTTGGTGACGCGCTCGGGGTTGTAACGGGTCAGCAGCAGGTGTTCCTTGATCGGCTCTTCGCCTTTCTCGGCGCGGCGCGATTTGCTCGCCAACAGGCCGAGCATGCGGTCGGAGTCACGTACCGAGGATACTTCCGGGTTGGTCACGACAATGGCCTCGTCGGCGAAATACATCGCCAGGTGCGCGCCTTTCTCGATGCCGGCGGGCGAATCGCAGACCACGTATTCGAAATTCTGCGACAGCTCGTTGATGACCTTCTCGACGCCTTCCAGGGTCAGTGCGTCCTTGTCACGGGTCTGGCTGGCAGCCAGCACGTACAGGTTCTCGAGACGCTTGTCCTTGATCAGGGCCTGGGTCAGCGTGGCCTCGCCGTTGAGGACGTTGACGAAGTCGTACACCACGCGGCGTTCGCAACCCATGATCAGATCGAGGTTACGCAGGCCGACGTCGAAGTCGACGATGACGGTCTTGTGCCCGCGCAGGGCGAGGCCGGTACCGATGGCGGCGCTGGTGGTGGTTTTACCGACGCCACCCTTGCCGGAAGTGACTACGAGGATCTTGGCCAAGGTGATTCACCCTAAAAATGAATAAAACGCGGGAATCCGTCAGCCAATCGAGGCTTCCAGATGCCTTTTTGTGTCCGTAAAAAAAGTGGCCGCAGTATCCGTTAAAGGCGGGTGATGTTCAACACGTCACCCGACAGGCTGACATGTACCGCATCGCCCCACAGCGGGTCACGGCGCAGGTCTTCGGCGACCTTGTAATGGCCGGCAATCGACAGCATTTCGGCGCCCATTTGCTGACAGAAAATCCGTGCCTGGGTGTTGCCCTTGATGCCAGCCAGGGCGCGACCACGCATGGGCGCGTAAACATGGATGTTGCCATCGGCGAGAAGTTCCGCCCCAGCGCTGACCGCTGCCAGGACGATCAGATCGCCACCCTGGGCATAGATCTGCTGGCCGCCGCGCACTGGTGTGGTGACGACCCGTGCGGGCTTGTGCTCGGGCTCGGCGGGTTTTACCTCAACCTTCTTCGGCGGCGCCGGATCGAGAGGGCGCTCGCGTGCGCCGGAGGGAGGCAGTACCGGCAGATCCATGGCTTCGGCAGCGGCGACATCACTTTCGCGCGAGGCGCGGATGGCCAGCGTGCGCAGACCATGGCGGCGGCAGACGGCCATCAGCTCGGCCAGATCCAGTTCGCCTTCGCCTTCCGGCAGCTTGTCCAGGGCCAGTACCAGCGGTGTATTGCTGAAGAAGGCGGGGGCCTGGGCGACCTTTTCCGTCAGTTGCGCGTCGAGGCGTTCGAGGTCGTTGTGCGCCAGTTCCATCACGGTGATGGCGAGCATGCTGCCCTTGAGCTGGAATACGGGATCTTGGGCGAGGAGGTCGGCTTGGCTCATGGTGATGCGATGGGCCTTCTGGCGAGTCGAAAGATGCCCGGACTTATAACGGCATAGCCCGCATGCCGCAAGCCGCGTGCGTCAGTGAGGCCAGGGCGAGGTGATGCGGGTGGCGCTGTTTGGCTGCCGATTCGCTGTCGTGAACGTCTCAGGCGGTATGCATGTCACCGAGCTGGCCGGGAAAACTGCGTTAGAATGCGCGGCTTTGTATGTGATCGGAAACGTCTCATGGATCGCCCCCGCTTTCGCGCCTGTTTCCTTCATCCGCGCTTCTGGCCGCTGTGGCTGGGCTTCGGATTGCTGTGGCTGGTGGTGCAACTGCCTTATGGCCTGCAATTGAAGCTGGGGCGGGCGCTGGGCTGGCTGATGTACCGAACGGCCAGCTCGCGGCGGCAGATCGCCGCACGCAACCTGGAGCTGTGTTTCCCTGACAAGAGCGCTGCCGAGCGCGAGCGTCTGCTCAGGGAAAACTTTGCCTCCACCGGCATCGCCTTCTTCGAGATGGCCATGAGCTGGTGGTGGCCCAAGGCGCGCCTGGCGCGGCTGGCGCACGTCGAAGGCCTCGAGCATCTGCAGCAGGCACAGGCCGAGGGGCAGGGCGTGATTCTCATGGCGGTGCATTTCACCACCCTGGAAATCGGCGCTGCGCTGCTTGGCCAATTGCACACCATCGATGGCATGTACCGCGAGCACGACAACCCGTTGTTCGACTTCATCCAGCGCCGTGGCCGCGAGCGTCATAACCTCGATGCCACGGCCATCGAGCGCGAGGATATTCGCGCGATGCTCAAGGTACTGCGTGCCGGTCGCGCCATCTGGTATGCGCCGGACCAGGACTACGGGCGCAAGCAGAGCATCTTCGTGCCCTTGTTCGGCATCCAGGCGGCGACGGTTACCGCCACCACCAAGTTCGCCCGCCTGGGCAAGGCGCGCGTGGTGCCCTTCACGCAACGGCGCCTGGAGGACGGCAGCGGCTATCGCTTGGTCATTCATCCGCCGCTGGAGCATTTCCCAGGTGAAAGTGAAGAGGCAGACTGCCTGCGCATCAATCAGTGGGTCGAGCAAGTAGTCAGTGCCTGCCCGGAGCAATACCTGTGGGCGCATCGGCGGTTCAAGACGCGCCCCGAGGGGGAACCGAAGCTGTACGGTAAGCGCAAGTAGCGCATCTATACTGCAACGAAAAACAGGATCGCCCGATGACCGTGATTGCCCGCCCCGATGCGCCCGTGACCGGGCTGATCCTCTCCGGCGGCGGGGCGCGGGCGGCCTATCAGGTCGGGGTGCTGGCAGCCATTGCCGATCTGCTGCCGGATGCCTCGCACAATCCCTTTCCGGTGATAGTCGGCACCTCGGCCGGGGCGATCAATGCCGTTGGCCTGGCCTGTGGCGCGTTGCAGTTCGGCGAAGCCGTGCGGCGCCTGACCTCGGTCTGGCAGGGCTTTCATACGCACATGGTGTATCGCAGCGACTGGCCGGGCGTGCTGCGCCAGGCGGCGCGTTTCGTCGGGCATAGTCTGCTCGGCCTGGGCCGCGATGTGCCGGTGGCGTTGCTCGACAGTTCGCCGTTGCGCGAGCTGCTGGAGCGCGAGCTGGATTTTTCCGGCATCGCGGCTGCCGTGCGTCATCGACAGTTGCGGGCTGTGGCGGTGACGGCCTTCGGCTATGAAAGCGGTCAGGCGATGACCTTCTATCAGGGGCGCGCGACCATCGACCCCTGGTATCGCCACCGTCGTGTCGGGGTGCCGACGCGGCTGCGCCTCGAACACTTGCTGGCCAGTGCGTCGATTCCGCTGATATTCCCGCCGGTGAAGATCAACCGCGAATACTTCGGCGACGGCGCGGTGCGTCAGGCGGCGCCGATCAGCCCCGCCTTGCACCTGGGCGCCAGCCGCGTACTGGTGATTGGTGTGAGTGGCAACGCGCAGAGCAATGCCTCGGCCGCTGTGCCGTTCCCCCCGGCCAATCGCCCGCCGAGTCTGGCGCAAATTGGCGGGCACATGCTCAACAGTACCTTCATCGATAATCTGGAAACCGACATCGAACTGCTCGAACGACTCAACCAGATGAGTGCGCTGGTGCCGCCTGAGCGGCGACCGCGTGGCTTGGGCCTGAACCCGGTGGATGTGCTGGTGATCGCGCCGAGCCAGCCGCTGGATCAGATTGCCGCGCGTCATCAGCGCGAGCTGCCCAGGGCGCTGCGCCTGTTTCTGCGTGGTCCGGGTGCAACCAAAGCCGGTGGAGCGGGGGTGCTCAGCTACCTGCTGTTCGAGCCCGGTTACTGCAGCGAGTTGATCGAACTGGGTTATCAGGATGCGATGACACGTAAGGCCGACCTCTGCCGTTTTCTCGGGCTGGTCGATGTGGCGCAGCCTGCCTGAGTCGCAGCCCTGGAGGTCAGGTCGAGCGGCGCATCCTGCATAGCGTCCGGTTTCTGCGCCTCAGGCCAGCACACCATCGCGAAAGTCACGCAGAGCCTGCTCGATTTCCTCACGGCTGTTCATCACGAACGGCCCGTACTGGACGATGGGCTCGTTCAGTGGTGTGCCGGCGATCAGCAGCACCCGTGCGCCATGAGCGCTGGCCAGCTGCAGTGCGCCCGCGTCAGACAGCCGTACCAGGCGCCCGGCGCTGATCGGTTGTGCGCCGGCCTCGGGTAATTCGAGCAAACCCTGGTAGACGTAGAGCATGACCCGCTGCCCGTCGGCCAGACGTGGTGCCACCTGGCTGCCGGCCGGCAGATGCAGGTCGAACAGTTGCGGCTCGGTATACGGACGCTGCACGGCGCCGGCCTGGCGGATTTCGCCATCGTCGAACTCGCCGGCGATCACCACCACCTCGACGCCGGATGCCGTGTTGATGCGCGGGATCTCGCTGGCCGGGATGTCGCGATAACCCGCCTGGCCCAGTTTGTCCTTGGCCGGCAGGTTGAGCCAGAGCTGGAAGCCGCGCATGGCGCCGGACTCCTGCTCGGGCATTTCGCTGTGGATGATGCCGCGCGCGGCGGTCATCCATTGCACGCCGCCACTGCCGAGCAGGCCGACGTTGCCCAGGTGATCCTCATGGCGCATGCGCCCTTCGAGCATGTAGGTGCAATGATACAATGAAGAACTGGCTCTTTTAGGATCGCTACCCATGCCCACAGCATACTCATACGTCCGATTCAGTAGTGGTAAACAGGCCGGGGGATCAAGTCTCGAACGTCAGCGGGCTATGGTCGCCCATTGGCTAGAAAAACATCCAGATTACTCACTCAGTCTGACAAGTTTTGAAGACCTAGGTCGAAGCGGCTGGAAGGGGGAGCATCTAGAGAACGGATTCGGCAAGCTCTTGGCTGCGGTCGAGGCAGGGGTCATTCAGCCTGGTGACGTGATTCTTGTTGAAGCAATAGACCGCACGGGGCGCCTAGCAGCCTGTCGGACTTTTCCCCTCGCCGGTAGAATTGCGCATCGCTCCTGGAACCTGACTGTATGAGCCGCTTTCGACCGATAAACCGCGAAATCGACTACTTGCTCCCGCCGTCGGTGCAGGACTGGCTGCCCGAGTCACATTTGGCGCGCTACGTGGTGGAGGTCGTAGAGGGCCTGGATCTGTCGAAGCTGGAGAGCGTCTATGCGGGCCGTGGCAGCGCTGCCTACCATCCGGCTATGTTGCTGTCGTTGCTGATCTACGGCTCTGCCAC
>NZ_VRYE01000042.1 GCF_008041835.1 Ectopseudomonas mendocina
TTCACGTGGTCGCGAGTGCACGCGGGGGAAGGGATCACCCAAGCGTCATCCGCTGGACGCAGCCCACACCTGACAACAGGGTAAGCCACCGACCCACTGTAGGAGCCGCGCCCCGCGGCGAATGGTGCTGAGGTTCAGCGCTAGATTCAAAAGTTTCGCCCCGAGGCGGGGCTCCTACAACTTGGGCGACTATGGATGGCTGTTTGACTCAAAACCCAGCGAACTTCAGATAACTGCCGGTAATCACATCGCCCCACAGCAGGGCGATCCACCCGGCAATCGCCAGATAAGGGCCGAAGGGAATCGGCGTGCCGGAATCGCTGCCACGCATGCGCAGCATAATGACCCCCAGCACCGCACCGACCAGCGAAGACAGCAGGATGGTCAACGGCAGAATCTGCCAGCCACCCCAGGCCCCGAGCATCGCCAGCAGCTTGAAGTCGCCATAACCCATGCCTTCCTTGCCGGTGATCAGCTTGAACAGCCAGTACACCGACCACAGGCTCAGGTAACCGGCAATCGCCCCCCACAGGGCATCTTCCAGGCTGGTAAACAGCCCGAAGTAATTGACGATCAAGCCCAGCCATAGCAGAGGCAGCACCAGCACGTCGGGCAGAATCTGGTGATCAGCATCGATCAGGCTCATCGCCAGCAGCCCCCAGGCCAGCACCAGCATCGCTCCGGCCTGCCAGGTGAAACCGAAATGCCAGGCGACGTAAGCGGAAAGCAGCCCGCAGGCCAGTTCAACGATGGGGTAACGCTTGCTGATCGGGATTTTGCAGTTCGAACACTTGCCGCGCAGGTACAGATAGCTGATTACCGGGATGTTCTCCCAGGGACGAATCTCATGGCCGCAGCTAGGGCATGAGGAGTTTGGGAGGATCAGGTTGAAGGTCTGAGTGGATGGTGCTGGCGGCAATTCCAGCACCTCGCGCGCCTGGCCCTGCCAATCGCGTTGCAGCATCACCGGTAGGCGGTAGATCACTACATTGAGGAAACTGCCGACCAGCAAACCCAGCAACGAAACACACAAAACAAAGGCCAGCACATGGCTGGCCAGGAAGTCGATCACGAGCATTTAAACGACGGCACCCAACTGGAAGATAGGCAGGTACATGGCGATGATAAGGCCGCCGACCAGTACACCCAGTACGGACATGATGATGGGCTCCATCAGGCTGGTTAGGCCGTCGACCATGTTGTCTACCTCGGCCTCATAAAAGCTCGCTACCTTGTCGAGCATCTCATCCAGCGAGCCAGACTCTTCGCCGATAGCGGTCATTTGCACGGCCATGGAGGGGAAGGTGCCGGTGGTGCGCATCGAGAAGTTTAGCTGCATACCAGTCGAGACATCGGCCTTGATCTTATTGGTCGCATTCTTGAACACCACATTACCGGTGGCGCCGGAGACCGAATCCAGCGCATCGACCAGTGGCACGCCAGCGGCAAAAGTCGTTGATAGTGTGCGTGCGAAGCGGGCTACCGCAGATTTGTAAAGAATGTCGCCGACAATTGGCAGTTTCAGTACGCCACGGTCAACCGAGTCGCGCAGTTTCTGCGAGCGCTTCATCGCTTCTTTGAATGCAAAGGCAGCGGCGATGATTGCAATCAGAAAAATGAACCACCACTCCTGAAGAAATTGCGATATGCCTATTACCATCAGCGTAAAGGCAGGCAGTTCAGCGCCGAAGTTAGCAAATACCTCTTCGAACTGTGGCACCACTTTAATCAGCAAAATAGCTGAAACGATGATAGCGACCACGACAACAGCGATAGGGTAATTCATCGCTTTTTTGATCTTGGCCTTGAGCGCCTCGGTCTTTTCCTTGTAGGTGGCGATTCGGTCCAGCAGGTTTTCCAGGGCACCGGCCTGTTCGCCAGACTCAACCAGGTTGCAATACAGTTCATCGAAGTACTGTGGTTTCTTGCGCAGCGAAGCCGCAAAGCTGTTACCAGCAGCCACCTCCTGCTTCACCTCGTCGACCAGCTTGCGCATGTTGGGGTTGTCGAAGCCCTCTGAGATGATGTCGAAGGACTGCAGCAGTGGCACGCCAGCTTTCATCATGGTCGCCATCTGCCGGGTGAACAGGGCGATATCCATGGGCTTGATTTTCTTGCCCGAGCCGAAGGAGAAGCTCGACTTCTTGCGCACCTTGGTGGGGTTGATCCCCTGTTTGCGCAGTTGCGCCTTGACCAAGGACGGGTTCTGCCCGCTGAGCTCCCCCTTGACGACGGCACCGCTTTTGTTCTTGCCTTCCCAGGTGAACACACTGGTTTTTAGAGCTTTTTCCGCCATGGTTAATCCTTGGTTACGCGGTTGACTTCCTCAAGGCTGGTGACCCCTTGCATGGCCTTGAGCAAAGCGGAGGTGCGTAGGTCATTAAAGCCGTCTTTACGCATCTGCGCGGCAATATCGATGGAGTTGCCTTCCTCCATGATAATCCGCTGCAGGTTGGGCGTGTTTTTAACCACTTCATAAATACCGACACGCCCTTTGTAACCGCCCTTGCAGTTTTCACAGCCCACCGGGCCATAAATCTTGAAGCTGCCGATCTTGTCCTCGGGGAAGCCTTCGGCCAGTAGCGTCTCGCGCGGTACGTCCACTTCCTTCTTGCAGCTGTTGCACAGCTTGCGCGCCAGGCGCTGGGCGATGATCAGGTTGACCGAGGTGGCGATGTTGAAGGAGGGTACGCCCATATTACGCAGGCGGGTCAGGGTTTCCGCAGCGCTATTGGTGTGCAGGGTGGACATCACCATATGCCCGGTCTGTGCGGCCTTGACTGCAATGGAGGCTGTGTCCAGATCGCGGATCTCACCCACCATGATGATATCCGGGTCTTGGCGCAGAAAGGCGCGTAGCGCCTGTGTGAAGTCCATGCCCTGCTTGGGGTTGACGTTGACCTGGTTGATCCCCTCCAGGTTGATCTCCACCGGGTCTTCGGCGGTGGAGATGTTCACATCAGGCGTATTGAGGATGTTCAGGCCGGTATAGAGCGATACGGTTTTGCCCGAGCCGGTGGGGCCGGTGACCAGAATCATGCCCTGGGGCTGCTTGAGGGCAGACATATAGAGTTCTTTCTGATCTTCCTCGTAGCCCAGGGCGTCGATGCCCATCTGCGCGCTGGTGGGGTCGAGAATTCGCATCACGATCTTCTCGCCCCAGAGCGTTGGGAGCGTGTTGACGCGAAAGTCGATGGCCTTGGTCTTGGAGATTTTCATCTTGATCCGGCCGTCCTGCGGCTTGCGCCGTTCGGAAATATCCAGCGCGGCCATCACCTTGAGGCGGGCGGAAATACGCGGCGCCAGCTGAATCGGTGGGCGCGCGACCTCATGGAGGATACCGTCGGTACGAAAGCGCACTCGATAGGCTTTTTCGTAAGGCTCGAAATGCAGGTCAGATGAGCCACCTTTAATCGCATCCAGTAGCATCTTGTTGACAAAGCGCACTACCGGTGCGTCGTCGGCATCGGCGTTACCATCATTTATCTGCTTGTCATCATCTACCGCTACTACATCCAATCCGTCCAGATCGACGTCTGCCAGCTCGTCCATGCCGCTGTTGGCAGCATCGAAGAACTTGTCGATGGCGTCGCCGAGCTTGTCATCCTCGACCAGGATTGCTTCGGTATTCAGTCCGGTACTGAACTGCACATCGGTAACGGCCTGGTGGTTAGTCGGGTCTGAAAGCGCCACGAACAGCTTGTTACCGCGTCGCCATAGTGGCAGCACACGATGCTGGCGTACCAGTTTTTCGCTGATCAGGTCACGTGGTTGGCTTTCCTTGTCGAGGCTGTTGAGGTCGAGAAAGGAAACGCCGAACTGCTCCGAGGCTAGTTCTGCCAATGCACGACTTTTTACCAGCTTGTTCTGCACTAGATAGGTGACCAGCGACAGCTTGTTGCGCTGGGCCTGCTGCTGGGCCTGCTGGGCGGCTTTTTCGTCCAGCAGCTCGGCCAGCACCATCTGCTTGGCCAGGCCGGAGAGGGATACGCTTTCGTTCATCGGGGGCTCCACACACAATGCCTGCCTTATAGCCTAGATGCTGGCGCCTGCCAAACCGCGTTTTGCTAGGTGACGAAAAAGGTCAGTTAGTGTCCGCGGGTGGTGTGGTGGCCTGTGATGGTGCGGCTGAATATCGCCGTCTGGCCTGCTTCGAAAAGTTGGCACGCCGTCTGCATTGCCATACGCAGGTCACTGGACCTGTTCATTTCTAGGAGAGTTAACGAATGAAAGCTCAAATGCAAAAGGGTTTTACCCTGATTGAATTGATGATCGTTGTGGCGATTATTGGGATTTTGGCTGCCATCGCCATTCCGCAGTATCAAAATTACACTGCTCGCTCGCAGGCAGCCGAGGCTGTAACCCTCCTCGGGGGACTGAAAACTCCGGTAGTAGAAGGCATTAGCAATTCTGGCATAACGTCTTGCAGTACTGACGCTGCGAGTGGGAGTGGTAATAACGCTGTTCCTGCTGGTGCTTTGAATGGGTTGACTCTCTCCGGTCAGTATGTGGATACGGTGGTTGCTTCTGTTCAGAACTCAACTGATTGCCGTCTCCAGGCAACTTTCAAAACCTCTAATGTTAATTCTTTGATTAGCGGTAAGATTGTTAACTTTACTTATGCTCCGGCTACAGGTGCTTGGACCTGCACAAGTGATCTGGACGATAAGGTTCGTCCGAGTAATTGCACTAAGGTTTAATTCTGACTCGGTAAAGATACGGTAATCACGGTATGACGGACACCAATAATCCGGGGTTGGGGCAAAGCCCGGAGGCGTAATCCCTCGTGCCGCGAACCTGCTGCATCGTGCTGCAACTGAACGCCTCGCCTAGTGCGGGGCGTTTTGCTATCTGGGTCCGGTTGCCGCGATCATGCGGCGCATTACGCCTTCGGCTAATACGCCCTACGATTTTTGCTGCATGCGGTATGGCGGTTCGTTCGGATGGATGGTGAGGGGCAATCAATCGAGTACCTCGAACCTGTAGCATCAACCGCCGCACCAATCGCGGTATGACGGATAAATCGTATCGCGGTATGACGGATCACTCGTAGGATGGATTAGCCGAAGGCGTAATCCGTCGTTCACCGCGAACTGCGATATTCTTCACAACCCGGTAAGGCGGATCAACTCCGTAACCCGGTAAGGCGGATCAACTCTGTAGGATGGATTAGCGAAGCGTAATCCGTCGTTCACCGCGAACCACGATGTCCGTTGCAATACCGAACGCCCTACCTTGCGCGGGGTGTTTTGCTCTCTGGAGTTTGTGGTGTGCGGCTCTCGTTCGGCGCATTACGCCTGCGGCTAATGCGCCCTACGGTTATGGCCTACGCATGTGCCTCGCGGCTCAGCACGTCGGCGACCCCCTGGTTGATACTCTTGTGCTCCAGTTCGGCTTTTACCGCGACCGTGGCGTGCAGCTCTGGCCCCAGGCGTAGGCTGAGCTTGCCGGAGTAGGGCTTTTGCGGCGGGCGATCCAGCTGAGCGCAGGTGTCGAGGTAGTCGTTCACTGCTTCTTCGAATGCCGTGCGAAGTTCCTGAACGGACTCACCATGAAAACCCACCACGTCGCGAATGCCGGCGATGTGACCAACGAAAAGGCCGTCTTCGTCGCTGTACTCGATGCGGGCTGCATAGCCCTTGTAAGTCATTGCATTCATGGGGTAACTCCTGCTTGTTCAAGGAAGGCCCGTGCATCGCGAACCTGATACGGCTTGGCTTCCTTGTCGGGATGGGGGCGGTGAAAGGTGCCAACCACGCCATTCAGTTCGAAGCGCACGCGTGAGCCATTGCCCTCGATAGCTCTGGCGCCGGCCGCTACAAATAGCGATTCAATGCGGGACCACTCAGGTGTGCTCGGTACCGGCTTGGCGAAGACTGCTTTCAGGATGGATTGGTGAAGTCTAATCGTCGTTTGCTACAGGCCACGATGTTTGCCGAAGTATCTGCGTGACGCCTGGAATGGAGCGTTCGGCTTTTGGGGCTGGGGCTAATCCGCCCTGCAGGCATCCGTCCTGGCTCTATTTCCTGCCGCCATGCAGCGGTCGTCTACATGGCGGTAGGTTCGGCATTGTTTGGTGCTATAGCGGTTGGGATACACTTCTAAGCGTGTATGCGGAGGTTGGCTATGAATAAGGTCGTGCTGGTCGAGTTACTGCGCTCGCGACTGGATGGTTTGCTGGCTATCTATGCCTTTGGCAGTCGTGTCCAGGGTGCGGCAGGCGAAGGAAGTGATCTCGATTTGGCTGTATTGGTAAAAGGTTATGTTGATCCACTGGTGCTCTGGGAGCTTGCCAGCGAGGCTGCCGATATTGCGGGTTGTCCGGTTGACCTGCTGGATTTGCGCAGGGCTTCCACCGTGATGCAGCAGCAGGTGTTGGTAAAAGGCGAGCACTGGTGGGTGGCTGAGGGGCCCGAGGCCGGTTTGTTCGAGTGCGCTGTGTTGAGCGAGAAGCTTGAGCTGGATCGGGCCAGGGCGCCTCTGTTACGGGATATCGAGCGAGATGGGCGGGTGTATGGCCGATGATGTGTTGTTGAACAAGGCCGCAAGCATCGAGCGCTGCGTCAGGCGTGCGCGTGAGGAGTATGAGCGCGACCCGGCGAGTTTTGCAGAGGACTTTACTCGGCAGGATGCGGCCATTCTGAATATTCAGCGTGCTTGCGAGGCGGCTCTGGATATGGGGCAGCATTTGATTCGGCGCGAGCGTCTCGGTATTCCGCAGAGTGCGCGCGATGTCTTTGCACTGCTCGCCGCAGGCGGCTGGATCGACGTTAGCCTGGCCGAAGCGCTGAAGCGAATGGTGGGCTATCGCAATATTGCCGTTCATGAGTACCAGGCGCTGCAGCTACCGATTACCGTGGCGGTCATTACCCGGCACCTGGATGAGTTTCTCGATTATTCCAAGAGCATTCTGTTGAAGGATGCGCGGGAGGATTGAGGTTTTTCCCTCAGAAAAAACGTTGTCATATCCGCACAGGTGGGCGGCTGGTTTTGTGGTGAGCCTGCTATCGATTCGCCGCGAGGCGCGGCTCCTACTGGGTGGTGGCTGCCTTGACGTGTGAGGGCTGGGGGCGCCTTGCTATGCAGAAGTCCAGTTCCGGTGTAACAAGCTGGGATTTATAGGGCCCAGGGACAGGCCGCGATTTCCCCTGCTTCCGCTTATGGCGTGCGTGGTCTGTTCTGAAGCGTCCTTACTTGACGTGCCTGATTGGACCCGCGTACTTCGCTATGGCCAGATCGCTTGTGACCAATATAAAGCCTTCAGTGGTGGCCTGAGCAATCAGCATTCGATCAAATGGGTCGTTATGTATAGGTGGAAGAGCGGCGGCTGCAATGCTGTGCTGCCCGGTCATTGCCAGCTCTTGATAGTCTGCATCGAGCAGTGCTCTTCTGAGTACTGCCGGGTCAAAGTGGAAGTGGGCCTTGCCCATGGCATGCTTGATGCCAACCTCCCAGATGCTCGCAGCGCTGAAGAGCAGTTCGTTGTCGCGGTCGTTGATCAGATTGGCCGCGTCGGTTGGCAGTGAGGTGGGGGTGGCGCAGGCCCAGAGTAAAATATGAGTGTCGAGCAGCAGTTTCATGCGCCGAACATCGACTCGATTTCATTCTGAAACGGTGTGTCAATGTCGTCTGGCACATTGAAAACGCCAGTCAGCATCCCGGTGCGAGGTTTGCTTTCCTGGTTGATCGAGATGACCTTCACCATCGGCTTGCCTGCCTTTGCGATGATAAACGGGCTGCCTTGGCTGGCATCGAGAATCAGTTGTGACAGGTGCGTCTTGGCATCGTGAATATTGACCATTTTCGGGCTATTAGTGGTGCTCTCGGTTTTCATGGTGGAGTACCTGGTTAGCTAATTTGGTTAGTCTATTCTCCGGCGTTCCTGTTCGCAATCGTTGGTGCTAGCCGTGGTTTCCTCCAGTTTTGTGGGTGGGCTTGAGCTCCACGAGATGGCTTGAGGTGATTTGTCTCTGGTGTCAGGTGTGGGCTGCGTAACGACGGATTACGCTTCGCTAATCCATCCCGCGCGATGCCTTCAGCGGCCCTGAAATTGTAGGAGCCCCGCCCCGGGGCGAATTTTGGTAATCCGGTGCGATTTCGCTGAGGTCGCGATTCGCCGCGGGGCGCGGCTCCTACAGTGGGTCGGTGGCTTACTCTGGTGTCAGGTGTGGGCTGCGTCCAGCGGATTACGCTTCGCTGATCCATCCCGCGCGATGCCTTCAGCAGCACTGAAATTGTAGGAGCCCCGCCCCGGGGCGAATTTTGGTAATCCGGTGCGATTTCGCTGAGGCTGCGATTCGCCGCGAGGCGCGGCTCCTACAGTGGGTCGGTGGCTTACTCTGGTGTCAGGTGTGGGCTGCGCCCGACGGATTACGCTTCGCTAATCCATCCCGCGCGATGCCTTCAGCAGCCCTGAAATTGTAGGAGCCCCGCCCCGGGGCGAATTTTTGTAATCCGGTGCGATTTCGCTGAGGCTGCGATTCGCCGCGAGGCGCGGCTCCTACAGTGGGTCGGTGGCTTACTCTGGTGTCAGGTGTGGGCTGCGCCCGACGGATTACGCTTCGCTAATCCATCCCGCGCGATGCCTTCAGCGGCCCTGAAATTGTAGGAGCCCCGCCCCGGGGCGAATTTTGGTAATCCGGTGCGATTTCGCTGAGGCCGCGATTCGCCGCGGGGCGCGGCTCCTACAGTGAGTCGGTGGCTTACTCTGGTGTCAGGTGTGGGCTGCGTCCAGCGGATTACGCTCGCTGATACATCCCGCGCGATGCCTTCAGCGGCACTGAAATTGTAGGAGCCCCGCCCCGGGGCGAATTTTTGTAATCCGGTGCGATTTCGGTGAGGCCGCGATTCGCCGCGGGGCGCGGCTCCTACAGTGGGTCGGTGGCTTACTCTGGTGTCAGGTGTGGGCTGCGTCCAGCGGATTACGCTCGCTGATCCATCCCGCGCGATGCCTTCAGCAGCCCTGAAATTGTAGGAGCCCCGCCCCGGGGCGATTTTTGGTAATCCGGTGCGATTTCGCTGAGGCTGCGATTCGCCGCGGGGCGCGGCTCCTACAGTGGGTCGGTGGCTTACAACGCCAGGCGCATCGACAAATCCACCGCCTTCACATCCTTGGTCAGCGTCCCTAGCGAGATGTAATCCACCCCCGTCTCGGCGATCACGCGCAAGGTGCTGTCGTTGATCCCGCCCGAGGCTTCGAGCTTGGCGCGGCCGGCGGTGAGTCTTACGGCTTCGCGCATGTCCTCCAGTGACAGTTCGTCGAGCATGACGATATCGGCGCCCGCTTCCAGCGCTTGGCGCAGTTCTTCCAGGCTTTCCACTTCCACCGGCTTGCCCGGGGCGATCTGGTGGGTGGCGTTGATGGCCTGGGGGATGTGTTTTCCCTTGATCAGGAAGGTGTCGAATATCTCTGTGTATGGGGTTCGCCTCGCGGTACGGCGGATTCGTAGAATGGAATGGCCGCAGGCGTGACCGTGATTTGCCGCTGTGGCAACCGTCAAAAAGGGCGCAGCGGCGAATTGCGAGCGGTATGATGGCGCAGCTTTCAACTCCTGGCATGGAGCAAGGGTTTGCTATGACTGATCAAGATATCCGCTGGCTACAGCGACTGAGCAACTATCAGCGTGCCCTTGGGCAACTGACCCGGGCGGTTGAGCTGGCGCAGAGTCGTCCGCTCAGCGAGTTGGAGCGACAGGGGCTGATCCAGGCATTCGAGTTTGTTTTCGAGTTGGCCTGGAATCTGATGAAGGATTACTTTGTTTATCAGGGCAATCCGGCTATTACGGGGTCTCGCGATGCGATTCGCACGGCGTTCAAGCAGGGGCTGGTCGTCGATGGCGAAGGTTGGATGGAGATGATCAAGAGCCGTAATCAGACGGCCCATGCCTACAATGAATCCATCGCTATTGAGATCGCCGGGCGCATTCTGGCGCGTTATCAGGATCTCTTCGTGCAATTTCAGCAGCGGATGCAAGGGCTGGCCAGCGAGCTATGACGGGTGAGAGTCGGTTCGGGTTGCCGCTGCATGCGGTCGAGAAGTTATGCGCTGTTTTTCGCGCGTGTCCGCAGGTCGAGCGAGTCATTCTGTATGGCTCACGTGCCAAAGGTAATTATCGAGTTGGGTCGGATATCGATCTGACGGTTGAGGGGAAAGGGCTTTCACTGGCGCAGTTATTGGCCATGGAGAGCCAGATCGACGAGTTGTTGCTGCCCTGGATGGTCGATCTTTCTCTCAAGGATCGTATCGATAACCCGGCGCTGCTCGATCATATCGCTCGCGTCGGGTTGACCTTTTATGAGCGCGGCAGGGCGGATGTGTAGGGTGGAGTCGTCGTAGTTGCCTCCATCGTCATCGTTTGCCACCAGGCTGCTGGTGATGCAGATAGCTGCACTCAGCGCGATGCCATCAGCGGCCCTGAAATTGTAGGAGCCCCGCCCCGGGGCGATTTTTTGTAATCCAGCTCGATTTCGCTGATGCTGCGATTCGCCGCGAGGCGCGGCTCCTACAGTGAGTCGGTGGCTTACTCTGGCACCAGGTGTGGGCTGCGTCCGACGGATTACGCTCGCTAATCTATCCCGCGCGATGCCTTCAGCAGTCCTGAAAATTGTAGGAGCCCCGCCCCGGGGCGAATTTTTGTAATCCAGCGCGATTTCGGTGAGGCCGCGATTCGCCGCGAGGCGCG
The DNA here is from genome assembly GCF_008041835.1 of Ectopseudomonas mendocina. Taxonomy (GTDB): domain Bacteria; phylum Pseudomonadota; class Gammaproteobacteria; order Pseudomonadales; family Pseudomonadaceae; genus Aquipseudomonas. The sequence continues at coordinate 10,683 of NZ_VRYE01000042.1, forward strand.
GCTCCTACAGTGAGTAGGTGGCTTGCTCTGGCGCCAGGTGTGGGCTGCGTCCGACGGATTACGCTTCGCTAATCTATCCCGCGCGATGCCTTCAGCAGCCCTGAAAATTGTAGGAGCCCCGCCCCGGGGCGAATTTTTGTAATCCAGTGCGATTTCGGTGAGGCTGCGATTCGCCGCGGGGCGCGGCTCCTACAGTGAATCGGCGGCTTACAAGGCCAACCGCATCGACAAGTCCACCGCCTTCACGTCCTTGGTCAGCGTCCCTAGCGAGATGTAGTCCACGCCCGTTTCCGCGATCACGCGCAAGGTGCTGTCGTTGATGCCGCCTGAGGCTTCGAGTTTGGCGCGGCCGGCGGTGAGTCTTACGGCTTCGCGCATGTCCTCCAGTGACAGTTCGTCGAGCATGACGATATCGGCCCCCGATTCCAGCGCTTGGTGCAGTTCTTCCAGACTTTCCACTTCCACTTCCACCGGCTTGCCCGGGGCGATCTGGTGGGCGGCGTTGATGGCCTGGGCGATGCCGCCGCAGGCAGCGATGTGGTTTTCCTTTATAAGGAAGGCATCGTACAGACCGATACGGTGGTTGTGGCAGCCCCCGCAGGTCACCGCGTACTTCTGTGCCAGGCGCAGACCGGGGAGGGTCTTGCGGGTGTCCAGCAGTTTTACCTGGGTGCCTTCAACCAGGTCGGCATAGTGGCGGCAGCGGGTGGCGACGGCAGACAGGGTCTGCAGGAAGTTCAGGGCGCTGCGCTCGCCGCTGAGCAGGGCGCGGGCCGGGCCTTCGAGACGGAATAGGGTCTGGTCGGCGCTGACCTTGTCGCCGTCCTGCACTTGCCAATGCACCGCCACGCGTGGGTCGAGCTGACGAAACACCGCATCGACCCAGGCCGTGCCGCAGATCACTGCGTCTTCGCGGGTGATCACCCGGGCGCTGGCCAGGCGCTCGGCCGGAATCAGCTGGGCGGTGATGTCGCCGCTGCCGATGTCTTCGGCCAGGGCGCGGCGGACGTTGGCTTCTATTTCGCTGCTGAGGTCGGCGAGGGTCAGGTTGGGCATGATCGGCTCCGGTGTAGGCGAGGGGCGATTATAGAGGCAGGCAGGGGCAGGGCAATGGGCTGGAGTGTGCTCGCAGCCATCGAAGGGCAAAAGGATTTCGCTGCGGCGTGCAGCGTCAGAAGAGGCTTGTACGGCCCGACCGGCGGGGCAGCGTCACAGGGCTGTCAGCGTTAGGCTGTAGAGATACGCGACGTGTATTGGCTACCGTCTGGAGGTGGCGTGTAGCTATCTGTGATCTGGGTCATGTCTGTAGGAAAAATTGGCTTGGTATGGCGCGCAGCCTCCCTATAATGCCTTTACTTTTTACATTATTGACGCCAGGCCTTTGACGTTAAGGACGACGCTCGGTTGACGCTGTGCAGACCAGGAAGCCCGGGTTCGGGCAGTCTGCGGGAGACTAGAATGAAGACCGACGCGAATGTGGTGCACCTGGCCAAGGTCATCGCAGAGCAATCGCCAACTTCGCCGGTAGGAAGACTGCCCGTGGCGCTGATTCAGGTGCGTGACAAAGCGGCGCAACAGCTCAAGCAGAGTCTGCAGAGCCTGTCGACAATGCCGACGATACCCTCTTCGAGATGGCGGATCGGGCGACCAGCAATGCCGAGCAGAATGCTTTCTTCGAGGCCATGCGTGACCTGCGTCTGAAGCGCAAGAGCATCGAGCGCGGTTTCCTGCAGAAGGTGTTCGAGTCTTTCGCCAATCTCAACCAGTACGAAATCGGCAAGCCGCAGCCAGCACTGGATGCGGTGTCCTTCGACAGCCTAAGCCTGGTGCAGAACGACGAGCTGGAAGAAACCGTGGCGCTGGACGCCATGGTGGCCAAGGTGATGAGCCGAGACGCTGTTGCGTTGGGCCATCTCACCACGCGCCTCAATGCGGTGATCAGCAAGAAGCTGGACGACAAGAGCAACCCGCTCGGCCCCACCCTGCTCAGCGAATACTTCCTCGACGCCTGCAGTAGCCTGGGTGTGGAGATCAAGGTCAAGCTGATCATCCTCAAGCTGTTCGAAAAGTACGTGCTCGGCAGCTGCGACATGCTATACGCCGAGGCCAACCAGGCGCTGGTCAGCGCCGGCGTGTTGCCTGAACTGAAGTCCGCACCGCCGCGCCGTCAGCAGCGCCCGGCAGCTTCCACTTATGTTCAGTCGTCCGGCGAGGAAGGCATGCCCTTGCTCGAAGGCGCCGATCAGGGCGTGCAGGAAGTGTTCGGTGCGTTGCAGGATCTGCTCTCGCAAGTGCGCGGCACGGCGATGCCACGCCGGGCTCAGACAGCCGATGCAATGCCGATCACCAGCAGTGACCTGACGCGCCTGCTATCGCATATGCAGCAGCGTGCTCCGGCCCAGGCCACTATCGAAGACTTCGACCTGCGCGAGCAGCTCGAGCAACTGCTCGAGCGCGCCAGTGCCAAGAGCGGCAAGGCGCGGGTAGTGGGTGAGGTGGATGAAGATGTGATCAACCTGGTATCGATGCTGTTCGAGTTCATTCTCGACGATCGCACCCTGCCGGATTCGCTCAAGGCGCTGATCGGACGTCTGCAGATCCCGATGCTCAAGGTTGCGGTGCTGGACAAGACCTTCTTCAGCCGTGGCAGCCACCCGGCGCGCCGCCTGTTCAATGAAATCGCTTCTGCGACCCTTGGCTGGGTCGATCAGGACGATGCGCAGCGTGACAGCCTCTATCAGAAGATCGAGCAGGTGGTGCAGCGTCTGCTGAACGATTTCGTCGATGATCCGGCGATTTTCTCCGAACTGCTGGCCGAGTTCATGGCGTTCACTGGCGATGAGCGTCGTCGTAGTGAACTGCTCGAGCAGCGCACGCGCGACGCCGAGGAAGGCAGCGCCAAGGCCGAGTTGGCGCGTCGTCAGGTCGAGCACGCATTGAACGAACGACTGCTGGGCAAGACCCTGCCGGAAGTGGTGGTGCGGTTGCTGCAGGAAGCCTGGAGCAAGGTGCTGATGCTCACCTGCCTCAAGCATGGCGTGGAGTCGGACGAATGGCAGGCTGCGCTGCAGACCATGGACGACCTGGTCTGGAGTGTCGCCCCGCACGAGGATCCAGAGGCGCGTCTGCGTTTGCTGGAGCTGGTGCCTGGCTTGCTCAAGGCGCTGCGCGAAGGCATGGCCAGTGCGGCGTTCGATCCGTTCTCTACCAGCGAGTTCTTCAGCCAATTGGAAGTGCTGCATGTGCAGGCCTTCCAGCGCTTCAAGCGCGCGGCCCCGGAAGCCGAGACGGCCATTGTCGAGGACGCTGCGCACACCGATCCGAGCGAAGCCGGCATCGAACTGCCACTGCTGGAGCTGCCGGCAGCTGAAGAGGTCGAGGACGCTCCGGCGATGGTTGAGGTGGTCGAAGAGATCATTCTGCTCGCGCCGGGCCAGACCCGTCCGCAGGAGCCGGACGTGGTGCTCCCGGACGACGACGAGGCGCTGCTGCAGGTGGACAGCCTGCGTGTGGGTAGCTGGGTGGAAATCCAGGAAGATGAAGAGCACAAGCTGCGTTGCAAGCTGGCGGCCATCATCAAACCCACTGGCAAGTACGTGTTCGTCAATCGCACCGGCATGAAGGTGCTGGAGAAGACGCGCAACGCGCTGGCGGTGGAGTTCCGCCGCAACGCTGTGCGCCTGCTTGACGATGCGCTGCTGTTCGACCGCGCCCTGGAGTCGGTCATCGGTAATCTGCGCAAGCTCAAGCACAGCTGATTGTTGCCAGGAGCGCTTCGCGCCTGGCAACGGCCTGGTCTGTAGGAGCCCCGCCCCGGGGCGAAGCTGTTAAATCCTGCGGCGTGCTCGATATTGATTCGCCGCGAGGCGCGGCTCCTACCTTTCGTGATTCTCGTCTTCCGGCCTTTGCACATCCTGTTGCGGCCTCGCGCTTGGCCGACGTAGCCAGCTGCTCTAGAGTGGTGACACGTTTAGGAGTGCCACATGCTGCTCGACCCTTCCACTGGCTGGTTTCAGGGCATCCCTCACTGCCCATCGCCGAATTTCAACGCTCGCCCCGGTGGCGAGATCTCTCTGCTGGTGGTGCACAACATCAGCCTGCCGCCTGGGCAGTTCGGTACTGGCAAGGTGCAAGCGTTCTTTCAGAACCGCTTGCCGGTGGACGAACATCCTTTCTTCGCCGAAATTGCGTCCTTGCAGGTTTCCGCCCATTTCTTCATCGAGCGTGATGGCGCGCTGACGCAGTTCGTTTCCTGCCTCGATCGTGCCTGGCACGCCGGGGTTTCCTGGTTCGAGGGGCGCGACAACTGCAACGATTTTTCGCTGGGTGTGGAGCTGGAAGGAACGGATGATCTGCCCTACACCGACGCTCAGTACGCCAGGTTGGTCGAGCTGACGCGGCAGTTGCTGGGCGCCTATCCGGCGTTGTCGGCGCAGCGTATCCGTGGCCACAGCGACATCGCGCCCGGGCGCAAGACCGACCCGGGGGCAGCGTTCGACTGGTCTCGTTTGCACGCCGAATTGAAGGAGAGGTAGCAATGAGTTTTCTGGTGATTCTGCTGGTGCTGTGGGTCGAGAAGTTTTCTGCCTGGCGTCTGCGCATCCAGCAGGACGGCCCCTGGTTGGCACAGCTCCAGCGTTTGCAGCAGGGTGGTTTTCAGCAGGCGCCCTGGCTGTGCCTGGCGCTGCTGGTGCTGCTGCCGGTGCTGGTGCTGGGGCTGCTCTTGCTGGTACTCGAACCGCTGGCTTACGGTTGGCTGGCGTTGCCCGTGCATTTGCTGGTGCTGATCTACAGCCTGGGGCGTGGCGATCTGCTCGCCGCCCTGGGGCCGTTTCGTGACGCCTGGCGGCGTGGCGATGGTCAGGCGGCTTATCACGTGGCCGAACGTGACCTTTCGTTAGAACCGGAGGAGGGTGCCGAGCTGCTGGTGCAGGTTCAGGGGCACTTGCTGTGGCAGGCGTATCAAAGCTTCTTCGCGGTTATTTTCTGGTATCTGCTGCTCGGGCCGATGGCGGCGCTGGCGTATCGCCTGCTGGCGCTGAGCGCCGAGCATGCGCAGCAGCCGGCGTTGCGTGAGCGAGCGGTGCAACTGCGGCATGCCTTCGATTGGCTGCCGGCGCGGGTATTGACTTCGAGTTTCGCGCTGGTCGGTAATTTCGTCGCCGTCAGCCGCGCCTTGCTGCATGAGCTGCTGAGCTGGGACATTTCTGCCGCGCAACTGGTGATCAAGGCCGGACGTGCGGCCGCTGAGATGCCGCCGCCAGTGATGGGTGAGGAGGGTGTCGATACCCTGGATCAGCTGTGGCAACTGCTGATTCGTGCCGCAGTGGTCTGGTATGCCGGTTATGCGGTTTGGGTGTTATTCATCTAGAGATCCTGCCCAAGCGCTATGCAGGGCGGGGGCCAATGCCGATCAGATAAGCTTGCCAAAGCGGTCTTTCGTAGGAGCCCCGCCCCGGGGCGAAGCTTTTCAATCGCGTATCGCCCTGGTTCGCGGCGGGGCGCCGCTCCTACCCATTGGCAGCTTCGACGCTTAACTGACAGACATTAGGGCGGGGGCAGCCTGCTGTCACGCACAGTGGCGGGTTGCACCCGCCCTACGTGCCGGCTTTGTGGAAGCCGCGCCCTGCGGCGAATGGCAAAACAGCATTCGCCCCGAGTCGGGGCTCCTACACGGCCTTAGCTGGATTCGCTGGGCGCGCATTTAACCTTAAGTTACAGAGACGCGTGTCGATAAGGGGTATAAGGGGGCGGTAGCCGACCCTGTTTGGTGATTTTCGTCACATTTATCTGCCTGTATTCGCCGCGTCGATTCACGCGCCACAGGTCGGGCTGCACAGGACGCCGTCGTCAGCCCGTGGGAGGTTCTGCGGCCGTTCAAGCGATACCAATAACAATAATGGCAACTGGAGACGTCTAGTGAAGACAGTGTTGTACCCGGCCATTGCGCTGATGAATCGCCTCAGCTTCGGCATGAAGTTCAGCCTGATCAGCGTTTTGTTCTTCCTGCCTATGCTCGTCACCAACTTCTATCTGGTGCGTGACTCCTATCGTCAGTTCGTTGGTACCCAGACGGCTCTGCAAAGCCTGGAACTGCTGGGGAGCAGCCTGCAGTTTCGACGTGATCTGGAAAACCTCAACGACCTGGTGCTGATCAATTCGATGATCGGTCAGTCCGGTCAGGCGGGTGATCTCGAGGGGCGCATCGATCAACTGCAGCAGTCGCTCAGCGCCAGTTTGCAGGGGCTGCAACCGGTGACCAGCGATGCCGAACAGGCCGCGGAGTTCCTGGCCAAGCGCGATGAGCTGCTGGCCGAGCTGAAAAGTGCAGTAGCCGAGAAGTCTTTGCAGAACAAGGCCGTCATGGTCGAGAAGCTATTGGGAGATTCGCAGGTCTTTATCAAGCTGGTGGCCAGCCAGGCGGGGTTGAGCCAGGATCCGCAACGCCAGGTGCGGCAGATTACCGAGCTGATTACCAACGTCACCCCACAGATCACCAATGTGCTCAGCCAAGGCCGTGCCATCGGCGCCTATTCCCTGGGGCAGGGTTTTCTCAATTCGGCGGCCAGTACCAAGTTCGATGATCTGCTGCTGCAGTTGGAGAAGTTGCATGCCGAGTACGGCCTGAATCTGCAGGAGGCACTGGCCGGTAACGTCGCTGCGCAGAATGGGCTGGGCAGCCTGGCCGAAGCCAGTCGCCAGAGTCTTAAGGACAGCGGCGTGCTGTTCGAGGATCAGGTGATCATCGCCGACAGCCTGGATGCGCCCTGGGCGCAGTTCTATGAGCAGGTCAGCCAGGAAATGGCCAAGACCTACGCTTTCAACGATGGCCTGCTGGCCTTTCTCGACAGCCAGTTGAGCGAGAGGCTCGCGGAGAACCGTGGGCAGATGGTGCTGCTGGTCGTTGCCCTGGTGGTGGTGTTCCTGCTGATCGTCTATCTCTACAGCGGCTTTTACGTATCGACCCGCACCACCCTGAAGAATCTGGGGCGGGTGATGGACAAGGTGGCGGCGGGCGACATGACGGTCAGCTTTCAGGCGCACAGCCGTGACGAGTTGGGCGAGCTGGGGCAGGTATTCAATCAGACCGTGCAGCGCATTCACGATCTGATCGAGCGTGTCGGCCACACCGTGGGCGAAGTCGGTGGCCAGGCTGACCGGGTTGAGATGATCTCCGGCGAGAGTAATCAGGCGGTGGCGGGGCAGCGTGCACAGATCGAGCAGGTGGCCACGGCGATGAACCAGATGGCCGCCACCGCTCAGGAAGTCGCACGCAGCGCCGCGGCGGCAGTGGGCAGTGCGCAGAGCGTGAATCAGGAAACGGTCAGTGGCCGTGCCCTGGTCGAAGCGCAGGTCGGCGCCATCGAGCGTCTGGCCGGCGAAATCGATCAATCGGTGGCGGTCATCAATCAGCTGGCCAGCGACAGCGCTTCGATCAGCCAGGTGCTGGATGTGATCAAAGGCATCGCCGAGCAGACCAACCTGCTGGCGCTCAATGCTGCCATCGAGGCGGCGCGGGCTGGTGAACAGGGTCGCGGTTTCGCCGTGGTGGCTGACGAGGTGCGCAATCTGGCCAAGCGCACGCAGCAGTCCACCGAAGAGATCGAAGCAATGATCGCCAAGCTGCAGGGCGGTGTGGGGGCGGCGGTGAAGGCGATGAATGCCAGTCACCAGATGGCGGATGCTACGGTCAGCCAGTCGGCCAAGGTGCAGCAGGCCCTGGAGAACATCCTCGGTGCAGTGGGCGTGATCGTCGACCAGAACCAGCAGATCGCCGCTGCTGCCGAACAGCAGACGGCGGTGGTGCACGATATCGATCAGAACATCGTCGAGATCAATCATGCCGGCGAGCGCACCGCTGCCGGTGCCAGCCAGACCGAGCAGGCCAGCCGCGAATTGAGCGAGTTGGTAACGCGGCTCAAGCAACTGATCGGCGCGTTTCGTGTGTAGGGTGCGTTGGTGCAAAGGCCCGTAGGGTGGGCCGGGCGGCGCTCCGCTTCAGCCCACCACTGGCGGTCAGCGTGGGCTAAAGCCCACCCTACAAGGCTGAAGCCCCTTCCACAGCATTCCCGCGGCCGTCGCGTTGGCCCTGTAGGAGCGGCGCCCCGCCGCGAATTTGGGCGACGCGGTCTGGAAGCATTCGCCCCGGGGCGGGGCTCCTACAGACGGTCATGTAAGACGATTTGCCTGAAGTCTATGCCCAGCCGAACAACTCATCCGCATTACGACTGCTGGCCGTTGCCAGTTCTTCGGCCGAAACGCCACGTAGCGCTGCCAGCTCGGCACAGATATCTGCCAGGTACTCCGGACTGTTGCGCTGATACGGGTGCATGGCTGGAGCCATATCCGGGGCGTCGGTTTCCAGCACGATGGCGTCCAGTGGCAGCCCGGCCACCACCTGGCGCAGACGGTTGGCCTGTGGCCAGGTGGCGGCGCCGCCCAGGCCGAGACGAAAGCCCAGCTTGATGTATTCGCGGGCTTCTTCCTGACTGCCGGCGAAAGCGTGGATGATGCCGCCGCGCTTCAGGCGAAAGCGTTTGAGCGTGGCGATGGTCGCGGCATGGGCGCGGCGCACATGCAGCAAGGCCGGCAGTTCGAACTCGGCAGCCAGCTCAAGCTGCGCCTCGAACACGGCTTGCTGGCGCTGCCGGTCCAGGTTCTCCAGGTAGTAATCCAGGCCAAATTCGCCAACGGCGCAGAGCTTGGGCTGTTCGGCCAGTCTGCTTAACCAGCCGCGCAGTTCATTGAGGTGCTGCACCTGGTGTTCATCGAGATAGACCGGGTGCAGGCCGAACGCGGCATACAGGCCTTCGTTTGCCTCGACCAGGTGCCACAGCCGCTGCCAGTTGGCCTGATAAACCCCGAGCACCACCATGCGCTGCACGCCGAGCGCCCGGCTGCGCGCGAGTACTTCGTCGCGGTCGACGTCGAAGTCGGGGAAGTCGAGGTGGGTATGGGTGTCGATCAGGCGCATGGGCCAAGCTTCGGTGATTTTTCAGGCAGATGCCAGGCGTGGATACGTCTACTACCCGTCATGATCGCCCGCCAGCGGACGTCAGAAACTACAGGCGCGCCTTGAAACTGCGTTCGATGGCCTCGATGCCGGGGCGATAGTCGTTGTTCTCCACCGCCTGTAAGGTCCAGGCCAATACCCGTTCGGCAATGCGCTCGTGCTGCTGGCTCATGGCGTTGACCCGCAGCGGCAGAAAATCCAGCAACTGGGTGTCGCCGAAGGTGGCCAGTCGCACGGCTGGCCAGTGCTCGCTGCCCTGTTCGCGCAGGGCATCGAACACCCCTTCGAGCAGCACGTAGGCGGTGGTCAGCAGGGCATCCGGTGTGCTGCCTGCGTCCAGTAGCGTCTTCATCTGCCGGTAGCCGCAGGCGCGGTTGAACTGCTCGCCGTGGCAGACGCTGAGGCGTCCGTCGAAACCGGCCAGCGCGGCACGGAAACCGCGCTCGCGCGCCTGGCTGATGACCAGTTCAGCGCGTGCGCCAAGCAGCGCGATATGACGCGGTTTGGGCGTCAGCAGGCTGGCGGTGAGGGTGCGTCCGGCTTGTTCGTCATCGCTGACCACCGAGCGGATGTGGGCTGGCGACAATGCCCGGTCGACAGCGATCACGGGCAGGCCGGCGGCGACGATGCTGGGGTACAGCGGGTCGTCCGGCGGCAGGCAACTGGCGACGATCAGCGCCTCACAGCGACGCGAGCGAAACAGGTCGAGCAACTGCCGTTCGCTGCTCGGGTCGTCATCGGAACTGGCGATCAGTAACTGGTAACCGGCGGCGCGGGCCTTCTGCTCGAGCAGCTTGGCCAGGCGCGCATAGCTGGGGTTTTCCAGGTCCGGCAGGATGAAACCGAGGCAGCGACTCTGCCCGCGGCGCAGACTGGCGGCCTGCTGATCCGGGCGATAGCCATGCTCTTCGACCACCGCCAGCACCCGGGCCACGGTGGCAGGGCTGATCCGCCGTTTCTCGGCCTGACCGTTGATCACGTAGCTGGCGGTTGTAACCGAGACCTGAGCCAGGCGGGCGATGTCGCTGAGTTTCACGGGCGCATCCTGAATCGCTAAGTGAGAGGGCGTGCGAGCGCCGCGAGTCTACGCGACTCGGCGACGGCCGGGCTTCAAGGATCACTCATTATCGGATAAGGTGCCAGTGCTTGATGAATCGTTTCAGCAAAGCGGATTCATCGGCTAGTCTTAGCCAAAACAACAAGTCGGAGACCACCATGCTCGAACTCGATGCCAGCCAAATCCAGATGGGCCGGGTTGCGGCGAACAAGGGCGAAGCCCTGGCCATGCTCGGTGATGCGCTGACCCGTGCCGGCCTGGCCAATCCGGCTTACCTCGAGGGCTTGCAGGCGCGTGAAGCTCAGGGCTCGACCTTTCTCGGCCAGGGCATCGCCATTCCCCATGGCACGCCGCAGACCCGCGATCAGGTGCTGCGCACTGGCGTCAGCCTGATCCAGTTCCCCGATGGGGTGGACTGGGGCAATGGCCAGCAGGTGTACCTGGCCATCGCCATCGCCGCGCAATCCGACGAACACCTGCACCTGCTGCAACTGCTGACCCGCGCACTGGGCGAAGGGGATCTGAGCCAGGCGCTGCGTGAAGCTCGCGAGCCGGCGCAGATTCTCGAACTGCTGCAGGGCGCGCCGCAGGCGCTGGCGCTGGACGGCCAACTGGTGGCACTGGCGCAGCCTGCTGAAGATTTCGACGAACTGCTCTGGCAGGGCGCGCGTCTGTTGCGCCAGGCCGGTTGCGCGCGCAGCGGTTTTGCCCTCGGGCTGGCCCGTGGCGAGCCGCTGCCGCTGGGCGACGGCCTGTGGTGGCTGCACAGCGAGGCCAGCGTCGAGCGCCCGGGTCTGGCATTCGTTACCCCCGCTCAGCCGCTGAGTTTTCGTGGTGAGGCGCTGCGTGGTCTGTTTTGCCTGGCCAGCCAGGGCGAAGCGCATCGTCAGGCGCTGGAGCGTTTGTGCGATGTACTGATCGGTGGCCGCGCGGCGGCGTTCAGTGAGGCCAGCGACAGCCGCCAGGTGATCGAGGCACTGGGCGGTGAGGTGCCGCCGGACTGGCCCAGCCTCAGTGTGCCGCTGCTCAATGCCCATGGCCTGCACGCGCGTCCGGCCAAGGTGCTGAGCGAGCTGGCGCAGGGTTTTGCTGGGGATATCCGCGTGCGCCTGCTTGGCGATACGGGCGCCGGGGTCTCGGCCAAGAGCCTCAGTCGCCTGCTGGCGTTGGGTGCGCGGCGTGGCCAGATGCTCGAATTCAGCGCCGAACCGGCGATTGCCGACAGTGCGCTGCCTGCCATTCGCGCTGCACTGGAGAGTGGTCTGGGGGAAACGGTCGAACCGCTGAGCGAAGCATTGCCGGAAGTGGCCGCGCAGTTGCAGACGCTCGAGGCTGTCGCGCCGGTTGCCGGGAGCCGCCTGCTGGCGGTCGGCGCTTCGCCGGGTATCGCCATTGGTCCGGCGCTGGTGCGCACGCCGCCGGTGTTTGATTTCGCCGAGCAAGGCCAGGGCGTCGAACAGGAACGAGCGCGACTGGCGTCAGCCCTGGCGGCGGTTGCCGCGCAGATTCAGCGCCTGGTCGACGGTGCTGGTATGGCGAGCATCCGCGAGATTTTCAGTGCCCATCTGGCCATGCTGGCTGACCCGGCGTTGCGCGAGGACGTTGATGCGCGCCTGGCCAAAGGGGCGAGCGCCGAAGCGGCCTGGCAGGGCGAGATCGAGGCAGCGGCCACCCGTCAGGAAGCATTGCACGACCCGCTACTGGCCGAGCGCGCGGCGGACCTGCGCGATATCGGCAACCGCGTGCTGGCGCATCTGTGTGGCGTGGAGCTGCCCAGCGAGCCGAACGAGCCTTACATTCTGGTGATGGCCGAAGTGGTGCCGTCGGACGTCGCCAGCCTCGACCGTCAGCGCGTGGCGGGCATTTTGACCGCGCGCGGCGGTGCGACGGCACACAGCGCCATCATCGCCCGCGCCCTGGGGATTCCTGCCGTGGTTGGTGCCGGTGACGGCGTGCTGGCCCTGGCCCAGGGCACACCGCTGCTGCTCGACGGCGACAGCGGCCTGCTGCGCATTGCCCCGGATGCCGCCGAGCGCGATCAGGCGCTGCAGGAACGCCAGACGGCGCAGCAGCGTCGCGAACTGGCACATGCCGCGCGCTTCGAGGTGGCGCAGACCCGCGATGGTGTGCGCGTGGAAGTGGCCGCCAATATCGGCGCCAGTGGCGAAACCGCCGAGGCGGTGGAGCTGGGCGCGGAAGCAGTAGGCCTGCTGCGCACCGAGCTGGTGTTCATGGAGCATGCCCAGGCGCCGGATCAGGCGGCGCAGGAGCGCGAGTACCGGCGTGTGCTCGATGCCCTGGACGGGCGCCCGCTGGTGGTGCGTACCCTGGATGTCGGCGGCGACAAGCCGCTGCCGTACTGGCCGATGCCTGCCGAGGAGAACCCGTTCCTTGGTGTGCGTGGCATTCGCCTGAGCCTGCAGCGCCCGGCGATTCTGGAAACCCAGTTGCGCGCCTTGCTTGCCTCGGCCGATGGCCGGCCGCTGCGCATCATGTTCCCCATGGTCGGCTCGGTGGAAGAGTGGCGCGCAGCGCGTGACATGGTGCAGCGCCTGCGTGAGGAGATCGCCGTCAGCGATCTGCAGGTCGGCATCATGATCGAAGTGCCCTCGGCAGCGCTGCTGGCGCCGGTGCTGGCACGCGAAGTGGACTTCTTCAGCATCGGCACCAACGACCTGACGCAATATTGCCTGGCCATTGACCGTGGCCATCCGCAGCTGTCGGCGCAGGCCGATGGCCTGCACCCGGCCGTGCTGCGCCTGATCGAGATGACCGTGACCGCTGCACACGCCCAGGGCAAGTGGGTCGGCATCTGCGGGGAGCTGGCCAGCGACCGCCTGGCCGTGCCGCTGTTGGTCGGCCTGGGCGTCGATGAGCTGAGCGTGACGCCGCGATCGATTGCCCTGGTCAAGGCGCGCGTGCGCGAGCTGGATAGCCGCCAGGCGCGCACCCTGGCCGACCGCGCCCTGACCCTGGACAGTGCCAGCGCCGTGCGTGCGCTGGTGGCGGAGATGCACTGATGGCACGAATCCTGACCCTGACCCTGAATCCGGCGCTGGATCTGACCCTGCGCCTGGATCGCCTGCACCCCGGTGCGGTCAACCGCTGCCACGAACTGCGCAGCCACGCCGCCGGCAAGGGGCTGAACGTCGCCCAGGTACTGGCCGATCTTGGCCATAGCCTGAGCGTTGCTGGCTTTCTCGGGCGCGCCAACGCGGCGCCGTTCGAGAGCCTGATGCACAAGCGCGGTTTTCACGATCTGTTCGTCCGCGTGCCGGGCGAGACGCGCAGCAATATCAAACTGGCCGAGGCCGATGGCTGCATCACCGACCTCAATGGCCCTGGCCCGCAGGTCGAGGCCGAGCATCTGCAACGTCTGGAAGCTGAGCTGGAGCCGCTGCTCGCCGGGTATGACGCCGTGGTGGTCGCCGGCAGCCTGCCGCGTGGGGTGACGCCGCAATGGTTCGCCGGCCTGCTGCGGCGGATCAAGGTCAGTGGCGTGCCGCTGGCGGTGGATAGCAGCGGTGCCGCACTGCAAGCGGCCCTGGGCGTCGCGCCCTGGCTGATCAAACCCAATGAAGAAGAACTGGCCGAGGTCTGTGGCAGCGATCTGCCGACCGCCGTGCAGTGTCTGCGCGCGCAGGGCATCGAGCATGTGCTGCTGTCGCGTGGCGCCGAGGGGGTCGACTGGCATGGGCCGGGCATCGCCCTGCGCGCCGTACCACCGCGTGTCGAGGTGGCCAGCACGGTGGGTGCCGGTGACTCGCTGCTGGCTGCCAGCCTGCATGGCCTGCTGCAGGGCTGGCCGGCCGAACGCACCCTGCGCCTGGCCACTGCCGTGGCTGCGCAAGCGGTTACCCAGATCGGCTTCGGCATCCATGATCGCGAGCAATTGACCCGTCTCGAGGCGGCTGTGCAGTTGCACTCCATAGAACAATAAGAGGCGCCCACCATGAATCTGTTGATCGTCACCGCCTGCCCCAACGGCCAGGTCACCAGCGTGCTCTGTTCGCGCCTGCTGCAGGCAGCGGCTGAGCGCCTGGGCTGGCAAACCTGTGTCGAGGTACACGATGCCCGTGCCATCGGCGCGCCGCTGAGCGAAGCGCAGATCGCCGCCGCCGACTGGGTGCTGGTGGTCAAGACCGGTGAGTTGTCGCTGGCGCGTTTTGCCGGCAAGCGTCTGGTTCAGGCTGCGCCGGCCGAAGCACTGGCCGACCCGCAGCGCTTCCTGCAGGACGCCGCCGAGCGTGCTCAGCCCTATGTCGAACGTGCCGAGTCTGAAACCGCTGGCCGCCGTCGCCTGGTCGCCATCACCGCTTGCCCGACCGGCGTGGCGCACACCTTCATGGCCGCCGAAGCGCTGCAACAGGCAGCGCAACGCATGGGGATCGACCTGCAGGTGGAAACCCGTGGCTCAGTCGGTGCGCGCAATCTGCTCGATGAGGCTGCCATTGCCGCCGCCGATGCCGTGCTGCTGGCCACCGATATCGAGGTGGATACCAGCCGCTTCGCCGGCAAGAAGGTCTATCGCTGCGGCACCGGGGTGGCACTGAAACAGCCGCAACAGACGTTGGAAAAAGCCTTGAGCGAAGCGCGGCCGCTGGCCGAGGCGGCAGCGCCTGCCGAGGGCAAGGCCGTCGCCAGCAGTGGCGAAAAGAGCGGCCCCTACAAGCACCTGCTCACCGGCGTGTCCTACATGCTGCCGATGGTGGTGGCCGGTGGTCTGCTGATTGCTTTGTCGTTCGTCTTCGGCATCGAGGCGTTCAAGGAGGAAGGCACCCTGGCCGCCGCGCTGATGCAGATTGGCGGCGAGAGCGCCTTTCAACTGATGGTGCCGCTGCTGGCCGGCTACATCGCCTATTCCATCGCCGACCGTCCGGGCCTGGCACCGGGGATGATCGGCGGGCTGCTGGCCAGCTCGCTGGGCGCCGGCTTTATCGGCGGCATCGTCGCCGGTTTTCTTGCCGGCTATTCGGCCAAGGCCATCGCCCATGGGGTGCGTCTGCCGGCCAGCGTCGAAGCGCTCAAGCCGATTCTGATCATCCCGCTGCTGGCCAGCCTGTTTACCGGGCTGGTGATGATCTATCTGGTCGGCAGCCCGGTGGCGGGTATGCTGGCGGGGCTCACCGCCTTTCTCGATGGCATGGGCAGCACCAATGCCATCCTGCTTGGCGTACTGCTCGGCGGCATGATGTGCGTCGACCTCGGTGGGCCGGTCAACAAGGCGGCCTATGCCTTCTCCGTCGGTCTGCTGGCCTCCAGCAGCTATGCACCGATGGCGGCGACCATGGCTGCCGGCATGGTGCCGCCCATCGGCATGGCCATCGCCACCGTGCTGGCGCGGCACAAGTTCGCCCAGAGCGAGCGTCAGGCCGGCAAGGCGGCCGGGGTGCTCGGGCTGTGCTTCATCTCCGAGGGGGCGATTCCCTTTGCGGCGAAAGACCCGATGCGGGTGATCCCGGCGAGTATTGCCGGCGGCGCGCTGACGGGTGCGCTGTCCATGTACTTCGGTTGCAAGTTGATGGCCCCGCATGGCGGCCTGTTCGTATTGCTGATCCCCAACGCCATCAACCATGCACTGTTGTACCTGCTGGCCATCGTCGCTGGCAGTCTGCTCACGGGTGTGCTCTATGCATTGATCAAACGGCCGGAAGCACAGCCTATGGTGGCTGGCGCAGAATGAGTGCAGATTGACGGGGCTCGGTTACACTGGCTCCATCTGCGTCAGGAAATAGGGCGGCGGTTCACCCGTGCGCACCCTGACGCAGTCGCCCTCACCCAGAAAGGATCTTCTGCAGATGACCCAAGCTCTCGCGCATCGCTGGCGCTTCTTCCGTGCCGGCGGTTTCGATCAGGTGCAACTGGAAACCCCTGCTGACCTCGCCGCCTTGCGCGGCCTGGATCAGAAACTCTGGGCCAGCCTGGCCTGCCCGGTGCAGAACCTCGAGTTGGACCGGCGCATGCTCGATTACATCGACCTGAACAGGGACGGTCGGATTCGCGCCCCGGAGATACTCGACGTGGTCGACTGGACCCTCGCGCGCCTGGTTGAGCCTGGCGTGCTGTTTCAGCAAGGCCCGCTGCTGCTGTCCTCGCTCACCGACGATGCCGTGGGTACACGCCTGCGTCTGGCTGCGCAGCGTCTGCTGGGTGTACTCGGCCGGCCCGATGGCGACAGCCTGACCCCGGCCGATACCGCTGACCTGGCGCAACTGTTCCCGCCGCATCAGCCCAATGGCGATGGTCTGGTGCCGGCGACCCTGACCGAAGATGCCGAACTCAAGGCCGCCATTACCGACATCATCGCCTGCCTCGGTGCGCAGACCGACCGCAGTGGTGAGCCGGCCATCGGTGCCGAGCAGATTACCGCTTTCTTCGACCAGGCGCGCCTGCTGCATGCCTGGCACGCACGGGTTGCCGAACAGGGGCTGGATGCATTCGGTGAAGGTACCGTGGCGGCGGTCGAGGCGCTGAGCGCCGTGCGCGAGAAGGTCGACGATTACTTCACCCGTGTGGCCATGGCCGAGTTCGATCCGCGTGCAGCCGCCTTGATGAATGCCAGGGAAGAGGAGCTGGTGCGTCTGGCTTCACTGTCTCTGGCCGATGTCGGCGAGGTTGCGGGCCTGCCGTTGGCCTCTCTGCAGCAGGGCGACGACTTGCCGTTGAGCAAGGGCCTCAACCCAGCCTGGCAGAGTGCCATCGACGAGTTCCGCCAGCGCGTGGTGGTGCCGGTGTACGGCGAGCTGGAAAGCCTGTCACGCGAGCAGTGGCAGCACCTGGTTGCGCTGTGCGGCAACTACCTGGCCTGGCGCGCCGAGACGCCGAGCGTGGCGATTGCCGAGGTACTTGAGCGCGGACGTATTCTCGAACTGGTGGAGCAGGGCGCCGAAGCGCGTCTGCTGGCGCTGGTGGCAGAGGATAAGACCGTGG
This sequence comes from Ectopseudomonas mendocina, assembly GCF_008041835.1. Classification (GTDB taxonomy): domain Bacteria; phylum Pseudomonadota; class Gammaproteobacteria; order Pseudomonadales; family Pseudomonadaceae; genus Aquipseudomonas. The sequence goes on from NZ_VRYE01000042.1 coordinate 27,683, forward strand.
CCGAGGCGGCGGACGGGCTGGTTGAGCTGGACAAGCTGATTCGCCTGCGTCATGGCCTGGTCACGTTGCTACGCAACTTCGTGTCCTTCCAGGCGTTTTATTCGCGTCAAGAGAAGGCCGTTTTCCAGGCCGGGGTTCTGTACATCGACGGCAAGAGCTGTGATCTGGTGGTCGAGGTGGGCGACATCGAGGCGCATGCCAAGGTGGCGGCGGCCAGCGACTGCTTCCTGCTCTATTGCACCTGTACCCGTCGTGGTGAGCCGGTGCGGGGGCGGGAAACGCTGAACATCGTGGTGGCCGTGACTGCTGGTAGTGAAGGCGATCTGCAGGCCGGTCGCCACGGGCTGTTCTATGACCGCGATGGCAACGACTGGGATGCCACGGTGGTCAAGGTGGTGCAGCACGCCATCAGTATTCGCGAGGCGTTCTGGTCGCCGTACCGGCGTATCTCCAGCCTGGTGTCCGAACAGGTACAGAAGCTGGCGGCCAGCCGTGATGCCGATATGGTCAGCAAAACTGCCGCCAGGGTCGGCGAAACCGGTGCTGCGCCGGCTGCTACAGCGGCGCCGGCCTTCGACATTGCCAAGTTTGCCGGGATTTTCGCCGCCATCGGCCTGGCGGTCGGCGCCCTGGGAACGGCGCTGGCGGCGGTGGTCACGGGGATTCTGGCGCTGGCCTGGTGGCAGATACCATTGTTGTTGCTCGGTGTGTTGCTGGCCATCTCCGGCCCGGCGATGCTGCTGGCCTGGTTCAAGTTGCGCCGGCGCAGCCTGGGACCGATCCTCGATGGCAACGGCTGGGCGGTGAATACCCAGGCGCGGCTCAGCATTCCCTTCGGTACTGCACTGACGCAGATGGCGGAACTGCCCAAGGGCAGCGACCGCGCGTTGCGCGACCCCTATGCCAACAAAGCGCCTGTGTGGGCCTGGATACTGGCGCTGCTGCTGGCGCTGGGACTGGGTTACTACGCCTGGAGCAATGGTGTGTTCAGCCCGGCATCGGAGGTGCCGGCCGAAGCCGCGGCGCCTGGCGACGCCGCTGCCGGCTGAAGGAAAACTGTGGGAGCCGCGCCCCGCGGCGAATCGGACATTCGCCCCGAGGCGGGGCTCCTACGGCGTGGCCATGGGCGCGCTTTTGTAGGAGCCGGCTTGCCGGCGATCCTGCACGATGTTGATCGCCAGCAAGCTGGTTCCTACATCTCGACGCTCAACTCGCCAGCAACTCCGCCACCCAGCGCGGCAATTGCTCGGTGGCCGGGCCATAGCGCTTTTCGGCGAACAGCGAGTGGCCCTGGCTCGGCTCCAGATTGATCTCCAACGTATGCGCGCCCGCACGGCGCGCCTGCGCGACGAAACCCGCTGCCGGGTAGACGTGCCCCGAGGTGCCGATGCTGACGAACAGCTCGCATCGCTCCAGCGCGTCGTAAATATGCTCCATGTGATAAGGCATTTCGCCGAACCAGACGATATCCGGCCGTAACGTGCCCTTCAGGCCGCAGCAGGCACAGGCCTGGCCGACCGGCATGTCCTCCAGCAAGGGAAAACGCTGCTGGCTGTTGCTGCACAGCATCGACTGCAACTCGCCGTGCATATGCAACAAGCGTTTGGAACCGGCGCGCTCGTGCAGGTTGTCGACGTTCTGCGTCACCAGCAAGAATTCGCCTTGCCAGCCAGCCTCCAGCTCGGCCAGAGCCAGATGCCCGGCATTCGGCGCGATGGCCGGATCACGCAACTGGGCGCGACGCATGTCGTAGAAACGCTGCACCAGCGCAGGATCACGGGCGAAGCCTTCGGGCGTGGCCACTTCTTCGATGCGATGGTCTTCCCACAGGCCGTCGGAGGCGCGGAAGGTGCGAATACCGCTCTCGGCGGAGATGCCGGCGCCGGTGAGGATGACGAGATTGGGATGGGGCATGCTGGCTCCTGGGCAGGTGCGTTGCTGCAACTCTAAGCCAATTGCAATGCCGTGTGCTCCTAGTAGGAGCCCGCTTGCGGGCGATCTGTTTTGAGCAGAAAAGCATCGCCGGCAAGCCGGCTCCTACAAAGAGTAGTCGTGCAGACCGTTAGTGATGCTCGCGGGTGGCGCGGAATTTCACTTCCGGCCAACGCTCTTCCATCAGGCTGAGGTTGACGCGGGTCGGCGCCAGGTAGGTGAGGTGACCGCCGCCGTCGATGGCGAGGTTCTCGTAGGCCTTGTCCCTGAACTCCTTGAGCTTCTTCTCGTCGCTGCATTCGATCCAGCGCGCCGACCAGACGTTGATCGCCTCGTAGGCGCACTCGACCTTGTATTCCTCTTTCAGGCGGCTGGCGACCACGTCGAACTGCAGCACACCGACCGCGCCGAGCACGATGTCGTTGTTGCGCTCGGGGAAGAACACCTGGGTGGCGCCTTCCTCGGCCAGCTCCTGCAGGCCCTGACGCAGCTGCTTGGATTTCAGCGGATCCTTCAGGCGCACGCGGCGGAACAGTTCCGGGGCGAAGTGCGGGATGCCGGTGAAGCCCAGGTTCTCGCCTTCGGTGAAGGTGTCGCCAATCTGGATGGTGCCGTGGTTGTGCAGGCCGATGATGTCGCCGGCGTAGGCTTCTTCCAGGTGCTCACGCTCGCTGGAGAAGAAGGTCAGGGCGTCGCCGACGCGCACGTCCTTGCCCAGGCGGGCGTGGCGCATCTTCATGCCCTGGGTGTACTTGCCCGAGCAGATGCGCATAAAGGCAATCCTGTCCCTATGCTTCGGGTCCATGTTCGCCTGGATCTTGAACACGAAGCCGGAGAATTTCTCCTCGGTCGGCTCCACCGTGCGCTCGTTGGCGGTGCGCGGCAGCGGACGCGGCGCCCAGTCGACCACGGCGTCGAGTACATGGTCGACGCCGAAGTTGCCCAGCGCGGTGCCGAAGAACACCGGGGTCATCTCGCCCTTGAGGAAGGCGTCGGGCTCGAACGCGTGGCAGGCGCCCTGCACCAGCTCCAGCTCTTCGACGAAGCGCTCGTACATGTCGCCCAGGTGGGCACGCGCTTCGTCGGAATCCAGCTTCTGGATGATCTTGGCTTCGGTGCGCTCGTGGCCATGGCCTGGGGTGTAGACCACGATGTAGTCGCCGCTCAGGTGGTAGACGCACTTGAAGTCCTTGTAGCAGCCAATCGGCCAGGTGATGGGCGCGGCCTTGATCTTCAGCACCGCCTCGATCTCGTCGAGCAGCTCGATGGGGTCGCGGATGTCGCGGTCGAGCTTGTTGATGAAGCTGACGATCGGCGTATCGCGCAGGCGGCATACGTCCATCAGGGCGATGGTACGCGGCTCGACGCCCTTACCGCCGTCGAGCACCATCAGCGCGCTGTCCACCGCGGTGAGGGTGCGGTAGGTGTCTTCGGAGAAGTCTTCGTGGCCGGGGGTGTCGAGCAGATTGATGATGTGCTCGCGGTAGGGGAACTGCATCACCGAGGTGGTGATGGAGATGCCGCGCTGTTTCTCCATCTCCATCCAGTCGGAGGTGGCGTGACGGTCGGATTTACGCGACTTCACGGTGCCCGCGACCTCGATGGCCTTGCCCATCAGCAGCAGCTTTTCGGTGATGGTGGTCTTACCGGCGTCCGGGTGGGAAATGATGGCGAAGGTACGGCGCTTGGCGACTTCGGCGGCCTGGGTGGTCATGAATATGTGCCTGGATGGAGTCGTTGAGGGTGCTGTGGCACCCGTAAAACGCGGGATTATACCGATAACTGCGAGCTCTGGCGGAGAGCGGCTATCGGTTTTCAGATGGGCCGGTAGGTGATGCTGCCGGGCCGTGCCGTAGATGCGTAAATAACGCGTAAATGAATGGTTATGAAAATTATTCCCATATAGAGTGGCCGCCCGTCGCAGTGGGTGAGGGTGGCTCCGTCGTGTTCAAGAAAATCATCTTCCAGTTGCACTGGTTCTCCGGCATCAGTGCAGGCCTGGTGCTGGCCGTCATGGGCATCACCGGTGCCCTTTACAGCTTCGAGGGCGAGATCACCCGGGCGCTCAACGCCGAGCGCTGGCAGATTCAGCCCAGCGCGCAGGGGCATCTCACGCCAGGCGAGCTGACTGCGAAGATCGAGGCCGCTACCGCCGATCGCGTCACCGCACTGTGGATCGATGGTCGCCACGACGGACCTGGCACCGCTTTTCTTGTACCCCCGCCGGGCGAGCGACGCGGGCCGCGCATCGTCTTCGACCCCTACACTGGTGAAGTACTGGCCGAGCCCGTTGGCCAGGACTTCTTTCACCTGATGCTGATGTTGCACCGCTTCCTGTCCATGGGCGAAGTGGGCAAGCAGATCACCGCTGCCAGCACTCTGGCGCTGCTGTTCTTCTGTCTCTCCGGCCTCTATCTGCGTTGGCCGCGCAAGGCGCTGAGCTGGCGCACCTGGCTGACCCTGGACTGGAAGAAGAAGGGCCGTAGCTTCAACTGGGATCTGCATGCCATAGCCGGCACCTGGGTGCTGCTGTTCTATCTGTGTGCCGGGCTCACCGGTTTGTATTGGTCCTATGACTGGTATCGCGAAGGGCTGACGCGCCTGCTCTCCGACACGCCGCTCGAGCAGCGCGGTGAGCGTGATCGTCGCGTACGTCAGGCGCCCAGCGGCCCTGCGCCGGAAGTTGACTACGATGCTGTATGGCAGAGCATCCAGCAGACCGCCGGGCCCAAGATGGTCGCCTGGAATCTGCGCCTGCCGCTGGTGGCCGGGCAGCCGGCGACGGTCTTCTACATGCTCGATGGCGCCGAGCATGTGCGTGCCTTCAACCAGTTGCAGGTCGATCCGAAAAGCGGCGAAGTCAGCCGCCATGAGCGCTACGCCGACAAGAGCTTCAAGGCGCAATTGCTGACCAGCGTCTACGCCCTGCATGTGGGCGAGTACTTCGGTATGCCCGGGCGCATCCTGATGATGCTGGCCACCGGGGCCATGCCGCTGTTCTTCATTACCGGCTGGCTGCTGTATCTGGATCGCCGGCGCAAGAAGCGCGCGGCGCTGGCGGCACGCTCTGCGTTGAAGGGCGACGATGCCGGTGACGGTTGGCTGGTCGGCTTCGCCAGCCAGAGTGGTTTTGCCGAGCAACTGGCCTGGCAGAGCGCCGGGCAGTTGCAGGCCGCCGGTATCCCGGTGCGGGTCGAGCCGCTGTCGCGCCTCGATGCCGCCAGCCTGCGGCAGACACGCAAGGCGCTGTTCGTGGTCAGCACCTTCGGTGACGGCGAGGCGCCGGACGCGGCGCAGGGCTTCGAGCGCAAGGTGCTGGGTGGCGCGCTGCCGCTCGAACAACTGAGCTATGCCGTGCTGGCCCTGGGCGACCGCCAGTACCAGCACTTCTGCGGCTTCGCCCGGCGCATCAACGACTGGCTGGGTTTGCAGGGCGCGCAGCGCCTGTTCGACAGCGTTGAGGTCGATGGCGCCGATCAGGCCGCGCTGCAGCGTTGGCAACAACAGCTGAGCGCGCTGACCGGCGCCGCGCCGGTTCGTTTCGAGGAGGCGCCCTGGCAGAGCTGGACGCTGGTTGAGCGGTGCCTGCTCAACCCTGGCAGCCAGGGCGCGCCGGTGTTCTTCATCGGTCTGACGCCACCGGCGCAGAACACCTGGCAGGCCGGTGACATTCTGCAGATTCGCCCGCGTCATGCGCCGAGTGTGGTGGAGTCCTGGCTGCAGCATTCCGGCTTCGAGGGCTTCGAGCCTGTCACGCTCGCGGGGCAATCAACCAGCCTGCGCGAAGCATTGGCTGAGCGGCAACTGCCAGACAGCTTCGCCCATCTGGTGGGGCTGCATGCCCAGGCACTGGTCGATGCGCTGGTGCCGCTGGGTTCGCGTGAATACTCCATCGCCTCGGTGGCGGCCGATGGTGTGCTGCAGCTGATCGTGCGTCAGGCGTTGCAAGCCGATGGTCGCCTGGGGCTGGGGTCTGGCTGGCTGACCGAGCACCTGCCGGACGGTGGTCAGTTGCTGGCGCGGGTGCGGCGCAACAGCGGTTTTCATCTGCCGGAGGATGACTGCCCGCTGATCCTGATCGGTAACGGTACTGGCCTTGCCGGCCTGCGTTCGCTGTTGCGCGCGCGGGCACTGGCCGGGCAGGGGCGCAACTGGCTGCTGTTCGGCGAGCGCAACCGCGCCTGCGACTTCTTCTGTGGCGACGAGCTGCAGGCGGCGCTGGCCGCCGGCGAGCTGCAGCACCTGGATCTGGCGTTCTCCCGCGACCAGGCCGACAAGCGCTACGTGCAGGATGTGCTGCGCGAACAGCGTGCACGTTTACGCGCCTGGCTGGCCGAGGGCGCGGCGATTTATGTGTGCGGCAGCCTGCAGGGTATGGCCGGTGGCGTCGACAGGGTATTGCGCGAGCTGCTGGGCGACGAAGCGGTAGTGGCATTGATCGAGGAAGGGCGTTATCGCCGTGACGTGTACTGAGTGGACGAGCGGGCGGTGCAAACCGCTCGCTCAAAGGTGCTGCAATGGCCCTGAAACACAGCTGCGCCAAACTGGCTGAAAGCCCCGCCTGTTCAGCATTTCAGAACGTTTTGTGTGATATCCGGAACGAGCTGAAATTAGGCAGAATTTCCGGTTGATCTGCGGGGCGCATGGTCTTAAAGTCCGCGCCCGAACGTCCATGCTGGAAACGATCCATCCGGCTCAAGTACTGACGACGAGAGGTTGCCGGCCGGCGCATGGTCGGTACCGGTGATGCTCGGCGACATGCCTTGGGAAGTAGGCGAACCAAAGTGGGGAAACTGTCAGACGTTCAGGCACGCGCGTTGCGCTGCCACCCCCTACACGTAGCGGAACCTGTGAGGCGTTTCGCTGCCCGAATCCATGTGTTCCCGGTTTAGCCATTGGAGTTCCCGCATGTCGATCAAGGTCGAAGACTATTACGCACCCGCCACTTTCCAGCGCATGAAGGCATTCGCCGATCAGCACGAAACCCCGTTCGTGGTGATCGACCGGCAGATCATCGCTGATGCCTACGATCAACTGGGCACCTGCTTCCCCTTCGCCAAGGTCTACTACGCGGTCAAGGCCAACCCGGCCGTCGAGATCATCGAGCTGCTGCGTGACAAGGGCTCGAGCTTCGACATCGCCTCGATCTACGAGCTGGACAAGGTCATGGCCACCGGCGTCGGCCCCGAGCGCATCAGCTACGGCAACACCATCAAGAAGGCGCGCGACATTCGCTACTTCTATGAAAAAGGCGTGCGCCTGTTTGCCACCGATTCCGAAGCCGACCTGCGCAACATCGCCAAGGCCGCACCGGGTTCGAAGATTTATGTACGCATCCTTACCGAAGGCTCCACCAGCGCCGACTGGCCGCTGAGCCGCAAGTTCGGTTGCCAGCCGGACATGGCCCTGGATCTGCTGATCTTGGCCAAGCAACTGGGCCTGGTGCCGTACGGCATTTCCTTCCACGTTGGCAGTCAGCAGCGCGATATCGACGTGTGGGACGCTGCCATCGCCAAGGTCAAGGTGATCTTCGAGCGCCTCAAGGAAGAAGACGGCATCACCCTGCAGATGATCAACATGGGTGGCGGCTTCCCGGCCAATTACATCCAGCGCACCAACGACCTGGAAACCTACGCAGCGGAAATCACCCGCTTCCTCAAGGAAGACTTCGGCGACGATCTGCCGGAGATCATCCTCGAGCCGGGTCGCTCGCTGATCGCCAACGCCGGTGTGCTGGTCTCGGAAGTGGTGCTGGTGGCGCGCAAGTCGCGTACCGCCGTCGAGCGCTGGGTGTATGCCGATGTGGGCAAGTTCAGTGGCCTGATCGAAACCATGGACGAGTCGATCAAATTCCCGATCTGGACCGAGAAGAAGGGCGAGATGGAAGAGGTGGTGATCGCCGGCCCGACCTGCGACAGCGCTGACATCATGTACGAGCACTACAAGTACGGCCTGCCGCTGAACCTGGCCAGCGGCGACCGCCTGTACTGGCTGTCCACCGGTGCCTACACCACCAGCTACAGCGCGGTGGAATTCAATGGCTTCCCGCCGCTGAAATCCTACTACCTGTAAGGCGCTGCAAGCCTTAACCGTAGCCGGAGGCCATCCCGCGTAGCGTGCGCTTGTAGCGCTGGTGCGTGCGGCGCACTCTACAGGCGCTATGCCTGCCATGCTGCGTGACAGACGCCCACTTCGTGTGGGCGTTTTCATTTCTGCCCTGAGCCTCTCACCTGCGCTGAATCAGCGACCTAGAGCGCTCCATCTGGAACAGGAGGAAAGGCGCTGAGATTTTTGTTACAAATATGTTCGTGTAAATCATTCGTAATAATTGAATAAGATTGAATCTCAAATACTATTGCGCGCAGTTTCCATCTGGAGTGACTCTCGTGAGCGATAAACACAACAAGCGTGCACCTTTCCCCCAGCGTCGTCTGCTGGCCTCGGCCGTCAGCCTGGCTCTGCTATCCGGTTTCGCCGTGGCCCAGGAGTCGGCAGTCGAACTGGACGACATAACCGTTCAGGGGCAGCAGGACAAGGGCTTCAAGGTCGACAAGGCATCTTCGCCGAAACAAACCGCTGCACTGCTCGATACACCGCAGACGGTCAACGTCATTCCGGAAACCCTGTTCCGTCAGCAGAACGCCCGCACCCTGACCGATGTGCTGAAGAACACCCCCGGCATCAGCTTCAACGCCGGCGAAAACGGCTTTGCCAGCGGCACCAACAACTTCAGCCTGCGCGGTTTCGATACCAGCGGCAGCATTTTCGTCGATGGCGCGCGTGACAACGGCAGCTATACCCGCGACGTGTTCAACGTCGAGCAGGTCGAGGTGTTCAAAGGCCCGGCGGCCGACAACGGCCGCGGTGGCGCCGGTGGCTATGTCAACCAAGTGACCAAGACGCCGACGCTGGAAAGCTTTATCGCCGGTGGCGCCAGCTTCGGCTTCGATCAGTACGACTCCGAGCCGCGCCGCCGTGCCACGCTCGACACCAACCAGATCATCAACGACAGCAGCGCGTTTCGTCTCAACCTGCTGGTCGAGGACAGCGGTGTCGCGGGCCGTGAGCACGCCGAGAAGAACAGCTGGGGTATCGCCCCGTCGGTGGCCTTCGGTCTGGGCACCGACACTCGCGCCATCGTCGCTTACGAGCACGTCGAGATGAACGATCGCCCGGATCTGGGTGTGGCCGGTGTGACCCTGCGTGATCAGCTCAAGGGCGCCAATACGCCGTTCGATCCGTCGGTGTGGTCGGCCGATCGCGACAAGTACTTCGGCCTCAAGTCCGACTTCGACGACACCACCAGCGATGCGCTGCTGTTCCGCCTCGAACATGATTTGTCTGCTGGCGTCACCATCAGCAACCAGACGCGTCTGGCCCGCGTTGATCGCCAGGCGCGTTACACCCATGTGCTGGATAACGACAACAACGCCAATGCTGCGCTGGTCAACGTACAGCGTCAGCAGTATGACCGCGTCAACACGTCGCTGAGCAACTTGACCAACCTCTCCACTCAGTTCGATACCGCCGGGCTGCGCCACAACCTGTCGGCTGGGCTCGAGCTGAGTCGCGAGAAGTCCGAGTCGCTGGGTTATCAATCGCAGACGCTGCCGGGGTTGGTCAACGTCTTCGACCCGGACTGGGAACGCAGCGTGCCGGCCGCCCTGGCCCCGCGTGATCGCACCAAAGTCGATGTGGATACGGCCGCGCTCTATGTCTACGACACCATCGAGATCAACCCGCAGTGGCAGGTGACCGGTGGTCTGCGCCTGGAGCAGTACCAGGCCAGCATCAGCAATAAGCGCCTGGCCGGCGGTGCCGCACCGGGTGACGACTTCGACGACACCGAACTGAGCCTCGGCGGCAAACTGGGCGTGGTCTACAAGCCGCTGCCCAACGGCAGCGTCTACGCGGCCTACGGTGTATCCACCCAACCGCCGGGTTCCTACCTGTCCAACTCGGATATCTCCCGTAGCGACCAGGGCTTGCCGGCGTTGATCAAGGGCGCCGATCCGGTGCGTGCGCACAACTACGAGATCGGTACCAAGTGGGACTTCTTCGACAGCCGCCTGTCGACCACTGCCGCGCTGTTCTACACGGTTAAGAAGAAGGTGGCGATCACGGGCTCGGATACACCCAATCCGGCTCCTGGCGAGACGACCTTGAAGGGGTATGGCGAGCAGGTTGTGAAGGGGCTGGAACTGGGTGTTAGCGGCAAGATTACGGATAACTGGGATGTTTTCGCGGGTATTGTGTTCATGGATAGTGAGCGTAAACACAGCGCGTATTTGGATCGAGTTAGGCGTAATGCCAATACCAACGCATCTGGAGTAAATGAGGACTATGGTTCGGCCTCGCGCACCGACGGTGACGAGCTGGCCTTCACGCCCAAGGTCTCCGGCAACCTGTGGACGACCTACCGCCTGCCCGTCGGCCTGACCCTGGGCCTGGGCGCCCAGCACGTCGGTTCGACCTACCTGGGGCGTCCGGATGACGTCGAGCGTATTGTCGCCAATGGTCGCTACGGGCGTGTGCCGAGCTACACCACCTTCGCCGCGATGGCCAGCTATGAGGTCAATGCCAATGTGGACGTGCGCCTGAACATCGACAACCTCACCAATGAGGAATACGTCAGCTCGGCCAACTGGCAGGGCCGCCGTGCATTGCTGGGTGACCCGCGTACCTTCACCCTGAGCACCAACTTCCGCTTCTAAGCACGCTTGAGTTGTACAACGCCCCGATTGCAGCGCAGTCGGGGCGTTTTCGTTGGGTGGCAGCCGATCGGACTTCTTTCCGAGTGCGGCTGCCCTTTAGAATCATTCGCAACGGCGCTTGCCCTGGAGAACCCCGAACATGATGCTGAGCATTCCCGACGTGCTGAATGCCGAACAGCTGCAGCAGTGCCGCACCGCGCTCGCCGGCGGCAACTGGCAGGATGGCCGGCTGACGGCTGGGCACCAGGCGGTGAACGTCAAGGCCAATCAGCAGCTCGCTCAGGATGATCCACTGACGCAGCAACTGGGCGATTTCATCCTGGCCTGCCTGGCCCAGCATCCGCGTTTCATGGCTGCCGCGTTACCGCTGAAAGTGGTACCGCCGCGCTTCAACCGCTATGCCGAGGGCGGCACCTACGGCGACCATATCGACAATGCGGTATTCAGCGTGCCGGGCACGCCGCATCGTATTCGTGCCGACCTGTCGGCCACCCTGTTCTTCAGCGAGCCGGACGAGTACGACGGCGGTGAACTGGTGGTGCAGGACCTGCGCATCAAACTGCCGGCCGGCCATCTGGTTCTCTATTCCAGTGGCAGCCTGCATCGGGTCGAACCGGTGACCCGTGGTGCGCGTCTGGCCTCGTTCTTCTGGGTGCAGAGCCTGGTGCGCCAGGACGAGCAGCGCAGCGTGCTGCTGGAACTCGACGACAGCATCCAGGCGCTGCGCCAGCAGGTCCCGGACAGCCCCGAACTGATACGGCTGACGGGCATCTACCACAACCTGCTGCGGCAATGGACGCAGACCTGAGCGCTCGATCCATCGCCCTGATCGAACCTTGCCCTCTACGCACCGACCCGCCGAGAAACAGCATGCCATTGCCCAAGCTGCAGCAGATTCCGCCGACCATCGCCGCCGTCGTCGACTACGAGCCCTATGCCCGCGAACGTATGAGCGAACAGGCCTGGGCCTACCTGGCCGGCGGCGCGGCGGATGAGCTGACCCTGGTGGACAACCGGGCGGCGTTCGAGCGCCTGCGTCTGCGTAGCCGAGTGCTGCAAGACCTGAGCGCTGGCAATACGCGCCTGCGCCTGTTCGGTCAGGACTTCGATCATCCGATCTTTCTTGCACCGGTGGCCTACCAGAAGCTCGCCCATCCTGATGGTGAATTGGCCAGCGTGCTTGCGGCTTCAGCGTTGGGGGCCGGCATGGTGGTCAGCACTCAGGCCAGTGTCGAGCTGGAAGCCATCGCGGCGCAGGCGCAGGCACCGCTGTGGTTCCAGCTGTATATCCAGCCTGATCGCGAGTTCACTGCGGCCTTGATCCGCCGTGCAGAAAGCGCCGGCTACCAGGCGCTGGTGCTGACGGTGGATGCCCCGGTCAACGGCGTGCGCAATCGCGAGCAGCGCGCCGGCTTCGCCCTGCCGGCGGGCGTCGAGGCAGTCAATCTGCGTGGGATGCGGCCCTTGCAGGCGCAGGCTGACTCGCAGAACAGCAGTCTGCTCCTGGGCGGCCCACTGCTGGCCGCGGCGCCGACCTGGGCCGACCTCACCTGGCTGCGCGAGCAGACGCGTTTGCCCATTCTGCTCAAGGGCGTCATGAGCGGCGTCGATGCCGAACAGGCGCTGGCGGCGGGCGTGGATGGCCTGATTGTCTCCAACCATGGCGGGCGTACGATGGACGGCCTGCCGGCTACCATCGACGTGCTGCCCGAAATCGCCGCTGCTGTGCAAGGACGGATGCCACTGTTGCTCGATGGTGGCATTCGCCGTGGCAGCGATATCCTCAAGGCGCTGGCATTGGGAGCGGATGCCGTGCTGGTTGGCAGGCCCTACGTCTTTGGCTTGGCAGCGGCCGGTGCGGTCGGGGTAGCGCACGTGCTGCAGCTGCTGCGCGCGGAGCTGGAGGTGGCCATGGCCCTGACCGGTTGCGCCGACCTGGCCAGCATCGGGCCGGATGTGATCTGGCGTTCGACGCTACCCTAGGCCGCCTGCCATCGGCCAGCAGGACCGCCGCCAACCCCTGGGGCATGGATCCTGTGCGCAACATGCGCGTAAGCGTGCAAGGTTGTTGCTGATTATTTCATGCGGATGATATAGATTTGCATTTAGCTGCAGGCCGCTTCGCCGTGCCTGCGCGACCCGCTGCTCGTGACTCCCGGATATCAAGGGAAACGTCCGAGTATTTATGTAAATAATTATCAATAGTCTAAGATAGAAATTATCAAATGCGCACCAAGAACTGCCAACGCTCCCTGCCTTCCAAGCGCCTGCTGGCCACTGCCGTCGGTCTTGCGGTCGCCTCGCTGACCCTGCCCGCTCTGGCTGACGACGCCGTGCAGCTGGACAATCTGACCGTCAAGGCAAAGAGGGACAGCGGCTACAAGACGGAGAGCTCCGCATCGGCCAAGTACGTCAAACCGCTGCTCGATACGCCGCAGACCATCAATGTGGTGCCGGCCGAGGTGATTCGTGAGCAGCAGGCGCTGAGCCTGCGTCAGGTGCTGTCCAACGTCTCCGGCATCACCTTCAACGCCGGGGAGGGCGGTGGCGGCTCGGGTGACAGCATCAACATCCGAGGTTTCTCCGCCAACGCCAACCTGCAGATCGACGGCCTGCGCGACAGCGCCCAGACCAGCCGCACCGATACCTTCAATATCGAGCAGGTCGAGGTCATCAAGGGCCCCAATTCGGTATTCGGGGGCGCAGGTACCACGGGCGGCAGCATCAACATCATCAGCAAGCAGCCGCTGCAGCGAGACTTCACCGAAATCGGCGCCGGCCTCGGCACCGACAACTACCACCGCCTGACCCTGGACACCAACCAGACCCTCGATGGCGTGGGTGTCGGCAGCGCCGTGCGCCTGAACCTGATGGCGCACGAGAACGATGTCCCCGGACGTGACCAGATCGACCGTGAGCGCTGGGGCATCGCGCCTTCGCTGGCGCTGGGCCTGAGCGAGGCGACTCGCCTGACCCTGAGCTATTTCCACCAGAGCGATGACAATCTGCCCGACTACGGCGTGCCCGCGCTGGATGGCAAGAAGCTGGCTGGCGTCAGCCGCGAGGATTACTTCGGCTGGAAGAACCTGGACAAGGAGCGCATCGAGCAGGACGCGTTCACCGTCAACCTCGAGCACGACATCAACGACGCGCTGCGTCTGCAGAACCTGACCCGTTACAGCCGTGTGGATCGCGAGACGGTGGTTTCCGCGTCGCATGTGAACCTGACCGGCGTGCCGGCGGGTAATTATCGTCCGGCCGGCCCGCAGGGTTATGGGCGTGACGTCACCACCGAAATGTGGATCAACCAGACCAACCTGCGCGCCAGCTTCGACACATCCGGGCTGGCCCACGAGCTGGTCACCGGTGTCGAGGTGTCGCGCGAGAATCTCGACCTCAAGACCTACAATCATGGCCTGGGCAATGCCGTGTATCCGGGCAGCGGTTACGACCTGTCCAACCCGCTCGGTCGCTGGAACGGCCCGATCAACAAGACCACCACCGGTTACACCGAGAACCAGCTGGATAACCGTGCGCTGTACGTGTTCGACAGCATTGCACTGAGCCCGCAGTGGGACCTGAACCTGGGGCTGCGTTATGACTGGTTCGATGCCGAGAGCGAGTCCTTCTCCGCCAGTCATGTGCGCACCGGCCGCTTCACCTCCACCGATGAAGAGCTCAGCAGCCGTGCCGGCCTGGTCTACAAGCCGGCCGAAAATGGCCGCATCTACGTCGCCTGGGGCACCTCCTTCAACCCCTCGGCGGAGAACGTCGCTTCCAACGGCGGTGGCTTGAATGCTTCGACCCAGAGCCTCAATCCCGAGAAGAACGAGACCTGGGAGCTGGGCACCAAGTGGGAGTTGTTCGACGGCCGCCTGATGCTCGATGGCGCGCTGTTCCGCGTCGACAAGACCGATGCGCGCGAGCAGCTGGTCGATGGCAGCTATATCCTGGCGGGCGAGCAGCGCGTGCAGGGTGTCGAGCTGGGGGCCACCGGCAAGCTGAGCGAGCGCTGGGACGTCTACGCCAACTACACCTTCCTCGACAGCGAGACCCTCAAGTCCACTATCGACCCGAAGCGCGAGGGTCAGGCGCTGGGCAACACCCCGCCGCACTCGTTCAACCTGTGGACCACCTACGAGGTCGCTCAGGGCTGGACGCTGGGTTATGGCGCCCGTTACGTCAGCGAGCGTAATGTCAGCTCCAGTGGCAGCGCCAAGCTTGATGCTTACTGGCTGCACAACGCCATGGTCGGCTATGCGATCAATGAAAACCTGGATCTGCAACTGAACCTCAACAATCTGTTCGATGAGGATTATGTCGAGCGCGTACGCCAGACTCCCGGCACCTCGGCACGTTCGTCTGCTATCGAATACGGCGATGGTCGCTCGGCCATTCTGTCGGCGACCTACAGCTTCTGAGGCTTGGGTCGTCACACATTGCAGTAGCAACGCCCTGACTGGTTCGGGGCGTTTTTGGTGCGCCCGGCACGGGCGCACTCCTGGAGGTGCAAGTCCTCCCGTGAGCTGGCCACAGCGAACGAAGCGAAGCGCAACTGCGGAAGTGTGACCGACCGTGGGGAGGAAGCGTGGAGCGTAAACCGTGAGCCGATGAACAAGAATCGGATACGAGGCACT
>NZ_VRYE01000043.1 GCF_008041835.1 Ectopseudomonas mendocina
TCAAACAGGTGACGCGGATCGCCAAGCCTTCTGGCTGGCTTGCTCCAAGGCTTTCTCCACCCCGGCTTTTGTACGGGTTCTATTCACATCAGGCTTGGGTGCGAATTGTTCACGAAGCGCCTCAAGCTCCAAATAAACAGCATAAGCTGCATCGCAACTTTGGGCTGCATGCCCTTCGGCAATTTTGCCGCTCAATCCAGCCATCAACTGTTCTATCTCAGTCGTATCAACGTCAGTCACAAGCTACGCGTCTCTGTTTGGGAAAATGGGAGTGGCTGTCGATCCGGCTGGTCAGGCTTTCAATGCCAGGATTCGACGCGCACCGTTCAGTACGATGAGGCCAACGACGGTACCAATCACCAAATCTGGATAGGGAGAACCTGTCCACGCCACCAGAGCTCCGGCGGCGATAACGCCAATATTCGCGATCACATCGTTGGCCGAAAAAATCCAACTCGCTTTCATGTGTGCACCGCCTTCGCGATGGCCATAGATCATCAACAGACAGCTGGCGTTCGCGACGAGTGCAAATAAGCCAATCCCCATCATCAGCATCGACTCAGGTTCGCTGCCATACATGAAGCGTCTAACCACCTCCACGAGTACCCCCAGAGCCAATACGATCTGGACGATACCCGCCAGGTGCGCAGCGCGAACCTGCAGCTGCGCAGCTCGACCGACCGCAAAGAGAGCCAGGCCATAGACGGCTGCATCAGCAAACATGTCCAGCGAGTCGGCGATCAGGCCCGTCGACTGAGCGATCAAGCCCGCGCCCAACTCGATGACAAACATCGCGGCATTGATACCGAGCAGGATTTTGAGCGTGCCGGCCTCCTTGGAAGCAGTCAGCTCTTCACTGGCGCTATTGGTCGAAGCTGCTTCCTGGCTGGCCGGTTGAGTGCCGAGAAGCGTTGCCCCTAAACCAAGCGACTCCAGCTTGGTCGCGATCTGGTCAACCGGACCGTCATGGAAAGCGCGTACCTGTCTGCTGCTCAGATCAAAGGACAACGAATTGAGCTCAGGCAAGCCATTGAGCGCGAGCCGAATCATTCGCTCTTCTGAAGGGCAATCCATCTTGGGCACAAAAAAACTGCTGACCCAGGTTCCTTCCTTCGAAGGCGCGGTTGCCGCTTCAGTGGTTGCCGCCTCAGGGCCACAGCCACGAGATGTATCACAAGAACTCATGATTCGCCTCTCCTATAGGACTTAATGCTACCGATTAAAAACCATGTAGTAGCTATAGGGTCAAGCCTGGATATACTGGCCCTTTTACCAAGGGACAGACCATGCGCATCGGCCAACTTGCACAGCAGGCTGGGGTGGACATTCAGACGATTCGTTTTTATGAACGTCAGGGGCTGCTTCCACCGCCTAATCGTGAGGACAATGGCTATCGAACCTATAAAGCAGACCATGCGGACAAACTGCTGTTCATTCGTCGATGCCGCTCTTTTGGCATGTCACTGGAAGAAATTGGTGTTTTGCAGAGCTACCAAGAACAGCCGCAGCAACCCTGCGTTGCGGTCAATGAGCTCCTTGATAGACATATCGCACAGGTAAGGGCTCAGATCGCATCCTTACATGCTCTCGAAAACCAGCTGGTGACGTTGCGAGGTTGCTGCGATAACGAACGACAAAGTCTGGACTGCGGGATACTTTCGGGCCTGCTGGGGGGCGACAAACCTCTTTCGTAATCCGGCATAAAGTCATTTTTGCGTCGTCTTGAATCGCCCATAGCGCTTGACCCTATAGCAGCTATAGGGTGTTCACTCGGGCATCTACTGCGTAAGTGAGATCCAGATGAATACCGCTCTCAGCATTGCCATTGATGAGGCCTTCTTCCAGGCTAGGAAAGCACTTAATGAAGAGGCGCCAACCGAGGCTTTCTCCTGGCTGGAGCGAGCCCACATATTGAGCCAGCGAATGCCTATTCTTCATGCTCAGAGCCATTGGCTGATGCTGAGGGCCGGCTGGCAGTTGCGCGACTTACGAAAGGTGCTCAGCCAAGTACCGCGAATCATGGCGGCCCTGCTGTTCTCGAAGATCTGGGTGCCGCTCGGAAACAGCGGGCGCGCCAGGGTCAGTGCTTTTGCGCCGATGCCTATTTCACCGGAGCTGCAGCGACTTCTTCAAGGAGAAATGCAATGAGGTCGTCTCCTAGATCACCTCTTGTTGCTCCTGGGTTCTGGTGGATGCTATCGCTAGCCATTGCCTCGGCCGACCTAGCGTTGAAAAGCGCAATTACGGGTTCGCTCCCGGTCGGCACCGTGATTCCTCTCACCCCGTTCTTCAACCTGGTTCACTTCTGGAATACCGGTGCAGCGTTCAGCTTCCTGGCTGACGCGGGTGGTTGGCAGCGTTACTTCTTCATTGTCATAGCTTTGGTCGTTTCGATCGTGCTGGCTCTGATATTGCGTAAACGCAGAGCCAAAAGCGAAGCCCTAGGCTATAGCCTTATCTTGGGCGGGGCAGTTGGGAATCTGATTGATCGCGCATTTCGAGGCCATGTAATCGACTACCTGGATTTTTACTGGCTGTCCTGGCATTGGCCTGCGTTTAACCTGGCGGATATTGCTATCGTCGGTGGCGCCGCCATGTTGATCCTGAGCAGTTTGCTAAGCCCAAATGCGGAAGCCGGCCGAGTCAACGAATGAAAGGCTCGCTCTCAACGGATACCGTACGCTGGGCAGGCCAGGCCTGGATAGGGCCCGGCATCGGCATCTTTCATGGCCGTGCCGGCCACCAGGAGTGGCACCACCATTGAATCGCCCCGGATTTCTTAGACACTTTCCAGGCTCAGTAAATGTCGCTTCTCAAACTCTACCGGTGACAGCTGGTTGTTGAAACCGTGTCGGCGTTTTGGGTTGTAAAACATCTCGATGTAGTCGAACACATCAGCGCGTGCGTCCTGCCTGGTGCTATAGATTTTTCGCCTGATCCGTTCCCGCTTCAGCAGCTGGAAAAAGCTTTCCGCTACTGCGTTGTCATGGCAATTGCCGCGCCGACTCATGCTGCCAAGCAAGTTGTTGGCTTTCAGGAAGCTCTGCCAGTCGCCGCTGCTGGCTCCCCTGATCTGAGTGAATCATCACTTCCTGCTTTGGCTTACGCCGCCAAACTGCCATCAGCAACGCATCAATAGCCAGGTCGCTGGTCATCTGCGGTTTCATTGACCAACCGATTACCTGCCGCGAGAACAGATCGAGCACCACCGCCAAATACAACCAGCCCTCATAGGTGCGGATGTAGGTGATGTCCGTGACCCAGACCTTGTTGGGTTCGGTGACATTGAATCGGCGCTCCAGATGATTCGGTGAAGCCGCTGGAGGCTTACCACCATAGCGGCCCGGTCGGCGACGATACCATGTCTGTGAGCGCAGCCCTTCCAAGCGCATCAGTCGAGCAACACGATGCTTGCCGCATGCTTCTCCAAGCTCACGCAGGTCGTCGTGGATTTTGCGGTAGCCGTACACTCGGCCGCTCTCTAGCCACGCGTGCTTGATCAGTCCAAGCAGGCGTTGATCATCCTTGGCTCGTGCCGACTTCGGTTCAGCCAGCCACGCGTAGTAACCACTGGCATGTACTTTCAGCGTCAGGCACAGGCGGCGAACCGAATAGTCAGCGGATAGCTGGTTGATGAAGGCGTACTTCAGCCGCACTCCTTGGCAAAGTATGCGGCGGCCTTTTTTAGGATGTCTCGCTCTTCGGTCACGCGCTTGAGTTCGGCACGAAGACGACGCAGCTCAGCTTGCTGATCGTCCTCTTGCGCGCGCTGCTCTTGGGGCTTGCTGTAGCGTTTAACCCAGGCATACAGGCTGTGGGTCGACATGCCCAAACGAGCAGCTACCTCCGCCACTGGCAGACCTCGTTCGGTCACCTGTTTGACTGCTTCGATTTTTAATTCTTCGGGATAACGCGGGTTGCTCATGACTCCTCCTAGTGGGCCGTATTATGAGGCCTGGAGGTGTCTACGAAACTAGGGGCGATTCATTGCGGCATTCTCGCCGGCATTAGCGAGGATGCATATATTAAATGATTGACGTTGGGACTTACTGGCCTGTTAACCGTTGTTTACACCAACCGGGGCGCTCAGAAAATATACCGTATGGATTTTTCCGTCAGGAGTTTTTACCCTCATCTCATACGTTTGAACCCTGTCGTTAGTCCTATAGTTTTGAATCATTCCGGTCGTACCTGTCATCCCTGCGGGAGCTATGCTCAGCACTTCACCTTCTTTAACAAGCATTTTCAGTGTGGGCTTTTTTGCCGGCGCATTGTCAAGCCGCTGCATTGTTCGTTCGCTCCCGCTTTCAGCCATTGCAAGCGAGGAAGCAATGGTTAGAATGAACGGTAGAATTACTTTAGCCGTGCTGCTCATTTGTCATACCTGTTGGTTAGTTGATGCCTTTATATTAAAGGGCCAATCCTTACCAAGAGATGTTATCAACATTACAAAGTTGTAATTGATTGTCCGGTTTCCGCTGATCGTGGTTTGTTTTAAAGCTCATCGTTATTGTAGGCCACCCGCGCTTCGACCGGGCTGCAGGCGGTGACGGTCTCGCTCACATTCACCCTTGGCCATACCGGTGACATTAGCGGTATGGATCGCCAACTTCCGGTCCATTGGACATGATCGTGCTTTTGGCCCAACTGGCATGCCATCTATAGGCTGTTTATCGACGGTATGCCGGTCGGCAACGAAACGATAGCGACCAGAGATAAACAAATACCATAGGAACTGTGCAATCACCCGGCAAAACATGATGGGTGTAAGTTGAGCCCTGCGGAATTTTCACCGGGAGGCATGCTTAAACGAATGGCGTTGGGCTCGCGGGAGTGGGTACCCGACCAACGTGCACGCTCAAATGATTACTCTTCTCCATAGTTTGATGCTCTCATAAGCCGTCTCCCTAGCCGTGTCACTTTCAATCAGGCATGCCGAGGAAAGGTGAGTTCGAACGTGGTCCGACCGTCTTTGCTGGCGACGGCCACGTGGCCTTTGTGGAGGTTCATCACTGAACGGACAATAGCTAGCCCCAATCCTGCCCCACGAGGTTGTATGCCGTTAACGCGGTAAAAGCGGTCGAACAGGTGCGGGAGATGATCCGATTCGATAGTCGCGCCATGATTGGTGACAGCCAGCGAGACGATGTCTATGTCCTTCTCAAGTATCTTAATTTCGACCGTGCTGCCAGTATTCGAATGCCGCAACGCGTTGGATAGCAGGTTGGAAATGGCCCGTTGGACCATAAGCCGATTTCCTAGAACTATGGCATCGCCCGTTACCGTCGTTGCGACTCCGGCTTCTTCGGCGAGGACTTCGAGGTATTCACAGACGCGATTCGCCTCACTTCCCAGGGATAGTTGTTCGAGTTTCAGTGCTGGGCTGGCGTGGCTGGCCTGGGCGAGAAACAGCATGTCTGACACGATTCGATCCATGCGTTCGAGCTCTTCGACCGACGATTCGAGCACTTCCCTATATTGCTCCTTGCTTCGCTCACGCACCAATGTCACCTGCGCCTTGCCTATCAGGTTATTTAGGGGAGTCTTCAACTCATGGGCCACATCGTCCGAGAATTGTGACAGTTGCTGAACTCCGTCATCGAGTCGATGAAGCATTACGTTGAGGCTGTGCGCCAATTCCTGAAGCTCTAGTGGAAGCTGATCGCTGCGGATTCGGGGTGACAGATCCTGCGTCGATACCTTTGTCGCCAAGGCCCGAAACTTGCGAAGCGGTCGCAAACCGTTGTTAGCAACTAGCCATCCAGCCAACCCGATCAACATCAGCAGCATCGGCACAGTCACTAAGGCCGAGCGCAGGAATGCAGCCACTAGCAGTTGATCGGCACTGCGATCTTGCGTAAGTAAAAGCGTCATTGGAGCCAGTCCCGGGACCTGTATTTGCTTGCGCCCGGTTAGCATCTGCACGCCGTCTTCCGTGGTCCAGCCTAGGTATTCACCGTCTCTGTTCACAAGATCCATCTGCTGCGGCGCATGGGCGAACCGGCCGATACTAAAAATGGGGGATTTGGCTCTATCGCCGATGACGGTAATCGAAAGGTTGTCATGGCCGAGTACCGTATCGCTCAGTGCGTGTTGCCAGGAGCGGCCCATACGGGCTTTGGTGTCTTCTAGGAGTCCATGATCGATCTGCGAGAGCTTGGCCGTCACTTCCTCCTGGGCGCGCAGTTCCAGTTGGCGCACAAGTACCCAGTAGCTCAGTGCAATCAACAGCGCGACCAAGACGGCGCCGGTCAATGTGATTTGAAGCGCGAGACGCGATGCGAGGCTGAGTGGCTTCAAGGCCGCGCCTCCAGCACGTAGCCGACACCGCGAATGGTGTGTATCAGGCGATCGCCAAAGGGTTCGTCCACCTTCATCCGTAGGCGACGGATTGCAACATCCACCACATTGGTATCGCAGTCGAAGTTGATGTCCCACACCAGGGCGGTTATTTCGGTACGCGTGAGAACCTCGCCAGTCCGGCGCATGAGCAGATGCAGTAGCGCAAATTCTTTGCTGGTGAGATCAATACGCTGACCGCTCCTGTAGGCCCGATGCCGGCCCGGGTCGAGTTCGAGGTCGGCTACACGCAGATTGCTCGGGAGTGCGACCGCCTCGCCTCGCCGCAACAATGTTCGGATACGAGCGAGCAGCTCGGGGAACTGGAACGGCTTGACCATATAGTCGTCGGCGCCCGACTCCAGGCCGCGGACCTTTTGCTCTAAGCGGCCATTGGCCGTCAGCATGATGACGCGTGTCTGCTTACGTCGCCTGATGAGTTCGAGCACCTCCCACCCGTCCATGGTTGGCAGATTCACGTCTAGCAGCACGATGTCATAGTCGTTCTGCAGTGCCAGGTGGAATCCATCGAGCCCATCACTTACGCAATCGACCGTGTAACCACACTCGATGAGACCCTGCTGCAGGTATTCCGCAGCTTTAATCTCGTCTTCTACAACCAGAATGCGCATGTTTTCAGATGACTCAGCAATGAGGTGCGCGGTAAGCGGAACCAAAAAATTATTCATGTAGCAACTAGGCCAAGACTAACGCGGCTTGCCCAGCATGGAAGGCAGGCCGTAAAGATCAGCCTAGGGAAGCGGGAAGCACTTTAACGCGGTAAAAGTCCTGCGGGGCTGTCTTGCAAATTTGTAATCTACCTGTCATTTGGTTGGCCCGCAGCGCAAGGAGGTGCACTTAAGCAAAAAAAGGCGCCCTACGGGCGCCTGAAACACATCTTCAAACCAAGGGAGCACAAAAAGAAGATGTGGTGTTGCTCGTAGTGCTTCACAGGATCGAGAGCGGGTACTCGGCGATGAATCGAACCTCATTGAGGTCGGACTCGAAAGCAGTCGCCCGTGTTGTAGCCTGGCGCACCCGCAGAGAGAGGTCCTTGAACGAGCCTGTCTGTACAACGTAGCGTGCTTCGACGTCGCGTTCCCAGCGCTTCTGTCCGGACAGAGGCGCGCCGTTATCGTCTTGGCGCATATATACCTCATTTGCGTTGCTGTAATCGGCGCCCCAGCCGCGGGCGTAGCGAGTCATGAACGTAAGCCCAGGTATGCCGTAACCCGCCATGTTCAGGTCATAACGCAGCATCCAGGACTGCTCTTTAGGTGAGTTGAAATCACTGTACTGGATGGAGTTATTCAGGTAGATCGAGTCCGCTTGGCGCAAGTAGTCAAAGTCGTTGTTACCGTTGTTTCGCTGATACGACGCCGTGACGGTGTGCGCGCCGAAGGCGACACCCAGACTGGAACTCCAGATGCTGTTGTTAAACTCGCCCAGCAATTTCCGACCTTCGTCGGTTGCCTTGTAGTAGTTGAAGCTGCCCAGCAGCACGACGGCATCGGAAAGTGGATAGGTGGCCGAGACACCGAAATAATGTTGATCCCAGGCATCCTTCAGCCGGCTGGTATACAGGCTAAGACTGAGGTTTTCGTTCACGCTATAGTCGCCGCCTGCGTAGCCGAGCCAAGGCGAGTCGACGCCGCCGCCATAAAACGTGACGAAGTCATCGTTCGTGTTGCTGGTATTGGGCTGGCTCATCGCGTGCAGGCGGCCGCCCTGGAGGGTGAGGTCGTCCAGCGAGTTGTTCACAACGGTGACACCCTTGAAAGACTCCGGCAGCAGCCGTGCGTCACCAAAGTGCACGACAGGAGTAGCGGGAAATACATCGCCTGCCTTGATCTCGGTGCCCAAGAACCGTGCTTTCACGGCCCCCCCTACTCGAGAAAAGTCATCCTCGGCATCGCCGGCGCTATTGTAGGGGAGAAGATCGACGGTTCCGCCAGCACCGGAACGTCCTGATCCAGAATCGAGCTTGAGGCCGAGCATGGCGAAGGCGTCGACGCCGATCCCCACCGAGCCTTGGGTATATCCGGACTCGAAGAAGGCCATCAGCCCTTGAGCCCATTCCTCAGAGTAGCCATTGCCGGTTGCGTTCTCACCGTCGCGGAAATCTCGATTGAAATAAAAGTTGCGATTGATCAGCGATAGCGTGCTGCCTTCGATGAAGCCCTCCGCTGCTGTTTCCGACTGGGCAAAGACCGAGGCGCCGCCCAGTGCCAATGAAAGAGCTGTCAGTGAAAGGGCGGCCTTTTTGCTCATGATGATGCTCCTGATATACGGCATGTCAGCGTTCGAATGACGTCTCTTGCCTTTTTGTTTTTAGCGCTTGGCCATGATCTCCCCCTACAAATGACCGCAGGATTAGCGGCAAATGACGATCTTGTAATCTGTAGCGACGCAACCGCAAGCATTCCGTGGATTACAAATTCGTAATGTTGCGGTCACCCGGTCGATATCCGCCCTTATATAAAGTCACCGCCGTTTACCCATCAGCTATCTGGCCGGTTTAGCGCGGCTGGAGAAACGCGATCGACAATAAAGGGGGCACTGCCCGGCAGTGTTGCGTATGTACCAAAAGAAACGCTTGTATCTGCTTGCCAGCGGCCTGCTTGGGCTGGCACTGATGTCGCTTGAGGTGGGCGCGCAAGAAGGTCTGACACTGGAGCGAGCCGTGTCCCTTGCGTATGAACGCAACCCAGAATTCTCCGCCGCGCGGGCAGAGATAGGTATCGCGAGCGGGCTGCGCCGCCAGGCTGGGGCCATTCCAAATCCGGAATTAGGATTCGAGGTGGAAGACACTCAGTCCGATCGCCAGACTCGCTCAATCACAATCACTCAGCCGATCGAGTTAGGCGGCAAGCGCGGCGCTCGAATCGGTGTGGCGGACGCCAATCGCTCGATGGTGGATGCCGACCTTGACTTTCGACGCCAGGGGTTGCGTGCAGATGTGATCCAGGCTTTCTTCGCCGCCTTGCGTGCCCAGGAGGGCATGCAACTGGCCGAGGCCTCTCTGTCATTGGCCGAGCGGGCTGCTAAGGTCGCCGACGCACAGGTCGATGCCGGAAAAGTTTCGCCAGTGGAGGCGACGCGCGCCGATATGCAACTGGCGACCGTACAACTGGACCTGCGGCGAGCACGCCAGGAATGGGACAACGCTCGACAGATGCTAGCGCGCCTGCTCGGGACCGACGCACCGGAGTTTGGCAGTTTGCTGGGCAGTTTCGAACACCTGCCAGATGTGCCTAGCGAATCTGCATTATTGGCGCGCGTGCGTGAGAGTGCCGATATGCGTAGGGCTCTGCGCCAAGTGGCCTTGAGTGAAGCCGAGCTGGGGCTTCAGCGAAGCCAGCGCTACCCGGACATAAGCGTCAGTATCGGTAGCCAGTACGACGAAATCGAGCGTGAGCGCGTCAACCTCGTCGGCCTCTCTGTTCCGCTGCCTTTATTCGATCGTAACCAAGGCAATGTTCTGGCGGCCGCACGGCGGGCGGAGCAGGCGCGTGATCTTCGTAATGCGGCAGAGCTGCGCGTTCGTGCGGAGATCCAGCAGGCCCTTCGCGACTGGCGTACCGCACGTGCAGACGTCGAGGAAATACGCAACCGGATACTGCCGGCAGGACAGCGAACCGTGGAAGCGGCCACACGTGGTTTCAGTCTTGGCCGCTTCGCGTTCCTCGACGTGCTCGACGCACAGCGTGCGCTGATAGATGCACGCACGCGCTATCTGCAGTCATTGCAAGCCGTGGTCGACGCCTGGGCGCGTATCGAGCGGCTGTACGGACCTACCACTACCTTCGAATGACCGAAACGCCGCCATTACGTATTGGCGGTGGGGGAGCTTGCATGAAAAAACAGACGGGAATCGCTCTGGCGGTCGCTTTGGTACTGCTGACCGGCGTTGGCGTAAAACAGGGCTTCGTTCTTGAGGCGCAGGCCAGCGATAACAAGGCTGAGCACGCCGAGGATGGCCACGCGCATGAGGATGGAGAAAGCGGTCACGAGGAATCTGAGAACGACCATGGGGACGAAGACGGTCATGACGCTGAAGGCGATGGCCACGGCCATGGTGACGAAAGCGGTCATGGCGGTGAGGAGGACGAGCACGGCAACGAAACGCATGCCGAAGGTGAGATTGAGCTTTCCGAAGAGCAGATACGTGCCGCAGGCATTCAGCTAAGCAAGGCCGGACCGGCTGAAATCGGCTCGTCTGTATCTTTGCCGGGCGAGCTGCGTTTCGACGAAGACCGTACCGCACATGTCGTGCCCCGTGTGGCCGGCGTTGTCGAATCGGTTTCGGTCAACCTGGGTGACCAAGTGAAGAAGGGCCAGTTGCTGGCGGTTATCGCCAGCGAGCAGCTGTCCGAGCAGCGTAGTGAGCTGGCTGCCGCCGAGCAGCGCCTCCGGCTGGCTCGCACCTTGTTCGAGCGTGAGCGCACCCTATGGCAGGAGCGTATCTCTGCAGAACAGGACTATTTGCAGGCCCAGCAGAGCCTGCGCGTAGCAGAAATCGACTTGCGTAATGCCCAAGAAAAAACACGGGCGCTGGGCGGCGGAAGTGGCGCAGGCGTAGGCAACCGCTACGAGCTGCGCGCACCTTTCGATGCAGTGGTCGTCGAGAAGCATATTGTGCTGGGCGAGCGTGTGGATGAAACGACCAGCGTCTTCACTCTGACTGATTTGTCGCGGGTTTGGGCCACGTTCAGCGTACCTGCCCGTGATTTGATGCGCGTAACCGTCGGCCGAGAAGTCGAAGTTGTTGCCGGCGAGCTAGGCGTGCGAACAATGGGGAAGGTCGCCCATGTGGGCAGCCTGCTGGGCGAGCAGACGCGTGCCGCGACAGCCCGCGTGACCCTGGCCAACCCCGATGGGGCTTGGCGTCCCGGTCTTTTCGTGACGGTCCGAGTTAGCGCCGACGGACGTAGTGTTCCGGTCACGGTTCCAGTCGAGGCGGTCCAGACCGTCGAAAACGCGCCGACGGTTTTCGTTCGCACGCCGCACGGCTTCCAGGCGCACCCGGTTTCGCTGGGCCAGCGCGACGAAAATCGCGTGGAAATTCGTGACGGATTGCAGGCCGGCCAACAGATCGCGACCGCTGGCAGCTTCATCCTGAAATCCGAACTCGGCAAAGGCTCCGCCGAGCACGTTCACTGATCCTCCGGATACCTAACTCATGTTCGAACGTATTCTTCGCTTCGCCATCGAGCAGCGCTGGCTAGTGCTGCTGGCGGTCTTGGGCATGGCGGGCGTCGGGGTTTATAGCTATCAGCGCTTACCTATCGACGCTGTGCCCGACATCACCAATGTACAGGTTCAAATTAACGCCGCAGTCCCAGGCGCGTCGCCGCTTGAAACCGAGCAACGCGTTACCTTCCCCATCGAGACGGCGATGGCCGGCTTGCCCCACCTGCGCCAGACACGTTCATTATCGCGCTCCGGGTTCGCTCAGATCACCGTAATCTTTGATGATGGCACCGATCTCTATTTCGCCCGGCAATTGGTGAGTGAACGGCTGCAGGCCGCGAGCAACGAGCTTCCGCAGGGCGTGGAGGTCACTCTCGGTCCCATCTCCACCGGCCTGGGGGAAATCTTCCTCTGGACGGTCGAGGCCGAGCCCGAGGCGCGCCGTCCTGATGGTCAGCCCTACACGCCGACCGACCTGCGTGAAATCCAGGACTGGATCATCAAGCCGCAGCTGCGAAACGTTCGAGGCGTTGCCGAGATCAACACGATCGGTGGCTTCGCCAAAGAGTATCAGGTAGCGCCCGATCCGAAGCGCATGGCCGCTTACCGAATCACTCTGGAACAGCTCGTCGTTGCGCTTGAGCGCAACAATGCCAACGTCGGCGCCGGCTTCATTGAGCGTAACGGCGAACAGTTGTCGATCCGCACACCTGGCCAGCTCGGCTCCCCCGCGGACATTGGCAATATCGTCCTGAGCAACGCAGGCGGCGCGCCCGTGCGGGTTCGCGATATTGCCGAAGTGGGGATCGGTCGTGAGCTGCGTTCAGGGGCAGCCACCGACAATGGACGCGAGGTGGTCCTTGGGACCGCGTTCATGCTGGTAGGAGAAAATAGCCGTAGCGTGTCGCAGGCCGTCGCGCAGCGCTTGGAGATTATCAACCAGAACCTGCCAAAAGGCGTAAGCGCGATAACGGTCTATGACCGGACCGACCTCGTAGACAAGGCAATCGCCACGGTTCGCAAGAACCTGATCGAAGGCGCGATCCTGGTTATCGCCGTGCTGTTTCTCTTCCTCGGCAACCTGCGTGCAGCCCTGATCACAGCAATGGTCATCCCGTTGTCCATGCTGTTCACCTTCACCGGCATGGCCACCAACAAAGTCAGTGCCAACCTCATGAGCCTAGGGGCTCTCGACTTCGGCATCATCGTCGACGGTGCGGTGGTCATCGTCGAAAACGCCATCCGCCGGCTTGCCCACGCGCAGGAAAAACATGGCAGGATTCTGACCCGTAGCGAGCGTTTCCACGAAGTATTCGCGGCGGCCAAGGAGGCACGGCGTCCGCTCATCTACGGCCAGCTGATCATCATGGTGGTCTACCTGCCCATCTTTGCGCTCACTGGTGTCGAGGGGAAGATGTTCCACCCCATGGCATTCACCGTGGTAACCGCACTGTTGGGTGCCATGATTCTATCGGTCACCTTCGTGCCCGCTGCTGTTGCGCTTTTTGTCACCGGTAAGGTGCAAGAGAAGGACAACCGCCTGATGCGCGCGGCGCGCAATGGCTATGCGCCCGTGCTCGACTGGGTCATGCGTCATCGCACATTGGTATTCAGTGGCGCCGTCGCTAGCGTGCTGCTGTCTGCCCTGCTGGTGATGCGAATGGGTAGCGAGTTCATTCCGAGCCTTAGCGAGGGTGATTTTGCGCTTCAAGCTCTGCGCGTTCCAGGGACCAGCCTCTCCCAATCCGTGGATATGCAGCAGCGGCTGGAAAAGGCAATTGCCGAGCAGGTCCCGGAGGTCAAGCGTACATTTGCCCGAACCGGCACCGCCGAGATCGCGGCTGACCCGATGCCGCCGAATATTTCGGACAGCTATGTGATGCTCAAGCCCAAGGAAGAATGGCCAGATCCGGACAAATCCCGCGAGCAGCTCATTGAGGACATCCAAAAGGCGGCCGCATCTGTGCCGGGCAGCAACTATGAGATGTCTCAGCCGATCCAGTTACGCTTTAACGAGCTAATTTCCGGAGTTCGCAGCGATGTGGCCGTTAAGGTGTTCGGGGACGATATGGATGTTCTCAACAAAACAGCTGATGACATCGCGGCGATATTGCAAGACGTACCAGGCGCTTCCGAAGTTAAAGTGGAGCAGACGACGGGCCTCCCATTGCTGAGCGTCAATGTGGATCGTGACAAGGCGGCACGCTTCGGGCTCAACATCGGCGATGTGCAGGATACCGTCGCCGCCGCGATTGGCGGACGGGAAGCCGGAACCTTTTTTGAGGGTGACCGTCGTTTCGACATCGTTGTTCGTCTTTCCGATACGCTGCGTGCCGATCCGGATGTGCTGGCTCGCCTGCCGATTCCGGTGCCAGCGGTAGCGGGTGCTGCCAACGACCGAATCGACTTTATCCCGCTGGCTGAGGTTGCCACGCTGGAATTCGTGCTGGGCCCGAATCAGATCAGCCGTGAGGATGGCAAGCGTCTGGTGGTGGTAAGCGCCAACGTTCGAGGGCGTGACATTGGCAGTTTCGTCCAAGATGCGTCTGCAGCAATCGCTGAACGAAACCCGGTACCGCCCGGTTACTGGACGACGTGGGGTGGGCAGTTCGAGCAGCTGCAGGCTGCCGCCAAGCGCCTGCAGCTGGTCGTCCCAGTCGCCTTACTGCTGGTCTTCGTGCTGCTGTTCATGATGTTCAACACACTGCGCGATGGGCTGGTCGTCTTCACTGGCATTCCGTTCGCGCTTACTGGGGGAATTCTTGCACTCTGGCTCCGGGACATTCCCCTCTCAATTTCCGCTGGCGTCGGGTTCATCGCGTTGTCGGGTGTGGCAGTACTCAACGGACTGGTGATGATTGCTTTCATTAAAGGATTGCTAGAGGAAGGCCGGCCTTTATCCGAGGCTGTGCGTGAGGGCGCACTGGTGCGATTGCGCCCAGTCCTGATGACAGCGCTGGTGGCGTCGCTCGGCTTCGTCCCAATGGCGTTGGCCACAGGGACCGGCGCGGAAGTCCAACGGCCTCTGGCGACCGTGGTCATTGGCGGCATCCTGTCCTCGACAGCACTGACGCTGCTGGTATTGCCTGCGCTCTATTACACGGCTCTGCAGCGCCGCATGAAACGCAACGAAGAGGATGAGGACGCGAGCTGATATTGGTTTTCTCCCAACGTAGGCCAGGCTTGATGCCTGGCCTTTTTATGAATATCCAATCGAAGCTTCGAAGGGTTCACTGAAAGGATTTGTGGCCCCAATGCGCTGGTAACGACTGACGGGTACGTTATCGAGAAACAAAAAAAGCGCCTCGAAAGGCGCTTAAATACAGCTTTACCAACGGGATTCGGAAGCTATCGGAGGCGAAGATTGTTCGGGTGAAGCGGTTATTCAGTTTTGGATTCTTTCTTTATTTGCATATTGCTCTGATCCGGGCGCGGATTCTTAGCTTCTAGTCCGTCTATTTTTTCTTCACCAGACTCGGTTTCGTGAATCCGTTTTTGTTCTGCACGAAACTTTTCGTTAAATTTCATTGAACGATCGTAGCCGTCTCCTGCATAGGATAATGCGGAGCCGAAGATTACCGATCCAACAATAATAGCTTTCAACAGATTCATATGGGCAGCCCTCGCTAAATTCAAAGTGGCTTGTTGAGCTTTCCCGGTGAGCTCTACAGGTTCTAACGAATTTTGCGCGACTGAAGATAACGGCAGTGTGAGCCAAACATTACATTATTGAAATGTAATCTTCCGCTGTGCAGCTTGAACCACGAAAGATGATGTGAAGATTACAAATCTGTCATATTCAGATCATGACAAGGGTTAGCCAGTTATCGGCGTATTGAAGGCAATGGCGCACGAACTCGGGCGATGATGGTCGGATTTCTGTCAACGGTTTGGAGGCTGTCTCCGTGTCAGACGGTACAAAGGCACTAGTATATTTATTTGTTGCTATAGACGACCGTTTGGCTTCCTGTGCTTAGTCTTTTTTTAGATTTTTAAGGGTGGTTAAAAACCAATGGGCCACGAACATAACCATAACACCGAAGCTATAGGCGATAAGCGTCTAATTGCTGCTATAGGCGTTAACGCCGCATTAACACTGGCACAAATAGTCGGTGGAATACTCTCTGGTAGCTTATCACTCATTGCTGACGCGCTACATAATTTGAGCGATGCCGCATCACTGGTTATTGCGCTGATCGCACGTAAGATCGGTCGCAGACCGCCAGATGCATTTAAAACCTTTGGCTATCGACGCAGTGAAACCATAGCGGCTTTGATCAACTTGGTCACGCTGATTATCGTCGGCCTCTATCTGATCTATGAGGCCGTAGGCCGGTTGTTTTCCCCGCAGCCCATTGAAGGTTGGACGGTGGTTGTGGTCGCAGGAGTAGCCTTGGTTGTAGATATCGTCACTGCCTTTCTCACATACTCGATGTCTAAGGACAGCATGAACATAAAGGCGGCATTTTTGCACAATGTGTCGGATGCACTGGCCTCCGTTGGCGTGGTTATCGCCGGGACATTGATACTTCTTTATGGCTGGTACTGGGCGGATACTGTACTGACGCTGATGATTGCTGGTTACGTGCTCTGGCAAGGTTTTAGCCTGCTACCTAAAACCATTCACTTGTTGATGGAGGGCGCGCCAGAAGGAGTTTCCATCGCTGACATAATCAATGTCATGGAGCAAGTAAACGACGTTGAGAGTGTTCACCACGTACACGTATGGGAAATCGCTGAGCATACAATCGCACTGGAAGCACATGTTGTGATCAAGAAGGCGAGTCTGGCGGATATAGAGCGAGTGAAGACTGATTTGAAAAGTGTACTTCATGAGCAATTCAAAGTCAGCCACTCGACACTTGAAATGGAGCTAGACGGCAGTGTTTGTATCGACACTAGGCAGGCCGACAGTCATCGCAGCGAAGCATAAGCCTGCTTTGCGCTCACCGCTGTTGCTAAACAGTTAGCTCGATATCAACGGAGTGAACTTGCGACATCACTCGTTGGCGCCATGTCCTCGACCAGAGACATGCTAGCGGCGTGTGGCCAAAACAGCTCGTCACGAGGAGATCAGACGCAGTGGCTAACGCCGCCGAGGCTCAGAGCCAGCGGCGGACTTGTGCGCGGTAGCGGACGAATGATTCGCCGAAAAGTGCTTCCAGCGCCCACTCTTCGGGTGCTATCTGGAAACGGTTCATGTACAGCACGAAAGCAACCACGCCCAGCAGGGTTAGAGGCGAGGCCAAGGCCAGCGCCCAAGCTGCAAGGATAATGGCGAAGCCTAAGTACATGGGGTTGCGGCTGTACTGGTAGATGCCAGCCTCCACTAATGCCGAAGCCTGCTGCGGCTGTAATGGATTGACTGTAGTGCGAGCGCGGCGAAACGACAGTACGCCGGCGAGGCACACGCCGAGCCCCAGGAGCAGTACCAGCAAAGCGAAGGTCAGGCGCGCGGTCCATGCCAGTTCGACGCCCGGCAATTTGGTTCCCGACAAACCCATCAGCACAGCTATCAGGCCCGCCACGAGCAGCGGTGGCACGCGGTTTTCCAGCGCGCTCATGGTGTCATTCCCGTGCCTTGGCCACTTCGCTGCTCACCAACTGGCGCAGCGGCTCCGGGCCAAACTCGCTGAGCGCACGACCATTGACAAAAAAGGTCGGCGTGCCACGAACCCCAACGGCCTTAACGTCCTGCATGTCCGTTTCAAGCACGGCGTTGACGCCAGGCGTATGCATGTCCTGGCGGGCCTGCTCCAAATTCAAACCGACGCGCTCTGCAGCAGCCCATGCCTGCGTTACCTTGGGATCGTCGTGCCAACCGGGTTGGGCCTCCAGCACAGCCTCCAACACTTGTTCATGGAGATTTTGCTTACGCGCCGCCTCCAGCATTCGCGCCACCTCTTCGGAGCCTTGATGGAACAGTACATAGCGCAGCACCAAACGCACGTCTTCCGGGTTCTCGGCGAGGATCTGCTTCACATAGGGGTGGAAGGCGCGGCATGCCTCGCAGGAAGGGTCAAAGAATTCGACGATGGTTACTGGAGCCTGCGCCGGGCCGAATACCGGTGAGTGGAAGCGAACCAACTGGCCGCCGTTCTGTTTGGGCTGTGTCCCGGTCTCTTGGACGGTCGAACCGGGAGCCTGGGCCTGTTGAGGCGACTGGGAGGGGGAATAGAAGAATGCAGCGGCAGCAAAGACGGCCAGGATCACGACACTGACGATCAGGACCACGGAACGGCGATTCATGGGGTGGTTCTCCGACGGATGATAATGAGCAGGATGCCGATAAAGATAAAAGCTAACAAGGCGAGTGCCGGCAGGGGCACTACGCCGAAAAGGGTCATTCCGGCGCCTGAGCAGGATGGACCGGTGGCCGTGCAGGGCTGGATCGGCTGTGGTATCAGCCCGGCATAGAGCAGCGTGTGGACAAATGCCAGCGCCGCACCGATAACGGTCAGCGGCAGGGCATAGCGCCAGACGGTGAAATCCGAGCGGTAGCTGGCGATCGCCAGGATCACAGCCAGCGGAAACATGAAGGCACGCTGGAACCAGCACAACACGCAGGGTGCTTGGCCCATTACCTCACCAATGAACAGCGCGGACAGGGTCGATACCAGTGCGACCAGCCAGGTTAGCAGCAGCAGGTTCCAGGTCATATTGGAACGTTGAGGGATCATTGCGGTGAACTCTTGGCGTTGGCGAACACTAGCGTCAGAGCCCCCATCCGATGGATTTGAAACATCATGCTCCCTCTTATCCGAAAAACTTGTTAGGAGTGTTGCAGACTTCGCCCAACGACACACTAGAAGCTGAAAGCAACTAGGCAGGTCTGTCCCGGGGTTGGCGGATAGTTGAGAGCTACTGCTCGCGTTTCGCCGCTCAAACCTCGATCGGACTCAGGTAGCCCAGCGTCGAGTGGCGCCGAGGGTGACTGTATAAGCGGATGTAGTTGAGCAGGTCGGTTTTCGCTTCATAGCGAGTCAGGTACACCAGTTCGGCGTTAAAC
Organism: Ectopseudomonas mendocina; assembly: GCF_008041835.1. Classification (GTDB taxonomy): domain Bacteria; phylum Pseudomonadota; class Gammaproteobacteria; order Pseudomonadales; family Pseudomonadaceae; genus Aquipseudomonas. The sequence goes on from NZ_VRYE01000043.1 coordinate 18,542, forward strand.
GAGCTGAAAAAGCTCTCTATCGCCGCATTATCCCAACAGCCCCCTGCCGCAATCCGAGTACAGCGGCATCTCCGATCGTGGCTGCGGGCATGCGACGGCCATCTCCAGCGCGGCATGTACGTTGGCTTATTGAGATCGTTGCAAAAAACTGCCGCGCGATATTCGCAACGGCCGGCACATTGGCGCTACGGGGTAATGACCGGCTAACGCCTCGATAGCGCGAGCCTTACATCGCGGGCTGCGAAAAATCGCGCTCCTGGGATCTGGATAGACCAAATATCTCATGCCTTTTCCGCTTTTTCACCTCAGTGGCAAGCATGAACAAGGTGCTCTAGCACCGTGGAGATGGCGGTTCGACGAGGCGCTGCTCCGTGGAGGCAGTGTATTGTTGTTCCTACGCGCCTCTTGAGCAGGGTCTGCAGGTCAACGTAGTGAGGCGCGGCAAAGGTTTTATGTGCTGTAGAGTTGCAGCAGTGTGATGCCAAAGCCTAAGTTGCAGCAGCAATCTTGGGCTCCACAGCATGCACGTTGTATGTACGGTGAAATTGTCAAATTATTTTGGCAAAAATCGTTGTTCTAGTCAGTTCTCTACACGTTGATTGTCGAAATATTATTATTTGAAAGTTGACTCTAATCGACCTCAGCCCCCGATTTATAGCTCTGAAATTGTCAGAATTATTTGTAAGCCACCACCCGTCCATCTGGACGGGCTTTTCCGTTTCTGTCACGCCGAAATCCTGCTCAGGTGCAGCTCCTCGGGGCGCAGTGTAAGCACGCGAACGCCGTCGCGGGTGACCGCCACAGTATGTTCGAATTGCGCTGAGAGCTGACCATCGCGGGTCACCACCGTCCAGCCGTCGCGCAGGGTGCGTACATCCTCCGTTCCCCGGTTGAGCATGGGTTCGATGGTGAAGGTCATACCTTCGCGCAGCGTCAGGCCGGTGCCGGCTTTGCCCCAGTGCAGCACTTCGGGTGGTTCGTGCATTTCCCGGCCGATGCCGTGGCCGCAGTACTCTTTGACCACCGAGTAGCGATGGGTACGAGCATGGCGTTCGATGGCATGACCGATATCGCCGAGTCGGGCGCCAGGTTTGACGGCTTCGATGCCTTTGCACATTGCTTCATAGGTTACTTGGGCGAGCTGACGAGCCTGATCCGACACCTCGCCGATCAGGTAGGTCTTGCTCGAATCGGCGATGTAGCCGTTCTTTTCCAGGGTGATATCGAAATTCACCAGATCGCCATCGCGCAGAATATCGTCGGCGCTGGGGACGCCATGGCACACCACTTCGTTGCGCGACGTGTTCATGGCGTAGGCGAAACCATACTGCCCCTTGCTCGCCGGACGCGCCTTGAGTTCACTCACGATGTAGTTATCCACAAGGTCGTTGACTTGCAGGGTCGACATGCCGAGCAGATCCAGGCGATCCAGGTAGCCGAACACGGACGCGAGCAACCTGCCGGATTCCGCCATCAGGGCGATCTGTTGCGGTGTCTTGCTCATGAGGCGTCCGCCATTCTTGGCGGAACCACCACGCCGGCGGCACGCATCTCGGCGGCCATCACCTCATTGAAGCTCAGCGTCGGGTTCATCTCGCAGAGCATGCCGATGCGAATCCAGAAACCCGCCTGGGCATTGATCGAGCGGCCCGAGACGGCGCTCGCCCTGCGAATCTGGTCGTGCAGTTCGTCATCGATATTGACGATGCCCATGGAAACTTCCTCATATATGTTTCGTATATGAAGCATATAGAGCTTTCCCGGTAATTTCATCTTGCGCCCGCTAAGTCTGATCGTCGCCAGCGCCGGTAAGTGTTTCGATCCCTTAAACTGGGCGGCAAATCCGCTGACTGGCCCAGCTCAGGTGCGGGTCGCATGGAGTCAAGTTGGTAGAGGAGAGAGGATGAAGCGCGTAGATGTGAAACGCAGAACAGACGAAGGGGTGCAGTTCGACACCCAGGTCATGGTCAACCCGGCCAATACGTCCGAATGGATCGTATTCTTCAAGAAGGATGCAGGGCGCAGCTTCTTTCTGGTGGACGAAGCCGAGCAGGTGGAGAGCTTCTCCAGCCTGAACGAGCTGATGGTGGAGTTGCGGGCATTGGGTATCAAGCGGGTCGAGGTACAGCTCTGATCCACAGTTGCTAACAATTGGCGTGGATCATCCTGTGGATATCCTCGTTATACCTGGCTGCAGCCCTTTAATAATGGGCATTTCAGGCAGTTGTACAAAAACTGATCCTCAGCGAATGGCTATCCACAGTAGGCTGGGATAACGTCCCGCCTTTCTTGTTGATAAGTGATCGAAAGTCTCTGAATACAAGGCTTTCAGCGATTTGTTCAGTTTATCGCCAGGTCAATCGCGCCCGGGACGGTAGAGATGCCGATGGGCAGCGTCGTACAGTGCCGACTCGGCGAAAGCACCCGCGTCGAGCACACGCCCGACGAGGATTAGCGCCGTACGGCGAAAGTCCTTGGCGGCCACCCTCTCTTCGATATCTGCCAGGGTGCCCAGTACCCAGTCCTGATCCGGCCAGCTCGCTCGGTGGATAACCGCGATGGGGCAGTCGGCGCCATAGTGCGGCAGCAGTTCGCCGACTATCGCCGGCAGATGGCGTACGCCGAGGTGGATGGCCATTGTTGCGCGATGCCGTGCCAGGTCATGCAGTCGCTCACCCTCGGGCATCGGCGAGGTGGTGCCGTAGCGGGTGAGGATCACCGTCTGGGCGATGCCGGGCAGGGTCAGCTCGCTTTCCAGTAGCGCCGCGCAGGCGGCGGTTGCCGTGACGCCGGGGATGATCTCGAAGGGGATATCGAGGGCACGAAGCCCGCGAATCTGCTCGCCGATGGCGCCGTACAGCGAAGGGTCGCCGGAGTGCACGCGCGCCACGTCCTGGCCACATTCGTGCGCCTGACGTAGCAGTGCGATGATCTCGCCAAGGTTAAGTTCGGCGGTATTGACCACATTTTCGGCGCTATTACCTGCAAGAACCGCTTCTGGTACCAGCGAACCGGCATACAGAATGACCGGGCACGAACGGATCAGGCGCTGACCCTTGACGGTGATCAGCTCGGGGTCGCCGGGGCCGGCGCCGATAAAATAGACGGTCATGCTGCGGGTTCTCTATCGAAGGTGGCCAACGCGCAAGTGGCGTTGGCCGTGCGGGTTTTCTCGCCCAGCAGGCGGGCTGCCTTGCCCACTCGTGAGGCCAGGGCAAGGGCGCAGGGTTCAGCCACAGCGGGGCTTCCCGTTACGGATCGGATGAGTGGACTACCGGCTCTCTCCGGCTGGTGGAGCGTGAGCGCTTCGGGAGTGAAGAATGTCAGCTGCAGATTCAGGTGCATGGCCAGTTCACGCAGCCCCAGTTCGTCGCGCTTGTGGGCGATGCTGGCAAGTCCAACGAGGTTATCCACAGTCAGCTCATGCTGGGCCAGGCTGTGGGTCAGCAGGGCGAGCAGCTCGTCCTGTGCACAACCGCGCCGACAACCCAGGCCGGCAACCACCCTAGGGGGGGCAGCGGGGTGATCGAGGTGGCTGGCGGTCATGAGCGGTATTCGTGTCGTAGGGTGACGTAGCTCATCATGGCACCTGCCAGCGGTCAACCGCGATTGACCGGCCGCCGCGGCCTGCGTAGCCTTCTCGCTTTCGAGGTTCTTCCCGGCAAGCCGCCGGGGAGCTAAGAGGGAACAGGGTCGATGCCCTGGCTGCCCCCGCAACTGTAAACGGTCGCAACTCCTTCGATACACCACTGCTCAACAGCGGGAAGGTGAAGGATGCGCAACGCGCAGACCGTGAGCCAGGAGACCTGCCTCGACTACAGGGCACCTCTAAAAACTACCTGCGTTGCCATCGCAGCGTTAAAAACAGGCTCAAAATGCTCATTTACAACACGTAAACTGCGCTTTTTCGCCTGTTTTTGCCTTGCGCTGGCTACCTCGCCTACGTTTTTAGAGATGCCCTAAAGCCATTTGCTCGGACGGGGTGATCCGACGCGGCCAGCACGCCCCTGTGTGCCCGCCTGCGCGTACCCGTCCGCCGAACTTACCGACGCCACGGGGCCCGCCATGAAAACCCTCGCCAAACTGCCTGTCACCATCGTCACCGGTTTTCTCGGTGCCGGCAAAACCACCCTGCTGCGCCACCTGCTGGCCAATGCTGGCGGCCGCCGTATCGCGGTGATCGTCAACGAGTTCGGCGAGCTGGGCATCGATGGCGAGATCCTCAAGCAGTGCTCCATCGGCTGCAGTGAAGAAGAAGCCAATGGCCGCGTCTTCGAGCTGGCCAACGGTTGCCTGTGCTGCACCGTGCAGGAGGAGTTCTTCCCGGTGATGCGCGAGTTGGTGGCGCGCCGTGGCGATCTCGACCATATCCTCATCGAGACCAGCGGCCTGGCGCTGCCCAAGCCGCTGGTGCAGGCCTTCAACTGGCCGGAAATCCGCAACGCCTGCACGGTCGACGCGGTGATCACCGTGGTCGACAGCCCGGCGGTGCTCGCCGGCACCTTCGCCGCCTTCCCCGATCAGGTGGACGAGCAGCGCAAGCTCGACCCCAACCTGGATCATGAATCGCCGCTGCACGAGCTGTTCGCCGATCAGCTGGCCAGCGCTGATCTGGTGATTCTCAACAAGGCCGACCTGCTCGACGCCGAGGCGCTGGCCGCTGTGCGCGCCGAGGTGGCCGAAGAGCTGCCGCCGGCGGTCAAGGTGATCGAGGCGCACGGCGGCGAGCTGCCGCTGGACGTGCTGCTGGGCCTGAACAGCGAAACCGAGCTGCATATCGACAGCCGCCGCACCCATCACGACGATGAAGACGACGACCACGATCACGAGGAGTTCGACTCGTTCCACGTGGAACTACCGGAAACCGAGGAGGCGCGCCTGCTGGCTGCCTTGAAGGATGCGGTGGGCAAGTACGGCATCCTGCGGGTGAAAGGCTTCGCTGCCATCCCTGGCAAACCGATGCGCCTGCTGGTGCAGGGCGTGGGCCAGCGCTTCGACCGCCACTTCGACCGCGCCTGGCAGGTCGACGAACCGCGCCTGAGCCGCCTGGTGGTGATTGGCCAGCAGCTCGACCGCGCAGCTATCGAAGCCGAGCTGAAAGCGGCGCTGGCTTGATACGGAGCGTAGGGCGTACTCGCGTAGCATTACGCCGTGTGGACGTGTGCGCTGGCGGTGGACTGTTCGCTTCGCTCCTGAGTCCACCCTACGGCGCTACCACCAGTCGCGGCTAAAGCCCCTCCCACGGAACGAACATGCACCTATTGCGCACCCAGCCCGGCGCTCAACTGCCGACAGACAGCATCGCCGACCTCGGCCAGACGCCTGCCGATCTGGTGATCCTGTGCACGGGCGATTCGCACCTGTCGTTGCTGGCCGAAGCCGCCCGGCAACTGCCGGACGACTACCCCAGTCTGCGTCTGGCCAGCCCGGCGCAACTGAGCAACAACGCCTCGGTGGATTATTACGTCGAGCAGGTGCTGCAGCATGCCAAGGTCATCCTGATCTCGGTGCATGGAGGCGTGAGCTACTGGCGCTACGGCGTCGAGCGTCTGGTTGAGCTGGGTGCGCGCGGTGCCACGGTGATCATGGTGCCGGGCGACGACAAGCCCGACCCGGAGCTGAATGCCCTTGGCAACGTCGCCGAAGAAGACAGCCAGCGCCTGTGGCAATACCTGCGCCAGGGCGGGCTGAATAACGCCCGCCAGCTGTTTCGCTGCATCGGCAGTCGTTGGTTGGGGCGTGGCGACAGTTGGCAGGAGCCGCAGCCGCTGCCGCGTGTCGGTCTCTATCACCCGCAGTGCAGCCTGGCGACGCTGGCCGCCTGGCAGGCGCAGTGGCGACCGGACGCGCCTGTGGTGGCGCTGCTGTTCTATCGCAACCATGTGCAGTCGGCGAACACCGTCTTCGTCGATACCTTCTGCCAGCACCTGTTCGGCCAGGGCCTTAACCCGCTACCCATTGCCGTGGCCAGCCTCAAGGAACCTGCCTGCCTGGATCAGGTGCAGGCCTGGCTGGATGACACCGACGCCGCGCTGATCATCAACACCACCGGCTTCGCCCTATCCAACCCCGAGGCGCCGCAGGCGCGGGTCTTCCGCCGCGATATCCCGGTACTGCAGGCCATCTGCTCGCTGGACAACCACGCGCAGTGGCAGGCCAGCACTCAGGGCCTGGGCTCGCGTGACCTGGCCATGCATGTGGTGCTGCCCGAGCTGGATGGCCGGCTGATCGGCACCGCCATCAGCTTCAAGGGGCTGGCCTGGCGCAGCGAGCGCAGCCAGAGCGACGTGGTGTGCTACCAGGCGCATGAGCCGGGTATGGCCTACGTCGCCGAACTGGCGCGTAACTGGTGTAAGTTGGCGATCAAAAGCAACGATCAGAAGCGAGTCGGTCTGATTCTGGCCAACTACCCGACCCGCGATGGTCGTATTGGTAATGGCGTGGGCCTGGATACGCCGGCCGCCGCGCTGAATATCCTGCATGCGCTGCAACAGCAGGGCTATCCGGTGGATAACCTGCCGGAGAGCGGCACCGCACTTGTCCACAGCCTGCTCGGTGGCGTCACCAACGATCTGGATGGCCTGGATTCGCGCCCCTGTGCGCAAAGCCTGGCACTGGACGACTATCTGAAATTTTTCCACAGCCTGCCGCCTGCCAACCAGCAGGCCGTACGCGAGCGCTGGGGCGAGCCGCAGAACGATCCCATGTTCCGCAGCGGGCGGATGATGGTGGCTGGCCTGCGCTTCGGCCTGACTTTCGTCGGCATTCAGCCGGCACGCGGCTATCAGCTCGACCCGGCGGCGGTGTACCACGACCCGGATCTGGTGCCGCCGCACGGCTACATCGCCTTCTACGCCTGGCTGCGCACGGCGTTCGCCGCCGACGGGCTGATCCACGTCGGCAAGCACGGCAATCTGGAATGGCTGCCGGGCAAGAGCGTCGGCCTCTCCGAGGACTGCTGGCCGCAGGCGCTGATCGGCCCGCTGCCGAATATCTATCCCTTTATCGTCAACGATCCAGGTGAGGGCGCGCAGGCCAAGCGCCGCACCCAGGCGGTGATCATCGACCACCTGATGCCGCCGCTGACCCGTGCCGAAAGCTATGGCCCGCTACGCGATCTGGAGCGGCTGGCCGACGAGTATTACGACGCCAGCCAGCTCGACCAGCGCCGCGCCGTTGAGCTGCGTGGCGAGATTCTGGCCAAGGTGCGCGAGGCCAGCCTCGACCGCGAGCTGGGTCTGCAACTTAACGATGACGGCGACAGCTGGTTGCCGCAGCTCGACGCCTACTTGTGCGACCTCAAGGAATCGCAGATTCGCGATGGCCTACATGTGTTCGGTGAGTCGCCGACTGGCCAGCTGCGCCGCGACACCCTGCTGGCGCTGCTGCGCATCCCCCGTGGCGATGGCCTGGGCACCAACGCCAGCCTGCTGCGTGCGTTGGCCCGTGGCCTGGAACTGGGCCTCGATCCGCTGGATTGCGATATGGGCCAGCTCTGGCAAGGGCTGCGTCCAGAGGCCTTGCAGGCTGTGGATAACAGCCTGTGGCGCAGCGTCGGCGATACCCGCGAACGCCTGGAGCTGCTGGCGTTGAGGCTGATCGAGCAGCGCCTGGCGGGGGTGACCTGCGGCGACTTCGGCGCCGAGGTGGCGCTGATTCTCGACGGCCTGGCCGAGCATATCGCGCCGCTGCTGGATGCCTGTGGCGACGCCGAGATGGGCGGCCTGCTGGCGGCGCTAGAGGGGCGTTTCGTGCCGGCTGGGCCAAGCGGTGCGCCCAGTCGCGGGCGCCTCGACGTACTGCCCACCGGGCGCAACTTCTTTACTGTCGACGTGCGCCACCTGCCCACGCCCACCGCCTGGCGCCTCGGTGTGCAGGCGGCGGATCGTCTGCTGGAGCGTCATCTGCAGGACGAGGGCGACCATCTACGTCAGCTCGGCCTGTCAGTGTGGGGCACGGCGACCATGCGCACCGGTGGCGATGATATCGCCCAGGCCCTGGCGCTGATGGGCGTGCGGCCGGTGTGGCAGCCGGGCAGCCAGCGCGTCGAGCGCTTCGAGGTGTTGCCGCTGGAGCAGCTCGGTCGGCCTCGGGTGGACGTCACCCTGCGCGTGTCGGGCTTCTTTCGCGATGCCTTCAGCAATTTGATTCGCCTGTTCGACGAGGCCGTGCAGGCAGTGATCGAGCTGGATGAGCCGGAAGACATGAACCCACTGTCGGCGCGGGTCTGGCGCGAATCGCTGGCGCTCAAGGATGGCGGCCTGGATGAAGCCGAAGCGCGGCGTCAGGCCGGCTGGCGGGTGTTCGGCGCCAAACCGGGGGCTTATGGCGCCGGGGTGCAGAACGCCATCGAGGAGCGTCTGTGGCAGAGCCGCGCCGATCTCGCCGAGGTCTACCTCAACTGGGGCGGCTACGCCTACGGCAGCGGCGCCGAAGGTGCGCCCGCGCGGCAGCGCTTCGTCGAGCGTCTGGAGCAGATGCAGGCGGTGCTGCACAACCAGGACAACCGCGAACACGACATCCTCGACTCCAACGACTACTACCAGTTCCAGGGCGGCATGCTGGCGGCGGTGGAAACCCTGCGCGGGCTCAAGGTGGCCAGCTACTTCGGCGACAACAGCCAGCCGGATACGCCGCGCATTCGCAGCCTCAAGGAAGAACTCAATCGCGTGGTACGGGCTCGCGCCGCCAACCCCAAGTGGATCGAGGGTATGAAGCGCCACGGCTACAAGGGCGCCTTCGAACTGGCCGCGACCATCGACTACCTGTTCGCCTTCGACGCCACCAGCGAGCTGGTCGATGACCACCAGTACGCGCTGCTCACCGATGCCTACCTGCTCGATAGGGATACCCGCGACTTTATTCAGCAACACAACCCTGGCGCGCTCAACGACATCCTCGAACGCCTGCTGGAGGCTCAGCAGCGTGGCCTGTGGGAGAATCCCGGCGACTACCGAGAGGCGCTGGAAAACCTGCTGCTCGATAGTGAGGAGTCATGAAGCGCTTGAGTGCGGGGGGGTTGTGCTCCCTCTCCCGCTTGCGGGAGAGGGCTGGGGAGAGGGTGGTTCAGGTCGCTCGGTGTCGCTGGATAAACCCTCTCCCCCGGCCCCTCTCCCATAAATGGGAGAGGGGAGGAATCCCTCTGATCCGCTGCAATCGCCAATTGCCCGCACCGCCATTCCCGGATTTTATCCGGGCTACCGTCGGAACCATGTTTATCCACAGGCCAGAGCCATGACCGAACATCACTTCCCCCTCGCCGCCGTGGTCGGCGCCGATTCGCTGAAGCTGGCGCTGTGCCTGGCGGCCATCGATCCGGCCATCGGCGGCGTGCTGATCGAGGGCCCGCGCGGTATGGCCAAGTCCACCCTGGCCCGTAGCCTGGCCGATCTGCTCGACGGTGGCCGCTTCGTCACCCTGCCGCTGGGGGCGAGCGAGGAGCGCATCGTTGGCACCCTGGATCTGGACGCAGCGCTGGGCGAAGGCCGCGCGCAGTTTTCCCCCGGCCTGCTGGCCCGCGCCGATGGCGGCGTGCTCTATGTCGATGAGGTAAACCTGCTGCCGGATCATCTGGTCGATCTGCTGCTCGATGCTGCCGCCAGCGGGGTCAACCACGTCGAGCGCGACGGCATCTCCCATCGCCACGCCGCGCGCTTCGTGCTGATCGGCACCATGAACATCGAAGAGGGCGAACTGCGCCCGCAACTGCTCGACCGCTTCGGCCTCAACCTGGCGCTCGATGGCCAGCCGCAGCCGGCTGAGCGCGCCGAGATCGTCCGTCGCCGTCTGGCCTTCGATGCCGACCCCGCCGCTTTTCTGCAACGCTGGCAGGATGAGCAGGATGCCCTGGCGATGCGTTGCCAGAACGCCCGCCAGCGCCTGGCCGATATCCCGCTAGATGACGCCGCCCTGGGTGAGATCAGCCAGCGCTGCTTCGCTGCCGGCGTCGACGGTCTGCGCGCCGATCTGGTCTGGCTGCGCGCCGCCCGTGCTCATGCGGCCTGGCGTGGCGCGGCGGGCATCGAGCCTGTGGATATCGAGGCGGTGGAGGACTTCGTTCTGCGCCATCGCCGTCGCCAGCAACAACCGCCGGCTGCCACACCGCCCGAGCAGAGCCAGGCGCCGCAGCAGGCGCAGGAACAGAGCCAGGGCGAGGGCCAGTGGGGCGAGCTGCCGGCGCAGCCGCAGGCCATGGGCGAACGGCGCGTGCCGCCGCGTTGGCCAAAAAAGTCCTGAGCATCCGCCCGCGCACAGCCACAGGCGCGGATGCCCGCAACCGGCCCGGACGACTCGGCGGCGGCCTGCGAGGTGCTGCGCGTAGCGGCGTGGCCGGTCGTATCGACTGGGCGGCCACTCTGCGCCAGGGCCGGCCGCAACGCCGCGAACAGTTGGTGCTGCGCCCGCGCAGCCAGCAGGCCGAGGAGCTGTGGCTGGTGTTGGTCGATGCCTCCGCTTCCACCCGTCGCCATGGTGCACTGAGCCGGGCCAAGGGCGTGCTCGCCGAGCTGTTCGACAGCGCCTATCGCCAGCGTGCGCGGCTGGCCGTGCTGCAGGCCGGTGGTCGTGAGGCGCAGTGGTTATGGCAGGGGCGCAAGGCCAGCGCGGAGTTACATCGATGGCTGCACGAATTGGGCGCCGGTGGCGGCACGCCGCTGCTCAATGCACTGAATCAGGCGGGTGACTGGCTGTCGCGTCGGCAACGGGCGAAACCGAGCGAACGCCAGCGCCTGCTGATCCTCACCGACGGTCGCCTGCGTGACCTGCCCAACCTGGCGCCGCTGCCATGCCCAACCCTGCTGCTCGACACCGAGCGCGCGCCCATCCGCCTGGGCCGTGCGCAGCAGTTGGCACAGGCGCTGCAGGCCGAGTACCAACATATTGATGATTTACTGCCTGTAGGAGCCGAGGACGCTGATCGCCGGCAAGCCGGCTCCTACGGGTTGTCCGTTACCTGGAGAACCCCATGAAAACCCTGCTGCTGGTCGGCATCGGCGCCGGCGACCCGGACTACATCACCTACCAGGCGATCAAGGCGCTGCGCCGCAGCGACGTGATCTTCCTGATGGACAAGGGCCCGGCCAAGCACAAGCTCAACGCCCTGCGCCGGGAAATCTGCGCGCGCTTCCTCGAAGGCCACACGCCGCGTTTCGCCGAAGGCCAGCAGCCGGAGCGCGAACGCGAGGCGGCGGACTACCGCGCTAGCGTCGACGAACTCAACCGCGACAAGCAGGCGGTGTTCGAGCAGCTTATTGACGAGCAGATGGCCGATGGCGAAACGGCGGCTTTCATGGTCTGGGGCGACCCGTCGCTGTATGACAGCAGCATCCGCATCATCGAGGCCATCGCCGCGCGCCGTAGCGATTTCGCCTATGACGTGATCCCCGGCATCACCAGCCTGCAGGCGCTCACGGCGCGGCATCGCATCCCGCTCAACAGCATTGGCCGCGCCGTGGAAATCACCACCGGCCGCCTGCTCGCCGAAGGCTGGCCGCAGGGCGTGGACAGCGTGGCGGTGATGCTCGACGCCAAGGACACTTACCGCCGCTTCGTCGGCCAGGGCCTGCATATCTACTGGGGCGCCTATGTCGGCACTGCCGATGAAATCCTGATTGCCGGGCCGCTGGACGAAGTAGCCGAACGCATCGCGGCCACCCGTGCCGAGGCACGGGAGCGCAATGGATGGATCATGGATAGTTATCTGCTGCGTAAGGAAGGTATGGCGTAGGGCCGAGGGCAGAAGCGGTGGACAAGAAGAGCGTTGTCCACCCTACGCGCTACTCACGGAGCTACAAGCAGTATGTAGACCGCCAAGCGTTTCCACTCGGTTGCGAACGGCCTGCTTTACAACCAACTCCAAGAAACCCCCGTATACACCCCAAACCCTTCCCCAGGCGTGGAGCGAGCTACATCCGCACCGTTGTCGTTATAGCCCGGCGTGACGGTGGCGGCATAGCGTTTGTCGGTCAGGTTGCGCAGGTCGAGCCAGGCTTGCCAGTCGTCTCTCGGCGAGGCGTAGCCGAGGGTGGCGCCGAAGGTGGCGTAGGCATCGGCGTAGTAGGAATTGGCGTAATCCACCGCGACCTTGGAGGCGTACTGGGTGTTGAGGCCGGCGTAGAAGCCGCTCGGGTGGTCGTAGCGCACCTCGGCCTGGTAGTAGTGGCGCGGCAGGCCCGGCAGACGGTTGTCGCCGAAGGTGTCGTCATCGCGGTAGTGGAAGTCGCTGAAGGTGTAGGCCTGGCGCAGGCTCAGGGCGCCAGCGGCGCCACCTTGCCACAACGGGCTGGTCAGGCCGGCTTCGATGCCCTGGTGCACGGTGGGGCTGGCGTTGGATTCGGCGAAGACGTTGGGCTCGATCTCGACGGTGAGCAGTTCATGGCGCACCTGTGAGTAGTAATAGGTCAGTTCCCACTGGCCCAGTGCGGAATCGCCGCGCCCGCCGACTTCGACGGTGGTGGCGGTCTGGTTGTCCAGGCTGATGGCGGCGCTCTGGCGGTTGCTCCATGGCTGGTTGCTGGCCGGGAAGCGCAGCGGCGAACTCCAGAGCATCGACCAGGCATGCGGCGGCTCCACCGAGCGGCTGATATTGCCGAACAGTTGCACGTCCGGGTTGAGCTGATAGCGCAGGCCGAGGCGCGGTGCGTAGTCCCAGGTTTGTTCGCTGAGCCTGTCGTCGGTGGCCGGCCAGGTCACTTCGGCTTCGCGGCGGGTGTAGATCAGCGCCAGGCCGCTGGTCAGCCACAGGTCGGGCATCAGCTCAGTGTCATTGCTGAAGTGCAGCACGTTGTCCGAACCCAGGTGTTCGTAGTCGCGCATCAGGGTGCCGGCGGGATAGGTGATAGTTGTGCCGCCGGACTCCACATTGATCGGCAGCGCTGCGGTTTCCCTGGATGTGCTGCTCGGCAGGTTGGTGGTGCTGCGCCAGCCGATGGTGGTCACGCTGTTCAGGCCGAACAGGGTATGCCGGCGCGTGTAGTTCAGAGTGCCGCTGATATCGCTGTAGTCCACGCGGATGCGATAGGTGTTGCCATTGGGCAAGCGGGTTTCGACGATATCCATGGGGTAATGGTGATAGGCCAGGCCGGCGACCAGGGTGGCGTCGTCGTCGATCTGCCAGGTGGTCTTGTTCGCCAGCCAGGTGCTGCCGGGCTGGTCGCGGTGGGCGTCGATGCGCAGGTTGTTGGCAGCGGCCTGGCGTGGATCGTCCTTGAGCTGGGCCTTGGTCAGGCGACCGGGTGTTTCGTGCTCGGTCTCGCGGTAGCGCAGGTAGAAGCGCGTTTCCAGATTCTCGTTGAGCCGGTAGCCGAAGTTGGCGGCGACGCCTTTGCCCTTGCCTGAGGAATGATCCTGATAGCCGTCGGTTTCGCTGTCGGTGAGGGCGAGGTAGTAGTCGAAATCGCCCAGCACCTGACCGGAGGAGATGTTGCGTTTCTGGTAGCCATAGCTGCCGGTTTCATAGCGCAGTTGAAGCTTGGGCGCGGTGTAGCCGGTGTGGGTGATGTAGTCGATGGCGCCGCCCAGAGCCAGTGAACCACGGTCGAAGCCATTGGCGCCGCGCAGCACCTCGGCGCGACTTATCCACAGCGGTTCCAGCAATTCGTAGGGCGTGCCGCCGGAGCCGGTCAGCGGCAGGCCGTCGAGCAGGATATGGGTGCCGGAGGCATGCGAGCCGGGGCCGCGGTTGATCCCCGAGCCGCGCACGCTGATCTTCACCCCCTCGTTGCCGGGGGACTGCGGTAGACGCCTGGCTGGTAGGCCAGCACATCGGCGACGCCGGCCACGCGGCCTTGTTCGACCTTGGCCATATCCACCACATTGGTGGCCCCGGGGACGCGGTTGAGCTCCTCGCGCGCGGCCTCTACTTCACTTACCTGTTCGCCGGTGACCTGCAGTGAATCGAGTTGCACGGGCTCTTCGGCGAAGGCGCTGTGGCCGCTCAGGCAGGCGAGGGCGAGCAGGGTGAGATGGGCAGGTTGGCGGGAAAACGGCAGGGGCAGCATGCAAGGGCTCCGTTGAGCGGGCGGCGAGAGTGTCTGATGGAGGCCGACGAGGATTCGTCACGCCCGCAGGGTGCTGGCGCGGGGGCACATCATGCCGGTTTTGCCCGTGCTGTGCAGCGGGCGGCTCAGGGAGAAGCAGGGGCCGCGCGACTGGCGACCGCCCCTGTGGATAACCTTCAGGCCAGACCGGCCTTGTCCAGGCCGAACTGCTTGTCGGCGGAGCCGGGCACGGTGCGGAAGGCCACGTTGAGGCGGTTCCAGCCGTTGATGGCGACTACCAGGAAAGTCAGCTCAGACAGTTCCTGCTCGGAGAACTGCTCGCGCACGCTGGCATAGATGGCGTCGGACACGCCGTGCGGCGACAGCTGGGTCAGGGCTTCCGTCCACTCCAGCGCGGCGCGCTCCTGCTCCGAGAACAGTGGCGACTCACGCCACACGGCGACATGGTGCAGGCGCAGTTCGCGGTCGCCATGGATCTTCGCTTCTTTCACGTGCATGTCGACGCAGAAGGCGCAGCCGTTGATCTGCGAGGCACGCAGCATGACCAGGTGGGCCAGCGGCGCAAGAAAGGGGCTGCGGGTCAGCAGCATGGAAAACTCGGCATATTTGCCGGAAGCCTTGGGGGAGAGTGCGAAGTAGTCGAGGCGCTGGCTCATGGTGATCATCCGTATCCGCGTTGAGGGGCGCGATGGCGTGACGGCCTGCCCCGGTAGCGGTGAATCTACGCAGCAGTGGCCCAGCCACATAGATCCAATTGTGCAGATTCGGATTGACCCACTTCCCTCAGCGACGAGCCTGCGACGGTGGAAAGCCGTACTCGCGCTTGAAGGCGGCGCTGAAGCTGCTGAGGTGCTCGTAGCCGGCCAGATTGGCGGCATCCTCCACTGACAGGCCCTGCTGGCGCATGGCCTGATAAGCGCGGGCCAGGCGCTGGCGGCGCAGGTAGGCGGCGATGGTGGTGCCGTTGCGGCTGCGAAAGGCATTCTGCAGGTCGACCGGGTTGGTGCCGAGCTGGCGCGCCATGTCGGTGATGCTCAGGGCATCTGCCTCGCCGCTGTCGAGCCATTCCTTGAGGCGCGCCAGGCAGCGTTCGAGATGGCTGCCGAGGCGTTTCTCCTGGGGCGTGTCGATGCCGCGCAGGATGTCGCAGGCCAGATCCAGGGCGAAGCTCTCGCGTTGCAGGCGTTGCATCAACGGCGGCAGGGTCGCGTCACGTTCGAGCAACTGGTGGGCACGTTGAAGGATATCCACTGAGGGTTGCCAGGGCAGGCTGTGCCAGTGGCTGCGGCTGAAGCGCAGCAGGGCGTCGCTGCGCAGCTGGCTGCCGATTGCGACCTGCTGCAGCCAGTCCGGGGTGATGCTCAGGCATACTTTGGTTTCTTCGCGGCCGCTGCGCCAGTGGCGCTGGAACTGATCGCTATCGGTCAGGTTGACCAACATGGCGCGCTGGCCGCCAGGCCGGGCGTCGAAGTGCAGGCGCTGGCGCGGCAGGCTGACTTCGGCCTCGCCCTGCAGCAGAAAGGCGGCGGTAATGCCTGGTGCCAGGCGGTTGTCGCTGCTGGCGTCGACCAGATCGCGGCTGTGGCTGAAGTACAGCACCAGGCCTTCGCTCAGCACTTGCACTTGTTGTTCGCCGTCGAGCACTGGCTGTTCGCCCGGCAGCTCGCGCTGGAAATGCAGGTTGCCGCCCAGGGTGTGGGCGACATCGCTGAGCTGACCGCAGGTGAAGACCGTCATGCTGGCTTGACCGATGGAAGTTTCGTTGCGGCTAATTTTTCCTTCTTTTCCCCTAAGCGCGCAACATTGTTCAGAATTATTCTCATGTGCAATGAGGTCGCAATCGTCTTGATTGCGTAACCAACGATCATGGGAATCACACAGCGATGGGTTTGCTCCTCACGCAAACGACGGTGGTCGAGGCGGTCTTTCACGATCAGGTCGACGCGGCGCAGATAAGCCAGTGGCTGGACGGCATCGAGCGTCTGATCGAGGGCCGCCAGCCGTTCTTCTTCATTTCCAGTACCCGCGAGGGCAGCACCTTCGCCGAGGGTTACCGGGCCATCCAGGGCGTCTGGTACAAGCAGCACAAGGCGGCGTTCCGTGAGATGTGCCAGGGGCTGGTGCGCATTGCCTGTGATGTCGACGAGCAGGCCCGGCTCGACACCCCGGCGCTGCATGCCGCCTGGGGCGTGCCCTATTTCGTCACCCTGGACAGGACGCACGGCTATCGCTGGATCGCCGAGCGCATGGTGAATCATGCAACGTCCGTCTGAGCAGGTGCCGGTGACCCGGCTGGCGCTGGCGGTGATCGTGGTGCTGTACCTGGCCCACGCCCTGCCGCTGTACTTCTTCAACGTGGCGATGCCGGCCATTCTGCGCAGCCAGGGTGTCGACCTGCGCTGGATCGGCATGCTCTCGCTGCTGTACATCCCCTGGGCGTTCAAGTTTCTCTGGGCACCGCTGGTCGACCGGCATTACCTGCACAGCCTCGGCCGTCGGCGCACCTGGCTGTGGCTGACCCAGGCGGCGCTGGTGGCCGGCATCCTGGTGCTGGCGCTGACCGGGTTGGAGCACGGCCTGCTGCTGTTCGTGCTGGTGAGCCTGTGGATATCCACCTTCGCCGCCACCCAGGACATCGCCATCGACGGCTACACCGTGGAGTCGCTGGCCAGCGAGGATCATCGCCTGGGCAGCATGGCGCAGAGCATTGGCGTGGCCCTGGGCAGCATGTTCGGTGGTGCCGGCGTGCTGTGGCTGTACCAGGTGGTCGGCTGGCAGAGCGCGCTGCTGACTCTAGCCAGCCTCAGTGCCCTGACCATGCTGGCGGTGGCGCGGGTCGATGATCGCCTGCCGGCGCAGGCCGAGGCGGCCAAGCCGGGCTTCATCGCCACCTTCAAGCGCCCGGAGATCCGCTGGGCACTGTTGCTGATTCTGGTCTATCGCCTGGTCGAGGCGCCGGCCATGGCCATGCTCACGCCGATGCTGGTGGATCGCCAGTGGTCGCTGACGCAGATCGGCCTGCTGATGTCGGTGGCCGGCGCCAGCGTCGGGCTGCTCGCCGCCGTGGCGGCTGCGCGTCTGCTGCTGCGCCAGCGTGCGGCGACCCTGCTGCTGCGTGCCGGCTGGCTGCGCAGCCTGGCCTATCTGGCGGTCGCCGGGCTGCTGTTCAGCGGCCTGGCCGACGGCTCACCGCTGTGGCTCGGCACCATGGTGCTGGTGCTCCTGGCCATCCGCTACCTGGCGATGACCAGCCTCTACGCCCTGTTCATGCAGCTCTGTTCGCGGCAGCAGGCCGGCACCGACTTCACCGTGCTGGTGTGCTTCGAGCTGCTGGTGTTCTTCGTCGGTGGCTCGCTGTCGGGCTTCCTCGCCAAGGGCCTGGGCTACGAAACCTACTACCTGCTGCTGGGCGCACTTTCAGTGCTCAGCGTCCTGCTCTGCAAACCTATCGTCCGGTCGATTCAGGCCGGCTCCGGCAATCATTGACGCGCTTTCTCTGGGGGAAACCATGAGGCTTTTTTCGGCATCCATGCAGGTCACCTTGCTCAGCCTGGCGGTGAGCGGCGCGCTCCACGCGCAGGCCGACGACACCACGACGAGCAAGGTCAAGGAACTCAGCCCGATGGTGGTCACCGCCACCCGTTCGGCCAAGAGCATCGCCGAGATCGCCGGCACGGTGTACAGCATCGATCGCGAGCAGGTTGCAGAGCAGGCCGCTG
Source organism: Ectopseudomonas mendocina (assembly GCF_008041835.1). GTDB lineage: Bacteria > Pseudomonadota > Gammaproteobacteria > Pseudomonadales > Pseudomonadaceae > Aquipseudomonas. Next base: position 36,258 of record NZ_VRYE01000043.1, read on the forward strand.
CCGGCCGTTCCACCGCCGATATCCTCGGCCAACTGGTGCCCTCGCTGGCGCCGAGCAGCGGCACCACCAGCAACTACGGCATGACCATGCGCGGGCGTACCGTGCAGGTGATGATCGACGGCGTGCCGCTGACCGGCTCGCGTGACGGTTCGCGCCAGCTCAACAGCATCAGCCCGGCGATGATCGAGCGCATCGAGGTGATCTCCGGTGCCACCAGCATCTACGGCGCTGGCGCCACCGGCGGCCTGATCAACATCATCACGCGTAACGCCGACGACGAAACCAGTGACTTCAGCAGCCGCATCGGCCTGCGTACTCCTGGCAAGGCGGCGCGTGACGCCATGGCCTACGAGGCCTCGCAGACCGCTGCCTTTCACCATGGGGCGATCAGCGGTTTCGCCGGCCTGAGCTTCACCAAGCAGGGCGAGATTCGCGATGCCGACGGTGATCGCATCGGCCCGGAAATCTCCCAGACCGACCGCCAGGACACCACCAGCTTCGACTTCAACGGCCGCCTGACCTGGCACTTGGACGACGACCAGCAACTGAGCGCCGGCGTGCGCTACTACAACGACGAGCAGGACAGCGACTACGGCCCGGACTACGGCCCCAACCTGTCGGCGTTGCTGGTCTCGAACTACCAGCCCAGCCACAACGCGGTGGACGGTTTGAAGCTCGACGACCAGCCGCGCACCCGTCATTACGGCGCCAATGTGCAATACCTCAACCGCGATTTGCTGGGTGGCCAGCAATTGACCGCCGAAGCCTACTACCGCAAGGAAAAATCGCGCTGGTTCCCGTTCGCCAGTCGTGCGGCCAATGCCGCGTTGCCCGGTGGGGTGGCCAACGTGGTGCTGCAGTCGAGCACCGACATCGACGTCTGGGGCGTGCGCACCGCCTTGCAGAAGGGCTTCGAGCTGGCCGGCCGCGATCTGCAACTGACCTATGGCCTGGATCACGAGCGTGAGCAGGATAGTCAGGACGGCCAGTTCTACGACTTCAATAGCTTCTTCACCAGCAATGGCCTGAACTATCGCGAGACCTACAGTTCCTCGATGGGCCCGGACGTGGAAGTGAGCAAGACCGGCGCGTTCCTCCAGGGCGACTACCAGCTCACCGAGCGCCTCAGCCTGCAGGCCGGGGTACGGCGCGAAACCATCCGCAACCAGGTGGATGACTCCACCCCCTATGGCGAGGCAGTCACCGCCGCCACCGTGGCTGGCTACCAGGCGCGCACCCTGGAAGGCGGCAACGTGCGCCACAGCGAGACCCTGTTCAACCTCGGCGCGGTGTACAAGCTGACCGACACTCAACAACTGTTCGCCAATTTCTCCCAGGGCTTCAGCCTGCCCGACACCCAGCGCATGCTGCGCGACGTGCCGGCCAGCTTCGTCATCGATAGCAGCAGTATCGATTCGATCAAGGTCAACAACTACGAACTGGGCTGGCGCCTGGGTGATGCCAGCGGCCTGAACGCCGGGGTGACCGCGTTCTACAACACCTCCGACAAGGTGGTGCAGTTCAACCGCGATTTCAGCGTCTCGGTGGCCGACACCGATGAGCGCGTGTGGGGCGCCGAAGGCAACCTGCAGGTGCCGGTGGTCGAGGGCTGGACGCTGGGCGGCACCCTGGCCTACACCCGTGGCCAGTACAAGGACGCCGCCGGCAACTGGCGCGAGCTGAATGCCTTCCGCGTTTCGCCGCTGAAGGCCACCGTCTACAGTGACTGGCGCTTCCTCGATGGCTATGGCGTGCGCCTGCAGGCGCTCACCGTGGGTGGCAGCGACCGTGCCTACGACGACGCCCAGTCCGCCGCGATCAGCCCAACCATCCGCGCCACCCCGGCGACCAAGATCCAGGGCTATACCGTGGTCGACCTGATCGCCCATGCGCCCTGGCTGGGCGGCGAGGTCGGTTTCGGTGTCTATAACCTGGCCAACCGCGACTACAAGACCGTCTACGGCCAGCAGGCCGAGGCCACCTACGGCGCCATCTCCAGCCTGCCGGCAGCCGGGCGCACCTTTGGCCTCAGCTATTCGGTGGCGTATTGATCGCTCAGCGCTGATAGTTCAGCGGCCGCTTCGAGGACTCCGGCAGCGCCAGGCCGCCGGCGAGGGCCAGCAGGGCGATGGCGATCAGGTAGTAGGCCGGCGACATGCGGTTGCCGGTCGCCTCGATCAACCAAGTGGCGATCAGCGGCGCGGTGCCGCCGAAGATGGTGTAGGCCAGGTTGTAGGTGAAGGCCGAGGCGGTGTAGCGCACCCGGGTGGGGAACTGCTCGGAGAGCAGCACGGCAGTTACCACGCCGCAGATCACCGCACCCACTGCCAGCAGCATGGCGCCCAGGGCTGAAGCCAGCAGGGTGCCCGAGGCGGCCAGGGTGAAGGCCGGATACACCGCGACGATCAGCGCCACTCCGGCGGTGAGGATGGTGCGGCGACGGCCGACGCGATCCGAATAGCGCCCGACGAAGGGACACAGCAGGGCGGCGAAGAACAGCGCGATCAGGCTGGCGAGCAGGGCAGTCGGCCGTGCTGCGCCACCGACCACTTGCATGTAAGTGGTGAGGTAAGTGGTGAACATATAGAACGACAGCGCCGTGGCGGAGATGAACGCCGACAGGCACAGCACAGTGCCGCCATGCTCACGCAGGGTTTCGCGCAGTGGTGAATGTTCGGGATGAGGCTGGGCAGCCAGGGCCTGGAAGGCCGGCGATTCATCCAGGCGCAGGCGCATGTACAAGCCGACCAGGCCCAGCGGTGCGGCGATCAGAAAGGGTACGCGCCAGCCCCAGGCCTGCATCTGCGCTTCGTCCAGCCACAAGCCCATGCCGAATACCAGGCCGGCGGCGCAGGCGAATGCCATGAAGGTCGACACCGGCACGAAGCTGCCATAGCGCGCTTTCTGTTCGGTTGGCGCGTGTTCCATGACGAAGGCGCAGGCGCCGGCGTATTCGCCTCCGGCGGAGAAACCTTGCAGGCAACGCGCCATGGCCAGCAGCAGCGGCGCGAGCAGCCCGATGCTGGCGTAGGTCGGCAGCAGGCCGATCAGGGTGGTGGCGCCGGCCATCAGCAGCACGGTGATCGACAGCACGCGCTTGCGTCCGATCCGATCACCGAGAATGCCGAAGACGATGCCGCCCAGTGGTCGCAGGGCGAACGACACGGCAAACACGGCGAAGGTCTGCAGCAGCGCCAGGGTCGGGTTGCCCGGCGGGAAGAACAGCGAAGCGATGGTCACGGCGAGAAAGCCGTAGACGGCGAAGTCGAACCACTCGACGAAATTACCGATGGCCGAGGCGGCGATCACCTTGTGCAAGGTGGCCGGGCTGACCTGCTGGCCCGTGTGGATAGCATTCATGCGACGCTCCTTATCCCTGATTTAGACGGCTTCAGGCAGGTTACGGAGCGATGGGTGAGGCGGGCGCTTCGCAGGCGACAGCGGCGTTGCCGTGAACGACCTCAGCCCTGGGGAAACTGCGCCGGGTCGGAGAAGCAGGTGCGCAGGTGATCGAACACCAGGCGCACCCTTGGCGGCACCGGGCCTTGCTGTGGGCGGTAGATAAACAGCTGCCAGGGATCGGGTGCCTGCTCGGTCAGTACCGCCTGCAGTCGGCCGCTCTCCAGGTAGGGCTGCGCCAGGTAGGCGGGCAACTGGCCGTAGGCCAGCCCGGCGAGCACGGCCTCCAGCTCGGCTTCGGGGTCGTCGCATACCAACGCTGGCGCGGGTGGATGCAGGCTGGGGCCGTGGGCGAAGGTCCACGGCCAGGGACGGCCGGTCTTGCGGTCGATCAGCACCGAGAGCGGCCGCTGCTGCAATTCATCGAGATCACTTGGTTCGCCAGTGGCAGTGATCAGCTCGGGCGCAGCCACCACCAGCAACGGTACCGGCGCCAAGGCGCGCGCGACGTAGCGGCTGTCACGCAGGAAGCCGACGCGGATGCCGATGTCGATCTGCGCTTCCACCGCGTCGGTGATTTCGTCCTCCAGCCGCAGGTTCAGCACCAGCTGTGGATGCTGCTTGAGCAAGGGTTGCAGGAAGCCCACCAGAAAGCGCTTGCCGATGGCCTGCGGCGCGGTGATGCCGATGCGCCCGGCGATGACCGATTCGGTTTCGGCGCGGTGGCCGCGAAACAGCGCGTCGAAATCCTCCAGCATCTGCCGGGCGCGCAGCGCATAGGCCTCGCCGAAGGCGGTGATATGCACCTGGCGGGTGTTGCGGTGGAACAGAATCTCGCCCAGTTCCTCCTCCAGCGCCTTGATCGCACGGGTCACCGCCTGCGGCGAAACCCCCAGGCGAGTCGCTGCCTCGCGGAAATTGCTGCAGTCGGCCGCGCTGCAGAAGATGCGGATCATCTCCATGCGGTTGAGCATGTCGGGGCGCCTTTGTATTCCAAAAACTGGAATAGCCTAATCCAAACTCTTCCATTCATTGAAACTTAAATCGTCTCTAAGGTGAGTCTATGTCCGGCGTATGGCGCGGACACTCCCATGAATCCAGAGAGGGCTTACTCATGAGCAACAACATTTCCGGCAAGGTCGTGGTCATCACTGGCGCCAGCAGCGGACTGGGCGAAGCGACTGCGCGTCATCTGAGCAAGCTGGGCGCCAAGGTGGTGCTGGCCGCACGGCGCAAGGAGCGTCTCGAACAACTGGTCAGCGAGCTGGTCGCCGCTGGTGGCGAAGCTGTGGCCTACACCACCGACGTGACCCGCGCCGATGAGGTCAAGGCGCTGATCCAGGGCGCACTGGACAGCTTCGGCCGCGTCGATGTGCTGATCAACAACGCCGGGCTGATGGCCATCGCGCCGATGAGCGACGTGCGCGTCGAGGAGTGGGAGCGCATGATCGACATCAACATGGGGTTTGGGGAGCAATGGAACCAAAAACCAACGTAAGCCCTACCAACGCTTTTCGGTGTCTTCTTCCCAGGCGCCCATCTCGACAAAACAGTTGCGCATGTCGGCCTCCTGGCTGATCTCGGCCAGCAGGTCAGGCAGGCCACTGTCCACCCCATCGTACCCCCGCTCCGGACTGCGCAACTCAGCGTGCTGTCTATTATACCCACCTGCCTCCTCCGACGAAGAGCACAGTCGAGAT
>NZ_VRYE01000044.1 GCF_008041835.1 Ectopseudomonas mendocina
TCATGAGAAATCCGGGCTAACAGTGATTAGATGGAAGGCGTTACTAACACGATAGTAGAGCCTTCCATCTAACTCCGCACCATCGTCACGCCCGCCACAAAGAAAAACCATTTAAATCAATACGTTACCGCCCTGCCAGTGTCCTGCCAACGTATTCGCTTGACTTCCTCTTTTTGCGCAACCATTGCCACTGCACAAAAAACAGGTAGGGAGTCGGCCATGGAGACCTCCTGCCAATCTCGCTTGCACGAGCAGCACCCTCGGCGGGCCAGAGCAACACGACACCCATCGAATCGCACCTGGGTTTCGCTGTGCTCTACACAGGCTACGGGTAGGCACTTGGCTGGAGTGTCGCGAGGGCCATTCCCGGATTGCATCCGGGCTACGGGGTGCCGTTAGGCGTTGGGCAGTGTTTCCAGCACTTGCCGATAAAGCCCTTGCAAGCGCTGGGCATCCTCTTCCTGCAAGGCTTCCTGCTGCAGGCGGCGGGCGAAAACGTCTTCCACGGATAGTTCGTCCAGCGTTTCCCGCGCTTCGCTGGTCAGGTTGGCCGATGCGTTGCCACGTTCGCGGCGAATGCGTAGCACTTCGACAGGATGCCCTTCGCACAGGGCGTTGATGCGGCTTTGCAGGTCGCTCAGGTAGTCGTCGGTGCTCACCTGCACTTCCAGCCACACGGGCCGTTCGGGCGTGCCCTGCTTGGCGATTTCGGCGATGGCATCGGCCAGCTCCTTGAGCGAGCCACACAGGCTGGCCATGGGCTGGAATACCGGCACGGGCAGCGCCGTGATCGAGTGCAGCGCTGCCTCGCCGAACTGCAGCAGCAGCACTTCCTTCTGCTGGCGCGCTTCGTCGAAGGACAGGGCAATGGGCGAGCCGCAGTAGCGGATATGCTCCAGACCGCCAACCTTTTGTGGGCGGTGGATATGGCCGAGGGCGATGTAGTCGGCTGGCGGGAAGGCGCTGGTGGGGAAGGCTTCCAGGCTGCCAACGTAGATTTCCCGTACCGACTCACTGGCACTGGCGCCGACGGTGGTCAGATGCCCGGTAGCGATGATCGGCAGTGCCTGGTTCAGCGCTTCGCGTTTGCTCAGCGCCAGTTCGTGCAGCGCGCGGTAGTGCTCGGCGATGGCCTGTTGCAGCGATTGCTGTTTGTCCTGCGCGCTTTGCCCGGCCTGGCTGGACATGACGTCACGCGGGCGGATAAAGGGGATGGCGCAGAGGATGGCGCCCGGCTGGCCGGCGCGATCCTTCAGTACCAGCACCTTTTCGGCCAGATCGACTCCCACACCCGGCACCACATGCGTGCCCAGTTGCGCCAGTAGGCTGCGGCTCTCACCGAGCATGGCCGGCGAGTCGTGGTTGCCGCCGAGGACCACCAGGGCGCAGCCGGCATCGCGCAGATCGACGACCAGGCGGTAGTACTGTTCACGGGCATAGCTGGGCGGTGACCCGGTATCGAACACGTCGCCGGCGATCAGCAGCACGTCCACTTCATGCGTGCGCACCTGCTCCAGCAGCCAGGCGCAAAAAGCCTGGTGTTCGGCCTGGCGGGTCTTGCCCATGAAGTGCTGGCCAAGGTGCCAGTCGGATGTATGCAGAACGCGCAGACTCATAGCGGCCAGTCCTGCACGACGATATGGGTCTTGACCCGCTGCATGTGCGGGAAGGCCTCGATGGCGGCGCGCACTTCGCTCAGGCGCGCCATGCTCGGTGCTTCGACCTGCACCAGCATGTCGGTTTCGCCGCTGATGCCGCTGCAGTGGCGGATTTCAGGGTATTCGCGCATGCGCTCGACATAATCCTGGCAGCGACCATTCTGGTAGAAGAGTTCGAGGAAGGCCTTGACCCCGCCCTCGCCCGGCACCGCCACCTGGGCGTGATAGCCGCGAATCACCCCGCTCGTTTCCAGCTGGCGAATGCGCTCGCTGACCGCCGAACGTGACAGGTTGACCTCACGGGCGATGTGGCTGACGGAGGTGCGCGCGTCGCTGCGCAGCAGGGCGAGGATCTGGCGATCGAACTTGTCCACGGGCTTCTCGGGGTGGCAATCAGGTTGACGGAGGAAACCGCCATTTCGTCGGCAAAAGGCGACAGCCTGCAAGCGGGCGGCGCTCTACCATGGCGGCTTCAATAAAGGCGTGAGCATACCCCATGAGTCGATTGAACAAGGAGTTGGGCCTGCTGCAGGGTGTCGCCCTGCTCAGCACCTCGCTGCTCGGCACGGGCATCTTCGTGGTGCCGGCATTGGCCGCCACGGCCGCAGGCGCGGCGTCGCTATGGGCCTGGATGATCCTCATTGCCCTGGTACTGCCGGTGGCTTTCACCTTCGCTCAATTGGGCAAGCGCTACCCGCATGCCGGCGGCGCGCCGCACCTGATCGGCCGCGCCTTCGGCCAGCGCATGGAAGGCGTCAGTGCCTTGCTGTTTCTCGCCGTGCTGCCGGTCGGGCTGCCGGCTGCGCTGCATATCGCCAGCGGCTTCTGGCTGGCGCTGTTCGACCTTGATCGCGTCGGCCTGTTGGCCATCGAACTGGCCACGCTGGCTGCCATTCTGCTGCTTGGCCAGCGCCCGCCAAAAGCTTCGGGCCTGCTGCAGGGGTTGATCGCCGTGGCCATCGTTGCCAGCGTTGCGCTGATCTGGTGGATGGGTGATCTGCCGCGCACCAGCCAACCGCTGCTGCCAGCCATGGACGGCCAATGGCATTTGCTGCCGACAGCGCTGGGGGTGATGTTCTGGTGCTTCGTCGGCATCGAGGCCTTCACTCACCTGGGCGAGGAGTTCAAACGCCCCGAGCGCGACTTCCCCCTGGCGCTGCTGCTTGGCGTGCTGCTGGCCGGCCTGGTGTACTGGGCCTGTTCGGTGGCGGTGCTGAGCTTTGCCACCTACGGTGACGTGCACAGCGATACCACCGCGCTGCCGCGCCTGTTCGAGCAACTGCTCGGCGAGCAGGCACGTGCGCTGGTGGCGGTGCTGGGCTACCTGGCCTGCTTCGCTTCGATGAACGTATACATCCAGGGCTTCGCCCGGCTGATCTGGAGCCTGGCCGAAGAAGGTCGCCTGCCCGCCAGCCTGGCCGTGCGCAACCGCCAGGGCGTGCCGGGCAAGGCCTTGTTGCTGGTGGTGATCAGTTGCGCGCTGTGCGCCGTACTGTCGGCCACGCTGAAGCTGTCGGTGGATGACCTGATTCGCTATGCCAATGGCAACTTCGTGCTGATCTACCTGTTCAGCATGGCAGCGGGCTGGGTGCTGTTGCGCGGCATCTGGCGTTTGCTGGCCGGGCTCAGCACGTTGCTCTGTGCGGCGGTGCTGGTGATGCTCGGCAGCGATGCGTTGTATGCCGTGGCGCTGCTCGTCGCCCTGCTGCTGCTCGATCATCTGCGCGCCCGGCACAAGGCGCTGGCGTAGCGAGCCTCCGCGCATGCCTGATGGCGGATGAAAGAGCGTCATCCTCAACACGGATGACCTTGGGGAACATGGGTTCTATCCTTAGGCTGAATTTGCCGAAAGGAAGCCTCATGCGCCGCATACTCAATGACCTGAAAATCATGATCCTGGCCAACCTGTGGATCGTGCCGGTGGTGGCCGCGCTGGTCTGGGCGCTGTTCCAGTTCGTCGCGCCGCCACCACCGATGAGTGCCAGCATGGCCACCGGCACGCAAGGCGGCGCCTATCAGCAATTTGCCGAGCGACTGAAGGAAGAACTGGCCAAGGAAGGTTTCGAGCTCACCCTGGTGCCCACCTCCGGCTCGCATGACAACCTGCAACGCCTGCTCGCCGAACCGCCCGAGGTGCAGATCGCCCTGGTGCAGAGCGGCCTGGAGCGCCAGTTGGCGCCTGACGAACAACGTCAGTTGCAGAGCCTGGGGGCGATCTATCAGGAGCCGCTGTGGCTGTTCTATCGCCGTGACGTTGAGTTGGATCGCATTGCCGACCTGCTGCCGCTGCGCCTCGGCCTGGGCGGCGAAGGCAGTGGTACGCGCGCCGCCAGCGACGCCATCCTCGGCGCCAACGCCATCGTCCCCGAGCAGTATCCCGACACCTGGCAGAGCCTCGGCGGCGGTAAGGCCGCTCGCGCATTGATGGCGGGCGAGCTGGACGCGGCCTTCTTCGTCGGCCCGGCGGAAAATGCCCTGGTGCAGCAACTGGCCGCCAACCCGGACATCGCCCTGGCGCACTTTCGCCGTGCTGCGGCCTACGAGGCGCGCCTGCCCTTCTTCAATCAGGTGAAGGTCGGTGAAGGCCTGCTCGATCTGGCCAGCAATGCGCCGGACCGCGACATTGTCACCCTGGCGCCGGTGGCCACGCTGGTGGTCAACGATGACTTCAACCCCGGTCTGGTGCCGCTGTTTCTCGCGGCCAGCCGTGAGGTGATGAAGAACGGCAATCTGCTCGACGCCGCCGGCACCTTCCCCAGCGCCGAGCCGCGCACCTTCGAGCTGCATAAGGATGCCGGGCATTACTACGCCAAGGGGCTGCCGATTTTGCAGCGCTACCTGCCGTTTCGCATCGCCTCGCTGGCCGACCGCTACATCATCCTGCTGATCCCGCTGATCGTGGTGATGATTCCGCTGTTCAAGGCCATTGGGCCGATCTACCAGTGGCGTATCCGCGCGCGCATCTACCGCTGGTACAAATACCTGCGCGAGATCGACCGCAAGCTGCACGCCGGCTCCCTGCCGGACGCGCTCGGCAGCGAAATCGAGCGCCTGGAGAAACTGGAAGACGAACTCGCCGCGGTGGAAGTGCCGCTGTCGTACTCCAATGAGCTGTACGAGCTGCACATGCATGTGCGCTATGTGATCGAGCGCTTGCGCGAGTTGCAGCGGCGGCGGCAGCCGTAGGGTGGACATCGTTTTTTCATGTCCACCGATGCGCAGTGGATGGAAAAAGCGTCTCCACCCTGAGTAAAAGTGAAGTAGTCGTTTCTGACGGGTAGGAGCCGCGCCTCGAGGCGAATGGTTCAGGCAACCTCGATCATGAGTTGAACCCACCATTCGCCCCGGGGCGGGGCTCCTACAGTTCGTGGACAACACGAAGTTTGTCCATCGCTTGGACTGACGCAATGGTGGGCAGCGTCATCCACTCTACGTAAGGGTGGAGTAGCCGGTTCTGACGGGTAGGAGCCGCGCCTCGCGGCGAATGGTTCAGGCAACCTCGATCATGAGCTGAACCCACCATTCGCCCCGGGGCGGGGCTCCTACAGTTCGTGGACAACGTGAAGTTTGTCCATCACTTGGACTGAGCCCGCGACGACTTCTGTGGGCTTTAGCCGCGAGCGGCTGCATAGCGTTAACCGATGCATGCGCACCAGAATCCATGACCCGCTTCGGGTAAACTTCGCCTCTTGTTTCATTTGCCCACGAGACCGCCATGCCGATCCGCCACTGCATCGTCCACCTGATCGACAAGAAGCCCGACGGCAGCCCTGCCGTGCTGCACGCCCGCGACAGCGAGCTGGCCACGTCGCAAGCCATGGAGAACCTGCTGGCCGACCTCAACGAGAGCTACAACGCCAAGCAGGGCAAGGCCTGGGGGCTGTTCCACGAGGAATCCGGCGCCTACCCGTTCAGCGGCTGGCTCAAGGCCTATCTCGATGGCGAGCAGGACTTCACCGCCTTCAGCCGCCAGGCCGTCGAGCACCTGCAGAAGCTGATGGAAGAATCCAACCTGTCCACCGGCGGCCATGTGCTCTTCGCTCACTACCAGCAAGGCATGACCGACTACCTGGCCATCGCCCTGCTGCACCACAGCGAAGGCGTGGCGGTGACCGACGCGCTGGACGTAACGCCGGCCAAACATCTGGATCTGGGCCAGTTGCACCTGGCCGCGCGCATCAACATCAGCGAGTGGCAGAACAACAAGCAGTCCAAGCAGTACATCTCCTTCATCAAGGGCAAGAACGGCAAGAAGGTGTCGGACTACTTCCGTGACTTCATCGGCTGCCAGGAAGGCGTCGACGGCCCCGGCGAGACGCGCACCCTGCTCAAGGCCTTCAGCGACTTCGTGGAAAGCGAAGACCTGCCCGAAGAACAGGCCCGTGAAAAGACCAAGACCCTGGTCGGCTACGCCAGCGGCCAGGCCAAACTGGGTGAACCGATTACCCTGGAAGAGCTCTCCGGGCTGATCGACGAGGAGCGTCCCAAGGCCTTCTACGAGCACATCCGCAACAAGGACTACGGCATGGCCCCGGAATTTCCGGCGGACAAACGTACCTTGAGCCAGTTCCAGCGCTTTACCGGGCGTGCTGAAGGGCTGTCGATCAGCTTCGAGGCGCACCTGCTGGGCTCGAAGATCGAATACGACGAGGGCCGCGACATGCTGATCATTCGTCAGTTGCCGACCCAGTTGAAAGATCAGCTCAAGCGGCGGCAGGATTGATGCATTCGTAGGGCGGGCCGGGTGGCGATCCGCTTTAGTCCACCAAAGCAGTCCAAGTCGGCACCCGAGCTACCTTAGGAAGCTGAGATCGTTGTTGGTGGGCTGAAGCCCACCCTACAAACCTACGGGCCTGACATGACCGCGCTATCACACAAGGACGCGCCACCATGAAGACGATTGTGCTGCTGCTCGCCGCGCTGGCTCTGTGGCAGAACTGGGACAAGATCGACCGCTGGCTAAACCCGCCACAGGCCGGTAATGCCAGCGGCGAGATCGTGCTCTACGCCACGCAATGGTGCGGTTACTGCGCCAAGACCCGCGAGCTGTTCGCCGAGGATGGCATTGCCTATCGCGAAGTGGATATCGAGAACAATGCGGCTGGCCGCGCCCAGTACCAGGCACTGGGTGGCCGGGGTGTGCCGGTGATCGTTCTGCGCGGCCAGGTGATTCACGGCTACGACGTGCGCGCCATCCGCGCCGCCTACTAACCTCAACTCAGCGAACTGTCCTCACGCCGCCACTGCCGTGGGCTGACGCCGAACCAGCGGCGGAAGGCGCGCGAGAAGGCGCTGGTTTCCGAATAGCCGAGCAATAGCGCCAGCTGCGAGATGGGCAGTTGCGGCTGGCGCAGGTAACGGTTGGCCAGTTCGCGACGCACGTTGTCCACCAGTTGCGAGAAGCTCAGCCCCTGCTCACGCAGGCGCCGCTGCAGCGACCAACTGGCCATGCCGAGCATTTCCGCGACATCTTCCAGCGCCGGCTCGCCGTACAGCAGGCGCTGGCGAATCTGCTCGCGCACGTCATTGACCATATCCCGCTCACCACGCCCGCACAGCGCGCTGATCTGGTTCAGCGAGTCCTGCATGACCATCAGCAGTACCGGATCACTGTCCGGCATGGCGCGGTCGAGGCCGCGCTTGGGAATCAGCAGGGAATTGCACGGCTGCTCGAAGTACACCGGCGCATCGAACACCTTACAGTGCTCGTGCCAATGCTCCGGCCGTGGGTGTTCGAAGTGCACCGCGCGCGGCGCCCACTGCGGGCCAAGCACATGGCGCACCAGATTGAGGGCCATGCCCAGGGTCAACTCGTCATCCTGGCGGCGGCTGAGAATGGCGCCATGGCGCACCTGATAGTCGAAGCGGTAGCACTCGCCCTCATCCACCAGACGGATCAGGCTGTTGCGCTGGTGCAGTGGGAAGGCACGGGCGAAGTTGATCAGCGCCTGCTCCAGGGTCGTCGAGCACAGCCCGATATAACCAAGCAAGCCAAGCGCCTGCGGCTTGAACTGCTGGCCGTAGTACAGACCGAAGTTGTCGCAGCCGGACTGATGCGCGGCTTCTTCCAGCACCTGGCAGTAATTGGGCAGCGCCAGGCTCAGGGTCGGATGGCGCAGGCACTCGGGGTCGATCCCGGAGACACCGAGGATACGATCCGGGTCACCGCCCTAATGCCAGTCAGTTAAGCGTCGCCGCTGCGAATACGTAGGAGCGGCGCCCCGCCGCGAACCAGGGCGATGCGCAATTGAAAAGCTTCGCCCCGAGGCGGGGCTCCTACGAAAGGCCGCTTTGGCAATCTTATCTGATCGGCATTAGTCACCGCCCTGCTTTTCGATGAAGCCGCACAGACCGCTCGCAGCAGCCGCCAGCACGCCCGCGTTAGCCGGCGCACCGGACAACAGCGAAGCGCCGAACGAACCACCTGCCTGGGAGAGAAAGGCACTCATCGGGACCTCCTTGGTAACAGTGCGTTTCGGCAAGCAAGAAATACGCCTGCACTGTCGCACCGCAAAACCACGGTTCAAACGCCACCTCCGTGCCCCGCCCTACCGGGCGAGTGAGTCATTTTGAAACATCCGCACCAAAACGCAGCGGACGACTTGACCCATTACGACACAAGCAGCGTTGGCGTCTGCAAAGTTGACTTTGCACGACAGCAAGCCCCCTGTGCAGTCAAGTTACGCCCATGAAATCGGCTCAAGATCGACCCAGGCTGAACGTCAGCTCACCTGCTACGTACAACTACAACAACATCGTTTCGGAGAACGCTCATGATTTATGCCAAGCCTGGAACCAGCGGCGCCGCAGTTACCCTCAAGCCGCGTTACGGCAACTACATCGGTGGCGAGTTCGTCGCCCCGCTCAGCGGCCAGTACTTCAGCAACACCAGCCCGGTCGATGGCTCGGTGATCGGCGAATTTCCCCGTTCCAACGCCGCCGATATCGACAAGGCGCTGGACGCCGCCCACGCCGCCGCCGATGCCTGGGGCCGCACCAGCGTGCAGGAGCGTTCGCACATCCTGCTGAAGATCGCCGACCGCATCGAAGCCAACCGCGAACTGCTCGCCGTGGCCGAAACCTGGGACAACGGCAAGCCGGTGCGTGAGACGCTGAACGCCGACGTGCCGCTGGCCGCCGACCACTTCCGTTACTTCGCCGGCTGCATCCGTGCCCAGGAAGGCAGCACCGCCGAGATCAACGACGGCACCGTGGCCTATCACTTCCACGAGCCGCTGGGCGTGGTCGGGCAGATCATCCCGTGGAACTTCCCGCTGCTGATGGCCGCCTGGAAACTCGCCCCGGCTCTGGCTGCCGGCAACGCCATCGTGCTCAAACCGGCCGAGCAGACGCCGCTGTCGATCACCTTGCTGGTGGAAATCATCGGCGACCTGCTGCCGCCGGGCGTGATCAACATCGTCCAGGGCTTCGGTCGCGAGGCCGGCGAGGCGCTGGCCACTAGTAAGCGCATCGCCAAGATCGCCTTCACCGGCTCCACCCCGATCGGTTCGCACATCATGAAATGCGCTGCCGAGAACATCATCCCGTCCACCGTCGAGCTGGGTGGCAAATCGCCGAACATCTTCTTCGCCGACATCATGAATGCCGAGCCGGCCTTCATCGAGAAGGCCGCCGAAGGTCTGGTGCTGGGCTTCTTCAACCAGGGTGAAGTGTGCACCTGCCCGTCGCGCGCGCTGGTGCAGGAGTCGATCTACGACGCCTTCATGGTCGAGGTGATGAAGAAGGTCAAGCAGATCAAGCGCGGCAACCCGCTGGACACCGAGACCATGGTCGGCGCCCAGGCCTCGCAACAGCAGTTCGACAAGATCTTGAGCTACCTGGAGATCGCCCAGCAGGAAGGCGCGCAGGTGCTGACCGGCGGCGCAGCGGAAAAACTCGAAGGCGACCTGGCCAGCGGCTATTACATCCAGCCGACCCTGCTCAAGGGTCACAACAAGATGCGCGTGTTCCAGGAAGAGATCTTCGGCCCGGTGATCGGCGTGACCACCTTCAAGGACGAAGCCGAAGCGCTGGCGATTGCCAACGACACCGAGTTCGGCCTCGGCGCCGGTGTATGGAGCCGCGACATCAATACCGCGTACCGCATGGGCCGCGGGATCAAGGCTGGTCGCGTGTGGACCAACTGCTATCACCTGTACCCGGCGCATGCCGCCTTCGGCGGCTACAAGAAGTCCGGGGTCGGGCGTGAAACCCACAAGATGATGCTCGATCACTACCAGCAGACCAAGAACCTGCTGGTCAGCTACGACATCAATCCGCTGGGGTAATGCCAGTCAGTTAAGCGTCGCCGCTGCGAATACGTAGGAGCGGCGCCCCGCCGCGAACCAGGGCGATGCGCAATTGAAAAGCTTCGCCCCGAGGCGGGGCTCCTACGAAAGGCCGCTTTGGCAATCTTATCTGATCGGCATTATCCGCTGGGGTTCTTTTAATCCACCGTTGTTTACGGTCTGCCATGCACAAGACGCGGCTCACGCCCGTTCGGATCGTCCGCAAGCCGGCCCTGCTGCCTCTGCGCAGAGGGCTCGGCCAAGGCAGTGTTCGAGCGGGCCAATACCGCACCGTCACTCAATAAAGACAGTCAGGGCACAGCAATGGATCAGATAGGTAATTACGTTCTCTACATCATCATGGCCTGCGCCGTTGCAGGGGCGTTCGCGGCCATCTACGACAGCGAGAAGGGCCTGGGCAAGGAGTTCATGGAGGGCATCCACGCCACCGGCTACATCTTCGTACCGGCGGCCGGCATCATGGCCTCCATCCCGTATCTCACGGTGATCATCGAGAAGGCCTGCGGGCCGTTTTTCAACGCCCTCGGCGCCGACCCGGCACTGGCCGCGACCATGATCATCGCCTCGGACATGGGCGGCTATCACCTGGCATCGGCGCTGGCGTCGAGCAAGGAAGCGCTGGTCATGGCGCTGATCACCGGCTTCATGGGGGGTGCCACCATCGTCTTCTCCATCCCCATGGGGCTGGCGATGCTCGACAAGCGTGACCACAAATACATGGCACTGGGCATCATGTCCGGCATCCTGACCATTCCGCTCGGCGTACTGATTGCCTGCGTATTGCTGGTAGCGAGCGACCCGATGATCCGCGAAGTGGTCGCCACCAATGGCGAGGCGACCTATCAGCTGGCCATGGGCCTGGGTAGCATCTTCGCCAACCTGCTGCCGATCATCGTCTTCGTCGTCGCCCTGGCTGCCGGTCTGCGTTTTCTGCCGGATCTGATGATCAAGGGCTTCATCGGTTTCGGCCGAGGCCTGGACGCGATGATCAAACTGGTGCTGGTATTCTCCATCGTCGAATACTTCACCGGGGTGTTCACCATCGTCTTTGGTGGCTGGGGCTTCGACCCGATCATCGCGGACGCCGAAGACCAGACCCGCGCCCTGGAAACCGCCGGCTACATCGGCATCATGCTGGCGGGCGCCTTCCCCATGGTCTACCTGCTGCGCAAATACTTCGGCGGCCCGCTGGAACACCTGGGCAGCAAGGTCGGCCTGAGCGCCGTGGGCAGCGCCGGCATGCTCGCGACCATCGCCAATATCCTGGCCATGTTCCGCCTGGTGCGCTTCATGCCACCGAAGGACAAGGTGATCAACATCGCCTTCGCCGTCTGCGCGGCCTTCCTGCTGGGTGACCACTTGTCCTTTACGGCCAACTTCCAGCCCACCATCATCCTGCCAGTGCTGATCGGCAAGCTGATCGCAGGTTTTGCCGCCATCGGCCTGGCCTATTGGCTATCGGTGCCCAAGGCGCTGGAACTGGAGCAACAGGATCGCGCTGCCGGCATCATCGAACAGGATGAGTACCCGGTCGCAGGCAAGCCGCAGGTCAGCCCGGCCTGACAACCGCCGCAACGCCTGACGCCTGCAACGCAGACGCCGGGCGTTGCCCGACGGCGAACGAGAGAGACTGGTTGAGGACAGATACATGGCAAGCTACTCCCACAGCATGGCCGGCCAGACCTGGCGCTTCGACAGCCTGCGCGAACTGATGGCCAAGGCTACGCCGGCACGCTCCGGCGACTACCTGGCCGGCGTCGCGGCCGGCAGCGATGCCGAGCGCGCCGCTGCGCAGATGACGCTGGCCAATGTGCCACTGAAGACCTTTCTGCAGGAGGCGCTGATTCCCTATGAGAGCGACGAAGTCACCCGCCTGATCATCGACACTCATGATGCCCAGGCCTTCGCCCCGGTCAGCCACCTCACGGTGGGCGGGTTTCGCGACTGGTTGCTCTGCGACGACGCCGACGAAGCCAGCCTCACGGCGCTGGCCCCAGGGCTGACGCCGGAGATGGTCGCAGCGGTGTCGAAGATCATGCGCATTCAGGATCTGGTCCTGGTGGCGCAGAAGACCAGAGTGGTCACCCGCTTTCGCAACACCCAGGGGCTGCGCGGGCGCATGTCCACCCGCCTGCAACCGAACCACCCGACCGACGATCCGGCCGGTATCGCCGCCAGCGTGGTCGACGGCCTGCTCTACGGTAACGGCGATGCCATGATCGGCATCAACCCGGCCACCGACAGCATGAGCGCCGTATGCACCATGCTGGAGATGCTCGATGCGGTGATCCAGCGCTACGAGATTCCCACCCAATCCTGCGTGCTGACCCACGTCACCAGCTCCATCGCTGCCATCGAGCGCGGCGCGCCGCTGGATCTGGTGTTCCAGTCCATCGCCGGCACCGAGGCGGCCAATGCCAGCTTCGGCGTCAGCCTCAAGGTGCTGCAGGAAGGCTACGAAGCCGGCCTGAGCCTCAAGCGCGGCACCCTCGGCAACAACCTGATGTACTTCGAGACCGGCCAGGGCAGCGCGCTGTCGGCCAACGCCAACCATGGCGTCGACCAGCAGACCTGCGAAACCCGCGCTTACGCCGTGGCTCGCCACTTCAACCCGTTTCTGGTCAATACCGTGGTCGGCTTCATCGGCCCGGAGTACCTGTACAACGGCAAGCAGATCATCCGCGCCGGCCTGGAGGATCACTTCTGCGGCAAGCTGCTCGGCGTGCCCATGGGCTGCGACATCTGCTACACCAACCATGCCGAAGCCGACCAGGACGACATGGACATGCTGCTGACCCTGCTCGGCACGGCTGGCATCAACTTCATCATGGGCATTCCCGGCTCGGATGACGTGATGCTCAACTACCAGACCACCTCCTTCCACGATGCCCTGTATGCACGCAAGGTACTCGGCCTGCACGCCGCGCCGGAGTTCGAGGCCTGGCTGGCACGCATGGGGATTTTCCAGCAACAGGGTGGCCGCCTGCGCATGGGCGATGAGCTGCCCCCGGCATTTCGCCAGGCGTTGGCGCAGTTGTCCTGATCAATCGAGGCCGTCATGAGCGAAAAGTCCCCCGCCACCGCAAACCCCTGGCAGCAACTGCGCCAACTGACGCCGGCACGTATCGCCCTGGGCCGCGCCGGCACCAGCCTGCCGACCGCAGCGCAACTGGACTTCCAGTTCGCCCACGCCCAGGCCCGCGATGCCGTGCACCTGCCGTTCGACCACGCCGCCCTGCGCGAAGCGCTGCATGATCGCCAGTTACCCACGCTGCTGCTGCACAGTGCCGCCGCCGACCGCCACACCTACCTGCAACGCCCGGATCTGGGCCGGCGCCTGCACGAGGATGCCGCACGCCTGCTCGATGACTACGCCGCCGAGCACGGCCGTGGTTATGACCTGGCCATCGTCATCGCCGACGGCCTGTCATCGCTGGCGGTGCACAAGCACAGCCTGCCCTTTCTCGACCGCTTGCTGGAACAGGTGCTGGAGGAAGGTTGGTCACTGGCGCCGATTACCCTGGTGGAGCAGGGCCGGGTTGCAGTGGCCGACGAAGTGGGGCAGCGCCTGGGGGCGAAGATGACGGTGATCCTGATTGGCGAACGCCCCGGCCTGAGTTCGCCGGACAGCCTGGGCCTGTACTTCACCTACGCGCCGCGCGTTGGCCTCAACGACGCCTACCGCAACTGCATCTCCAACGTGCGCCTGGAAGGCCTGAGCTATGGCATGGCCACCTTCCGCCTGATGTACCTGATGCGCGAAGCCTGCCGCCGCCAGCTCTCGGGCGTCGATCTCAAGGACGAAGCCGAGGTGCCGACGCTGGACAGCGCCGGGCCGGGTAATTTTCTGCTGCCGGATCAGCGTTGAAGCGGTTGGTCAGCGCCTCGATGCACGCCGTGGTGGATGAAAAAATCATCATCCACCCGCACTGACCATCCACGTAACCCGGATGCAATCCAGGTAACCCTGGCTCGTCGCCCCCGGATTGCATGCGGGCTACGGACGCTATCAGTGCGCCTCGATACGGAAGCCCAGCCGCGGGAAATGCACATGCACGATACCGGCACGCTCGTCCTCGCGGCGCAGGATCAGCTCCTCGCGCCCGGCGAACAGCAACTCACCCTCCACCAGATCGACCCCGTAGTCCACCGCTGCGATGCGTACCGCCTGGCCAGGCTGGAAGCCGTTGGGATCGACGAAGCCTTCGTCTGGCAGGGCTGCCGGCGTCGCTTCGCGCGCCACGGCGATGGCCTGCTCGCTGCTCATCTCACTCAGTGAGCCATGACCGAAGTCCAACACCCGCGCCAGCCAGGCCGCGACTTCCGGGTAATCATCCACCAGCGGCGCGGTCACCGGGGTGCCACGCAGGAACCATAGCGGGTGCGCCAGGGCAATGTCGGCGATACTCGCCTCACCGAAAAGGAAATCGCCGCCGCTGCGCAGTTGCTGCTGCAGACGGCCCATAATTACCGGCCATTGATGACGCGCCTGCTCCAGCGGCAGGCGGCTGGCCGTGCCGCCGGAGAACAGCGCGGCACGATCCGCTGCGAACGCCTTAGCGAATTCCGGCGGCACCTTGGCAAAGCGCACCGCCATGGACTCGGGGGCGAAGACCAGTGACACCGCATGCTGGAACAACACCGCGTCGGCCCATTGGGCGAGGGTCGCAACATTGAAGCCCTGCCCTTCCGGGAACAGTGCCGGGGTGGCTTTCTCGGCTTCCAGACGGCGAGCGATCAGCGCGGTATCGCAGTAGATGTCGGCACCGATCTGCAACACCGGCGTCTTGCGGTAGCCGCCGGTCAGCGCTGTGAGATCCGGCTTGGGCATCACCGGCGGGATCATCACCGAGCGCCAGGACAGTTGCTTGAAGCCCAATAGCAAGCGAGCCTTCTCGGCAAACGGCGAGGTCGGGTAATGGTGAAGGATCAACTCGTGCATGGCGCGCTCCGCGACGGTTCGAAAGCACCCAGCTTACCCGCGCAACCTAGTCACGCACACCGTCTACGGCTGATGAAGCGCCATCAACGCTCAGAATGAGCGCCTCCTTGGCCGCTTTGCTCAGGCGCTTGATGGCCCGCTCACGGCGCAGGGCATCGCCCTTGCCAGCACAGGCTTCGACATAGGCCAGTGCCTGCGCCGGGCTGGTATAGAAGAAGCGCGCGCCCTTGCCGCTCTGATGCTGGGCGAAACGCCGCTGTGGGTCATCGCTGATGCCGCAATACAGCGCGCCGTTGGCGGCACGCACCAGGTAGACGAACCAGGGTTTGTCGACGGCCGCCGTCATCCGCGCGCCGGAAACCACTCGCGCGCCGAGCGCCACAGGCACATGCCGACGAAGTAGGCAGAGGCCAGCCACCACAACGCCAGCAGCCAGGGCTGGCTGACGGGGTACTGCAGAATCAGCAGCGCGCTGGAGAGCATCCAGACGAAGGTCACCAGGATATTCAGCGGCATGAACTGACGCACGCGGAACGGGTGCAGGAACTTCATCTTGGTCAGGGTCAAGCCGGCCAGCAGGACGATAATGGCCAGGGTGATCCAGGGATGCACGTCGAGGATGTAGAAATACAACACCACCACGTTCCAGGCAGCCGGGAAGCCGACGAAGTAGTTGTCCTTGCTCTTCATGTTCAGGTTGCAGAAGCAGAACAGCGACGACAGCAGAATCAACCCCACGGCGAACAGCGCGGTGTATTCAGGGAGGGGAATGAAGCGATAGAGGAAGATCGCCGGAATGAACACGTAGGTGAGGTAGTCGATCACCAGATCCAGGGTCGAGCCGTCGAAATGCGGCAGCACACCCTTGACGTCGTAACGACGCGCCAGCGAGCCGTCCAGGCCATCGACCAGCAACGCCAGACCGAGCCAGAGCAGGCACTGCTGGGGTTGGCCGTCGAGTACAGCCAGTAGCGCCAGCAATGCGAGGATCACACCGCTGGCGGTAACGGCATGGACCCCCCAGGCTTTGGCCTGTTTTACGGCAACGATCAGTTCGGTCACGGCAGGTCTCTTGGCAGTGGAGGTGCGGCACCCCATGTGCGCACTCTCATTATTGAAGGCTAAGACTGACTAGCCTACCACTGCGTTCCTTCATCTGCCTTAGCGTGAAGCGCGGAATTGCGCCAGGCCGCGTGCCGCCTGCCGACGAATGGCAGCCTGAACCGGTGGCGCCCAGGCCGGCCTCGATCTGTGCCTGCACCTGATCGCCCGGCATGCCGGCGAATGGCTGGCGCAACAGATTGCCAGTGCCATGGTGATCGAACGCCAGCGCGGCACGCAGACGCGCTTCGCCCCGCTGCTGCCAGACAACACAGACCAGTCCCTGGCGCCGCTGCTGGCCTGGCTGCACGAACAGCATGGCGAAGTGATCGACCTCAACCGCCTGGCGCAACAGGCCCATTGCTCGGTACGCACCCTGCTGCGCCGCTTCAGGCAGGCCACCGGGCTGACCCCGGGCGACTATCTGCAACGTCTGCGTATCAGCGTCGCGCAACAGGCGCTGGCCGATTCAGGCAGTTCGCTGGAGCAGATCGCCAGCCAGGTCGGGTTCGCCGACCGCGCCACCTTCGCCAAGCGCTTCAAACAGTTCTACGGGGAAACGCTCGGGGCCTTTCGCAAACGCATGCGGCGCCACTAGGCTCCATCACAGCGGCTTCCCGTAGGAGCCCCGCCCCGGGGCGAAGCTTTGCCTACCAGCGCCACCTCGGTTCGCGGCGGGGCGCCGCTCCTACAGTTCAGCTGATCGCACCATCTCAAACAGATCGCCCGAAGCCTGATACCAATCACAGCGCCTTTCCGTAGGAGCCCCGCCCCGGGGCGAAGCTTTGTCTACCAGCGCCACCTCGGTTCGCGGCGGGGCGCCGCTCCTACAGTTCAGCTGATCGCACCATCTCAACCAGATCGCCCGAAACCTGATACCAATCACAGCGCCTTTCCGTAGGAGCCCCGCCCCGGGGCGAAGCTTTGTCTACCAGTTCCACCTCAGTTCGCGGCGGGGCGCCGCTCCTACAGATTGACCCCAGCTGGAGCGGCACCAACAATGAAAAAGGGAGCCCGAAGGCTAATGCCAGTCAGTTAAGCGTCGCCGCTGCGAATACGTAGGAGCGGCGCCCCGCCGCGAACCAGGGCGATGCGCAATTGAAAAGCTTCGCCCCGAGGCGGGGCTCCTACGAAAGGCCGCTTTGGCAATCTTATCTGATCGGCATTAGCCCGAAGGCTCCCTGGTCGATAGCACGCTGCCGACTCAGTGCAGGATCTGACTGAGGAACAGCTTGGTACGCTCGTTCTGCGGATTGGAGAAGAAGGTATCAGGCTCGGCCTGCTCGACGACCTCGCCCTTGTCCATGAAGATCACCCGGTTGGCCACGGTGCGGGCAAAGCCCATTTCGTGGGTCACGCAGAGCATGGTCATGCCGTCTTCGGCCAGGCCGATCATGGTGTCCAGCACCTCTTTCACCATCTCCGGATCGAGTGCCGAGGTCGGCTCGTCGAACAGCATGATCTTCGGTTTCATGCACAGCGCGCGGGCAATCGCCACACGCTGCTGCTGACCGCCGGACAGCTGCCCCGGGTACTTGTTGGCCTGCTCGGGAATGCGCACGCGCTCGAGGAAATGCATGGCGATTTCCTCGGCCTGGCGCTTGGGCATCTTGCGTACCCACATCGGCGCCAGCGTGCAGTTCTGCAGCACGGTGAGATGCGGGAACAGGTTGAAGTGCTGGAACACCATGCCGACTTCGCGGCGAATCGCCTCGATGTGCTTGAGATCGCTGGTCAGCTCGGTGCCGTCGACCACGATGCGCCCCTGCTGGTGCTCTTCCAGACGGTTGATGCAGCGAATGGTGGTGGACTTGCCCGAACCGGACGGCCCGCAGAGGACGATACGCTCGCCCTGCTGCACGCTGAGGTTGATGTCCTTGAGCACGTGGAACTGGCCGTACCACTTGTTCACGCCCTGCAGCAGGATCATCGGCTCAGCGCTGGGTTGCTTGATTGCTTCACTCATAATTCACTCCTAACGCTTGTGGCCGGTGTCCAGCTTGCGCTCCAGGTGCATGGAGTAGCGGGACATACCAAAACAGAAAATCCAGAAAATCAGCGCCGCGAACACATAGCCTTCGGTGGCCATACCCAGCCAGGCCGGGTCGGTGGTCGCCTGCTTGATGCTGTTGAGCAGGTCGAACAGGCCGATGATGATCACCAGGCTGGTGTCCTTGAACAGTGAAATGAAGGTGTTGACGATGCCGGGGATGACCAGCTTGAGCGCCTGCGGCAGGATCACCAGGCCCATCATGCGCCAGTAACCCAGGCCCATGGCGGCAGCGGCTTCGTACTGCCCCTTGGGAATGGCCTGCAGACCGCCGCGCACCACCTCGGCGATGTAGGCGGACTGGAACAGGATCACCCCGATCAGCGCGCGCAGCAGCTTGTCGAAGGACATGCCTTCGGGCAGGAACAGCGGCAGCATCACCGAGGACATGAACAGTACGGTGATCAGCGGCACGCCGCGCCAGAACTCGATGAAGGTGACGCAGATGACCTTGATCGCCGGCAGGTTGGAGCGTCGCCCCAGCGCCAGCAGGATGCCCAGCGGCAAGGCGCCGGTAATGCCGACGTAGGCGATCACCAACGTCAGCATCAGGCCGCCCCAGCGGCTAGTGGGCACCACGCTCAGGCCGAATACGCCGCCATGCAGCAGGCACCAGGCGATGATCGGGTAAATCACCAGGAAGGCCAGACCGTACAGCGCCTTGCGTGGCATCTGCGGGACGAACAGCGGCGCCGCACCGACAATGGCCAGCCAGAGGGTGGCGTCCACTCGCCAGCGCAGCTCGCTGGGGTAGAAACCATACATGAACTGGCCGAAGCGCTGCTGGATGAACACCCAGCAGGCGCCACCGCTGGTGCAGTCGGCGCGGGTACTGCCGCTCCAGGTGGCATCGATCAGGGCCCACTGGATCAGCGGCGGCACGATCAGCCAGATCAGATAGATGGCGAACAGGGTCAACAGGGTGTTGAACCAGCTGGAGAACAGATTGGCCTTGAGCCAACCTACTACGCCGACACTCATGCGCGGCGGCGGCAGGTCCGGTTTGAAGGTATGAGATTGCATGGCTGCTCCTTACCGCTCGATCAGCGCAATGCGCTTGTTGTACCAGTTCATCAGCAGGGAAATGCTGATACTGATCGCCAAGTACACGCTCATGGTGATGGCGATCACCTCGATGGCCTGGCCGGTCTGGTTGAGTACGGTGCCGGCGAACAGCGACACCATGTCCGGGTAGCCGATACCAGCCGCCAGTGAGGAGTTCTTCGCCAGGTTCAGGTATTGGCTGGTCAGCGGCGGGATGATCACGCGCAAGGCCTGCGGGATGATCACCAGACGCAGGGTGATGCCCGGACGCAGGCCCAGCGAGCGGGCGGCCTCGGTCTGGCCATGGCTGACCGCCATGATCCCCGAGCGCACGTTCTCGGCAATGAAGGCTGCGGTATAGATAGTCAGCGCCAGGGTCAGCGCCATCAACTCGGGGATCATCACCCAGCCGCCTCGGAAGTTGAAGCCGGTCAGCTCAGGCACGCTCCACACCAGCGGGTTGCCGCCGATGAGCACGGCGAGGCCGGGCACGACCACGATCAGTGCCAGAGAGGTCCACAGCAGCGGGAAAATCTTGCCGGTGGCTTCACGGAGTTTCTTGGCCCAGCGCCCCAAAGCGATGATGCCGACGATGGTAGCCAGCAGGACCACGGCGAACAGGCCGAAGCTGTCCGACGGACTCGGCGCCGGCATGTACAGGCCGCGACTGTTGAGGAAGAAGGTATCCCCGACTTCGAGGCTTTGCCGAGGCCCGGGAAGCGCGAGAAAGACCGCGAAGTACCAGAACAGGATCTGCAGCAACGGCGGAATATTGCGGAAGATCTCGATATAGACGGTGGCCAGCTTGCTGATCAGCCAGTTGGGTGACAGACGCGCCACACCCAGCAGAAAACCGAGAATCGAAGCCAGCACGATGCCGATGAAGGACACCAGCAGGGTATTGAGCAGACCAATCAGAAAGACGCGGCCGTAACTGTCGCTTTCCGTGTAGTCGATCAGGTGCTGGGCGATACCGAACCCGGCACTGTTATTGAGGAACGCGAAGCCGGAAATGATTCCGCGCTTCTCCAAGTTGGCCTGGGTGTTCTGGAAGAGAAACCAGCCGAGCGCCACGACAGCGACAACGGCAATGATCTGGAAAGCCCAGGCGCGCACCTGCGGGTCGGTCAGCAGTGATCCTTTGGGGCGCGGGACATTGGCAGTCGTTTGCATAACAACCCTCATGGAGGCCGCGCCCCCGCACCAGCGCGGGGGCGGACTTCACTCTGGGAATGCTGAAAAAGCCCACTTGGCGTCACTCCCGCACAGACGGGAGCGCACAGGCTGCTGGGTCATGGATACCGCTTACACGGCGATGACGGCTCTTTCAGGACGTTCCTTACGTGGAAACGACAGCGGCAGACCCGAGGTCTGCCGCTGTGGACGGTCAACGCACCGGCGGTGCGTACTGCAGACCACCCTTGTTCCACAGGGCATTGAGACCACGCTCGATCTTCAGCTCACTGCCGGCACCGACGTTGCGGTCGAACGACTCGCCGTAGTTGCCAACCTGCTTGACGATCTGCACGGCCCAGTCTTTCGGCAGTTTGAGATCCTTGCCGAACTCACCCTCGGTACCCAGCAGACGGGCGATGTCCGGGTTCTTGGTGGTTTTCGCGGTTTCTTCGACGTTGGCCGAGGTCACGCCCAGCTCTTCGGCGTTGAGCATGGCGAACAGGGTCCAGCGCACGATGTCGAACCACTCTTCGTCACCCTGGCGCACGACCGGGCCCAGAGGCTCCTTGGAGATGACTTCCGGCAGCACCACGTAGTCGTCCGGGTTGGCCAGCTTGATGCGCTGTGCGTACAGCTGCGACTGGTCGGAGGTCAGCACGTCGCAACGACCGGCTTCGACCGACTTGGCGCTCTCGTCAGAGGTGTCGTAAGTGATGGGGGTGTACTTCATGCCGTTGGCACGGAAGTAGTCGGAAAGGTTCAGCTCGGTGGTGGTACCGGCCTGGATGCAGACGGTGGCGCCGTCCAGTTCCTTGGCGCTGGAGACACCCAGCTTCTTGTTCACCAGAAAGCCCTGACCGTCGTAGTAGGTCACGCCGGTGAAGTTCAGACCCAGCGCCGCGTCACGCGAGCTGGTCCAGGTGGTGTTGCGCGACAGGATGTCGACTTCGCCGGACTGCAGCGCGGTGAAGCGTTCCTTGGCGGTCAGCGGGCTGTACTTGACCTTGGTCGCATCACCGAAGACCGCAGCGGCAACCGCGCGGCAGATATCGACGTCCAGACCCAGGTAGTTACCTTTTTCATCGGCGTAGGAGAAGCCCGGCAGACCGTCGCTGATACCGCACTGCACGAAGCCTTTCTTCTGCACGGCATCCAGGGTGGCGCCTGCCTGGGCAAAGCCACTGACACCGAGCACGGCTGCGGTGGTCAGTACAGCCAGGGTGGATTTCACCATCTTCATCAAAAACCTCCAGTTGCTCTTGTTGTGTTGGAGTCTCCGTCCGCCTTCCCCACCCTTTTGAGGCACGCGACCCGCTGGCAGCAACGGTATCGACAAGAAGTTCGAACGTCAGGCAGGAGTCTAGTCGGCATTTCCCTCTGCTGGCCAACTGCTCCTGCCCAGCCCATTGGTTGAACGGGCCTGAGACGGATCGTCATCCGCCTGGGTGATCGATCACCCCCGACGGTCTTATAGGAACCCCACACAGCAGATTCCTGCCTGTTGAGCGATGGCAATGGCACAGTGTTACCGTTAGCGCACCGCTTCGTCAGTTCGAATAGGTTTTAGCAAGGGCCGTACCAGCACATGGCAAAAGGCCGTCTATACGGGGGGGTCAAGAGCAAAAGTTTCACCCGTGCGACAACTTGTTCACTGATGCGCCAGACCCTGAATCGGATGTCGCCCCAAATTGAGGCGCACGCACCACACCGGAGCTACCAATGACCGCACCCATGATTCTGCAGCCCCCACAAACCGTCGACGCCAGCGTGATCTGGCTGCATGGGCTGGGGGCCGACCGTTACGATTTCCTGCCGGTCGCCGAAATGCTGCAGGAGCACCTGCCCAGCACGCGCTTCATCCTGCCGCAGGCCCCTACCCGCCCGGTGACCATCAATGGCGGCTGGAGCATGCCGAGCTGGTACGACATCCTCGCCATGAGTCCGGCACGGGCCATCGACCAGGCGCAACTGGAGGAGTCGGCCGACCAGGTGATCGCCCTGATCGAGGCTGAGTGCGCAGAGGGTATCGCCGCTGAACGTATCGTCCTGGCAGGCTTTTCCCAGGGCGGCGCGGTGGTGCTGCACACCGCCTTCCTGCGTTATGCACAGCCTCTCGGCGGCGTCCTGGCGCTGTCGACCTACGCCCCCACGTTCAGCGATGACATGCAGATGGCGGATACAAAAAGACAACTGCCGGTGCTGTGTTTGCATGGCAGATTCGATGACGTGGTGACACCCGACATGGGCCGTGCCGCGTACGACCGCCTGCAGGCCAGCGGGGTATCGGCGCAATGGCACGACTATCCGATGGGCCATGAAGTGCTGCCGGAAGAAATTCGCGATATCGCCAAATGGTTGAGCCAATTACTGGCGGCCTGACTCAGCCGGGCAGCAAGGAGCTGATCATTCGCGGCGGCCACATCATCGCCCCGCAGATGATCGAAGCAGCCCTGCACAAGCCCTCAGCCGTAGCCGTGGGCAAGCTGGATGAGAAGCCGGTGAACTGCCGGCAGTCTTCGTGCTGCTCAAACCGGCGCTGCGTTTCGATGCCATCGCCCGGGTTTACCGGGCAGTTGGCGCACATCCATCTGGCCAATGACAGCCAGGCACTGGCTGCCGCCATTGGCGAGCGTCTGGCAGGCTGCGCCGTGGGCCATCGCATCCACTGGATATCCTGACCCCGGGGTGCGCAGGGACGCGCGTCCGCTCACACATTTGCACTTTCGTACCGCCATTGGTCGGCCGGCATTGCTGTGGGCATTGCCATGCTACTTGTGTGGGAATAGTGTCGATTATCGACACGTGAACACAACATGGAGTGTTAGCGATGCTCTTCGCCCGCCCAGGCCCGGTGAAAACGCGATGAAAACGGCGTACTGGCCAGCAGATCTACAGCAGATCCAGCGCCTGCGGCTGTTTCACAACATCGCGGCCAACAACCTGGAGCGACTCCTGGCGGAGTTTCGCGCCTGCGAACTGGAAGCCGGCGAGGTGTTGTTATCCCCCTTCGACCGTAACCAGCATCTCTACCTGCTGCTTCAGGGGCGTTTGCGTGTTTATCTCGGTTCGCTGGACAACCAGCCCGTCGGTACTCTGGAAGTGGGTGATTGCGCCGGCGAAATCAGCTTCATCGACAACGAACGCCCCTCGGCCTACGTGGTCGCCGAATGTCCCTCCATCGTCCTGCGTCTGCACCGTGAGTCGCTGGTAACGCTCTTTAAGCAATCGCCCCAGGTGATGCAAAACCTGCTGCAGTTGCTCTGTGAGCGTGTACGCAAGGGCAACCGGCAAATTCTCGACAGCGAACAGCATGCCAATATCGACACCCTCACCGGCTGCTTCAACCGACGCTGGCTGGAACATGTGTTCGAACGTGAAAGTACCCGCTGCGCCTTCAACGAAGAGCCGATTTCCCTGCTGATGCTCGATGTCGACCACTTCAAGGCTTACAACGACCAGCATGGCCATCTGGCGGGCGACTATGCCTTGTGCCTGGTGGCCAACACACTCAACAGCCAGTTGCGGGCCAAGGACAGCCTGATACGTTTCGGTGGCGAGGAGTTCGTCATCCTCCTGCCGGAAATTGCCGCCGACGACGCCCGCAGCATCGCCGAACGCCTGCGCATCAGCCTGGAGCGGATCACCTCTTTCTACTCGCCAGTTGGCGTTCTACCGGGCGTGACCATTTCCATCGGGCTGGCGCAGATGCAGCATCAGGACAGCCTGCAAGGCCTGATCGCGCGAGCCGATGCCGCGCTGTACCAGGCCAAGCAGCAAGGTCGTAACTGCCTGAGCGGTTGACGGCCATGCATCACGCGCCCGGCTACCATCACGGGCATGCAGGGACGACCCCGGATGAACAACGCAGCCAGCCGGCCTCGGCGAAATCCTGCAGGCTTGGGCGCCAGCATCAGCGCCGCAATCATGGCCGGCACGTTCAGGCGCTTGCGGCCAAGCAGCCTGCCGGACAGATCAGGTCGCCCCTTGACAGACGCGCGCAGACACTTCGCCGCGCCCGCGTCTTGCATTACACTGGCGGGCGTTCACTCCTTAACCAGTCGATGAGAAGCCCGTGCTCAAAGCACTCAAGAAAATGTTCGGCAAGGCCGAAGGCGAGCAGCCACAGCCAGCCACTGCGCCCGTAGCGCCTGCCCAGGCCAAGACCGGCGAACCTGAGAAAAGCGCCCGCAAAGGCAAACCCGCACGCAAGCCCGAAACCGCTGCCGCGCCGGCTCAAGAGCGAGCACCTCGCCCGCCCAAGGCCGACAAGCCACGCCGCGAGCGCCCGGCCAAACCAGCAGATACCTGGAAGCTGGAAGATTTCGTGGTCGAGCCGGCCGAAGGCAAGACGCGCTTTCATGACTTCAAGCTCGCCCCCGAGCTGATGCACGCCATCCATGACCTCGGCTTCCCCTACTGCACGCCGATCCAGGCCAGCGTACTGGGTTACACCCTCAAGGGCCAGGACGCCATCGGCCGCGCCCAGACCGGCACCGGCAAGACCGCCGCATTCCTCATCTCGATCATCACCCAGCTGCTGCAGACCCCGCCGCCGAAAGAGCGCTACATGGGCGAGCCGCGTGCGCTGATCATCGCGCCAACCCGCGAGCTGGTGGTGCAGATCGCCAAGGACGCCGCCGAGTTGACCAAGTACACCAAGCTCAACGTCATGAGCTTCGTCGGCGGTATGGACTTCGACAAGCAGCTCAAGCAGCTGGAATCGCGCTTCTGCGACATCCTGGTCGCCACCCCGGGCCGTTTGCTGGACTTCAACCAGCGCGGTGAAGTGCACCTGGACATGGTCGAGGTGATGGTGCTCGATGAAGCCGACCGCATGCTCGACATGGGCTTCATCCCGCAGGTGCGCCAGATCATCCGCCAGACCCCGATGAAGGGCGACCGCCAGACCCTGCTGTTCTCCGCCACCTTCACCGACGATGTGATGAACCTGGCCAAGCAGTGGACGGTCAACCCGGCCATCGTCGAGATCGAGCCGGAGAACGTTGCCAGCGATACCGTCGAACAGCACGTCTACGCCGTCGCCTCCGCGGACAAATACAAGCTGCTCTATAACCTAGTGACGCAGAATGCCTGGGACCGGGTGATGGTCTTCGCCAACCGCAAGGACGAAGTACGCCGCATCGAGGAACGCCTGACCCGCGACGGCGTCAGCGCCGCGCAGATGTCAGGTGACGTACCGCAGCACAAGCGTATCAAGGTGCTCGAAGGCTTCCGCGCCGGCCATATCCGCGTGCTGGTGGCCACCGATGTGGCCGGCCGTGGCATCCATGTCGACGGCATCAGCCACGTGATCAACTTCACCCTGCCGGAAGATCCGGACGACTACGTGCACCGCATCGGCCGTACCGGCCGCGCCGGCACCAGCGGTACCTCGATCAGCTTCGCCGGCGAGGACGACGCCTTCGCCCTGCCGCCGATCGAAGCGCTGATCGGTCGCAAGATCCAGTGCGAGATGCCGCCGGACGAGTTGCTCAAGCCGGTGCCGCGCAGGCACTGATCGGTTCGGCAGTCAAGAAAGGCGAAGCCATCCAGCTTCGCCTTTTTCATTGATCCAGTTGATTTGATACGCCATGCAACAGTGCGATTACCTCATCATCGGCGCCGGCATTGCCGGGGCCTCCACCGGCTACTTCCTGGCCAGCCACGGCAAGACGCTGCTGCTTGAACGCGAGGCGCAACCCGGCTATCACTCCACCGGCCGCTCGGCGGCGTTGTATACCGTGGCCTACGGCACGCCGCAGGTCCGCGCGCTGACGGCCGCCAGCCGCGCCTTTTACGATGCCCCGCCAGCCGGTTTCGCCGATCACCCACTACTCACCCCGCGCGGCGAACTGGTGGTGGACTTCAGCGGTGACGCCGCCGAACTGCAGCGCCAGTACGAGCAGGCCCGCGAGCATGTCAACGAGGCTCGCCTGATCAGCGCCGACGAGGCCTGCGCGATGGTTCCGGCGCTGCGCCGCGAGCTGGTGCACGCTGCGCTGTTCGACCCCAGCGCCGCCGACATCGATACCGCCGCGCTACACCAGGGTTACCTGCGTGGTATCCGCCTGCAGGACGGGGAGATTCACTGTAACCGCGAAGTACTCGGCATCAACCGCGACGGGGACGGCTGGCAGGTGGAATGTGCCGGACAACGCTACTGCACACGCGTGCTGATCAATGCTGCCGGCGCCTGGTGCGACGAGATCGCGCGTCTGGCCGGCCTACCCGGCATCGGTGTACAGCCCAGGCGGCGCGCCGCCTTCACCTTCAACGGCCCGTCGGGCATCGACTGCCAACACTGGCCGGCGCTGGTGAGCCTGGACGAATCCTTCTATTTCAAACCCGATGCCGGCCTGCTGCTCGGCTCGCCGGCCAATGCCGACCCGGTGGCGCCGCACGACGTGCAGCCCGAGGAGCTGGATATCGCCCTGGGCATCCATCAGATCGAAACCCACACCAGGCTGCAGATTCGCCGCCCGGCACATACCTGGGCCGGCCTGCGCAGCTTCGTCGCCGATGGCGATCTGGTTGGCGGTTTCGATACCCAGGCCGAAAACTTCTTCTGGGTCGCGGCGCAAGGCGGCTACGGCATCCAGACCAGCGCTGCGATGGGCCAGGCCTGTGCAGCGCTGATCCGCAGGCAAGCATTGCCGCAACCTTTGATCGAGGCGGGCCTGAGTGAAGCGGTGCTCAGCCCGGCACGGCTGTCGACATGCCAGGCGCACTGATCAGGCTGTTGCAGGGCTCGCTTCTGCTGCCGACCACCGCCCTGTTCGTCGCCCTGCTCACCGGCGAACTTCGTCATGGCCACCTGTGGCTGGAATGGCCTCTCGCACTCGAGCCCGGCAGCCACCCGGCCAGTGAAGCGCTGCTGGCCTCGATACCGGGGCTGCTGCTGTTCTTCACTTGCTGCGTACTGGGCCTGCCCCGTCGTCACGGGCGCCCGGCGCTACTCGCGATGTTCGGCGCAGCAGGCGCACTGGCGGAATACTGCGCTGCCGTGATGTTCGCGCCATCCTTCGGCAATACCTGGACATCAGGGGAAATCTTCCACGAGCTGTACCTTGCCCACTGGCGTCTGCTGGCCCTGTCGTTGCTGCCGGGGCTGCTGGGCACTTTGCTGCTGCAACGCCTTTCGCGAATGAATGGATGCCCCGCCACCCGGCCGTAGCGCTGATCCGGTTGGCGCAGGCCAACCGGCCCCATGCTCTGTAGGCTCGGCGCGCTCTAGAACAACCCCAGCTGCCCATCCACCAACCGTTCGAACTCGCCGCCGACGAACGGCAGGATGGCATCGGCCACCGGTTTCAGCTGACGGCTGATGTAGTGCTCGTAGTCCACCGGCGACAGCAGGCGCTCCAGCGGTTGCGGCCCGCCGGTGGTGATCAGGTAGCTGATCCAGCCGCCGCGCTGGTACTGCAAGGGCCGGCCAAGACGCTGGTTGTGCTCGTCGGCCAGGCGCGCGGCGCGTACGTGCGGCGGCACGTTGCGCTGGTAGTCGTCGAGCCGCCGGCGCAAACGCTTGCGATAGATCAGCAGCTCGTCCAGCTCACCAGCCAGGGTGCGTTTGACATAGTCGCGCACGTAGTCCTCATAAGGCTGGCCGGCGAACACCAGGCGATAGAGCTCCTGCTGGAAGCGCTGGGCCAGCGGCGACCAGTCGGTGCGCACCGTCTCCAGGCCCTTGAACACCATGCGTTCGCTGCCGTCCACGTCGTGAACCAGGCCGGCGTAGCGCTTCTTGCTGCCCTCCTCGGTGCCGCGAATGGTGGGCATTAGAAAACGCCGGTAATGAGTCTCGAACTGCAGCTCCAGGGCGCTGGTCAGGCCGTACTCATTCTGCAGATGCTCGCGCCACCAGGCGTTGACGCGGGCCACCAGCGCGCGCCCGATGCGCGCTGCCTCCTCCTCGTCATGGGCCCGACCGAGCCAGACGAAGGTGGAATCGGTGTCGCCGTAGATCACCGCATGGCCCTCGGCCTCGATCAGCTCGCGAGTGCGCTTCATGATCTGATGCCCGCGCAAGGTGATCGACGACGCCAGGCGCGGGTCGAAGAAGCGGCAACCACTGGAGCCGAGCACGCCGTAGAAGGCGTTCATGATGATCTTCAGCGCCTGCGACAGCGCCTTGTTGCCGTCGCGCTTGGCCGCCTCGCGCCCCTGCCAGACGCGCTCGACGATGGCCGGCAGGCAATGTCGAGTACGCGAAAAACGCGCGCCGCGAAAACCCTCCACCGAATGCTCGTCATCCGGCTGGTGCAGGCCTTCAACCAGACCCAGCGGGTCGATCAGAAAGCTGCGGATGATCGACGGATACAGGCTCTTGTAGTCCAGCACCAGCACCGAGTCGTACAGCCCGGGGCGCGAATCCATGACGAAGCCGCCGGGGCTGTTCTCGCCGCGAATATCGCCGAGGTTCGGCGCGACGTAGCCCAAGCGGTGCATGGGCGGCAGGTACAGGTGGGTGAAGGCCGCCACCGAGCCGCCGCTGCGGTCGGCGGCCAGGCCGGTGACGCTGGAGCGCTCCAGCAGGAAGGCGAGCAGATCGGTGTGGGCGAAGATGCGCGTAACCAGCTCGCAGTCCTTGAGGTTGTAGCGCGCCAGCGCCGGCTTGTCCTCGTCGAACATGCGCTGGATCTCGTCCATGCGCGCATAGGGTGTATCGATCGCCTTGCCCTCACCGAGCAGGGTCTGCGCCACCGATTCCAGGCTGAACGAGGAGAAACTCCAGGTCGCCGAGCGTAGCGCCTCGATGCCGTCGATAATCAGCCGCCCGGCCGCCTCGGCGAAATAGTGCTGACTGCTGTTGTGCTGACGCCAGCCCATCACGTCGCCGCCACGGCCCAGCAGCAGCGGCACCTTGAGTTGCTCGGCGTGATCGCGCAGCACGCGCAGGTCGAACTGCACCAGGTTCCAGCCGATGATGGCGTCCGGGTCATGTCGCTGTAGCCAGTCATTCAGGCGTTCGAGCAACACCTTGCGACTGTCGCAATACTCCAGGTCGAAGTCGACGATACTCGCGTCGCCATTGGCCGGGCCGAGCATGTACACCTGGCGCTGACCGCAGCCTTCCAGGGCGATGGAGTACAGCTCGCCCCGCGCGCTGGTCTCGATATCCAGCGACACCAGACGCAGCGTTGGGCGGTAATCAGGCGCGGGCTTGAGCGACTTGCACAGCAGGCTGCCGTCTTCCTGCTCGATACCGTCGAACAGCACGCTGGCGGTGATAAAGCGCTCCATCAGGTAGCGATCTGGCGGGCGGATATCGGCCTCGTACACATCGACACCGACCTGACGCAATTTTTTCTCAAGCTGCAACAACTGCCGATACTGGCGGCAATACAGGCCCTGCACCGGGCGGCGCTTGAAGTCGCGCAAGGAAAGCGGACGCAGCTCGACGCCCTTTTCGCTGCGCAGCAACGGCTCGGCCCAGGCACGCTGCGCGGCGGGGATAAAGGCCACCGTCTCCTGGCACGGCAGGCGCACCTGGCGCGGGCCGGCATCGGTCGCCAGCCAGTAGGCCACCTCGGTGCCCTCCGGCGTGTCGCGCCAATGGCGGCTGAGCACGAAGCCTTGCTGTGGTTGCGTCATAATTCATCCGAGCCTGCGGTTGCACTCCCCTCTCCCATTTATGGGAGAGGGGCTGGGGGAGAGGGTTTCGCTCTTTTCCCTCTCCCCGGCCCTCTCCCGCAAGCGGGAGAGGGAGAACAGCACCTGCATGCAGCTCCAAACCTCGAACCAAACTGGCCGGCCATTCTACGCCAGCGGTTACAATGGCGCCTTTTCCGGACGATGGTTCGATGAGCGAGACACCTCCCTACGGCACCGGCGACGCCTCCTACCAGGCCGCTGGCGGTATCGACGGCCTGCGCCGGCTGGTCGATGACTTCTACCGGCTGATGGACGAACGCCCCGAAGCCGTCGTCTTGCGTGCCCTGCACCCCGCTGACCTGAGCGCCGCGCGCGACAAGCTGGCGTGCTTCCTGAGCGGCTGGCTGGGTGGGCCGCGTCTGTTCGCCGAGAAATACGGCAGCATCAGTATTCCAGCCTTCCATGCGCAGTGGCCAATCGACCAGGCGCTGGCGGAAAGCTGGCTGAGCTGCATGGCCGGCGCCATCGCCCTGCAGAACTATGCCCCGGCCTTCGCCGATTACCTGCTGACCCAGTTGCGCGTACCCGCCGAGCGCTCGGTGCAGGCCAGCCAAAACCGTCACCGCAAGGAAACCTGACATGACTGACCAACTGATCATCGAAGACCTGCAACCGGGCGACGGCAAGGCCGTGGTCAAGGGCGCCCTGATCACCACCCAATATCGCGGCTGGCTGGCCGATGGCACGGAGTTCGACTCGTCCTTCTCGCGCGGCAAGCCGTTCCAGTGCGTGATCGGCACTGGCAGGGTAATCAAGGGCTGGGACCAGGGTCTGATGGGCATGCAGGTGGGCGGCAAGCGTAAGCTGCAGGTGCCCGCGCACCTGGGTTATGGCGAGCGCAGCGTCGGCTCGATTCCACCCAACTCCAACCTGACCTTCGAGATCGAGCTGCTGGAAGTGCTGACCCGCGATGACTGACACCGCCCTCGCCACCCTGCGCGAGCACCTGCTGCAGGCATTGGAAAACCATCCCGGCCACGAGACCCGCCGCCTGTTCCATGGCCGCGGCCGCTGCTGGCCGGGGCTGGAGCAGATCACCGTGGACTGGCTCTCCGGCGTAGTGCTGGTGATGCTGTTCCGCGAACCGTCGCCAGCACTACGGCCGCTGCTTATGGAACTGCTGGAAACACCGCAATGGCAGGCCAGCGGTGCGCGCGGCCTGCTGCTGCAGCACCGCTATGTGCAGGGCAGCGAGAGCGAATGGCTGGCCGGCGAGCCACAGGCGCAATGGTCGATCATCGAGGACGGCCTGCGCTATCTGCTGGATCTGGGCAGCAAGCAGAACAGCGGGCTGTTCCTCGATATGCGTCTGGGCCGCCAGTGGGTGCGCGAACAGGCCGCCGGCAAACGCGTGCTCAACCTGTTCGCCTATACCTGCGGCTTCTCCGTGGCGGCGATTGCCGGCGGCGCCGAACGGGTGGTCAACCTAGACATGGCCCGTGCGGCGCTGTCACGTGGGCGCGAGAACCATCGGCTCAACGGCCACGACCTCTCCCGAGTGGAGTTTCTCGGCCACGAGCTGTTCAAGTCTTGGGGCAAGGTGCGCAAGAGCGGCCCGTACGATCTGGTGATCATCGACCCGCCGAGCTTTCAGAAAGGCAGCTTCGCCCTCACCCAGGACTACGCCAAGATTCTCCGGCGCCTGCCTGAGCTGCTGACCGAGCACGGTATGGTGCTGGCCTGCGTCAATGACCCGGATATCGGCCCGGATTTCCTCATCGACGGTATGGCCGCCGAAGCGCCGCAACTGCGCTTTATCGAGCGCCTGGACAACCCGCCGGAGTTCCCCGATATCTCGCCCGAGAGCGGCCTGAAAGCCTTGGTGTTCCGACTGTAGCCTGGATGAAATCCGGGAATGGCTGGCCCCGGATTGCATCCGGGCTACGTACCTGACGCTCCCGTGAAGGGTGCGCCAACCAACGCTGACAGACTGTGGGAGCCCCGCCCCGGGGCGAAGCTTTTGCTTCTGCGCCGCTGGCTTGATCGCATTCGCTGCGAGGCGCGGCTCCTACACAAGCCTTTTGCTCCTCCCTACCGAATACCCAGCCGCTTGGCCAAACGACTGAGGTTGGCGCGATCCACCCCCAGCTCCCGCGCCGCCTCGGCCCATTTGCCCTGATAGCGCGCCAGGCACTGTTCGATCAACTGGCGCTGAAAGGCGTCCACCGCCGTGCGCAGCTCAACGCCTTGCGGCACCGGCTCGCGAGGCGCCAACACGGCCTCGACGGCGGCGCTCGTCTCACTGCTCGGCAAATCCAGATCCTGCACATCCAGGCTGAGAATGCGCGGGCGCTCGCCATGGCGCGCCAGCGCCTTGATCGCCGCGCGGCCGATCAGGTGCTCCAGTTCACGCACGTTGCCCGGCCAATCATGACCGACCAGCGCCTTCTGCGCCTCCACGCTCAGGCGCAGGCTGCGTAGCCCGAGCCGGGCACGGTTCTCTTCGAGGAAGTAGCCGGCCAGCAACAACACATCGCGGCCGCGCTCACGCAATGGCGGCACTGGTAGCGGGTAGACGCTCAGGCGGTGATACAGGTCGGCGCGAAAACGGCCGGCACGCACTTCCGCTGCCAGGTCGCGGTTGGTGGCGGCGATCACCCGCACGTCGACGCGGTGCTCACGATCCGAGCCAACCCGCTGCAACTGGCCACTCTGCAGCACGCGCAACAGCTTGGCCTGGATCGCCAGCGGCAGCTCGCCCACTTCATCGAGGAACAGGCTGCCGCCATCGGCCAACTCGAACTTGCCGCTGCGCTCGTTCATTGCCCCGGAGAAGGCGCCGCGCACGTGGCCGAACAGCTCACTCTCCACCAGCGCATCGGGCAACGCCGCACAGTTGATGCTGACCAGCGGCCGCTGCGCACGTGGCGAAGCGGCGTGGATCGCCTCGGCCACCAACTCCTTGCCGACCCCGGTCTCGCCGGTGATCAGCACGGTCAGCGCGCTGTCACCGACCAGGCGAATCTCGTCCTGCAGCTTGCGCAGCGCCGCGCTCTGCCCCACCAGCTCACGCGGTTGCTGGCGCGCCTGTTTGTACAGCTCGGTGAGCTGGCGCTCGGCCTCGACCCGCTGCGCCAGGCCGCTGATGCGCTGGCTGACCTTGACCGTGGCCGCGGCCAGGCTGGCAAAGGCCTCGAGGCTGTCCAGATCGAGCCGACCGAAACTGGCCGGGTCGAGCGAATCCAGGGTCAGCAGGCCCCAGAGCTGCTCGTCCAGGTACAGCGGGCAACCCAGGCAATCGTGCACTTCCAGATGCCCATGCAGCCCCTCGACCAGACCGTCGTAGGGGTCAGGCAGGCCGCAGTCGGCAGCGAAACGCGTCGGCCCTGGGTGCTCCAGCAACGCAGCCAGACGCGGATGCTCGCTGACTCTGAAGCGCCGTCCCAGGGTATCGGCACTCAGCCCCTCGACCGCCAGGGGCACCAGAATTTCGCCGTCGAGTCGCAGCAGCGCCACGGCATCGCAAGGGAACAACTGGCGCAAGGCCGCGAGCAGGCGGCGATAACGCTCGCCGTCATCCAGCTCGCGAGACAGGTCGGCGACCAGGGGAATAAGAGTTTCCAGCAGAGGATTAGCGGTCATTTCGACTACTCAAAGTCTTTATGACTCATACGCGAAGCGAGTCATAAACACAACAAAGAAAGTAAGCCACTGATATTTAAGGATTATTTAATTGGCACGCTTACTGATAGGTATCTATCGCTAACGCTAGCACGCCACAAATGGCCAGACGAGCCACACCGGCTAATGCCAGTCAGTTAAGCGTCGCCGCTGCGAATACGTAGGAGCGGCGCCCCGCCGCGAACCAGGGCGATGCGCAATTGAAAAGCTTCGCCCCGAGGCGGGGCTCCTACGAAAGGCCGCTTTGGCAATCTTATCTGATCGGCATTAGCCACACCGGCGCCTTTATTTGCCTTGCGGAGATAACCCTATGCTGACCAATGCTCAACGTGACCTGATCAAAGCCACCGTGCCCCTGCTGGAAAGCGGCGGCGAAGCGCTGACCACCGATTTCTACCGGATGATGCTCAGCGAGTACCCCGAGGTGCGTCCGCTGTTCAACCAGGCGCACCAGGCCAGTGGCGACCAACCGCGTGCGCTGGCAAACGGCGTGCT
Source organism: Ectopseudomonas mendocina (assembly GCF_008041835.1). Classification (GTDB taxonomy): domain Bacteria; phylum Pseudomonadota; class Gammaproteobacteria; order Pseudomonadales; family Pseudomonadaceae; genus Aquipseudomonas. The sequence goes on from NZ_VRYE01000044.1 coordinate 34,051, forward strand.
GATGTACGCCCGCCATATCGACCGCCTCGAAGCCCTCGGCCCGCTGGTTGCGCAGATCGTCAACAAGCACGTGTCGCTGCAGATCCTGCCCGAGCACTACCCCATCGTCGGTAGTTGCCTGTTGCGCGCCATCCGCGAAGTACTCGGTACCGAGATCGCCACCGATGCGGTGATCGATGCCTGGGCCGCGGCCTATCAGCAACTGGCCGACATCCTTATCGGCGCAGAAGAAAGCCAGTACGCGCAGAATGCTGCAGCGCCTGGCGGCTGGCGTGGCGCGCGGGCCTTCCGCGTGGTGCGCAAGGTCGTCGAGAGCGCCGAGATCACCTCCTTCCACCTGGCACCGGTCGATGGCGGCGCGCTACTCGACTACCAGCCCGGCCAGTACATTGGCATGCGCCTGCTGCTGGACGGCGAAGAGGTACGCCGCAACTACTCGCTGTCGGCCCTGGCCAACGGCCGTGAGTACCGCATCAGCGTCAAGCGCGAGCCTGGCGGCCGTGTGTCCAACCATCTGCATGACGAGGTTCAGGTCGGCGATGTGCTGGACCTGTTCCCGCCCGCTGGCGAGTTCACCCTGAGCGAGTCGGACAAACCACTGGCCCTGATCAGCGCCGGCGTCGGCATCACCCCGGCACTGGCCATGCTCGACGCGGCGCGATACAGCGGCCGGCCGATCCATTTCATCCACTGCGCACGCAATGCCGAGGTGCATGCCTTCCGCGACTGGGTCGATGCCCATGCCGCCGAGCATCCGCAGATTCGTCATTACGTGTGCTACAGCGAACCGCGCGCGGGCGATGCGGCCGACGCCGAGGGTTTTCTCAGCCGCGAACTGCTGGAGCAGTGGCTGCCGGCCGAGCGCGATCTGGACGCCTACTTCCTCGGCCCGAAACCCTTCATGGCGCAGGTCAAGCGCCACCTGCAGGCACTGGGCGTACCTGCCGAGCAGAGCCGCTACGAGTTCTTCGGCCCCGCCTCAGCCCTGGATAGCTGAACGATGAGGAGGTGAAGCATGTACCCACTGAATCTTCCACCGCCGCAGATCCTGCACCTGTCCAGCCAGTTGCTCTGGGCCGGCCTGATCCTGCTGCTGGTGGGGCTGGTGGCGGCATACGGCCTGGAGAAACAGCTGAACGTGCCGACGCTGGTGCTGGCGCATAGCCTGACGCTACTCGGTCCCAGCATCCTGAAGATCGGCTATGTGCTGCGCCTGGCTGCGCAGCAACGCCTGAAAGACGAGGCATACGTACATGCAGTTGCTTGATCGCAAGCGGGCACTGGCCATCGCGCCCTTCTGGCGCCTGGGCTTTCGCCCGTTCTTTGTCGCCGGCGCCCTGTTCGCCCTGCTCGCCGTCGCCCTCTGGGCGGCGGTGCTGCACGGTCTGACAAGCCCTGCAGTGCCAGGCGGCATGCTGGCCTGGCATCGCCATGAAATGCCCTTTGGTTTCGGCCTGGCGATCATCGCCGGCTTCCTGCTGACTGCCGTACAGAACTGGACGGGCCGCCCCGGCCTCAGCGGGCGGCCGTTGATCGCGTTGTTCGGCTTATGGCTGGCGGCGCGCCTGGTCTGGTTTATCCCTGTGCCGCTGGCATTGTTGATCGCACTGCAACTGGCCTTTATCGGCCTGTTCATCGCGCAGATGGCGCGCCAACTGATCGCTGCCCGGCAACGCAACAACTATCCGATTCTGCTGGTACTGAGCCTGCTAGCGCTGTGCCAGTCCCTCACCCTCGCCGGCTTGGCACTGGGCGACGATAGCCTGCAACGCCGTGGCGCACTGGCCGCACTGTGGCTGATTGCAGTCATGCTGAGCCTGATCGGCGGTCGGGTGATTCCCTTCTTCACCCAGCGCGGCCTGGGTCGGGTCGAGGCCTTCGCTGCCCATCCTCGGCAGGATCGCTTGCTGCTGGTCTGCGGCGTGCTGGTCGCCGCGCTGTTCGCCAGCGGGCATAACCTGCAGGCCAGCCCCTCGCTAGCCGGACCGTTCATCGTGCTAAGCGTGCTGCACGGCCTGCGCCTGTGGCGCTGGCACCTGCGCGGCGTCTGGCGCGTGCCGCTGCTGTGGTCGCTGCACCTGGGCTATGCCTGGCTGCTGATCGCCACACTCGGCATGGCCGCCTGGCACCTGGGTTGGCTGGCGCAACCCAGCCTGGCCAGCCATGCGCTGGCGGTGGGTGCGATGGGCGGGCTGATCTTGGCGATGATGGCGCGGGTCAGCCTCGGTCATACCGGCCGCGCATTGCAACCGCCGCAGGCAATGGCCTGGGCCTTCGGCCTGCTCAATCTGGGCGCGCTGATTCGGGTCTCGGCGGGCAGCAGTTGGCTATGGCTGGCAGCGCTCTGCTGGGCCGTGGCCTTCGCCCTGTTCGCCTGGTATTACGCGCCGCTGCTGTGTCGGGCGCGAGTGGATGGGCATCCTGGGTGAAACGCCTGGCGCGAGCAAACGGACAGACCGTAGCCCGGATGCAATCCGCGGCAACGATTTCCCGGATTGCATCCGGGCTACGCTTTTAATCAATCGACCAGTGTGCAGGCCATCACCAACGCGTCTTCACGCCCGCCGACTGCCGGGTAGTAATCGCGGCGGCGTCCCACTTCGTTGAAGCCGAAACGCTCGTACAGACGGTAGGCGCTCTGGTTGCTGGCGCGCACTTCGAGGAAGCACTCACGCCCGCCCAGCTCATAAGCCTCTTTCATCAGGTGTTCGAGCAGGCGCAAGCCAAGACCATGCCCCTGGCTTTCCGGCTTGATGGTGATATTGAGCAGATGCGCTTCGTCGAGGATCAGGTTGATCACGCCATGACCGACCTGCTGATTACCTTCGAACATCAGCCAGCAGTTATAGGATTTGAGGCTGTCGGTGAAGATGCCACGCGTCCAGGGATGGCTGAAGGCGGCGTATTCGATCTTCAGCACAGCATCGAGATCCGCCTCGGTCATCGGGCGGAAAGTAATCGCATCGCTCATTGGGCGTAACTCGGGCACAAAGACGGGGCTCTCAGGAATGAGCGGGCGCTGACCAGCGCTGACGAACGCGCCGCATGGCCTGCCACAGCTCGCGCTTGCGCGTCGGCTCTTCCATCAGCAGCTCCAGGCCCGGCAAGGCCCAGCAGGCGCCAAGGCCTTCAACCTGTAGCTCGCGGTTGTAGCTGTGCTCGTCACCTTCGCCAGCAAAGCGAATGGCGGGCAAGCCAACCAGCCAAAGGCAGGCGCTGGGCTGCTCTTCCAGACGCGCAGCCACGAAGCTCTGCACGAACTCCAGCGCTGCCTCCGGCCCCTGATCCAGGTTGCCGCGCACCAGCAGCGGCCAGCGCACCGGCTCGCCAAGCAGTTGCGGGCTGTCCGGCAGACCGGCAGCGCGCAGCAGGTCCTTGAGCAGGATGTAGGCCGGATCGCGGCTCTGGAATGGCTGGCCGGTGGGCAGTTCCACCAACAGGGCGCAATCGCCGGCTCGCAGCAACTGCAGAGAAAAACGCGGCGGAGGCGCACTGACCCGAGCCGGTTTTTCCTCGACCGGTTCCACCTCGGCCACCGGTTCGACAGCCGCCTGGCGCGGCTGGGCGCCCGGGCGCGGAATTTCGATCTTCGGCCGCTCGACCGACGCTGCACGCACGGGCGCCGGCGTGACGGCAACAGACTCGGGCACTGGCTCGAACGCTTCCTCCTGCAGCGGCTCGAGCAGCTCCAGGCGCGACGCCGCCGCGAAGGGCAGTTCGGTACGCGGCAGCCAGGTGGTCACCTGCATGGCGTCGAGGTAGGCGCGACGGCGCTGTTCGGGAATCACAGGCGCTCCAGAGAGAGGATGTTCAACAGGGGCGGATTGTCGCGTGAAATGGCCGGAGCGGGAAGCGCCGCAACTAGATTGCGGGCAAACAAAGCGTCCCAAAAAGCAAAAACCCCGCAACTTGCGCAGCGGGGTTTTCGGGGTTCACCTGAGCTTACTGATCCCAGGGACGATCGCCATGCTCATCCTTGATGCGCGTCGGCAGGCCCATCACATCCAGCAGCTTGAGGAACGGCTCGGCCGGCAGCTGTTCGACGTTGACCATGCGCTTGGCATCCCATTCGCCACGGGCGACCAGCAGCGCGGCGGCAACCGGCGGTACGCCAGCGGTGTAGGAAATGCCTTGGCTGTCGGTCTCGGCGAAGGCTTCTTCGTGGTCGGCCACGTTGTAGATGAACAGCTCGCGCGGCTGGCCGTCCTTGGTGCCCTTGACCAGGTCACCGATGCAGGTCTTGCCGGTGTAGCCCGGCGCCAGCGAGGCGGGATCGGGCAGCACGGCCTTGACCACTTTCAGCGGTACCACTTCGAGGCCTTCGGCGGTTTTGACCGGCTGCTCGGAGAGCAGGCCGAGGTTCTTCAGCACGGTGAACACATTGATGTAGTGGTCGCCGAAGCTCATCCAGAAGCGGACGTTCGGTACGTCGAGGTGCTTGGACAGCGAGTGCACCTCGTCATGGCCGGTCAGGTACAGGTTCTGTTCGCCCACCACCGGCAGATCGTCGGTGCGTTTGACTTCGAACATGCGGTTGCTCACCCACTGGCTGTTCTGCCAGCTGTAGACCGTGCCGGTGAATTCGCGGAAATTGATTTCCGGGTCGAAATTGGTGGCGAAGTACTTGCCGTGCGAACCGGCGTTGACGTCGAGGATGTCGATCGACTCGATCTTGTCGAAGTACTGTTGTTGCGCCAGAGCGGCATAGGCGTTGACTACGCCCGGGTCGAAGCCGACGCCGAGAATGGCGGTCACGCCCTTTTCCTGGCATTCGGCCAGGTGCTTCCACTCGTAGTTGCCGTACCACGGCGGGGTTTCACAGATCTTGTTCGGATCTTCGTGGATGGCGGTGTCCAGGTAGGCGACGCCGGTGTCGATGCAGGCGCGCAGCACGGACATGTTGAGGAACGCCGAACCGACGTTGATGACGATCTGCGATTCGGTTTCGCGGATCAATGCCTTGGTCGCTTCCACGTCCAGGGCGTTCAGCGCATAGGCCTTGATCTCGCCGGGCTGCTTGAGGCCGCCCTTTGCCTGCACGCTGTCGATGATGGCCTGGCATTTGGAGATGTTGCGCGACGCAATTGCAATGCGACCTAACTCGTCATTGTGTTGCGCGCACTTATGGGCCACCACCTTGGCAACACCTCCTGCTCCAATGATCAGAACATTCTTCTTCAATTGTTTCACCTCCAGAAAACTGCGTTGTTGAAAGCGTTTGATGTGTATCGCGAAGGTGGGCTGAAGCCCACCCTACTTGACCCGTAGGGTGGGCTTTAGCCCACCACCACGAAGTTACGACAGACTGGACAGGTAGTCGTCGAACTCGAACTGGCGCACCACCTCGACACTACCGTCGAGTTGTTTCACCACGATGGACGGCATCTTCAGACCGTTGAACCAGTTCTTCTTGACCATGGTGTAACCGGCCGCGTCAATGAACGACAGGCGATCACCGATCTGCAGCGGCTTGTCGAACTGGTACTCGCCGAAGATATCCCCAGCCAGGCAGCTCTTGCCGCAGACCATGTAGGTGTGTTCGCCTTCATTCGGCGCCATCTTGGCGTTGAGGCGGTAGATCAAGAGATCCAGCATGTGCGCTTCGATGGAGCTGTCGACCACCGCCAGGTGCTTGCCGTTGTACAGGGTGTCGAGCACGGTCACTTCCAGCGAGGCGCTCAGGGTGATCGCCGCCTCGCCCGGCTCCAGATACACCTGCACGCCGTACTTCTCGGAGAAGGCTTTCAGGCGCGCGCAGAAGGCATCGATCGGATAGCCCTCGCCGGTGAAGTGGATGCCGCCACCGAGGCTGACCCACTCGACCTGGGCAATCAGGTGGCCGAAGCGCTCCTCGATGGTGCTGAGCATCTTGTCGAACAGCTCGAAGCTGCCGTTCTCGCAGTTGTTGTGGAACATGAAGCCGGAAATCTGCCCCATGACCTGCTCGATCTTGACTGGATCCCATTCGCCCAAGCGGCTGAACGGACGCGCCGGGTCGGCCAGCAGGTAGTCGGAGCTGCTCACCTGCGGGTTGACGCGCAGGCCGCGGATGGTGCCCTCGGTCCGCTCGGCGAAGCGTTCGAGCTGGCCGATGGAGTTGAAGATGATCTTGTCGCAGTTGGCGACCATCTCTTCGATCTCGTCATCGGCCCAGGCCACGCTGTAGGCGTGGGTTTCGCCAGCGAACTTCTGCCGGCCCAGTTTCAGCTCATACAGCGACGACGACGTGGTGCCGTCCATGTATTGCTGCATCAGGTCGAACACCGACCAGGTGGCGAAGCATTTCAGCGCCAGCAGCGCCTTGGCACCGGAGTTCTCGCGCACGTAGGCGATCTTCTCCAGGTTGACCAGAAGCTTCTGTTTGTCGATGAGGTAGTACGGCGTCTGGATCATCTCGTCGCCCCAGCAAGGTCGGCCAATGGAGGGTTTTCAGCCCCCCGGAAAAAAGTGGACGCGAATTGTGCCGATAACCGGCGCATATCGAAAGGGCATTGGAGATTTTTTGTACAACAGGCGATGACCATTATTCGGCCTGCCTGGGCTGACAGGCTAGGAAAGCCTGGTTACAGCCCGATGACGTCACGTCGCGATGAGCTTGTCCCCGGCAGCGCTGCTCCATGCCTCTGATCGATTGGGACTCAAAACAGGCATCGCGCTTGCAGTACAATCCTCCCCTTTTCACTTGCCTGGACCCGGCGCCTCGATGATCGATCCCAAGCGCGTATTGCGCGCCCTCGCCGAACACTGGACGTTGCTCGAACCGCTGTGCGAGCGCTTCGATGCTGGCACCCTGAGTTTGGTGGAGCTGCGCAACCAGCTCGCCACGCAGTTGCCCGACGCCACGCCCAGCGACACCACTGCCCTGCTCGACACCTGGATTCGCCTGGACATCCTGGTGCCTGTGGCCAAGAGCCCCAACCGTTTCGAGCTCAATGCACAGATTCATGACTTTCTCGCCTACCTGCGCCGCGAGCACCGCCTCGGCCTGTGCCTGGAGATCGAAGCCTACCTGCGCCATCTGGAGCGCCTGGCCGGCTATATCCAGGACGCCTTCGAGGTGCGCGATGCCAACGACCTGGCACGCCAGCTGCGCCTGCTCGACATGCGCGTGCGCGACGTACTGAAGAAGCTGGCCAACGACGAACAGGCGCTGGTCAGCGTGGCCGACCGGGCCAAGACCAGCGACCGGCAAATTCCCCTGCGCCAACGCTACGCCGAAGTGCTGGCCACCTGGGACGAATACGTCGAGCCGATGATTCAACTGGTCGCCGCCGACGGCGCTTTCGAGCAGGGCGTGCGCCGCGTCGAACAGGTGCTGCTGCGCCTGCTCGGTGACCAGCAGCGCCTCGGCCAACTGGTCGACGATGACCTGCTGCTGCGCACCCACGCGCGCATTCTGGAAATGCAGACCACCGCCCAGCTGACTCTGCGCAAAGCGCGCGAGTTGCTGCTGCCATTGCGGGAGGAAGCGCGCCGGCACAACGCCGTGACCCGTGGCGCCGCGCTGGCGCTGTCGGTGATCCGCAAGAAGGGCATCGACGCCGTGCCGCAGGCGGCCATGCCGCTGTTCACCCGGCCGCAGAGCAACTTCCTCGGTTCGGCCAGCCAGGTCGAGGCCTACGTCTACGCCCTGGCGCGCTTCGAAGCCAAGCCGGCGCACTTCCCCAAGGCCAGCGGCAGCCGCAAGGGCGGCGCGCCCAAGGCGCCGAAAACCGCGCGGGAGATGATCGAGCGCTGCGAGCAGGCCCTGCCGCTGCCGGATCTGATGGCCTGGCTGCTGGAGCAGGAACCGGAAGGCGCCACCGACGAGTTGCTCTACTGGTTCTCGCGCCTGTCGCGCGAATCGCGCTTCCAGCGTGAACGCCTGGAACGCCGCCAGTACCTGACCCGAGATCATGAGGTCAGCCTTGCCTCCTTTGCCCTGGTAGGCCAGCCCAATGGCTGAGCTGCCCGTAGGGTGCGCTGTGCGCACCGCAACCGACGACAGAGTGCGCACAGCGCACCCTACGACTGCCCGTGAGCATTGCGTATGAACATCGATCTGAAAGAAATGACCCAGCTCGCGGCTGCCTTCCGCGACCTGTTCAAGGGCTACCACATCTCGCGCAGCGAGCCGGAGTGCTACGCCCAGCTGTCGAGCATGCAGGATCAATATCGCGCGCTGTTCCGCGCCCTCGGTTTCGAGCTGGTCTGCGACCCGCGCGGCTTCTACTACTTCGTCTCCGAGCAGGTGGCGCCACAGGTGAACAAGACCGCCCAACGCCTGGCGCTGTTCACCTTCATTCTGGTCGAGCACCTGGCCGACCAGGGCCGCGATCCGCTCTCCGTACTCGACGGCGGCAGCATCGGCCGTGACGAGCTGCCGGCACTGCTAGAGAAGTACCGCGACCTGTTCCTGCAGGCCGAAGTCACCACCTTCGAGGAGCTGGAAGACAAGATCATCCGTCGCCTCATCCAGCTCGGCTTCGCCGAGGACAGCAACGGCGTGTACCGTTTCCTGCCGCCGATGCACCGTTTCCTCGATGTCTGCCTGTCGGTGCAGCACGACCGCGACCTGGCCGCCAGCCTGCACAGCAGCGACCTGCCGCTACCGGCGCCGGTGCTGCTGGACGATGATGGCGACACCGATCCGCTCGAAGCCGTGGACGTCGAAGAATCCGAGGAAGACGCTCTGGCCCGTGCCATGGCTGAAGAACGCGCCGCACAGGAGATGGACGCATGAGCCAGGAACGCTACGGCATCCGCCGCTTCGCCCTGCTGAACACCGCCGGCTACAGCCTAGGCCTGTTCCCGCTGGAAAACCCGCTGTCGGTCTACGGCGCCAACAACCTGGGCAAATCCGCCTCGATCAACGCCCTGCAGTTCCCGATCCTGGCGCGCATGTCGGACATGAGCTTCGGCAAGTACAGCCTGGAAGCCTCGCGCAAGTTCTACTTCGCCAGCGACACCAGCTACATCCTCGTCGAAGTTGCCCTGCCACATGGCCCGCACGTAATCGGCGTCGCCGGTCGCGGCCCGGGCGGCGGCTTCGGCCACCAGTTCTTCGCCTACGCCGGTGAGCTGGATCTGGAGCACTATCAGCAAAACGGCACCTGCCTGCGTCAGCGCGAACTGTTCAAGAACCTCGGTCAGGCCGGCATCACCGCCTATGAGCTGAAGCCCGACGAACTGCGTCGCCTGCTGGTCGGCGGTCACACCAGCATCCCGCTGGATCTGACCCTGATCCCGCTGCGCTCGACCAGCGAGCAGAGCCTGAAGACCTTCCGCGCGCTGTTTATCAACCTGCTGCACATGCGCGAGATCACTGCGGCGAAACTCAAGCAGCTATTTCTCGATGCCTTCGAGCACAGCCTGCGCTCGGGCAGCGTCGACTATATCGCCGCGACCGAGGAAGCCTTCCGCGACGTGCGCCGCATGGAGCAGGACTACCAGGCCCTGGTCACTGCCGGCCCGCTGATCGAGGCACTGGCTTCGGGCGTAGCCCAGCGCGAAGTGCTGCGCGGCAAGCTGCATCGCCTGTCGCCGCTGCTCGACAACCTGCTCGGCACCTGGCACGACTACGCCGATGCACGCAAGGAAGAGCTGGTGATCCAGGCCGAGCACTACAAGAACGAGCAGGACGGCCTGCAGAACGAGCAGCGCGGCGGCACCGCCGAGCTGATGCGTCTGGAACGCGAGATCAGCGAAATCCAGCGCTGGCTGGGCGAACTGGCAGTGCTGAAGAACCGCTTCGCCCTGGTTGAAAACGCCAAGGTGCTGGAAGAGCAACTGCTCGCCGCCAAGGATGCCCACGACGAACTGGCCGGTGCCCTGGCGCAGTCGCGCCAGTTCTCCAGCGAAGACCTGGACGAGCGTCTGCGCGATCTGGAAAAACGCCTCAAGTCGGTCAAGCAGCAGCTCGACCACGCCGACAACAACAGCTACTCGCGCCTGCGCGAGGAGTTCAGCCAGCAGGACGTCGACCGCCTGATGCGCCTGTTCAACGGCCAGTTGCTCAGCCTGCCGCTCAGCGAGAAAGGCATCCAGGCCGAGGGCGATGACTGGGTCAAGGCCGTCGAAGCAGTGCTGGATCGCTTCAAGGGCGACACCTTCGCCGTGCCGGGCCTGTCCATCGACCTCAGCCATATCGAGCCGCCGGCGCTGCAGGCACTAGCTGACCGCGCCGCCCTGCGCGACCAGAAGGATCGCCTGGAGCGCGAACTCAAGCAGCTCAAGACCCAGCAATCGGTCGCCGCCGACCGCGCCGCCAGCAAGGCCCAGGCCGAGACGCTGTACCAGGCCGTGCTGGACGCGCAGAAGGCTCTGGAAGACTTCCGCAAGAGCCAGACCCTCGCTGCCGAAGAGCCGCAGAAGCTGGAACGCCTGGCCGAACTGGAAGGCGCTCAGGATGAACTCAAGCGTGCCAGCGATGCCTTCGCCGAACGCGTGCAGCAACTCTCCGCCAAGCTGCAACTGGTCGGCCGCCAACTGGCCGATCTGGAAGCCAAGGAACGCACCCTGGAAGACGCCCTGCGCCGTCGCCAGTTGCTGCCCGCCGACCTGCCCTTCGGCACGCCGTTCATGGACCCGGTGGACGACTCGCTGGACAACCTGCTGCCGCTGCTCAATGACTACCAGGACACCTGGCAGGCTCTGCAGCGTATCGACGGCCAGATCGAAGCCCTCTATGCCCAGGTGCGCCTCAAGGGCGTGGCCAAGTTCGACAGCGAGGACGACGTCGAGCGCCGCCTGCAACTGTTGGTCAACGCCTACGCCCACCGCCAGGACGAGGCGCTTACCCTAGCCAAAGCGCGCCGCGCGGCGGTCACCGATATCGCCCGCACCCTGCGCAATATCCGCAGCGACTACGACAACCTGGAACACCAACTGGCACTGTTCAACCGCGAGATCAACAAGCGCCAGGTCTCCAACCTGCAAAGCTTCCGTATCGTCCTGGCACCGAACAAGGAAGCCCTGCGCCACATCGACCAGATCATCCACAGCGCCGGCCAGTACGAGGAAGGCGAAACCCTGTCGGTGTTCGACCTGTCGCAATCGGCCGAGCAGGACGCCAAGTACGAAGAGGCCAAGGACTACCTGTCGCGCCTGGTGGCCGCCAACGGTAACCAGCTGGGCCTGAAGGATCTGTTCGAGCTGGCCTTCGAGATCACCAAGGTGCACGGCCAGCCGGTGATCCACACCGACATCGATGGCGCAGCAAGCAACGGCACCACCATGACCATCAAGGCGCTGACTAACATGTACCTGCTGCTGCACCTGATGGATCGCGAGCAGGCCGGTCGCGTGCGTCTGCCCTACTACCTCGACGAGGCGGCGGACATCGACGAACGCAACCAACAGGCGCTGATCGAAACCAGCCTGCAGCTCGGTTTCGTACCGATTCTGGCCTCGGTGAAACCGCAGGTCTCGGCCCACGTCGCCATCGACCTGGAAGGGGGCAGCGGCCCCAACGGCATCTACATCGACGAGGCAGACTGGAAGTTCATCAAGCCACGCGAAAGTGCCAAGGCGCAGGCGCCTCAACAGGAGGAAGCCACCGAGCCGGCCTAAACGCATCGCGGCTGAAGCCGCGAGCTTTTATAGCCGCAAAAAATGAAGGGGCCGCTCACAACGCCCCCTTTCATTTCCATGATCGTCTTACTGCTCCAGCACGATCTTCGGCGCCCATTGCATCCAGGCTTCCTGCGGCTCGTCGAACAAGGCAAAGGTCTGCCCCGGCTGAGCCGGCCCACCCATTTCCGGATTGTTCGGCGTGGCGAAGGCGATGCCGCCTTCGAGCAACGCCTCCAGCGACTCGGTTCGTACCTTGACGCCCTTGAATAGCCCGGCATCGACACCGATGCCACTGGCATTCCAGAAACGGCTGCCCGAACGCACCAATGGCGCATAGCGCGGTTCGATCAGCACATGGATCAATACCCGATCCGAGGTCGGTCCCAGTTCGAAATCCACCACCTTGCCCACCGGCACCTCGCGGTAGCTGACGATCACCCCCGGCTTGATCGACCCCCGCCGTGGCGCACTCAGCACCAGACGCAAGCCTTCCTCACGCACCGCCTGGTTCGGCGGGCTTGCCAGTGCAGTGAACTGGGTACGACGCGCGCCTTTCTGCGCGGCCGGTTGTACCTCCAGATACTGACCGCTGACCAGCGTGCCGAGGTTGGCAGCACGGGTCAGGCTCAGCTCAGGCTTCACTACCCAGAACTGCGTACCTTCACGCGTGATCTGCTCGACCGCCTGAGTGATACGCACATTGAGGATCACGCCTTGCAGATCATCGGTCAGGCCAAGCGTTTCCACCTTGCCGACCTCCAACCCCTTGTAACGCACCAGCGTACCGGGTTGCAGGCCATCGCCATCGACCACACGGATGGTGATCTGCTTGCCCAGTTGCAAGGCGCTGTCGCGATCCGCATGCAGGGCGAAGCGCTGCACCTGGCGGTCGGATCTGGCGGCTTGCAGATCCGGCGTCTCGAAGGCAATGCCGCCTGCCAAAAGCGTCTGCAGGGATTCGCTCTTGACCTCGACGCCCGACAACCCGCCCTTGAGGGTGATGCCGCTGGCATTCCAGAAGCGCGTCGACGTATTGATCAGGTGCACGTAATCCGGCTCGATATGCACACCGAGTACCACCTGACTGTTATCGCGTCCCAGCTGGTAACTCTGCACCGAGCCGACCTTGATCTGCCGGTAGAGCACCGGGCTACCCACTTTGATGGAGCCTAGTTGATCGCTGAACAACACCAGATGCAGGCCCGGCGCGCCCAGGTCAAGAGGTGGCGCCTTGCTGCGAGCCACGAAGCTGCGTGCCGGCGGATTGCCTTTATCACCGGGACGCACGGCAATGTAGTTACCCTTGACCAAGGCTTCGAGCCCCGTGATACCGGCCAGGGAAATGGAGGGTTTGACCACCCAGAAATCCGAGCCTTCGACCAGATAATCTTCAGCCAATGGATTGATCGTCAGTTCAGCCGTCGCACTGTTAAGGTCACGGTCTATCTGCATGGTTTTCAGCGAGCCAATCTGGATGCCCTTGTACATCACCGGCGTGCGGCCTTCCTGCAAACCATCGAACTCACTGAGTTTGACGATAACCTTGATGCCTGCCTGAGCCTCGTCGTAATCCTCATACAGACGAAATGGCAGCGCAGGGTCGGTCGCCGGGCTGTCCTTGCGATGTTCAGGCGTGGCGAAGGCGATACCGCCGGCAACGATGCTGGCCAGCGATTCGCTGCGCAGCTTGAAACCCGACAGATCGGCATCGACACTGATACCGCTGGCATTCCAGAAGCGCGTATGTTTGCGTACCAGATGCGCGTATGCAGGCTCGATGAACACCTTCACTTCAACCGTGCTCTGATCATCGCCCAGGGTATAACTCTTGACTCGCCCCACCTGAATCTGCCGGTAGAACACGGGACTGTCACGATTGAGCGAGCCCAAGCGTTCGGCTTTCAGGGTGATATGCAAGCCAGGCACGTCATCGCCCATGGGCGGTTCCTGAGGCAGGGCGGTAAAGCTGCGCGTCACCTCACCCTCGCCCGGACTGAAGGTGATGTAGTTACCCGACACCAGCGTCTCCAGACCACTGATACCGGCCAGGCTGACATTGGGCTTGACCAACCAGAAGCGCGTGCCGCTACGCAGATATTGCTCCAGTTCCTTATTCACTTCCAACTGGGCGACCACGCCACGTTTCTCGCCACTCGAGTCGAGACTGATAGCGGTCACCTTGCCTACCGCCATACCCTTGAACATCAGCTCGGTCTTGCCAGCCTGAATACCCTCCCCGCTGGCAAATACCAATTCGACCTGAATGCCTGCCTCACTATAGGCGCGCCAGGCCAGCCAACCACCAATCAGCAGCGCGATAAGCGGCAACACCCAAATGGCCGACCAGTTCGAAGCAGGACGCGTCTTAGCCAGAGGAAGGTCAGTCATGATCGGTTTCCGTGTTATCCCAGATAAGGCGAGGGTCGAACGTCAGAGCAGCGAGCATGGTCAGGATCACCACACTGGCAAAGGCAGCCGCTCCCGCTCCAGCTTCGATGCTGGCCAGGCTGCCAAAATTCACCACGGCCACCAGAATGGCGATGACAAATATATCGAGCATCGACCAACGGCCAATCCACTCGATAAAGCGGTACATGAGAATACGCTGCCGCGCGGACATCGGCTGATGACGCTGCACCGAATACAGCAGCAATGCGATACCTACCAACTTGAAAGTCGGCACCAGAATACTTGCGATAAACACCACGGCAGCAATCGGCAGCATGCCAAAGTGAATCAGCTCCACCACACCGCCCATGATGGTCGCAGGCGAGCCTCTGCCCAGGCTATTGACCGTCATGATCGGGAGAAGATTGGCCGGGACATAGAGAATCGCCGACGTCAGCAACAAGGCCCAGGTTCTGAGCAGACTATTGGGGCGACGGGCATGAATCTGCCCGCCACAGCGGCTGCAGTATTGGTGCCTGACATCTGTATCAAGTGGATTGAGCTGGTGGCACTCATGACAGATCAGCAAACCCGCATCAATCGCCCGCATGGAAATTCTCCCCGGACAACGCTTCCCAGATCTGATGAGGGGCCATGGTCACTTCCAACCACACCTGTACCAACAGCAAGGCGATAAAGCAGAACAAGCCAAGCCCCAAGCTCAGATCAGCCAGGTCCATCAATTTCACCATCGCCACCAGAATACCCATCAGGTAGACCTCGAGCATTCCCCACTCACGCATGTGGTGGTAGATCCGATAGAGCAACAGACCGTAGCTACGAGCGAAATCCATACGAATACTCAGGAGCACCAGTAGCTGGCAAAGCAACTTGAGCAATGGCACGGCCATGCTGCACAGAAACACCACCACTGCGATGCCCTGCATGCCGCTTTCATACAGGCCGACCACGCCACTCCAGACCGTATCTTGCGAGGTCTGTCCAAGTAGATTGAGCTGCATGATGGGCAGGAAGTTGGCTGGCACGTAAAGAAGCAGGGCGGTCAGCACCAACGCCATACTGCGCCGCACGACACGATGCCGATGGCTGAACAATTCGTAGCCGCAGCGCGGACATTCGGCACTCTCGCCATCCTGCAACACCGGCTTGCGCATCAGCAGATCGCATTCATGACAGGCAATCAACTGTTCGAGTGGCAAAGATGACAAGGAAGGTTCGGGCGGCGAGTCAGACATGAAAGTCCCCTGCAGAATTCACGCATTCTACCCGAGCGACACCAGACGCCGACATATCGTAGGGTGCGCCGTGCGTACCGAGCTGTCGGCGTCCTTGTCGGTGCGCGCAGCGCACCCTACACGCAGCTCTATTTTCCGCGCCGCCAAGAAGAAACCCCAGACCGCTGTGCGATCTGGGGTTTCGTATAGGAGCTTGACGATGACCTACTCTCACATGGTGAAGCACCACACTACCATCGGCGATGCGTCGTTTCACTACTGAGTTCGGGATGGGATCAGGTGGTTCCAACGCTCTATGGTCGTCAAGCAATTCGGTTGGGATCTCGCGATTAGGCGCTATCCCTTGGATACGTGATAGATGATTTGTAGTTCTTGCAAATTTTCGGCTTTCTGTCGACTTCACCATCGACACCCTCTGTCTCCGGCCTATGCCTTCGCAGATTGTTTGGGTGTTATATGGCCAAGCCTCACGGGCAATTAGTATGGGTTAGCTCAACGCCTCACAGCGCTTACACCACCCACCTATCAACGTCGTAGTCTTCGACGGCCCTTCCGGGAGCTCAAGGCTCAAGTGAGATCTCCTCCTGAGGCAAGTTTCCCGCTTACATCCGTTCACCG
>NZ_VRYE01000045.1 GCF_008041835.1 Ectopseudomonas mendocina
AGGCGACCTCAACAGCCCGGCTCCCCCGGCCCGGCTAAATGGTGGGAAGGGGGCAGTGCGACCCATACACGGGAATTGAATAAAAAACGACCAATTTTTAGCGGTGGAAGGCAGGTTGTTGATACCCCGAGGCTTCACCGGCCACGCCTGCCGGCCTCATGAGAAATCCGGGCTAGAACCAAGCCAAAAAACAATAGGGTACCCAAATAAACAGGAAGGCGTACATTGAATAGAAGCGGCATAACTGCGTAGATCAAGAAAAGTAATACAATCCCGACCAATCCTACATCTAATAACGCTCTTCTATAATCTGACGTATGGTATTGAGGGTTTTCCGCAGTAAAACCTCGACCATATCCTATAATTAGGTCACCCATACTAATATCATCCAAGAGCTCTGCGACTTCTCCTTTTCCTCTGGCCCTAGCTTCAAGGAGATTCTCTAGAGAAAATGAGCTCTCATACCTTTCAATATAATACGTCTGAAATAACCGATCAGTCAGGACTTTAGGGGCGAACATTACCAATAGTGAAAGAAACACTGTAGACCCAATCAAAAATGAGAAATTTCTCTTTACACTCTTGCAATTAAAAATTAAATACATAAAAAAGAACATAATATAGAACGCTGCTGAAAAAGTTAGTACTCCCCCGATAGCAATCCCCTTATCTTGCCAGCTAGAGATTTTGTAAGCGTTGAGCATTAGTAAAAATGCACACAAAATACCGAAATGCCCCGGCTCATTGAGTAACCCAGAGGACCGAATGATGCTATGCCCTTGCAAATCCCAGATTTGGGACTGCATTACATTAACAAGCAAGTATAAGTCATAAGGCTTATTCGACATGGGATGAGATGCCTCATAGCCAAAACTCTTAAACCCGAGAAAATACAACATGAAAACTATTAACGACACCCACCCTGAAAGCGCTACCAACTTGAAGATTATCTCTAATATCTTCTGCCTGACATTTTGTCCTGTCAGAAATAATGAAAAAAGAGCTACCATATAAATCAAGTATGCTCCTACAGTCGCATCCTTCCTCAGCGGTAGATCAAGCCATAAAAAAAACAAGGAAAACAATGAAACAAATACTCCTACCTCCTTGTTAAACTCAAGCTTTCTTGATGCCAATACATGAAGCACATTGAAAAGAACTGATAGGCCACACAAAATGGACATCAATAAGACTGAACTGACATATGGCCATAAAAAACCAGCCGAAGCGAGCAGGAAAAGTGAATTAGCTAAAGCGACTATAAGCTCTATTCTTTTCATAGCCTATCTTTCAAATAGGGTTTTTAAATATTGCCCTCTAATAAATTTTACCGAATATTTACACATCGCCTCAATGCGTTGTTCTTCCGGTAATTTTTCTGAAACCAAAGCATCTAAAAGCGACTCAGCATATTTCTTGGCATCTCCACATTCAACCAGCCATCCTAGCCTTCCATTCTCGAGAATCATCGCAGGACCACCAGGGCAGTTCGTACTTACTATGTTAGCGCCACAAGCCATTGCTTCAACCAGAACATTACCAAATCCTTCCCATGAAGACGTTAGCGCGAACACCTTACACGCCTTATAGTATGGATATGGATTATCCTGAAAATCTAATATATCGATTAAAGAATCAATATTATACTGTTTTGCCATCTCTAAAATTCTATGCCGCTCTGCCCCCTCACCAATGATTAGTAACCTTACATCTCCACGCTCCTTAACAAGATAGCTAAAACTTTCAAGAAGAAATATATGATTTTTTTGCGTATGGAGCCGACCTACATTCAAGATTACTTTTACTTCTGGATCCGTTACCCATCCATGTGCGATATGTCTGCTTGCTAAAGACAGATAATTACTAGGAAGTACTGGGTTTCCTATTACTTTTATTTTATCCCTAGATACTATTCTCTCGACCAACAAATCTTTTTTTGTATCTTCTGAGTTTGCTATTATAGCGTGAGCCTTGGCATAACTAAGCCTCATCAACCCAAAATAAATAGACTTCTTTAACCATCGAAACCCCCAAATCGTATTTAATGTATTGGCCTCTCTAAAGCAAACGTTATTGACACTTGCAAAATAGAGACATGCCCCCAGTATAATATTGGAGTCTCGCATTACAGATAAGATTGCATCTACATTATGCTTTCTCAAGTATTTCAAAAGCCCATAAAATAAAACCACCTTATTATCGGTGCCAAAAGAGACCAGCCTAACACTTTTATTTAACGCTTTTTTATATGGGCCGCTATTTTTAAAAACCAAAACCGTTACATCATAACCCTCCTCAACAAAAGAGTTAGCCAAGTTAACCCCTACTCGCTCCGCGCCACCACCAGCAAAGCTTGGCATCAAAACGTGAATTTTACTCATTCAGACCCTTTATCCTTATAATACTTAAAACAAATAGAAATAATGGCACATATAGAGCCGCACTTAATAAGCTATACGCGACAACAAAACCCAGATCTGTTTTTAATACAAATATTGCAATAACAGAAATTACTGCTTTAGCAACTAGCGAAAAAATTTCATAAACCAAAAATTTATCCTGAATACTTAAAGCAGGGATTATTGCTATTAGTGGTCTTGAAATCATAAAAAAATACAACCAAATACTAATCCACTTTGAGTAACTTCCTGCCACGGCCCATTCCTCGCCGAAAAAGAATCTGAAAATTATTTCCCCGAATATCAACATCAAAAGAACTATAGGGCATCCAGCCAAAGCCAAGCCGAAAGTAGACTTAAGCAGGAATTTTCTAGGGCATTTACCATCAGAGATCATTCTTGAGGCGCTGGGATAGAAAACATCACCAACAGACTTCCCCACAAGAAATGCAGGAGCCATCAGCACAGACTTAGCTAATGAGAAAAAGCCTGCCGCAGAGGGCCCGAAAAAGCCTGCCAATATTAATATCGGCAGACTTTGTGATATTGC
Source organism: Ectopseudomonas mendocina (assembly GCF_008041835.1). GTDB lineage: Bacteria > Pseudomonadota > Gammaproteobacteria > Pseudomonadales > Pseudomonadaceae > Aquipseudomonas. The sequence goes on from NZ_VRYE01000045.1 coordinate 2,950, forward strand.
ATTAACGAATACTTGCGGAGCTCTATAAAAAGGAAAATCACTGTATTTTTTTGCAAGAACTATCAAATTTACACTAGCACTCGTTTCGACCCGAACGGCGTCATTTTTTTTCGCCGCATACCACAACTGCAATGCATATATAGCATTACCAAGGGTAGCCAAAAAAATAAGTACAACACCGCTGGCATAAAAAAAGCCAACTATGGCTTTGGCACTATTTATTATTAATGATTGAGACAGCGCAACTCGCGCATTTGCTTTATATTGTTTTTTTCGAAACAACCATTGCTGACCTATTTGTTGTAGCGCACTGAATAGCATTACAAATGGTATGAGTATCATAAAGCCAGCTATGGCTTGCAGATTCAACAGCTCAGCTACGTAGTTAGCTGCATTTAAAAAAAACAAGAACAATAGCGCCGCGATAGAAATTGCTATTTTAAAACTGAGCCTAGCTAGTGCTTTGGCCTCTTCATCTGACTTAGGCAATGCGATGGCTATAGGGTAAGTCAGAGCAGCAATAGGTGTAAGCACAGAAAGCGTCGCGATAAACGTACCAAATAAACCAAAAGCTTCCGGCCCGTATAGCCTAGTAATAACAGGTACAAAGGCCATTGTTATAGCTTGAGCGCCCGCAGTCCCCATGGCGACAACAGCTATGTTACGAACAAATTTACTTTTAAAAAAAAATTTAATACTTTCCAACACAACTATCACTCACAGTGCACCCGAGATAAAGAAGACGGCGTAGCACAACCTCCGCTAATGCATCATCCAGAGGTGCGAATGGTCGGTTTGATATTAAAATAAGCAACGTTTATTTTTTCCAAAAAAATGGTGTGAGGACGCGCTCTTATCAAAGGGATTGGTAGATTCTGTACCATTCCATAAAATTCTTCATGCCGATATCAATGTCCATTGTAGGCTTGTACCCTACAGAAGATTCGAGCCGAGCAGTGTCCGCATATGTTCGTTCTACATCCCCCGGCTGCATGGGCAGCATGACTTTTTTCGCCTTTTTGCCACAGGCGCTTTCAATGGCCTCGATAAAGCGTGATAGCTGAATGGGCTGGTTGTTGCCGATGTTGAACAGGCTGTAGGGAATTTCTTCTTGTGGCGGTTGCTGCTGGATGCGAATGACACCTTCCACTATGTCGTCGATATAAGTGAAGTCACGCTGCATTTTGCCATGATTGAATACTTTGATTGGCTCACCTTTGAGAATGGCTTCGGTGAACAACCATGGAGCCATATCCGGCCTACCGGCAGGGCCATAGACGGTGAAGAAGCGCAGGCCAGTGGTCGGGATCTTGTACAGCTTGGAATAGCAGTGCGCCATCAACTCATTTGCTTTCTTGGTTGCGGCGTAGAGAGATACGGGGTTGTCTACCTGGTCGGTTTCGCTGAACGGTATCTTGGCATTCATGCCGTAGACCGAACTGGATGAGGCATAGATCAGGTGCTGCACCGGATTATGGCGGCAGCCTTCGAGGACAGTCATGGTGCCGACTAGGTTGCTGTCTATATAGGCGAAGGGGTTTTCCAGTGAGTAGCGTACCCCTGCCTGGGCAGCAAGGTGGATGACATGGGTGAACTGTTCCGTTTTGAACAGTTCACCCATACCTAGGCGGTCGGCCAGATCCATTTTGATGAAGCGAAATCGAGGATAAGGGCTGAGTTGGGCTAGGCGGTATTCTTTCAAAGCAGGGTCGTAGTAGTCGTTGAGGTTATCCAACCCGACGACTTCTTCACCTAGTTCCAGCAGGCGCTTGGCGGTGTGCATTCCAATAAATCCGGCGGCGCCGGTGATCAGGCACTTCATGCGTCGTTTCCGAACAGATCACGGGTGTAGATCTTATCTGCAACGTCGTACAGATCGTCTGAAAGGCGGTTGGCGACGATGACATCACTGACGGTTTTGAACGCGTCCAGATCGGCGATGACGCGCGAGTTAAAGAAGGCTTCTTCTTCCAAAACGGGTTCGTACACCACGACCTCGACACCTTTGGCCTTGAGCCGTTTCATCACGCCCTGGATGGCCGAGGCGCGAAAGTTGTCGGAGCCGGACTTCATCACCAAGCGGTAGATGCCGACGATTTTCGGTTGGCGCGCCAGAATACTCTCTGCAATAAAGTCCTTACGAGTGCGGTTGGCCTCAACAATGGCGTTGATCAAGTTATTGGGCACATCCTCATAGTTAGCTAGCAGTTGCTTGGTATCCTTAGGCAAGCAGTACCCACCGTAACCGAAAGATGGATTGTTATAGTGGGTGCCAATACGGGAGTCTAGACCTACACCCTCGATAATTTGCAGCGTATTCAGCTTATGAATAGCGGCATAAGTATCCAACTCATTAAAATATGCAACTCGCATGGCTAAATATGTATTAGAGAATAATTTTATCGCCTCTGCTTCTGTAGAGCCAGTTAATAACACAGGCACATCTTGTTTGATCGCCCCCTGTTTAAGCAGCCCTGCAAAATCTCTTGCTCGCTCAGAGCACTCACCAACAATGATACGAGAGGGATGCAAATTATCGTAAAGAGCACGCCCTTCGCGTAGAAACTCTGGTGAGAACAAAATATTTTTTACATTAAGACGCCTGCAAACTTCCTGCGTATAGCCTACGGGAACGGTAGACTTTATCACCAAGATTGCATCAGGATTAAAATGCAGCGCATCATTAATAACCGACTCGACAGCACTAGTATTAAAATAATTCTCCTTCGGATCATAATCAGTTGGCGCTGCAACAATAATATAATCCGCCCCCACATAAGCTAATTTTTTATCCGTAGTAGCTGAAAGCTTAAGCTCCTTTTCCAAGAAAAAGCTCTCAATGTCCCTATCCACAATGGGACATTTTTTACGATTTATCAAATCTACCTTTTCTGGCAATACATCAAGGACTACCACATCATTGTACTGAGCCAAAAGCACCGCATTTGACAAGCCTACATAGCCCGCTCCCACAACAGCAATTCGTAGCATTTTAAAACCCTAATAATTTCAAGCCATGAAGTTACTTTCTATACCATATCAAAAGCTTGGTCTCTCTTGAGAAACCTTCTTTGAGCGACTCGTTATACGCAAAGCTAACCTTAGCATCATCTTTTCTATAAATGTTATGCTCAGCATATTTCTCATGAGGCACTGCTGCACCTATATAACCTTGCTCAAGCATAACCTTATCTACTGCAGAAGAAACACTTTCACGTGACTCTGAGAACAAAAACACTATTGATCGCGCAATGCCTTCGCCACCACCATTGTCCGAAAAAGGCTTTTTCCCAAAATCAATGCCCGCACCTCCCGGCAAATAAATTGCAGTCTCACTGTGAGACTGCGCCTGACCTCCTTTAGAACCAGAAGCCTTATTAACTTCAGTTTTCTCTCCACACCCAAACAAAACAATTAAAGACACACTTACAACTAATAATTTATACATTCTCAGACTCCTCCAACCCAGCCCCTATATTGATCGGTAATGTTTTTTTAGCACATCATAAAGCACAACGAAAACACAAACAAATACTAACAACAAAAATAGAACTACAACATCACGACTACTTATCGCACGATTTTCACCAACTAAAAAAGCGCCTCCTTGCGGCTCCACCAATTGGCTAATATTCCCTGCACTCTGTCGCCCTTGCTTCTCATACATCCGAACCATGATACGAGTGTATTCACGCAACGACTCCAAAACCTTAGGTAACTGTTCCTCTACAACGCCGATATAAATACCTCGCAATTTATCATCACTACCCCGAATTTCTTTCATAGTGGTGAGCGTTCTACGAATATCATTGATCTGCTTCTCTAGATCAATCGCCCTATTCTCGTGAGTCAACACTTCCTCTGTCAGCTTCTGACGAAACTCCAAGTCACTACCTTGACGAGACACTTCCAGCAGGCGGTCAAGGAAGGCATCGCCCAGTTGGGGTACCAGATTGTTTTGCGCGGCTGGAGCCCCAGCAACTGTCGAAGCTGTACTGGCTTCACGACTATACACATTCAGTACATTACGAATGGTCTGCGCACGTTCACGCCACAAGGCTTGCTCTTGCTGCAAGTCTGCCAAACGACGGCTGTAGTACAACTGAACAACTTCGGGGCTACGAGAAATACCCAGTTCTTTGATCGGGTCGATGATCTGACGAATATCGTACTCAGCAACGTCCTGTATCGCCTTGTCCAAGTCGACGAGAGTAAAGCCACTCTCATCATCAACTAGAGTGCTGGCGTTAGGCTCAGTTTTAAGACTGGCAATGTTATTGCGGATCTGGCGGATATTTTCCAACAGCAAATCCATACCCAGCAGGTAGTCGAGATTTTCGAAGCGCTGTTTATCGAAAATGCGCTCGGAATATACCGGCAGGTTCGGCTTCAGCACGCCTTGTTCGACAATGGCGCGCGATGCCCAGGTTTTCGGGATGTCCAGCAGGACTTTCTGCGCAACATCAGGAGTCAGACTACGAGATTGCGGCAGCAGCATGGTGATGATTACTGCACCACTGCGGGCAGCCTGTAATTCGGCAAGCATTTGCTTCTGCAGGTCAGCAATATCTGCCGGGGTGAGCTTCTTGTCTGCCAACAGGCCATCGTATTTCGCCCGGATCAACGCATAGTTAGGCGCATACGACTGGATATTCACACTACGACGAAACTCGTCCAGGTCGAGGCCGAAGTCTTCCAAACCATTTTGGCGGTAAACGCGGTTCAGTACAGTTGGGCTGGTGATGTCGCTGATCAGGAAAGGCGAACCATTGGGGAACTCCCCACTGCGCAGGCCTTCGAAGGTGAGGTCGAATACCTGGCTGTAGCGCACCGTCTTGTTGCTAAGCAGGTAGCTCGCGCCGATATAGCACACGAACAGCGCCAGCACGACCAGTACGGCCTTTACGACGATGACGCGGGTAGCCCAGATGCGCAGCATCAGTTCGCCGAGGTCGATTTCATCGCTATTGCGCTGAACGGACGGATTGGGGGTTTGTGGACTTGAACTCACAACAACTCCATTTCAGTGGTGCGCCAATACGGCACTGGTTGACTTCAATTCAATCACTCGTTGCGACGTAACTCGGGCTGCCCGGGTTACAGCTATCGCCTGGCGGTTGACGCTGGATAGTAGAGGATGCTCGCCCGTAAGCCGATACCTTCTATCGGGAATAGTTAACGATTGCCTGTTACTTCGTTCATAGCAGCACTTATAGCCTTGAGGAAGGGCTGTACCAGACACATTCATGACTGCCGTTGCGCCCCGGTGGAAATATGAACGGGCAATTCACGCCCCTCATAACGAGCCAATAACTGCTGCTGCAGGGCCCGCTGTGCCAACAGTTCGCCGTGTACCAGATGAATTTCACTCGGCCAGCGCCGCATGCCTGTGACGAAACGCACCAGGCCTTGCTGATCGGCATGAGCTGAGTAGCCACCCAATGTATGAACCTTGGCCTTGATGGGGTAGCGCTGCCCGTCTAACTGCAGATAACCGCCGCTTGGGCCGTATTGCTGGATCTGCCGGCCCGGCGTCCCTTCGGCCTGATAGCCAACGAATAGTACGTTGTGCCTTGGATCGTGCAGCATGCCTTTGAGATAGTTGATGATACGTCCGCCGCTGCACATGCCATTGCCCGCAATAACGATGGCTGGCTGACCGGTGTGAGCCAGGCGATTGAGCATCGCCTGGTGAGCGGCATGGCTATCTACCGTCAGCAGGTTCTCGAACGCCAGGGGGCGGCGACCGCTGCTCACTCGCGCGAGCGCTTCTGTATCCCAGTAGGGTTTGAGCTCGCGGTAGACCTGGGTAAAACGACTGGCAAGAGGCGAGTCCAAAATGATGGGAAGATTGGCCCAGTCGAGGTGCTTGCCCCCCACCGCCCCTTCAACACGGCTTTTGGCTTTCTGATGAAGGATGTCTTCGATTTCGTAAAGCAGCTCTTGGGTCCGGCCGATGCTGAATGCCGGTATCAGGACGGTCCCTTGATCTGACAGCGCCTCTTCCAATACTCGCTCCAAGCGCATGCGGCGATTGCGCCGATCTTCGTGCAGGCGATCACCGTAGGTGCTTTCAAGTACCAGAATATCTGCGCCATACGGCGGTTTGGGTGCCGGCAGGATGGGTGAATACGGAGCACCTAAGTCCCCGGAAAAGACGAGACGCTTGCGCTCGCCGCTATCGGGGTAGCGAAGATCCACTTCAGCGTATACCGAGCCCAATATGTGCCCTGCCCTCTGCAGGCGAACCCGAGCATTCAGGGAAGGACTGTCGATCAAACCAAACCAGGTGTTGTAGGCAATGGCCGTAACCCGTTGCTCGATGAGTTTTATGTAGCGCTCTACCTGTCGCTGATCGCGGCTTACTCCGAGTTTGAAAGCATCCTCAAGAACGATGGGCAAAAGCCGAGCAGTTGGCTCGCTACATAGGATGGGGCCATCGAATCCGGCAGCTAGCAGGTAGGGAATACGCCCGACGTGATCGATGTGGGCATGAGTAACGAGTAGGGCTGTAATACCCTGGAGGGGAAAATCGATGGCTAGTTTGCTGGTAGCTGTTTGGCCATCTGAGGAGGTCTCCGCTCCCTGAAATAAACCACAGTCAACCAGGAGGCTCGAGTTGACGTCCATCATGAGTTGATGGCAAGAGCCAGTAACACCCGAGCCGGCGCCATGGTGGATGATGGTTGGATATCGCACAAGTCAATCCCTTAACAGCGGCGAACGCTAGAAACTCCATGCCCCAGCAAGACAGGGAACCATACCTGACGCGCCTACCAGCAGAGCAAGAAACGACGCGCAGAATAACACTGACGTGACAGAGTTGGTATTTTGCCCATTCTTTCCGAGGAACGAAAGAAAAAATGGCGCCATGTAGACGACTTAAAGCAGCTGCAAAGGCTTACTCATCCTCATTGACCCGGTCGCGCAACTCCTTGCCCGGCTTGAAATGCGGCACGAACTTGCCGTCCAGACGTACCGACTGGCCGGTTTTCGGGTTACGCCCAACGCGCGGTGCACGGTAGTGCAGCGAGAAACTGCCAAAGCCGCGAATTTCGATACGATCCCCCGTGGCCAGCGCCTGAGACATTTGCTCCAGCATGGTCTTGATGGCCAACTCGACATCCTTGGAGGACAGCTGGCCCTGGTGGGTGACGATTCTTTCGATCAACTCCGACTTGGTCATGGTTTTCCCTTCTTTTTCAAGCGGCTAGAAGACTCGATGGATCGGTTTTAGCATGCTGATCAGCTTTTGAACAGCCTAAAAAACAAGGTGTTAGCGAGTTTTGCGGTTAGTTGTGATGATGCGGGCTTTGTGTGACATGCATGCTGGATCGGTGTAGGAGCCCCGCCTCGGGGCGAAGCTTTGGGGTTGCGTTCGGGGTTGTGGGATAGCCGCTGTTGTTCGCGGCGGGGCGCCGCTCCTACGCGGGCGGTGGCGTTTGCTGGGTTGGTGTGGGAGCCCCGCCTCGGGGCGAAGCTTTGGGGTTGCGTTCGGGATTGTGGGATAGCCGCCACTGTTCGCGGCGGGGCGCCGCTCCTACGCGGGCGGTGGCGTTTGCTGGGTGGGTGTGAAAGCCCCGCCTCGGGGCGAAGGTGTTGAGGCCGGCTCGATACTTATGGGGCCGCCACTGTTCGCGGCGGGGCGCCGCTCCTACGCGGGCGGTGGCGCTTGCTGGATTGGAGTGGGAGCCCCGCCTCGGGGCGAAGCTGTTGAGGCCGGCTCGATACTTGTGGGGCAGCCACTGTTTGCGGCGGGGCGCCGCTCCTACACGGGCGGTGGCGTTTGCTGGGTTGGCGTGGGAGCCCCGCCTCGGGGCGAAGCTTTGGGGTTGCGTTCGGGATTGTGGGATAGCCGCCATTGTTCGCGGCGAGGCGCCGCTCCTACGCGGGCGGTGGCGTTTGCTGGATTGGCGTAGGAGCCCCGCCTCGGGGCGAAGCTTTGGGGTTGCGCTCGGGATTGTGGGATGGCCGCCATTGTTCGCGGCGGGGCGCCGCTCCTACGCGGGCAGCGTAGTTTGCTGGGTTGGTGTGGGAGCCCTGCCTCGGGGCGAAGGTGTTGAGGCTGGCTCGATACTTGTGGGGCCGCCACTGTTCGCGGCGGGGCGCCGCTCCTACACGGGCGGTGGCGTTTGCTGGGTTCGCGTAGGAGCCCCGCCTCGGGGCGAAGCTGTTGAGGCCGACTCGATACTTGTGGGGCAGCCATTGTTCGCGGCGGGGCGCCGCTCCTACAGGGGTCGCGTCGTTTGCTGGGTTGGTGTGGGAGCCCCGCCTCGGGGCGAAGCTGTTGAGGCCGGCTCGATACTTGTGGGGCCGCCATTGTTCGCGGCGGGGCGCCGCTCCTACGCGGGCCAGCGTAGTTTGCTGGGTTGGTGTGGGAGCCCCGCCTCGGGGCGAAACTTTTCCCAGAACCACACTCGTCTAAGCTGGAATTAGACACTCCTGCGGAAGGGAATCCGATGACAGAGAAACGCTACGCCTCACACAGACTTCGCGACGGACGCTGGTCCAGTAGCGGGCAAATCTATCTTGTCACCACCGTAACCAATGGTCGTCTGCCTGTTTTTGCTGATTTTTCAGCGGCGCGCACGCTCATACGGGTCATTCGTCAAGATCAGTTGCTTGGCTCTCACCAGACGCTTTGTTTTGTCGTGATGCCGGATCACTTGCATTGGCTATTGCAATTACAGAATGAGACCCTGCCCAGATTAGTGGGGAGAATTAAATCAATATCTGCCAAACGCCTGGGCCAACCGATATGGCAGAAAGGCTTTCATGATCATGCACTGCGCCGGGAGGAGGATGTTCGGAGTGTGGCGAGATATGTGGTGTCGAACCCCTTGAGAGCCGGGCTCGTGGAACGAGCGGGTGATTATCCGCATTGGGATGCAGTGTGGATATGAGGGCTGTTGGGCGCAGCCTTTAGCTATTGGTTCGGTATTGCAGGGTGATGGTTATTCGCGGCGGGGCGCCGCTCCCACAG
>NZ_VRYE01000046.1 GCF_008041835.1 Ectopseudomonas mendocina
CTAGATGGAAGGACCGTGTGCATACCAAGGGCTGTCCTGTGAAGGGTAAGATAGGAGTAATGAGCAGGGTGGGTCGAGCCCGCGACACCCGCCTGCTGCGGATGGGGGGTCCAGCCATGCAAGCGGTCGCCGAGGCCAACCAAGAACCCGGGCAGAACGTGACCGGCGTGTATCGCTTCCTGTATCAGGCCGGTAGTTGGCGTAGGCGCCGCCTGGTCGTGTCGCGCCTGGAACATGGCGAGCAGGGTGCCAATCCACGCTTCATCGTCGTGTCCCGCTTTGCCGTAAGCGCTCCACAAACCCCATCTTCAAATGATCCGCAGGCCAGTCAATGCTGTGCTCCGATTTCTTTCTGGAGCCAGCCACCATGATGCGCCCCGACGCTAAAGTTGAAAAAGTCTACCTCTACCCCAAGCCGGTGGATTTCCGCAAATCCATTGACGGCCTGGCCGCTCTGGTCGAGCTGGATATCAAGGTGGCGGTCTTCGACCCCGTGCTGTTCGTCTTCCTCAATCGCGCGCGCAATCGCGTGAAGATTTTGTATTGGGAGCGCAACGGCTTCTGCCTGTGGCTCAAGCGCTTGGAGGCTGAGCGCTTCAAGTCGCATCCGCAGCCTGGCGACGATGCGATCGTGCTGACGGCCCAGGAGCTGAACTGGTTGCTGGACGGTATCGACCTGTGGCGCAACCGGCCGCATCAGGTGTTGACCCCGCGATTCGTGGCCTAAACCGGTATAATCCACGGCATGATTTCCATGCCCGAAACCCTTCCTGACGACCCGATTTTGCTCAAGCAGTTGCTGCTGTCGGCGAGCGTGCAGATGTCAGAAAAGGACGGTCAGATCGAGCGGTTGCGTGAACAAAATGCGCTGCTGATCCAGCGCCTATTTGGCCGTAAATCCGAGCAGAGCAGCGACCCGGACTCACCGCAGTTGGAGATCTTCAACGAAGCGGAAAGCCTGGCCGAAGCGACGCCTGAAGCACCGGTCGATGCGGTCGAGGAAGACGCCGGCGCACCGACCAAGCGCCGGGGCAAGCGCACGCCGCTGCCGGCCGAGTTGCCGCGGTTGGTGGTCACCCATGAGCTGCCAGAGCATGAACTGACCTGCGCCTGCGGTTGCCGCAAGCAGGTCATTGGCGAGGAAACCAGCGAGCAACTGGACATCATCCCGATGCAAATCCGGGTGATCCGGCACGTTCGCAAGACCTACGCCTGCCAGGGCTGCGAAACCGCCCCGGTGACCGCCGACAAGCCGGCCCAACTGCTCGAGAAAAGCCTGGCCAGCCCCAGCGTGCTGGCCATGCTGCTGACCAGCAAATATGCCGATGGCCTGCCGCTGTATCGCTTCGAGAAAGTGCTCAGCCGTCACGGTATCGACATCCCCCGGCAGACCCTGGCGCGTTGGGTGATCCGCTGCGGCGAGCAGTTGCAGCCTGTGCTCAACCTGATGCGCGACACGCTGCTGGACAGCCCCGTGATCCACTGCGACGAAACCCGCGTGCAGGTGCTCAAAGAGCCGGAGCGCGACCCGAGCAGCCAATCCTGGATGTGGGTGCAGACCGGCGGCCCACCAGACAAGCCGGTGATCCTCTTCGACTACACAACCAGCCGTGCGCAGGAGGTGCCACTGCGCCTGCTCGATGGTTATCGTGGCTACCTGATGACCGATGATTACGCCGGCTACAACGCCGTGGCCGCACAGGACGGTATCGAACGTCTGGCCTGCTGGGCGCATGCGCGCCGTAAATTTATCGAGGCGCAAAAGGTGCAACCCAAGGGTAAAACCGGGCGTGCCGACATCGCACTGGGGCTGATCAACAAGCTCTACGGCATCGAGCGCGAACTCAAGGATGCCAGCGATGAGCAGCGTCACCGGGGCCGCCAACAGCACAGCCAGCCACTCCTTGAGCAGCTCAAGACCTGGCTGGAGAAAACCCAGCCCCAGGTTACGGCGCAGAATGCCTTGGGCAAGGCACTGAGCTACCTGGCCCGCAACTGGAGCCGACTCGAACGCTACATCGAGGCTGGCCACCTGCCGATCGACAACAACGCCGCCGAGCGCGCGATCCGGCCCTTCGTCATCGGCCGCAAGAACTGGCTGTTCAGCGACACGCCCAAGGGCGCGACCGCCAGCGCCCAACTCTATAGCCTGGTGGAAACCGCCAAGGCCAACGGCCAGGAACCCTACGCCTGGCTGCGCTATGTCCTCGAACGCCTGCCGCAGGCCAATAGCGTCGAGGATTACAACGCGCTGTTGCCATGGAACTGCCCGCCCGCGATGCCACTGTAGGCATCAACCCCGCTTATTGAGAGGCGGGGTTTGTGGAGCGCTTACGCTTTGCCGAGGATGCTGCCCAGCAGTACTACGAAGACTACTGCGGCCGTGGCGACATGGAGAATCGGATCAAGGACCAACAGTTGGATCTGTTCGCCCACCGCACCTCCAGCCCACGCTGGTGGACCAACCAGCGGCGGCCGATGCTGTCGGCCTTTGCCTTCTGTCTGTTCCGACCGCC
>NZ_VRYE01000047.1 GCF_008041835.1 Ectopseudomonas mendocina
AGCTTAGGTTGATGACATTGGCAACCAGCCTGCGGCTATCTGGGGACTTGTAATGTCTGCCTACTTCCTAGGTGCGACCAGCATAGCATCCGACATAATTACAAACAAACATATAGATAGATTAGAGAAAAACGAGAGAGCAGCAAAGGCAAAAAATTCAGTCTATGCAGAATCGCGAAACTATTTCATTAAGTGCATAAATGAAAAAAGCCCAGAAAATGGCTGGAAGACAACAAGTCATCTTGCCTCAGAGTTATCCGACCATATCGTAAACTACGAAAGGACTACGCTCAAACTTAAAACCCCGGAAGATATCACTACTAGACTCATGCGGTGGGCACGCGAATATCCAGACGTAGCGCTTGCTGTCTCGCAGCATGTACAAAGAAAAAGAAAGGGTACACCTAAAAACTAAACTGCTTTTTAGCTCTAAACTTCACAGTCTAGGCCGACCTTTCCCAGAGTGACTTTTAGGCATCCGGCCCTTTCCTAACGCCCTTTCGCCGCCAGCCAGATTAGGGCGTATAAGCAGGTCAGATTTTGCAAGATAGCCCGCCGCCATCTTAAGATTCTGAACCTTGTCAAGATCGCGCCAACTAACCACCCCCAAAGCTGGTTTATTATATTTTTCTTTCCTAGCATTGCAGTTAAAATAGCATCCTTTGCTTTGAGTAATTTCCACCCACGCGTCTCCAAGTTCCTTCGCTATCGAGACATCTTCTCTATGCCTTGCCCCATTCAAGAACAGTAAGAAATGGTAATGCCATCCCTGGAGCGGCCCATACTCCAACTTCCAGACATATCCACAAACGTCTTTACCAAAGCGTTTACCCTTCACAAACCTCAAGAAAGTATTAAAATCACTCCTTGCAATATCAGCAGAACCTTCCTTCCAATTAACCTCCCCGATCTCGTATCTTAAATCAACCCTTACGACTACTAATCTCGAATACCTGTCAAGCAAGGCATCCACATATAAGCTCAGGCCTGCTAAATTCTTTCTCGCATTACGCTCGGAATTTCTCAGGGTGTTTTTTAATGCACCGCCGTCATCAGCCCCCAAAATCTCATCTTTTAGAATCTGAAAGGTCTTCACAGCGTCGTCCATTACCAAATTATTGGGATATGCAGACACCCCCCAAAAAGCATCATCGCTTCGCAAGCGTTCTATGGCCCTTGCAAATGCAGAGACATACGGATTAAAGGCTTCAGCTGAGAATTTTACTGCAAGGCAAGTAAAATCAATTCGTAGGCACTCAAGAGTCTTTCGCCCAAGCGGCGTTAAGCTCCTCCTTCCGCTTCTATTTACCGTAACCGTCTCTCTTTTAGATAGCAGCCCCATAACAACCTGAATCACGGAGCATACGTCATAAATCAAGCTCGACTCATCGGACTTAATCAAGATGTCACCTCCCTCTTCCGTGGTCATCAAGGCCCATTGACCTTCGACCATTTGATCGATCAGGTTCTCGTCATCTAATATTTCAGCAAGCACGACGCCCTCCAACCATCCACAAAGAATAGATTAGATTATAAATACTTATAAAAACCAAAAATGCGCACGAGTGAAATCTTCAGCCACCTCGGGGAAAGTGGACTGACCCTCCCCTTGGATAGCAGAAAACCAATAAGCTAGATAGCAAACAGTTAGTGTCGTTCCTGATAAAGAACGACCTCGGACGCTCGCAATGCGATCCATTCATCCACGCTACTTTCGAGCCAACCCACTGCTGATAAGCCGAGCTTAAAAGGCCTAGGAAACGAATCATCGAACCTAGACGAACGTGGATTTAGACGGTCATAAATCGTAGAGCGTCCCAGCCCTGTCCTTTCTTGGACTTGCTTCAAACGTAATACGCGATCTGAACCGTTAACAATTGGCATGGCTTCCTCCGCCTTCATAAACCGAGGACAAGCCTAGCTAGATGGTACGTCGGGTAAAACCACAGTGCCGTGGGACCTGTATTTTTTAGTTCCGATTTCAGCTGAAAACCTGGTTCCCAAGCCGAAACATCTAGTTCCCGAACCCTAATTCTGGGGGCTAGAGGCCCGTAGTACCCCCTACGCTAGCCCAGCCGATTGCTTCAAATCCATCCCTCGGACGCCTTGGCGTAAGGATGCAGTGCGTGGTTGCCGCGTTTCAGCATGGGCTATCGGTGGTGCTGCTATCGCCCGGACGAGTGAGCAGCGTTTTGACTCGCGACAAACGATCAAGCAGGGTAGAATCCAGCCCAAGCCTCTGACAGTCTGAATGCAGTGAATAGAATTTCTCTTCCATACCCTGAGATCACTAATCCAAAGCGCCATTTGGACTCTTCTGAAGCAGAAAGTAGACGACTGTTTCCTTACTACGCTGGTTTTTCGGCTGCGTTTGTAGAGAGCACATTAGCCACTATTGCGTTGTCAAAAGAGGCTGTCATTCTAGACCCATGGAATGGTAGCGGTACTACTACATCTACAGCATTCCAGAAGGGCTTCACTGCGATAGGATCGGACTTGAACCCTGCGATGATTTTGGTCGCTAAAGCGGGATTCGTCTCTAAGCTTGATATCGACAGCCTCGTGCCCCTGTCTCATTCTATCGTCGATAACATGAGCTTCTTGTCGGAGCCATTAACTCATGAGCCGCTTAGTAACTGGTTCAGTGATAAATCCGCACGATTGCTTAGAGAAATCGAAACGAGAATAAATCAAACATTGGTTTCGCACTCGACCTATCTATCATTAGACAATGCTGAGTCGTTAGAAAAACTAACACCCTTAGCATCGTTTTTCTACCTTGCTCTTTTCAGGGTTACCCGACGCCTAACACAGGAATTTGTTGCCTCTAATCCAACCTGGATTAAGGTTCCAAAAGATGACTCTAGTAAGAAGCAATTAACAGGCACACAAGTCATCAGTCTTTTCCTAAAGGAGGTTGAGACCCTGCGTGACCAGCATCACTTCATAAGCTCAAGTGACTTTGACACAAAGCGTATAAAGCTGAAGCTTTCCAACGCAGAGAACCTTCCCCTTGAGAAGGCTAGCGTAGATGCGGTTATTACATCACCGCCTTATTGCACGCGAATAGATTATGCAGTTGCCACTTATGTCGAGCTTGCAGTCCTGCGTATTGGCGGAGAAAGATTTTCACAACTGCGCCGCTCACTGACAGGAAGCTCTACAGTTGGAAAGACCAGCGGGGAAATTAAGCACGAATGGGGTAATGAATGTTCTGCCTTTCTGAATGCATTGATGAATCATCCATCCAAAGCTTCAAACACTTATTATCTTAAAAACCATGTACAGTATTTTGAGTCGCTTTACAAGTCACTCAGCGAGACTAGCAGGGTTTTGAAGCCTTCTGCCCCGTGCGTTCTTGTCGTACAGAATTCTTATTATAAAGAAATCAGGAATGACATAGCAAAAATCATTTGCCAAATGTCCGAGAGCTTATCACTCAAACCTACGCACCGAGCGGATTTTAACGCAACCCGCTCAATGGTAGATTTGAATAAAAATTCAAAGAAATATATTGGAAAGCGCTCCACCATCGAGAGTGTTCTTTTTTTTGAAAAGGCACTTTGATCTAGCCACTCAATTTCGATAGCTAGATCTATATCGAGGCTTCACAAATTTTAGTTCCAACGCATGCTCCTCAACCACGTCCAAAAAATAAGAACATACGCTGTATACGACGTTCATTCTCAATTCTACATCCTGAATAGTGAGGCCACTTCCGGCTTCGCTTGCAGACTCACGCCCGTGCGCTACAGCATTGCGCTTTTCTGTTATCTCCTTGAAATATCCAACCTCACTTTCATTTGCGGTTGCAGGCTTTTCAATACCCAAGCATAAAAATATTTCCAATACTGTCTTGGGATAAACGTTGTGCAGAAAAGTACCAAATACAGTATCCGAGATCACACATGCATCCTGAGACTCCATTGCACTGAAAAGAGCCCTCCTCGCTTCCCACTTCTTCTTCTCCCCGCTATCACGCACTGATGTTAATTGAGAATTCATGGCAATGGAGTTTAGCGAGTGCTCTAGATGTTTTGTACTAACACTCAGCCCGGATAAATGGTTGATAAAGCATTGCACTCCTTGGGTGATAGTGTATTCAAGCGTACCGTACAACGAAACGTATACCATGCCTCGCAAAGTTAGCGACAAAGCTGTTGGCGGGCTTGGCAGGCCTTCTTGCGGCTCTTCTAGCTTTATCCTAGCAAACAGCTCGCGTGCTTCTCCAAGTCTTTGGTTAAAGCCGTCCCGAACAAAGCTACATATCGTCATAGCGCGTCACGCACAAATTCAATTCGACCCACAACATACTTCCGCTGATTAGATCCAGCGCCCGTATACGTTTTTAACGTTTTGTCATCAATCAAAGGCGGTAGCTTATTCGAGTCAACTGCCGTTCCTTGACGCAAGGCTAAAGCCACACCAACAGCAAAAGCCTCATAAAGGTTCACTGGAGTAACCGTTCTTCCTCGAGATATTCCGTTAGGGAACGCTGCGTGAAGTAAATCCATAGTTTGCTCGAAAACTGCCTTCTCAGCAGCAGTTACCTTCACATTTCGACGCTTGTTCATGTAATCGTTAAGGAAGTCTTTAACGAGATGATTGAACTTATCATAGCCATCCAGATAGGCGAAGAATCGCAAAACCAGCTCTTCATACGTGCCATTCGCTCCTTTGCTGTCTTTGACCCTGACTACACTGCGGAACGTATCAAGAGAAGCAAGAGCTTTTATATCTTCGTTGAATGGCCCCCGATAAACACAGTTTCGAATTTCTTGAGCCGTTAGCGAAACACCTCCTGTGTTAAGACGCTCAAACAGGTCGAACCTTACCGCTAGATCACTTCGATCATTTAGAACCGTTACCCGCACTGGCCTTGTCAAGAAGTGAAGCTGTATTGATTTCGGCAGGTCGTCAAATTTCACCCCATCTAGATGATTGAGTTTATCTAAACCCTTAATGACCAGCGGACTATCTCGTTTTATTCTTTCCAACAGTGCTGCCGTACCAACGAAGTGGCTTAACGAGCCCAGCCGCTGTACTCCATCAACCACCTCCCAAGTGGAATCCGGGTTAGTGGCCATAAAAAGACTAGGAACAGGTATACCGAGGAATACCGACTCGATGAGAACAGATTGTCGTTCAGGCTCCCAGATGAATTGACGCTGATACTCCGGCGGTACAAAAATCGCATCCGATTCAACCATATCGAGGATTTGTCTTACCGACAAATCATAACTATCAAAAGATACGGTTTTGCGCTTGCTCTCTAACTGACTCTGAATTTGACTAATTTGCTTTGACGTAAGCGGCACGGCTCAACCTCCTTTTCAAATAGTAACCCCATCCTTAAACGCATCGAATGGAAGCAATTTTGGCACTACATGACAGTCATGATATCCCATCAAGGAGCTGTTAATCATGTCATCACGCTGCCCACGTTGTAACTCGCCGAAAGTCACGTTTTCCCGCCAAGCGATGAAGATCACCGCCACCATCGGCACGATAGGGGGGGCAGTGCAGGGAGCTGCTGGCGCTATCGTCGGCAGCCGGATTGGAGCAAGGCTGTGTGCCTTGAGTACCCTGGCCCACCCTTTGGGATCATTAGCCGGGAGAATCTTGGGAAGCTTAGCTGGAGGAGTAGCTGGTTGCGTTTTCGGGGCTCAGTTGGGCGAGAAACTCGACCGCCATGTCTTGGCGCACAACCAATGTCAGATTTGTGGACACCGCTTCAATTTGCCAGTCGAGTAACCGCTACCGCAGAGACCTTCCACGTTGGATGCGTGCTTCGTGGAGGGGCGCTAGGTTGCGGTGCTGCGCAGGAGGCTGCCCAGCTGCGTGCCAGTGATCACAGGCACGCATCCCTGAGGAGATCTGAGGGCTTGCAGTGGACCGCATCGGCGATCCGCAAAATGTTGAGAAAAGTAACGTTCCTCTCTCCCCTCTCAATTTTTCCCATGTGAGAACGATCTACCCCCGCAGCATCAGCCAAAGCTTCTTGCGATAGGTCAAGGGACAATCGGCGAGCTCGGATCGCGGAGCCCAACTTTTTGAGGTTGCCATCAGTGTCGAGGATTGCGGAGATTCTTGCCATGGGCAAAATCGTCCCGCTATGATGCCTCTAAGACCACGGTATTTACGACCCATTCAGTGAGAAGGTTTGCCCACTGCACCGGGCAGCACCGACTAACCCCGAGTCAAGATCACAACGACGACTCCATCATTTAAAAGTGAATCCTAGCAGCCTGTCGGACTTTTCCCCTCGCCGGTAGAATTGCGCATCGCTCCTGGAACCTGACTGTATGAGCCGCTTTCGACCGATAAACCGCGAAATCGACTACTTGCTCCCGCCGTCGGTGCAGGACTGGCTGCCCGAGTCACATTTGGCGCGCTACGTGGTGGAGGTCGTAGAGGGCCTGGATCTGTCGAAGCTGGAGAGCGTCTATGCGGGCCGTGGCAGCGCTGCCTACCATCCGGCTATGTTGCTGTCGTTGCTGATCTACGGCTATGCCA